>CAYPGB010000001.1:0-140597 GCA_964410365.1 uncultured Treponema sp.
TAATATAGACATATTTGTATTGTTTTCGACAAAAAAATAGGGATTTTGAAAAAAAATTATATGTGGGGACAGTCCCCATTTTTTTATTCCATTTCCAAATCTTATTTTTTTTGTTATTATACTTATATGACAAAGAATTCTCTCGTATTATATAAATCTAATGTGGCAATTATTCTTGATAAAGATGGTGACAAATTTATTATCCGATTTTGTACTCAACCAGCAACTACAACTGGAAAAAAAGCAATTTATTCAGAACAAAAAGTTCGCGAAAAAGATATTATTTTACTTCATGAAGGTCCTTGTCTTTCACTTGAAAAAGTTTTAGAAAATATCAATCAAAATTTTGAAACTAAAATAAAAGAAACCTATGAACTTTTACAAAGTGATGATTCAACTTCTTCAAGTCCAATATCTTTGCAAGAATTATCAGAATATGCTCTTGGTAAATTTGATGTAAATTTGGTGTGGGGATTTTATAATGCTTTATTATCATCAGTTGAGTTTTTACAAAATTTAGAAGAATTAAAAAATGGAAAAATAATTTTTAAACCTCGAACTTCTGCTGAAATCAATCTTGTAAATCAAAAAAAATATGAAAAAGAACATGAATCAGAAATAAAAGAGGAATTCTTAAAAAGATTAAAGGCAAAAAAAATAAATCTCCCTCAGGATGCAAAATTTATGGGAGAAGTTGAAGCATTTGCTTTGTGTAAAACAGAAAAATCAAATGTTTTGAAAGAAGCGGGATTTTCGCAAACAATAGAACAAGCTCATAAACTTTTGATTGAAACTGGAATTTGGGATTTTACAAAAAATCCATATCCAACTCGTTTTGGTTTCAGTTTTGATTCTGCAAGAGAACAACTTGGTCCAATGAAAAATGAAGAAAGAGAAATTGTTCCTTGTAAATGTTTTGCAATTGATGCTCCAAACTCACTTGACCCTGATGATGCTGTCGGTTTTGATGGAGAATATTTTTGGGTTTGTATTGCTGATCCTGCTGCAACTGTTGAACCTAATTCAAAAATTGACTTAGCCGCTAGAGAAAGGGGGACAACTCTTTATATTCCAGAAGGTGCCTCTAGAATGTTGTGCGAATCTAGTTTGGAAGATTATGCACTTGGATTGAGAGAAAAAAATCTTGGAAAAAAATCTTCTGCGTTGGCATTTAAATTAAAGTTAGATGATAATTCTCAAATTGAAACTTGCGAAGTAAAAAAAGTTTCTGTTTTTGTAGAAATGATTTCTTATGAAGAAGCTGAATTAAAAAAAGATTCTCCAGAATTAAAACCACTTTTTGAAATTGCAAGAAAAAATCTTAAAAGAAGAAATGCAAATCATGCAATCACAATTCAAATGCCCGAAGTTGATATAAAAGTTGATAAATCTACAAAAATTGTTACGATTGAGCCAGAAAAAAAATATGAAAGTAACGCAATGATTCAAGAAATGATGCTTTTGGCTGGAGAAGGTGCTGCAAAATTTGCTTTTAAAAATAATATTCCTTTTCCTTATGTTAGTCAGGAATCTCCTGAATTTCCAGAAAAACTTCCAGATGGTTGGGCAGGTCAATTTTCACGAGTAAAATGTATGCGAAAACGTTCTGTCGGAATTACTCCTTCTCCTCACGCAGGACTTGGTTTAAGTTTTTATAGTCAAGTAACTTCTCCTTTGCGTCGTTATAGTGATTTAATTGCTCATGAACAGTTGCATGCTTTTATAGAACAAAAAAAATTACTTACAAAAGATGAAATGCTTGAACGAATTTCTGCGGGTGATGCTGCTTCTCTTGCTGCTAGAAAAGCTTCTCGATTAAGTGAAACTCATTGGAAACTTGTTTATCTTTTACAAAATCCAGAAAAAACTTATAAAGGTTATTGTATCGATATTCGTGGAAATGAAGCTTTGATTTTAATTCCAGAACTTGATATGCAAACTCAACTTGGAGGTTGTTCTGGTATTTCGTTAAATGATGAAGTTGAACTAAAAACAAAAAATATAGATATTCCAACACAAAAAGTTTTATTTTCAAGATTATAAAATTATTGTGAAATTATTTCGAAAATAAATAATGATAATATTATAGAAAAAAAAGTGTTTATCTTTTTTTTTATAATTTTTTTTATTATAATATTTGTATGAAATTGAATGAAAACTTAATCGCATTTACAGGCGGAGGAACTGGAGGTCATATTTATCCAGGTCTTGCCGTTGCTGATGAATTGAAATTTCTTTCTAACCAGAATAATAAAAACATAAAAATTATGTGGATTGGCTGTTCTAAAGGAATGGATAAGAAAATTGTAGAAACAGCTTTTAGTCCAGACGGAACTCCTTCAGTAGATTTATTTTTTGGAATTCCATCTGGAAAACTTCGACGATATTTCTCTTTTAAAAATTTTACAGATATTTTCAGAATTTTTGCGGGATTTATCAAATCTTTATGTATTTTAAAAAAACAAAAACCTGCAATTTTATTTTCAAAAGGAGGATTTGTAAGCGTTCCTCCTTGTCTTGCTGCAAAAATTTTAAAAATTCCAGTTTTTACTCACGAATGTGATTTTTCACTTGGTCTTGCAAATAAGATAAATTTTAAATCTTCAAAAAAAATGTTTGTATCTTACGAGGAAACAAAAAATCATCTTAGCGAAAGCGATAAAAAACGAGTGATTGTAACAGGAAATCCTATTCGTCCAATTTTTTATAATACAAATCATAAAAATGGACTTTCTTTTGCTGGTATTTCTGAAAATCATCAAAAGCCAATCTTATTAGTTTTGGGTGGAAGTTCTGGAGCGAAGCAAATAAATAATCTTGTTTACGAAAATCTTGACTATCTTTGTGAAAATTTTATTGTAATTCATCAAACTGGACTTGTAAATCATTCTGAGTTTGAAGAGAAAAATCTAAAAGAAAAATTTTCTGATTATAAACCTTTCAATTTTATTTATAAAGAAATGCCAGATGTTCTTTCTTGTGCTGATATAATTCTTTCTAGAGCTGGTGCAAATTCTATTTGGGAATCAGCGGTTTTAAAAAAGCCTATGATTTTAATACCTTTGTGTGGAAATGGAACTCGTGGCGATCAAGTTGATAATTCAAAATTTTTTGAAGAAAAAGGTGGAGCAATTATGCTTCTTGGAGAAAAAGCAAATTCACAAGAATTAAAAAAAGCGTTAAATAAAATGCTTGATATTAATACTCGAAAAAAATACGAATTATCATTATCACAAATTATTGGTGATGTTTCTCCTGCAAAAAAAATTGCTTCTATTTTATATAATGAAATTTTTAAATAAAAGGAAAAATTGATGAGTTTTTGTACTGCCGATTATGTTTTTTTGGGAATTATATTTTTTTTC
Organism: uncultured Treponema sp.; assembly: GCA_964410365.1. Classification (GTDB taxonomy): domain Bacteria; phylum Spirochaetota; class Spirochaetia; order Treponematales; family Treponemataceae; genus Treponema_D. The sequence continues at coordinate 3,366 of CAYPGB010000001.1, forward strand.
ATTGTTGTAAGTACTATTAGAGGTTTTGTATCTGAACTTTTTAAAAAAGCGTCCTGGATTTTAGGAATTATTTGTGCTTGTATTTTTTGTGATGAAATTGGAAATCTTTTTTTTCAAAATGCAATTTCAAATTCTGTAGCACGATTTGTTTTAGGATTTTTGATAGTTTTTATTATCGTTTTTATAATTTTTAAACTTTTAGAAGTGATTTTTTCTCGTTTGGTAGATAATGTGATTTTGGGAAGTTTGAACCGAGCGTTAGGAGTTATTCTTGGCATTGGAGAGGGTATTGCTTTTGTTTGTTTAGTTATAATTATTTTAAAATCTCAACCATTTTTTGAAGTAAAATGGTTACAAGATAGTTTTTTTGCAAATTTGTTAGGATAATTTATGTTTGAAAATATTATATCACAACCGACTATAAAAGAAATTTCAAATGATATTCGAAATAATAATTTTCCAGGTTCTGTTCTTTTTTCTGGAAATGAATCTTCAGGAAAATTAACAGCCGCTTTGGAAGTTGCTAGAGTTTATTCTTGTAAAAATGAAAAAAAAGGAAGTTGGTCTTGCGAATGTTCTTGTTGTATGCAAAATAAAGCATTAACATCTTCAAATTTACTTTTGATGGGACCAAGAGATTGCATTTTAGAAATTTCAAGTGCAAAACAATATTTTTTAGAAGCGTTAAAAAATCAAAAACCGTATTTATTATCTGCAAGATATTTTTTTATCAGAAGTATCAGAAAATTAACTTTGCGTTTTAATGGAATTTTATTACAAGGTGATTCTTCCATAAATAAAATTGCTTCTATAATTGAAGAAATAAATGAAAAACTTGAAATTTTAGATTATCCTCACGAATTACCAGATTTTGAAACTGTAGAAAAAGAATGTAATAATTTAGAAAATTATGCAAAAAAATTGGAAAATGATTTTTTGTACGATTCCATTCCAATAAATCAAATTCGAAATATGGAAGATTGGGCTCATATCAAATCTGAAGATGGGAAAAAAATCATAATTATTGAAAATGCAGAAAAAATGCTTCCCGGTGTTAGAAATGCATTGTTAAAAATTTTAGAAGAACCGCCAGAAGATTGTATTTTTATTCTTTTAAGTTCAAATAGAAATGCAATTATGGAAACAATTCTTTCTCGTGTGCGAACTTATAATTTTAAAGAAAGAAATTTATCTGAACAACAAGATGTAATAAAACGAATTTTTCATAATGATGATTTTTCTGGAACAATAAATGATTTTTTATTAATTTTTTTACCCATAAATCCCTCAATTATAAAATCTCAAGCCGATTATTTTTTTGAAGAAATTGCAAATCGAAAAATTCCAAATATTTCTACAATTGTAAAAAATTGTGGAAATTTTATTCCGCGTGTAGAATTAAAACTTTTTTTCAATTATATAATTCAAAAACAAAAGCCTTTATCAAAAATTCAAGCAGGAAGTGAAATCAGTTTAAAAATTTTAAATTTAATTCGAGAAAGTTATGATAATGTTGTTTTATACAATCAAACACCGCAAGCTTCTCTTGAAATTCTTTTAAGAGAATTATCTAGTTTAAATGTTTTAAATAATGGAGTTTTTAAAATTTGCAATGAGAGCGTATTATAAAAAAGTCATTCAAAAAGTTAATAAACTTGATAAAGAACAATTAACAAATTTAATAAATGATGTTATTTCCGAAAATAAAAATCTTTATTCAATTTTAGATTCAATCAGTGCAGGAATTTTAATTGTTGATAATGAATTTTTTCTTCAACAATGTAATACAATTGCAGAAAGTCGATTAAAATTTAATATTCGTTTAGATGATTCAAATTCTTCTAAATTTCGTATTTGGGAATTAATAGAAGATTCTGATATTTCTGATTTTTTTAAGAAATGTTATCAAAAATCTATCACAAATTGTAATGAAGATTTTTCAACTACAACTTCTGGAGGTTCTGTTCGTTTTATAACAATTACAATGACTCCTTTTGTAAATGATAATGAAGATTGTGGAAGAATTATTATTATTCGAGATGTGACGGAAAAGAAAAATCAGGAAGTTCTTTTGCACAGAATGGAAAATATGGCAGGAATTACAAATCTAGCGGCAGGAATGGCTCATGATATAAAAAATCCTCTTGGTGCAATTTCAATTCATATTCAACTCATACAAAAAGCAATTGCTCGTGCTAGAGAAAATGAAAATATCCTTCCTGAAAAAAAATTTGTAGAAGAGCATATTGATGTTGTAAATAAAGAAATTGATTATTTAAATAGACTTGTAACTGATTTTTTATTTGCGGTAAGACCTGTAAAAGCAAATCTTGAATTAAAAAATCCAAATTCAATTATTGAAAATATAATAAATTTTATAAAACCAGAATTTGAAGATAATAATTTTGATGTGTTTTTTGAAGATTTTTCCAATTCTGCAAAAATTATGATAGATGAAAAACTTTTTAAAGATATAATAATGAATTTTTCAACAAATGCTTTAGCGGCTTTAAAAACTCAAAAAGAAAAATCTCAAGATGATTATAAAGGTGAATTTCATATTCGAATCATCATAAAAGAAAATAAATATATTTTAAAAATCGCTGATAACGGCTGTGGAATGGATTCTGAAACCGCTTCTAGAATTTTTGAACCATATTTTACTACAAAAGCAACAGGAACAGGACTTGGAATGACTATGGTTTATAAAATTATAAAGGAATTTTCTGGAGAAATAGAAGTTTCTTCTCATGAAGGCGAAGGTTCGTGTTTTACAATAAAATTTCCTTTATATTTAGACCAAAAACTTGCAATTAATAATTAGGACAAAAATATGACAATTTTAACTATTGATGATGAAGAAAATATAAGAAATGGTCTTGCTGATAATTTTGAACTTGAAGGTTATGATGTTCTAAAAGCAGCCAATGGTAAACAAGGATTAGAAATTATTTCTAAGGGGAATGTTGATCTTGTTATTACTGATTTACGAATGGATGGAATGAGTGGTGAAGAAGTTGTAAAACATGTAACAACAGAAAATCCTGGAATTCCAATTATCGTTTTAACAGGTCATGGTAGTATTGATGATGCAACTGCTGCAATGAAAGCTGGAGCTTACGATTTTTTAACAAAACCTTTAGATTTGGATCATCTTAATTTAATTGTAAAAAATGCTTTAAAAGGTAGAAGCCAAGAAAAACAAATCAAAGAATTAAAAGAAAAACTTTTTTCAAATTTATCATCAGATAAAATGATTGGAAAAAGTGCGGAACTGAATAAAGTAAGAACTCTTATTTTAAAAGCGGCTCCTTCAAAAGCAAATGTTTTAATTACTGGTGAAAGTGGGGTTGGAAAAGAATTAGTTGCAAATGCAATTCATAATCAATCTAATAGAAAAGAAAAACCTTTTATTGTAGTTCATTTAGCAGCTATGTCGGAAAGTCTTTTAGAAAGCGAATTATTTGGTTATGAAAAAGGTGCATTCACCGGAGCTGATACTCAACATAAGGGACATTTTGAACGTGCAAATGGTGGAACTATTTTTCTAGATGAAATTGGTGAAATTAATCAATCTACTCAAGTAAAACTTTTACGAGTTTTACAAGAAAGAAAATTTGAAAGAGTAGGCGGAGAAAAATCTATTGATATTGATGTTAGAGTTGTTGCTGCAACTAACAAAAATTTAGAAGAAGAAGTAAAAGCTGGGAGATTTCGAGAAGATCTTTTTTATAGATTAAATGTTGTAAGAATTCAAATGCCTAGTTTGAGAGAAAGAAAAGATGATATTCCTTTGTTAATGCATTCTTTTTTAACAGAATTTTGTAAAGAAAATAATAAAAATATAAAAGGATTTGATACAAAATCTAAAGCGGTAATGCTAAAATATTCTTGGCCAGGAAATATTCGTGAATTAAGAAATTGTGTTGAGTCTGCGGTTGTAATGTGTAGTGGTGATGAAATAAAAATAGAAGATTTACCACCTGCTTTGCAAAATAAATTTGAAGAAAAAAATATTATTATCCCAATTGGAATAACTCTTGAAGAAGCAGAACTGATTATTATAAATGAAAATTTAGCTTTTAATAATGGAAATAAATCAAAGACAGCTGAGATTTTAGGAATAGGAAGAAAAACTCTACACAGAAAGTTAGGCGAACTAGAAGAAGATGTTTAAAATAGTATACATATTATTATACTGTCTATAAAAATTATCTGTATAAAATTATCGACATTTAAAAAAAGTAAGATTTTAAAGTAAAAAAAGCATCTTGTATATCATTAATTTGTCTACTTTTTAATACATCTTTAGAAAAATGTATAGTATTTTGTGTATCAGGATGGTTTTCTTTTATTAATTTATGATACTGTTTTGTAATATCTTTTATTGTAAAAGGGTACACTATATCTAGTGTGTTTAGTGCTTTTTGAATTTTGTCTGGAAATTGTATGTTTTCTGTATATTTATGCAGTTTTATTACTTCACCAACTTCAATATGTTCTTTTTTAGAAAAATTCTTACACTTTTTTTCTTTTTTATAAAAAAAATCTTTATTATTTTCGGGAATTTCTTTTTTTTCTTGAGGAATTTCTCCTTTTTCTAAAGCGTCGTTTAATAATTTTCCTAATCTTTCAAAATATTCTGACATAAATTTTCCTAAAAATAAAAAAAAGCCACAGAAAAGAGAAAAATTTTCTGTGGCAAAAAATATATTTATAAGGAGATTAGATTATTGTTCCTGGAGGAAGAACAGCACCTTTTCTTATTACAATAATACCGTCTGCACTGAAGAAAGAGCCATGATCGCCATCTTCGTATTTGTTTCCATTTACGCCGATTTTACAATCATTTCCAATTTTTGCATTTTTATCGATAATTGTATTTTTAATTTTACAGTTTTGACCAATTCCTGTACAAGGAATGCCTTTTTTATGATTTTCAATTTTTTCATTTTCATCATCATAATAATCAGCCCCCATCATAATAACTCCATCAAGTTCAGTACCATTTTCAATGATTGAACGAACACCAATTACAGATTTATTTAATTTACAATCTGTAATTATACATCCTTCAGAAGTTAATGAACTTATGATTTCTGCTTTGTTTATTTTTGAAGGTGGAAGATTTCTCATGTGAGTATAAATTGGTGCATTATTTCCATAGAAATCAAATCTTGGATAAGGTTCTGTTAATGCAATATTTGCATCATAGAAACTTTTTATAGTTCCAATATCTTCCCAATAACCATCAAAAATATAAGAATTGATTTTTCGTTTTCCAATTGCAAGAGGAAGAATTTCTTTACCAAAATCTGTATATTTTTCATTTTCTCCACTTAAACATTCTTCCATTGTTTTTGCATTGAAAATATAAATTCCCATAGAAGCTAAATATTCTTTTTCTGGTGGAAGAGCTCCACGAGCTTCTTGAGGAATTTTCCAATCATCTATATTTAAATCTGATTTTGGTTTTTCCATGAAAGCTTTTACTTCATTTTTGTCATCAATTTTCATAATTCCAAAACCAGAAGCATCATGACGATTTACAGCTGTTGTTGCAATTGTAATTTCTGCTCCAGATTTTATGTGAGTATTCATAAAAGCTTTTAAATCCATTTTGTAAAGTTGATCACCAGAAAGAATTATGTAATGAGTTGGTTTTTGTGTTTTAAAATGGATAAAATTCTTTCTAACAGCATCTGCGGTTCCTTCATACCAACCACTGTGTTCCAATGTTTGTTCTGCTGCAAGAATTTCTACAAATCCACCAGAAAATCTATCAAAATTGTAAGAATTTGTGATGTGAAGATGTAAAGATGCAGAATTAAATTGAGTTAAAAGATAAATCTTCTTATACCCAGAATTTATACAGTTTGAAAGTGGAATATCAACAATTCTGTATTTTCCACCAAAAGAAACTGCTGGTTTTGAACGTTCTTTTGTAAGTGGATAAAGTCGAGTTCCTTTTCCTCCACCCAAAATAATTGCTAGAACTCTTGGTTCTTGCTCTTCTTCGTATGCCATAATCGAACTCCTTTAGTATGTACAAATATTATTTAACTTATTATAAATCCGAAATTGTGTATTTGCAAACATTACTTTAAATGAAATTTTGTAAAAATGATGTAAAGATTTTTTATTAAATTGTTTTTTTTTAATTTGTCATTATCGATAAAATTTTGTTTATTTGTCATTATCGACATTGTTTAACAATCATTTTGTCATTATTGAGCATTGTTTTACAATCCTTTTGTCATTATCGGGCGTGACCCGATAATCTTGCCGTATCAAGTACGGCAATGACACATAGTTGGAGTATAGCAATGACAGCAACGCCGAAACACTCAAAGACCTCTACGTTTTAAACTTATTAGATAGCCTTATGACAAAAAGATTAAGAATGTGATGACACAATTTATCAAATTTTGAAATAAAAGTGATTTATTAAAAATTTTTCTAAATTATTTTTCTAAAAAACCGATTAAATAATTAAGGTGTAAACATTTTTTATGGAGGAAAACGATGATTCGAGGTTGGTATACTGGAGCTTCTGGAATGAATGCTCAACAGAATAGATTAGATGCAATTTCTAATAATCTTGCGAATGTTGATACAGCTGGTTATAAACGAGATATTACTGTTTCTAAATCTTTTTCTGAACTTTTAATTCGTAGAACAAATTTTGATGGCGTTTATAAAATTCAAAATGGAATGGGAAGTGCTGATGCGGCTCCTATTATTGGAAAACTTGGAGTTGGTGTTGAAACTAACGAAAATTATACAGATTTTTCTCAAGGTTCATTTAAAATTACAAATACAAAAACAGATACAGCATTAAATGGAAAAGGTTTTTATGCTGTAGAAACTCCTCTTGGAGAACGTTATACAAGAAACGGAAATTTTTATATTGGTAAAGAAGGTATTTTAGAAACAAAAGATGGATATCCTGTTTTGGGTGAAAATGGAATTATAAAAGTCGAAAATGACCGTTTTACAGTAAATGAAGATGGTATTTTACTTTCTGAAGATGGAAATGAAATTGACCGTTTTAAAGTTGTTCGTTTTGATAACGAAAGATATTTAAACAAAATGGGAGAAAGTCTTTATTCTTCTAATGATATTTCTGGTCCAGCTCATATTGCAGAAGGTAATGAAAGACCTACTTTTTTACAAGGATATTCAGAAACTAGTAATGTTAATGTTGTAAATGAAATGGTTCAAATGATTGAAGTAAACAGAGCATACGAAGCAAATCAAAAAACAATTACATCTGAAGATTCAATGATGGGAACTTTGTGGCAAAAAGTTGCTGTTTTAAGTTGATGAATTTTAGGTTTATAGAAAAAGTGTAATTCTCGTATTCGATACGGGAATCTATTTGATGTTAATTCTATGTATTTGAAGAGAATTAGATTGTCGGAGCAAGTCCGACAATGACAAAATTTTGAACTTTTTTTAGTGTCATCACTAATTTTTTTTGAGGTAAAAAATGGTAAGAAGTTTATGGACCGCTGCTACTGGAATGAATGGTCAGCAGTCAAATATAGATGCAATTTCTAATAATCTTTCAAATGTAAATACAACTGGTTATAAACAACAAAGAGTTGAATTTGAAGATTTAGTTTATCAAAATGTAAAATTGGCAGGAACTCCAGCAACTGAAGATACTGTAACTCCTGTTGGAATTCAGCAAGGAACTGGTGTAAAAGTTGGTGCAACACAAAGAATTATGAATCAAGGTTCTTTGCAAAATACTGGCGTAGATACTGATGTTGCTATTGTTGGTGAAGGTTTTTTTAGAGTTCAACAATATGATGGAAGTTATGCATACACGAGAGATGGTTCTTTTAAGGTTGATTCAAATGGACAACTTGTAACAAATAATGGTCTTAGAGTTATGCCAGAAATAATTCTTCCTGAAGGTTATGATGTTTCTACTTTAAATATTACACAAAGTGGTTTGGTAAGTGTAAAAGTAAATGGCGGAAACGAACCTGTTGAAGTTGGACAACTCGAATTATATAGATTTCCAAATGCTGTTGGTTTAAAAGCTGAAGGCGATAATCTTTTCAAAGTTACAAATGCATCTGGAGAAGCAATCGCTGGAAGACCTGGATATGAAGGTTTTGGTGATGTTCGACACAAATTTTTGGAAATGAGCAATGTTTCTGTTGTAAATGAAATGGTTCAGATGATTGTTGCTCAACGTGCTTATGAATTTAATTCTAAAGCAATTCAAACTTCAGATAATATGTTATCTACAGCAGTAAACTTAAAACGATAGTTCTTAAAAAGTGGTGGGAAAAATTATGAACGTAGGATTAGTAAATACATTTAGTGGCATAACAAACGGAAACGGTGCATTGTCTTCTGCAAAAAATAATGCTGATAATGCAAAATTTTCTGAACTTTTAGAAAGACTTCAAAAACAAGATGATGGAAAAGGAACTTTATCTTCAAGTCAGATTGCAGAAAATGGACGATTAAATGGCGATTATACAACAGGATTTTCTGGAACTTATAATTCTCCAAATGATAAAACTTCCAAAACAATTGGAGCGGCTGCAAATCAAGCAAATCCTCACGTTCAACAAAAAACTATTGATAGAACAAGTGAACTTTACGAAAAATCTATGGAATTAGAAAGTTATTTTGTAAAACAAATGCTTTCTGCAATGAGAAAAACCGTTGTAAAAAGTCAAGAATCTGATTTTGCACAGCAAACTTACGAAGATATGCTTTATGATGAATATGCTGTTTCTATGACAAAAAATGCAGGTTTTGGACTTGCAGACCAAATTTATTTAAGTTTAATATAATCAGGAATTCCTCCTGTTTTATTTTTGTTTACATCCTTTTCACTATCAGTCGTTGGCTGGTAGTGATTTTTTTTTGTGTTGATATTATACTGTAAAAATATGGAAATTAAATCTTTACCAGAAAATCTTTCTGGAATTCATATTCATTTTGTTGGAATAAAAGGAACTGGAATGGCTGCTCTTGTTGAAATTCTTTTTCATAATGGAGCAATTATTACAGGTTCTGATGTTTCTGAACGTTTTTACACAGACGAAATCTTAGAAAAATTAGGATTAAAAGCTCTTTCTTTTAGCGAAAAAAATATTACAGATGAAATTCAATATGTAATTTATTCTTCTGCGTATAAAATTGATAAAAATCCAGATTTAATAGAAGCTACAAAAAGAAATATTCCTTGTCTTTTGTATACGCAAGCGTTAGGTTCTTATAGTTCTCGTTCTTATTCTTGTGGAATTTGTGGTGTTCATGGAAAAACTTCTACAACAGGAATTGTCGGTTCTATTTTAAAAGAAATTGATTTGCCAAGTCAGATTTTAGCAGGTTCTGTTATAAAGTCTTTTGGAAATTCTTGTACTTTTACATCGCCTTTAATTAATTCTTCAAAAGATAATAAAAATAATATTTTTGTTGCCGAAACTTGTGAATATCAAAGACATTTTATGAGTTTTTGTCCAAAAAAAATTATTTTAACTTCTGTAGAACCTGATCACGAAGATTATTATCCAACTTATGAAGATATTCGAAATGCATTTGTTGATTATGTTTGTTTACTTCCAAAAAATGGAGATTTAATTTATTGTGCAGATGATAAAGGTGCAGTTGATGTTGCAAATATTGTAAAACAAAAACGTTCCGATATAAATTTTATTCCTTATGGAACTTCTGAAAATTCTATTTATAAATTAAATTTTGGAAAAGTTTCTGACGAAAAAAATTGTTTTAATGTAAATAATTTTGATTTTGCAATAAAAATGCCTGGAAAACATGAAGTTATGGATTCTTGTGCTGCTGTTGCATTAGTTTGTCAGCTTTTGAAAACTTTTGGCAAAAATCCTCTTGATTACGAAAAAAATATTGCAAAAGGTTTGCTGAATTTTTCTGGTGGAAAACGTCGTTCAGAAATTATTGGTGAATTTACTACAAAATCAAATAATTCAGTTTTAGTAATTGATGATTATGGTCATCATCCTACTGCGGTAAAAACAACTTTAGAAGGTTTTAAAGAATTTTATAAAGGTAGAAAAATCATCGTAGATTTTATGAGTCATACTTATTCAAGAACTCAAGCTTTATTAAAAGAGTTTGGAGAATGTTTTGAAAGTGCTGATGAAGTTATTTTACATAAGATTTATTCTTCTGCTCGCGAAAATCCTTCTGATTTTGAAATTTCAGGAAAAACTTTGTATGAAGAAGTTTTAAAAAATCATAATCATGTTGCTTATTTTGAAGAAGTTTTAGACGCGTTAGATTTTGTAAAATCAGAATTAGAAAAACCTTTATCAAAAGAGTTTAACGGTTATCTTTTTGTAACAATGGGAGCTGGAGATAATTGGAAACTTGGTAAAGCTCTTTTGGCAGAATATAAAAAATAAAATTTTGAGGTAAATTATGACATCAATGACAGGTTATGCTTACGAAGAAAAATCTTACGAAAATGCAATTATTAGTGTTGAAATAAAATCTGTAAATTCTCGCTTTTTAGATTTGACAATAAATCTTCCTTCTTTTTTAAATCAAATTGAAACTTATTTTCGAGCAAAAATTGTAGAAAAAATTGTTCGTGGAAAAGTTGATGTTTTTATTCGGGTAAAAGATTTAAAATCTGATGCAAGTGTTTCTGCTGATGTTGGAATTGCAAAATCATATTTAAATGCTATAAAAGATGTTGCCTTAGCTTGTGGATATGATAGCGAAAATATTCCTTTAAGTCTTATTCTTTCTCAACCAGGAGTTTTAAATTCCAATAATTCTTATGATGTTGAAAAATATAAAAATTTAATTGAACCAGTTTTTAATGCCGCTTTTGAAAAATTTTATGCTGATAGAATTCGTGAAGGCGAAAATATGAAAAAAGATTTAATCGAAAAATTAAAAAAATTGGAAGAATGTGCAAGTTTTTTCAAAGAATGGCAACCAAAAATGGAAAATGTTTTTAAAGAACAAATTACAAAAAAATTTAATGAACTTTTAGGCGAACACGCTGATGAAAATCGCATTATGACAGAAACTGCTGCAATGCTTGTAAAATATACAATAAATGAAGAAGTTGTAAGACTTCATAGCCATATTGCCGCAATGAAAGATGAAATTTTAAACAATCAAACTCCGGGAAAAAAATTGGATTTTATCTGCCAAGAAATGAATCGAGAAATAAATACAATCGGTAGTAAAAATCAATTTGCGGAAGTTAGTTCTGTCGTTGTAACTGCAAAAGATAGTCTTGAAAATATACGAGAGCAAAGTAAAAATGTGGAGTAAAAAATGAAGTTAAATAAAGATTTAAGAATTGCAATTAGTGGAAAAAGTGGATGTGGAAATACAACTGTTAGTGGGCTTTTAGCAAATGAACTTGGTATAAAATTAATAAATTATACTTTTAGACAACTTGCCGAAGAAAAAGGAATGACTCTTTTACAAGTTATTGAAGCGGCAAAAAATGATGATTTTTATGATAAATTTGTTGATAAACATCAAGTTGAACTTGCGTTAGAAGAATCTTGCGTTTTAGGAAGTCGTCTTGCTATTTGGATGTTAAAACAGGCAGATTTGAAAGTTTATCTTTATGCGAGTGATGAAATTCGTGCAAAACGCATTTTTAATAGAGAAGGTGGAAATCTTCAAGAAATAAAAGATTTTACTGCAATGCGTGATAGAGAAGATACAAATCGTTATAAAGAATTTTATGGAATTGATAATAATGATTATAAATTTGCAGATATTATAATTAATGTTGATGAAAAAAATCCTACAGAAATAGTAGAAATTATTTTAAAAAAATTAGAAGAATTGCAATTTATTGAAAGATAAAAAAAAAATGTATCTCCAAGAAAATATTATTTTGGAGATACATTAAAAATCAGTTTTATAAAATCTTAATATTTACTTTCTGCAAAACCAACCCAACCATCTTTTTCAACAAGAGCTTTTTCAAAGTCGTCTAAGTGGAATGGATATGATTTTGAAAGTGAACCTGCAATTAATTTGACTTTTGCAGTTCCATCATCATTTATAACAATTTTACATTCAGTATCTTTATCTGCAAATGTGCGGAACATATCAGAAACAGATTTTTTATCAACTTCAATTGCCATAAGTCCATTATTAAACATATTTTGTCTAAAAATTCTAGCAAAATTCGGAGCAATAACAGTATAAATTCCGTTTACTTCAAGTGCCCAAGGAGCATGTTCTCTTGAAGAACCACATCCAAAATTTTCTTTTGTAATAATTACTTTAGCACCTGCAACATCAGTTTTTGGATTAAATCCGTCAAGTTTTAAATCCTCTAAAAGATATGGTTTTAAATCTTGTTTAGAAAGTTCTGTAAGATATTTTGCAGGAATAATTTCGTCAGTATTTATATCTGAACGATCTAAGAACAACACTGAACCGCCGAATGTTTTCAATTTTTTCTCCTTTGGGAAAATCCCTATTTTTATTATAGGAAATCTTTAATAAATAAAAATTTCCATATAATTAAATATATCATTAAAATTAGTAAATGTGAAAATTTTTTAATTAATATAACCAGTAATTGCTGCTTTTGCGGCTGTAGCTGGACTAGCAAGATGAATCATTCCACCTTTTCCCATTCTTCCATTAAAGTTACGATTTGTAGTTGAAATACAAACTTCACCTGGTGCAAGAACTCCATTACTCATTCCAAGACAAGCTCCACAAGTTGGATTTGTAACACAAAATCCTGCTTCCATAAAAATGTCCATAAGACCTTCTTCCATTGCCATTTTATAAACTTTTGGAGTTGCTGGTGCTAAAATTCCTCTAACACCTTCTGCTAAATGTTTTCCTTTTAAAATTTCAGCAGCAATTCTTAAATCGGAAATGCGTCCATTTGTACAAGAACCAATATAAACTTGATCTACTTTTACATCGTTCATTTCGCGTGCAGGTTTTACTAAATCAGGTTTGTAACCATAAGTTACAAGTGGTTCAAGATTTGAAACATCTAAATCTAAAACTTTTTCGTATACTGCATCAGAATCTGAATTCCATTTTGAATATTCTTTTAAAGCATCTTCTTTTGTTGCAAATTCATCTTTTATAAAAGGCCAAAGATATTCAACAGTTGTCATATCTGGTTGGCAAATTCCACTAGTTGCACCAGCTTCTACAGCCATATTACAAATTGTCATTCTTTCTTCCATAGAAAAATTGTCTACGACAGAGCCTGTAAATTCTATAACGCAATTTGTTGCACCATTTACACCAAGTTTACTAATTACAAAAAGAATAACATCTTTAGCGTAAACTCCTTCTTGTAATTTTCCTGTAAGATTGATTTTTATTGTTTTTGGTTCTTTAAAAGCACAAACTCCTTTTAAAATTCCAACTTCCAAATCTGTAGTTCCAACACCAGCGGCAAATGCTCCAAACGCTCCGTGAGTACAAGTGTGAGAATCTCCCATAATTACAGTGAATCCTGGACGAACAAATCCTTTTTCTGGAAAAATTGCATGACAAACACCATTTTGACCAATATCAAAAAAATCTTTTAATTGATTTCGGCGAGCCCAATCACGTAAAATTTTTTCTTGCATAGCAGTTTTTGAATCTTTTGCTGGAGAAACATGGTCAATAACAACTTTAATTTTTTCTTTATCAAAAACTTTATCTAATCCACGATCAGTTAAATCATTGATGGCAAGTGGAGTTGTAATTTCGTGACAAAATACTCTATCCAAAGAAAGTACAAATGTATTATCAAAAGGCTTATCAATAAGATGTGCATTAAAAATTTTTTCTGCAATGGTTTTTCCCATAATTCATTACTCCTATAATGATAAAATAATTTATTTTAATTATATCTTATAAAATATACCAAATCAATAAAAAATTAAAGAATATTAAAGAATTTTAGTATTTTTAAAAAGAGGTGTAAAAGTTTTACAGTAATTTAGAATAAATTTACAAGTGTGATACTATCTATTTTATGATAAAATATAATGATAAATAAAATTAGGAAGGTAAAATATGTTTTTAGAAGCTAAAAATGCCTTAGTTTTCAAAAAAGGAAATGAAACTTTAATGGTTGAACCTTGGGGAAAAGATTCTTTACGCGTGCGTTCAACAATGGAACCTGTTTTTATCGATAGAGATTGGGCTCTTACTGAAAAAATAAATCATGGTTCTGCAAAAATTTCTGTTACATCTTCTGGTGCTGAAATTTCTAATGGAAAAGTGTCTGCAAAGATAAATCCAAATGGTGTGATTACATTTTACAAAGATGGAAAACAAATTCTTCATGAATATTATCGTTCTTATGATCCTTCTGCAACAAAAGAAAGTTGTTGTACAAAAATCATAAACCGTCAATGGCAAGGAATTATTGGTGGAGATTATAAATTAACAGTTAGATTCGACCCAAATGATGATGAAAAACTTTTTGGAATGGGACAATATCCTGATCCTTATCTTGATATGAAAGGTTGTTATCTAGAACTTGCTCAAAAAAATTCGCAAATATCAATTCCATTTGCACTTTCTTCATTAGGATATGGCTTTTTATGGAATAATCCTGCTGTTGGACACGTAAATTTTGCTAAAAATATTACAGAATGGACTGCTGAAACTACAAAAGAAATGGATTATTGGATTACAGTTGGCGATACTCCAAAAACTATAGTTGAAAATTTTACAGCGGCAGTTGGTCGAGCTCCAGCACTTTCTAAAGATTATTTAGGTTTTTGGCAATGTAAACTTCGTTATAGAACACAAGATGAAGTTTTAAATGTTGCAAGAAAATATAAAGAAATGGGAATTCATCTTGATGTAATGGTAATTGACTTTTTCCATTGGCCACGACAAGGCGATTGGTGTTTTGACCCAGAATATTGGCCAGATCCAAAAGCAATGTGTGATGAACTTCATACAATGGGAACAAAAGTCATGGTTTCAATTTGGCCTTCTGTTGATAAAAAATGCTCTCATTATTATGAAATGCTTGATAGAGGATTTTTAGTTCGTACAGAAAGAGGTTCAAATCAAACTTATGATTTTATGGGTGATTGTCTTACTTTTGATGCAACAAATCCAGACGCTCGTGAATATTTATGGAATATTGTAAAAAAATCTTATATTGATTTTGGAATTGATATGTTCTGGATGGATAATTCTGAACCAGATTTCAATGTTTATGATTATGGAAATTATCGCTATCAACTTGGAACAGCAAATTCTTGTTCAAATATTTATCCAATTTATTATAGTAAAACTTTTTATGATGGAATGAAATCTATTGGTAAAAAAGATATTGTAAACTTAGAGCGATGTGCTTGGGTTGGTTCTCAAAAATATAATAATGTTATTTGGAACGGTGATGTTCAATCAACTTGGGAATGTTTAAGAACTTCTATTTGCGAAGGTTTGAATATTGGAATTGCAGGAATTCCTTGGTGGAATACAGATATTGGTGGTTTTATGTATGGAAATCCAGAAAATCCAGAATTTGTTGAACTATTGGAAAGATGGTTTGAATTTGCTGTTTTCTCTCCAATTTTACGCCTTCATGGTGATAGAGATCCTCACGATACACCTCCACTTGATAAAGATCCACAGAGAGGATACGGAGGCGGTTATCTTTACACCGGACGTCCAAACGAAATTTGGTCTTATGGTGAAGATGCTCAAAAAATTATGGAAAAACAAATTCAACTTCGTCAATCTTTAATTCCTTATACAGAAAAAGTAATGAAAGAGGCGAGTGAAAACGGAAGTCCTGTAATGCGTACAATGTTTTACGAATTCCCAGAAGATGAAAAATGTTGGACTTTAAAAGATCAATATATGTTTGGTTCTGATTATTTGGTTGCTCCAATTTTGTATGCAAAAACAACTTCTCGTGAAGTTTATTTACCAAAAGGAAAGTGGGAAAATATTCATACAAAAGAAGTTTTTGATGGAGGAAAAACTGTTACAGTTGATGCTCCAATCGACCAAATTCCAGTTTTCTTAAAAAAATAAATGCATTGCTAAAAAAGATTGCTTTGTAAAATATTCAAGGCAATCTTAAAATTAAAAAGAGATTCTTGTGTAGTTTTCAAGAATCCTAACTAGCATATTTGAATTATACAAATAAAAAAGGTTATCATTTTGAAGTGATAACCTTTTTTTATGCTCTAATAATTTTAAATATGTTTATTAACCAATTACATCAACGCCACAAGAAGTAATTGCAGCATTTATTGGGTCTTCGGAACTTGCATCATTATAGTCTACAAGTACTTGTGATTTTTCACAGTTTGCTACAACATTTGTAACGCCTGCAACAGCTTTTACCGCATCTTGAACTTTTGATGCTGTTCCTTCATCAAACATACCGACTACATAAATCTTTTTCTGCATCGCAGTTACTCCATAACTATTTATATTAATTTAATCGAATTTTCAAACTGTTTTTAGTATACAATAGATTTTCTAACTTTTCAAATAAAATGATATTAAATAATATAAATAGATGTTATACAACAAGTAATTTTAAAATAATATGTTGCAATAAAAACAAAAAGCCATACAATATTGAGGTTTAAAAATTGATTTACAGTTATACAAAACAAGAAAAATACAAGTCTAAAATGAATTGTACTTACTTTTATGATTTTTTACTAATACCGAGTTGTCCGCACGCTCCGCCAATTTTTTGACCACGTTTTGTTCTCAAAGTTACATTAATTCCTGCGTTTTCAATCATTTTGATAAAATTGGAAACTTCATTTTTTGAAGGCTCTGAAAATGGTAGGGTAGAAACAGGATTCCAAGGAATAAGATTTATATTTACATCAAGATTTTTTGCAAATTTTATAAGATTTTCAGCACTTTTTTTATCTGTATTTACATCATGCAAAAGGGCCGCTTCTAAAGTAACTCTTTTTCCAGATTTTTCTGCATAATATTTGATTGCATTTTTTAATTCTTGTAATGAATTTTCATCAGATTTTGCAATTGGCATAAGTTCTTTTCTAAGTTCTTCGTTTGCTGTTGTTAAAGAAACTGCTAATCTTATGTGTGGTCCATTTTCTGCTAAATCATAAATGCCTTTTACAATTCCGCAGGTGGAAAGCGTGATTCTTTTTGAAGAAAGAAATCGTCCATCTTTATGGCAGAGAATTGATATAGCTTTTCTTATTTCTGTAAGATTTTGCATGGGTTCTCCCATTCCCATAAAAACAATATTATCAAGTTTTCCACAAATTTCTTCCAACGCAAAAAATTGTTCTAAAATTTCATTTGCTAAAAGATTTCTTGAAAGTCCAAGTGTTCCTGTCATACAAAATGCACATTTCATTGCACACCCAACTTGACAACTTACGCAAGCCGTTTTTCTTCCTTCTTTATCAGTTAAAAGAACAGTTTCTACGGCATTATCATCTTGTAATGTAATTTGAAGTTTTATAGTTCCATCAGGATCTTTTAAAATTTGAGCAATTTTTGTATTTCGTAAACAAGCTTTTTCATTTAATTGAGTGCGTAATTCTAAAGGAAGATTTGTCATCTGATTAAAATCTTTTACACCTGAACCAATCCATTTAAAAATTTGTTTTCCTCTAAAATTTTGCGAAAGTGATAATTTTTCTGTAATTTCTTCACTTAATAAACCTGAAAGTACAATTTTTTCCATAAATCTATTGTCGAGTTAATTTTTCTAATGTATTTTTGATTATATTATTTTTTCCATCGGATTTTAAATAATTTTCAAGAAGAGTGATTGCTTTATCTTTTTTTCCCATAGAAACATAACAATCAGCCAAGTTGATATATAATCTTCCATTTTTTGGATCATCTTTTATAAGATTTTCAAAACTTTCTGTTGCTTTATCAAAATTTCCTTCTGCTTTACAAAGAAGAGCCAAGCCAATAGCTGCATAAATATCAAAATCAATTTCAAGAGCTTTATTATAATAATTTTTTGCTTTTTGAAAATCACCTAAAGTTCTATATGCATCTCCAGCACGAGTAAGAATTACTTTATTATTAGGATCTATTTCAAGAATTCTATTCCAATATTCTATAGATTTTGCTTGTTGATTTAATCCACGATAACAATCTGCAAGTCCGAAAAGTGCATAAAAATTTTGAGGTTCTTGTTCTAAACCTTTTTCAAAAAATATAATTCCTTTATCAAAAGTTTTTAACTTTCTATGACAATTTCCGATTGAAGTAAGAACGCGAATATCAACATTTTCTTTATTTAGTTCATAAACTTTTGTCCAATAAGAAAGTGCATCTTTATATTCTTTAAAATCATAATTTAAATGTCCAAGTCCAATAAGTGCGTAAGGATTATCATTTTCCATTTCAAGAACTTTTAAATAAAGTGATTTTGACTTTTTAAAATCATGAATTTTTCTGTAAGCATCAGCAACTCTTGTAATTACAGTGATATTTTTTTCATCATGAACAAGATATTTTTGCCAAATATCAATTGCTTTTTCAAAAAGATTTTGAGATTTGTAACAATCTGCAAGTCCAAAAAGTGCATAATTATTTAATGGATAAAAATCTAAACATTTTTGATAATAAGCAATCGCTTCTTCAAAATGGTTTTGTTTTCGTTCTGTATCGCCAAGTCCAACTAAAGCGTAATTATTATTATCTTCAATTTGTAAAATTTCTTCAAACGCTTTTTTTGCATTATCAAAATCATTTTCTTTAATCAGTTGATAACCTTTTTTTGAAATTTCAGTGATTTTTTCAAAATTTTCACTTGAATTTACATTTTCCATTTCTGGAATTTCATATTCCTCTGGCAAAAAGTTATCATTTTCATTCTGATTGATTTCCATTTTAAAATCCCTTTATCATTTTTCTGCAATTAGCGTTGAAATAATTTTTGCAATATCTTCGTAAATTGGTTCTGCATCTCTTTTGTTGTGTGCTAGATAATATGCTTTCAACGCTTTTAAACTCTCTTTTTTATTTATATAATAATCACCAACTCTAGTAAGACCATCTGAATAACCTGTCGTGATAAAAATTCTTCTTGCATCTTCAACGTTTCCATTGTTAAACATTGCATTTGCTTTTCGATTTAAAATTACTTTTTGCTCTGTAGTAAGACCTTTTACTGGAGAATCTGTAACTTTTATAAATCCATCTGGTAATTCTTTTTGAGTAAGTTCTTCTTTTAAATTTTTTTCTAAATCATTTCGATTAGCCATCTTCTTCTATATTATCATATTTTTTTTAAGATTTATACTAAAATTTATTAAAAAAATATTATTGTTGTGGATAAGTATAAAAATCAACAATAGAACGACCGTAAATTCTTTTATCTGTTCTTACAAGATTTCCAATTTTTTCTGGCATAAAATGTTCTTCTGGTCTGTGAACTAAAATTGTTCCTGTTTTATTTAAAATTTGATTTTCATCCGCTTGTTTTATAAGTTGTTCATGAAATTTGTAAGGAAATGGTGGATCAAAAAAAATATAATCAAAAGAAGTTTTACAACGTTTGATAAAATATTCAACAGGCATAAAATGACATTGAATTTTTGTTCCACATTCTTTTTCTGTAATTTTTACATTTTCTAAAACTGTATTTATTTTTATTTTATCTTTTTCACAAAGTTCAACGTGATTTGCTCCGCGACTAACTGCTTCAATTGCAATTGTTCCTGAACCACTAAAAAGATCTAACCAAGATTTTCCGCTTAAATCACCAAGAATTGAAAAAACTGATTCTCGCATTCTGTCCATTGCTGGTCTGATAATTCCTTCTGGACATTTTATGATTCTGCCTTTTAATTTTCCACCTGTAATTCTCATTTTTTATTCCAATTATTTTTTATTTAAAGCCCAATAATATTCATCATGATTGAGTTTTGTGTTTTTTGTTGCATAATTAAAAGCAGTTTTTCCCTCTGTGGAACGAACTGTAGTTATGCTTCCATTATCAAGAAGAAGTTTGATAATTTTTGTTGAATTTCCATATTGTGCAGCGTACATTAAAGGTGTTTTTCCTTCGTAAAAAGTATTTAATTGAATAGATTTATTTATAAAAATATTAATTTTTTCTATTTGAATATATTCTGGAATTAAATTTTGTGATAAAAGTTGTGTAAATGATTTTAAAACTTCTGATTCTGAAATTGAATAATATTCTAGTAAAGTTTTTAAAATTTCTGGATTATTATTATAACAAGTTGCAAGAAGTAGAGCAGAGGAACCAAAATTATTTTTTATTTTTATATCAGTTTTTGGAGTTAGAAGAAGTTTTACAGTTTCCAGATTCTCTTGATAACGTACGGCGTACATTAATGCTGTCCATCCATCTTTATCTTTAAGATTTACATCTGCACCTGAATTTAATAACAATTTTATTTGCCAATCATTTCCAAGTTTTGCAGCATTCATTAATAAAGTTCTTCCATCAGAATCTATTTGATTTGGAGATTCTATAATATTTTCTGTTTTAGTTACATTATTTTTATCAGGAAGTTCTGCATAATCAGACATATAATCTTGTAAAAATTCTTTTTGATAACGAGATGGTTTTACTTTGTTTGCATTTTGCAACGCTTCATTTATAGATTCTAATTGTTTTTGTTTTTCTTCAGTTTCTAAAATTTCTTTTTCTAATCTTTGTTTTTCAAGTAATTCTTTTTTTATTCTTTCTTGTTCTTCTTTTTCCAATCTTTCTTTTTCTAATTGTTCTTGTTGCAATTTTTCTTGTTCTGCTTTTTCTCGAGCTTCTTCTTCGTCGCTTTTTACATCAGTTTTTACTTCAATAATTTCTATATTGTCTTTTTTGGCTATTTCTTCGTTTATAGCTTCAGCTTCTGTATCAGTGGTTTCTACAACTCTGTAAAATTTAAAATAAACTTGATCAAGTTGAAATGGTTTATTTTTTTTGTTACTTGTGAGAACTAACGTAAAATTTGATTTTGAATCTTCATCCAAAATAAAAGAAATTGTATTTTTAAATTCAACTTTCTTTTTTATATCACTACCAAAAAGTTTTGTTTCGTGGGAAAGTTTTTTTCCTATTGACTTGTCATAAATTTGTGCTGTAACAAAACCAGCATCTCTTAATGCATATCCATGATAATGAAAAATTACTTTGTCGCCAGCTTTTGGCATATCTTTTTTTACAAATCGAGTAAAATCAATTTTTGCATCAAAAATAATTCTTGTTTCGTTTAATCCTAAAAAAACAGTTTTTTCTGCATCGCATAAATCAAATTCGTAAATACGAGGATGAACATACTTTATAAAAGTTTTATCCTTAGAAAAACTAGAAAATAAACTAAAAAAACTAAAAAAAATTGTAAAAAAAACTCTCTTATTGTAATTTTTAAACATAAAAAAATTATAATATAATAAGTAAAAACCGACAAGTATGAAGATTTTGTGTAATATTTTTGATAATTCTAATTTTTTGTTGACTAGAATGATTTAGAACTGGCAATCTAATTGACGATTTTTTTTATTTTGAGTATATTAATTCTTACCCCTTGGAAATCTCGTTGAAGATTTTCCTTGTCCATAAGGAGGAATAAAAATCATATTTTGGTTTTTATTTACAATCTAAAAATCGTTGATTAGAGGATTGTGATTTTGTCCTCCGAAATTATTTTGCTTTTTGCAGAATATAAAAATTTCAGGAGATACTTATGAAAAAGTATGAACTTATGGCTATTTATCCATTAGAAGATGAAAAGTCAAAAAAAAGTGCTGAAGATTTAAAAAGCACTCTTTCAAAATTCGGTGCAGAAATCGAAGAAGAAAAATCTATTGGTGACCGTGATTTAACTTATGAAATCAAAAAACAAAAGAAAGGTCGCTTTATCCTTTACATTTTAAAACTTAATCCAGCAAAAATTGTTGAAATTCAGAGTGAATTCAAAATCAATGCAAATTTATTAAAATATCAATTTGTAAAAATTGGTGAATAGTTAATTAATCAACAAAAAAAATCATTTTAAGGAGTTTATATGACAGATTTGAATCATGTTGTTCTTATTGGGCGTCTTACAAGAGATCTTGGTGCCGATGAACGAAGTTTTGGTTATGTCGGAAATGGTCAAGCAAGAGCAAATGTGAGTATTGCTGTAAATAGAAGCCGAAAAAATGGTGAGCAATGGGTTGATGAAGTTAATTATTTTGACGTTACTATTTGGGGAAAAACAGCAGAAAATTTAAAACCTTATTTAACAAAAGGAAAAATGATTGCTGTTGATGGATATTTGAAGCAAGATCGTTGGGAAAAAGATGGTCAAAAAATGAGTAAAGTTAGCGTTGTTGCAAATAATGTTCAACTTTTAGGTGGAAGAGGAGGAGATTCTTCTTCAACAAGTAATGCACCTTCTTTTCAACAAATGCCTTCTTCAAATAATTATCAAACAAATAATTATTCGTCAGAATCTTACGGAGATACTGGTTCTGATTTCCCTGAAGATATTCCGTTTTAATTTTATACACAGGAGATAACTATGTCTGAAGAAAATACACAAGAAATTGAAGTAAAACAAGATCAGGCTGCTGCAATGGAACAAGTTGCTACAGTTTCTGATGGTCGTGAAGATGAAAAAGATGGTCGTGCAAAATCAAAAACTTATTTTAGAAAAAAGTTTTGTCGCTTTTGTGCAAATAAAATAAAAATTGACTATAAAGATTCAGATTCTCTTCGCAGATATATGACAGAAAGAGGAAAAATTCTTCCACGTCGTATTACTGGAACTTGTGCAAAACATCAGCGTGAAGTTGCAAAAGCTATTAAACGTGCTCGTTCAATCAGTTTATTGCCATTCGTTGCTGACTAATAAAAAAATAAAGTCCTCCTCATACTCCGAGTTGGACTATAGGAGCTTGAACTTATGAAAGTTATTCTTAATGTAGATGTAAAATCGCTTGGTGAAGAAGGCGATGTAAAAAATGTTGCAAATGGATATGCTCGCAACTATCTTCTTCCTAGAAATTTAGCTGTTCCTTATAACGAAGCAACAGTTTTAATTTTTGAATCACGCAAAGCAGAAATTGAAGCTCGTAAAGAACAAAAGAGAAAAGATTCTGCAAGCTTGAAAGAAAAACTTGAAGCAAATACAATCGAAATTACAATGCCAGCTGCTTCAAATGGTAAACTTTATGGTGCTGTAACTTCAAATGTAATTTCAGAAACTCTTTCTAAACTTGGTTTTGAAATTGAAAGAAAACGCATTGATATTACTGGAAATGCAATAAAATCAGTTGGAAATTATAAAGTTTCTGTAAAACTTTATGAAGCTCAAACTGCAGAACTTCATGTTTCTGTAAAAGCTCAAACTTCTGATGGAAAAATCTTGGAAGCAGAAGCTTCAAAAACAGAAGAAAAAGCAAGTGCAGAATCTGCTTCAGAAGAAAAATAATAATTTCTAGAAGATTTCTTGTAAATGAGAAATCTTCTTGCATTTATTTATGTTTTTATAAAAAGCTGGAAATACTATTTTTGTAATCCGGCTTTTTTTATTGTTTTTAATAATTTAAAATCTGTATTATAATTTGTTAGAGAAGGTTTTTATGGACGAAATTTTGAAAGATAAAGTTTTACCTCATAGTGTTGATGCAGAACAAGCAGTTTTAGGGGCTCTTTTGTTAGATTGGAGTGCTATGGCAGATGTTGTTTCTATTTTGCGTCCAGATAGATTTTATTCTTTACAAAATCAAGTTATTTATGAAACGCTTCAAAAGCTTTACACAAAAAATATAACCGGTGATTTTCTTTCTCTTACAAATGAATTAACTGTTGAAAATAAACTAGAAAAGGCTGGCGGTGTTGCTTATATTGCTTCATTAACTGATAAAGTTCCTTCTGCCGCAAATATAACTTACTATGCAAATATAATTCTTGATCGTTCAACTCGTCGTGAATTGATAAAAATTTCTTCAGAAATAAAATCATCTTCTTTTGAACTTGGAAAAGATGCAGACTCTCTTTTAGATAGTGCTGAACAGAAAATTTTTGCTTTAGCTGAACGAAATGAAACAATAGATATTCATTCTGCTAAAGATATTATGATAAAAGAATTTGAAATCATAGAAACTCGCTATAATAGTAAAAATGCATTCACTGGAATTCCAACTGGTTTTGCAAAACTTGATAGTTATACTTCTGGATTCCAAAAATCAGAATTGATTATTATTGGTGCAAGACCTTCTATTGGAAAAACTGCATTTGCTCTTTCGATGATGCGTTATATTGCAGTGGATAGTCGTATTCCTTGTGGATTTTTTTCTCTTGAAATGCCTTATGAATCTATTGGTATGCGTTTACTTTCTCAAGAAGCACGAGTTTCTATGAGTAAAATTCGTTCTGGAACGTTAAAACTTGAAGATGTAAAAAAAATTCAAGATGCAGCAGGTAGATGGTTTGAAGCTCCTTTGTACACAGTTGATACTCCAAATATGCGACTTTTGGATTTAAGAGCAATGGCAAGAAGAATGGTTGTAAATCAACATGTAAAAATTATTTTTATTGACTATATTGGTTTGATTACAACTGAAGATCCTTCAGCACCAGTTTATGAACAAGTTAGTGAAATTTCAAAATCATTAAAAGCTTTGGCTCGTGAACTTGAAATTCCTATTGTTGCACTTTGTCAGGTTTCTCGTGATGCAGAAAGTCAAGAACCAAATCTTGCTCAACTTAGAGGTTCTGGTTCTATTGAACAAGATGCGGATGTTGTAATGTTTTTACATAGAGAAAGATTAAAGGAAGAAACTCCTGCTCAAGATGCAAAAATTATTTTAGCAAAACAACGAAATGGTGCAACAGGAGATATTCCAATCCTCTTTATTCCAGCATTTTCTAAATTTGAAAACAAAATGGAAGAATAGGTTAATAAGTTTCTCTTAAATTTTTTATAGATAATGATTTTTCAAATTGTTCTAAACTTGTTTTTTGTTTTGGTTTAAAAGTGATTGAAATTTCATTTTTTCCAGAAAGAGTAATCATATTATCACTAAAAATTCCAGGTATATTATCTGCATCTAAAGAAACAAAAAAACTTGGTTTTGGAGAATAAAGTTTTATTTCAAATCCATCTTCTATTTCTTTTATTGAAGAAGAAATTTTACAGTCAGGAAGTTCACAATATTTGTAAGAAGTTAAAAATGCTTCTGAATATCTTGTTTCCGTTTCATTTCTTTGATTCTTATAAGAATAAGTTGCATAAACAAAATATTTATCTGCATCATTTTTATTTATTTCTTCAGCATAAATATTTTTTATAGAATTTTTATCAATTTGTACATTTTTTTCTACTGTTTTACAATATTCAGAACCGTCAAATTTTAAAAATTCTAGTTTTATGTCTACTTTTATAGAACTGTTACTATCATTTATGAGAATAGCATTTAGTTGATTATCTTTTACAAATAAAGGCATATAAATATTTTCAAAAAAACGTTTTACTTGATAATTTAAAAGTTTCCATTTTCCATTGTATTCAAGAGAACTCCAAGAAGGTCCTGGCCAAACATCATTTAATTGCCAATAAAGGGAACCCATACAATGTGGTTCTAATGAACGCCACCAATCAACAGCGGTTCTTATTGCAACTGCTTGTTGAACTTGACTTAAATAAATCATATTTTCAAAATTTGAAGGAAATCTAAAATAACGTGAAAAATTTTCTAAAATAATGGAATTTCCACTTGGAGAACGCTGATGATATTCCATTAAAGGACTTGTAAAATTCCATTGATTTTGATTAGAAAAAGATTTTATGCATTCCATTGACGGAAAAGATTCATAACCAAATTCAGATACAAATCTTGGGCGAATGGACATATATGCTTCTTTATCTTTTTTTTCATGCCATACACTCCAAAAATGCATATCACCTTTGTTATCAGAATGCCAATTATCTTCGTATTCGTTTGGACCAGAACATGGAGAACTTGTCCAAAATAATCTTTGAGAATCTAATTCTTTTACTTTTTTTCCAATGAGTCCGTTGTAAAGTCTATCATAATCAATTAAATATCTATCACGATTTTTTATTGATTCAGAAAACCAGCCTAAAGCACCGTAATTTTCATTATTTCCACACCAAAGTCCAATACAAGCATGAGATTGTAATCTTGGAATTTGATATTCTAATTCTTTTTTAACTTCTTGAAGAAAATCTTCTGTGGTTGGATAGAGTGAACACGCAAACATAAAATCTTGCCAAACTATGATTCCAAATTTATCGCATAAATCATAAAAAATTTCATTTTCGTAAATTCCGCCACCCCAAACTCGTAAACAATTTTGATTAGATTCTACAGCAGATTTTAATAAATCTTCATATCGTTCATAAGTCATTCTTGAAGGAAGTGCATCAGACGGAATCCAGTTAGAACCTTTTGCAAAAATTTTTCTACCATTATTTTCAAAATAAAGACTTCGACCTTCTTTTCCTTCATCATTATCTTTTTCTGAAATTGCTTTTAGTGTGTTAAAACAAATATTTTTTGTAATAGAATTTGTATTTGAAACAGAATCTTCTGTTGAGATTTTTAATTCATAAATTGTATTTTCTTTTTGAAAAATTTCTTTTAATTCTCCACTTGTTTTCCAAACAGAAGGATTTTTTACAGGAATTTTTGCAGATAAGATATTTTTGCCTTTTTTTAATGAAAATTCTTTTTCAATAATTGAAGTTTCTATATCTTTTCCTGAAATTGATAAAGTGAATTTTTTTTCTTGTGTGATAAAACTTTCATATTCAAAACAGATATTTGCATTCCAATTATTTTTTTCATCATAATCATAATTTATTTTTGCAAAATTAAACAAACCATCACTAACTTGATTGATAAAAATCTCTCCATAAATGCCACTAACCATAAGGCAAGGTCCCCAATCCCAACCACCATTACATTGACATTTTCTTGCAAGATTTCTATTTGGAGAATAAACATCATATTTCATGCAAGGAACTGGATAGGGGAGTTTTTTTTCAATTTCCATAGATTTCTTTTCTGCGGATTCAAAAATGATTTTTATAGAATTTTTTCCATTTTTTAAATTTTCTGTAATATCAAAACGATGTCTAGCAAATTGATTTTGACCGTTTCCAATTTTATTTTCATTTATAAAAATTGTAAAAAAAGTATCTGCTTGAGTGATTTCTAAAATTGAACGTGTATTTTGAAGTTTTTTATATTCAAATTCTTTTTGAATTGTCCAATCTGTTTTTCCAACCCACAAAACATCTTTTTCATTAAAACCAAAATAAGGTTCTGGAATTATTTTTTTTTCAATTAATGTTGAGTGAAAATCTCCTGGAATTTTTGTTGTAGTTGTGATATTTTTTCCGCTTAAAATCCATTCTCCAGAAAGGTCTGTTTTTATCATAAATTGCTCCAAAAAAAATAATAGCTGTTATAAAATCGTCTATTTTGATTTTACAACAGCCAAAATTGATTAATAATTTATAAAATTTTATTTTGCATCATAATTTGAAATTGGAAGTTCGATTGCAGTAAAATCTTCAAGACTTAATAATTTTAATTTTCCAGATTTTCCTGTAACTACAATTCCTGATTCTGTAACTGTGATTGGCGTACTTGAAATTACTTCAACCGGAGAAGAAAGTTTTAATTCAAGATTTTCATTAAATTTTCCTAAAACCCATTTTCCATTTGAATCAATAATACAATAATAATTTTCTCCATCTTTTACTAAAACTGAGTCAGGAGCAACAGTTGCTTCGCTTTCTCCATTGATTTCCATTGTATCAACAGCGATTGTAACTAATTTTATTGTAGAATTTTTTCCATCTTCACCAGCAATTGCAATAAAATTTTCACTTCCTCTATAAATTGTTCTACTACGAATTACAGTTACTGGCGAGTTTTTAATAATTTCTCCAGTTTCTTTATTAAATTTTACTAAGCGAGAAAGAAGTTCTGTTTCGTTAGAAAGGATAATTCCGTAATCTGAAGGCATTTTTGCTTCTGCTGATTCTTTGTCTTGAATTGCTTGTTGGTCTTTTGCAATTTCTTTACGTTCATTTTGAGCTTCAGTTTGTTTTTTATCAGCGATTGCTTGTTGTTCTGCAGCGGTATCTTTTGCTTCTTGAGTTTTTTCTGCTTGCTCATCTTGTTTTTTTTGTTGTTGTTCAGAAGCTTCTTGTTTTTCATCAGCTATTTTTTGAGCATCTTCAGCTTCTTTTTGAGCTTGTTTATCATCAGGATTTTCATCTGCCTTTTTTTGAGCTTCAGCCGCTTTCTTTTGGGCATCTTCTGCTTCTTTTTTTGCTTCAGTTGTTTTTTGTTTTTCTTCTTCTAATTTTTTTTGTTCTTCGGTTGCTTTTTTCTGAGCATCTTTTGCTTTTTCTGACGCATCTTCTGCTTCTCGCTCTTTTAAATCAACCATATCTTTTCTGCTATCGACATTTTTATCATCATCTTCTTGCATAGAATCTACAACTTTTGTATCAGAAATAACTGATGTATCAACAGTTGAAAGACCTCCATCTTTTACATTAAATAATGGAATTACAATTTCTGAATGTCCAGGCCAATCTTTATAATTTACAGAAAGACCACAATTTGTGGCAGAAAGATTTTTTGTAACATTTTCTTTGTATTTTGATTGATAATAATTAAGCTTTCCACGATAAACGGCGTTATAAACTGTTATAAAAACTGCTAAAGTGTCAGCATCTTTTTCTGAATATGAATATGCAGATGAAAGATATGCACTGATGATTCGTCTTAGATTATCAACGTGATCGACTGTTGCATCTGGACCAATAAAAATTATATCTGCATCTAATTTTTCTTTTGTATCATCAACGGCATGTATAACATAATATTTGTTTCTATTTCCAGTTGAAAGTTGAGTTGTTGTACTTTTTGAAACAACTGTTCCCATTCCAGAACCAATTCCTTTAATTGCTTCAATGGAATCAATTACTTTGTGTGGACCTGTGTAGTTGATAAACTCAATTGTTGTAGTTGTACTTTTTAATTCTTCTTCATCAACTTCAAGTCCGAATGTTGCCATCGACAAGAAACCTATAAGTGCAATAAATAAAACGCTTTTTTTCATAAATCCACCTTTTATAATATTTAATTTTATCACAGTTTATTTTAAACTAAAAGTATTATTATAGTTCTAATTCAGATATTTTTTTTAATGTTTCGCGTGCATATTTTCTTGTGTTTGAACTGTAATTTGGAAAAAGAAAATTTTGTAAAATATTTTTTCCTTTTGAATTAAAAGCTGGTTTTCCCATAAATTTACAAATTGAAAAAACAGAATCACAAATATCTTCAATTAATTTTTCTTCTCGAGAATTTGTTTTGTTTGATAGTTGTTCTAAAGATGAAAGAATTTTTCCTTCAGAATCATAACCAAAATTTTTAATTCCTTTTAATAATTCTGCTAAAAAAGATTTATTTTGTATTTTTGTTAAGAAAATTGCTTCATAAGATTCAAATGCATTTGTAGAAAATAAAGACATTTGTCTTAATAAAAATCCTGTTCCAATTGAGTCAATTTCAAAAACTGATTGTCCTTTCCGATTTGTTTTAGGCGAACCGTTTAATTCTGATTTCAAAACTTCACAAGCGGACATTAATTCAGAAACAAAAATAATTTCATCTTTTGCGTAGAATCCTTTTTGTAATTGTTCAATTCTTTTTTCTGATGCAAAATCATCTTCAATTTTTGTTTTAAAAATATAATCAAATTTGGAAGTGTCAATTTCATAAAAAGAATTATAGTTTTTATTTTTTTGTTTTTTCAGATTTTTATTTAAATTTTGAGAAACGCGATAAGAATTTAAAGTCCAATTTGTTTGACAAAAAGTTAAATAATTTTCGTTATTAAAAATAAGATAATTCCATTCATTTTTTCTATTTTTTTGAGGAAATTTTGCAGACCAAAGTTCAAAACCTTCATCATTATAAAAAAAAGCTTTTGAATTATCGCTAATAAAAATTCCGTTTTCATTGTAGATAAGTTTTGTCAATTCTAAACCGTTTATATTTCTTATGATGAATGAATTTTTGATTTTTCCGTCTTTTGTTGAAATTTTAAAAAATGCAACTTGGTTGTTGTATGGAATTACATAAAAACTATCATTTTTTTGAGGACAAACTAAGAATTCTGTTTTTTCTATTTGTGATGAATCTGAAGGTTTTTCAGTTTTTAAAACCCATTTATTTTGAGAATTATTTTTATCTAAAGAAAAAAATCCTGCAGAACCATCTGAAAATATTAAGAAAATTCCAGCATCACAACTTGAAGATTTAATGATTTGCCCCGAAAAAGTAATTTCTTCTAAAAGTTCGCCAAATGGAGAAAGTCTTATTCCTTTTGATTTTCCATTTTCTAAATTTTGTAAAAAAGCAACGATTGAACCATCTGGAAGTGTTTGCAATGGAATTTTTGAGAGATTTTGTGTTTTATAATTCCATTTTGTCAGTCCTGAAATTCCAATACATTCTATTTCTGAATTTCCTTTAACAAAAAATCTGCCATCATAACCGCACAAAGGAACAGAAATTATCGAAAAATCTAATTGTTTTGTCCAAATTTCATATCCACTAGGATTTAAAAGTGTGAGTTTTTTGTTATTTTCAGATATTAAAAGTATAAAATCATCTGGAAATGTAAAAAGTTTTGCATCTCGATAGCGTTTTAAAGGTTTTTCCCAAAGAAGTTTTCCTGTGTTTGAATAACTTGAAATTAGTTTTGCATCTGTAATTAAAATAAATCCGTATGATGTGAGTACAGGTTCAGAAACAACTTTTCCTGGAAGAACTTTTGACCAACTTGTATTTAAATTATTTAAAATTTCATCAGAAAATAAAAATGAAAAACAAGAAAAAATAAAAATAAAAAAACACTTTTTAAAATTTTTCATAAAAATCCTAATACTTAGAAAAAATAATTAAACTTTCTATATGACTTGTATTTGGATAAAAATCTAAAAGATAAACATCTTGAATTTTATATCCAGCTTTTACAAGAGAAACACAATCTCTTGCGTGAGTTGTCGGTTCACACGAAAGAGAACAAATTGTCGGAATTTCTGAATTGCATAAAAAATCTCTCACTTCTTTTTCCATTCCAGAGCGAGGAGGGTCTACAACACAAGCATCAAATTTTTCGCAAGTTTTAGAACAATTTTTTACCCAATTTGCTCCGCTAAAACCATAACTTGTATGATTTTTTCCTTGTAGATTTTTTTCTGCAAAAACAAGTGCATCTCGATTGTGTTCAACTAAAACTACATTTTCAAAAATATCTGCCAAAAAAACAGAAATTGAACCACAACCTGCGTACATATCTAAAACATTTTTTCCTTTTTTTAAATAATCACAAATTAATTTAGTTACTTTTTCAAAAACAAAAAGATTTGATTGAAAAAATCCTCTAACATCAAAACTAATTTCTTTTTCGTCAAGTTTTACTGTAACCGTATTTTCTGGAGAAGAAATTGTTCCAGAAAAATAATTATTTTCTTTAATTTTGATTTTTCGTTTTGAATTTCCTTTGATTTGAATATTTTTTTGATTTTTTTCATTTTGAGTGATGATAACGTTTTTATGATTAAAATCATCTTTTTTGATTTTAGAACTTCCAAAAAGGTGAGTGCGTCCTTGTGGTCTTTGAGAACAATCAAATTTTTCAAAATAATCATTTATACATTCTTCTGCACAAAGACAATTTTCAATCGGAATAATTTTATTTGAAGATTTTTCACTTAATCCACCATTATTTAGTTGAAATCTCGCTCTATAATTATATTGTGGACCGCTAATTATTTTTATTTTATTTTTGATATTAATTCCATTTTGAAAAAAAATATCTTCTAGCATTTGAGAACGAATTTCTTTTTGGTATTCATAATCAATATGCATCATATTACAACCGCCACATTTTTGATAATATTTACATTTTGGTTCCACTCTATGTTCTGATGGTTTTAGTATTTTTGTGATAGTTGCAATATCATAATCTTTCTTTTTTTCTGTAATTTCTATTTCAAGGGTTTCATTTGGCATAGAAAAAGGAATAAAAATCGTTTTTCCATCAATTTTTCCAATAGTATTTCCCCCAAAAACTGTTTTTTCTGTTAGAATAGTCATATAATTAATTTATCATTTTTGGAGCGTGTTATGCAAACTAAAAACTATTATCAAACTATGAAAGATGGAGTAAAGATTAAAATTAATAAATGGACTCCAGACTCTGACGAAAAAATAAAAGGAATTATTGTTCTTCATCATGGACTTGCTGAACATTCTATGCGCTATGACCGTTTTGGTTCTATTTTGACAGAAAATGGTTATGTTTTAATTGCACATGATATTCGCGGTCATGGAGCAACAGCGGAACTTGCTCAACAAGAAAAAACTGGTTCTTTTGGGAAACTTGCAGATAAAGATGGTTTTTATAAAGCGGTTGAAGATTTATATGAAATAATTCTTTGTGCAAAAACAGAATATCCCGAAACAAAAGTAATTTTGATGGGACATTCTTTTGGAAGTATAATTTCTCAAGGTTTTATAGAAAAATATAGTCATGCAATTGATGGTTGTGTTCTTTGTGGAACAACTTATATGCCTCAATTTGTTTCTCATTTTGGACATGCTTTATTCTGTCTTGTACGAACTTTTAAAGGTAAAAATAAAACTAGTAAATTTTTAAGAAATATTGCGTTTTTTGGTTATAATAAACGTGTTTCAGATTCTGAAAGTCCAAATGCTTGGGTTTCAAAAAGTAAAATGAATCTTGAAATGTATGAAAGTGATAAATGGTGTGGAATTCCATTAACAACATCTTTTTTCTGTGATTTAGTTTTTGCTTTAAATCAAATTGGTAAAAATAAAAATATCAAAAAAATCAGAAAAGATTTACCAGTTGATTTTATTTACGGTTCAGAAGATCCTGTTGGAAATTATGGAAAATCAATTCAAAAATTAATCAGTCTTTATAAAAAATTTGGAATCAAAAATCTTCAAGTAAAAATTTATGAGGGTGATAGACATGAAATTTTAAATGAAGATGATAAAGAGCTTGTTGAATCTGATTTAATAAATTGGCTTGATAACTTGACTAAATAAACTTTCAAGGGATATTATTCTTAATCGTGTTATACAGATATGGTACTGACAAAAACGGAAAGCTTGTAAAAAAAGCTGTAGTTTACACAAAAGAAGAACATAAAATTCCTTTAGATCACATTGATATAGACGCACTCCAAATTATAAATCGTTTAAAAGATTTTGGTTTTACGACTTATATTGTTGGAGGTGCGGTTCGTGATTTAATTGTTGGTAATAAACCAAAGGATTTTGATCTTGTTACAGATGCTACTCCGTCTAAAATAAAAAAGATTTTTCGCAATTCAAGAATTATCGGAAGAAGATTTCGATTAGTTCACGTTGTTTTTGGTTCAAAAATTTTTGAAGTCAGTACTTTTCGTTCAAATGCAGAAGGTTCTGTTGGAAATGATTTTGGTTCAATTGAAGAAGATGTTTTACGCCGAGATTTTTCTATCAATGCTTTGTATTATGATCCTCTTCAAGAACAAGTTATAGATTATGTTGGAGGAATGAGAGATATAAAAAAACATATTTTGCGTCCAGTAATTCCTCTAGAAACAATTTTTGTAGAAGATCCAGTACGAATGCTTAGAGCAATAAAATATAGTGCTTCTACAGATTCAAAAATGTCTTTTCAGTTAAGACATAAAATTAGAAGTAGTGCAGCACTTTTATCACAAATTTCACCATCACGATTGACTGAAGAATTGTTAAAAATAATAAATAGTGTTTATGTTTATGAAATTATAAAAGAAGCTTTATCTACAGATTTGTTTATTTATCTTCAGCCATCCGCCGCTTCTTTGATTTATGATAGCAAAGATTTTGAAATAAAATATTTAGAAAGTATAAAAAAACTTGAAGAATTAAATAAAACTTCAGAAAATGCTCGTTTAGGAAAAAAACTTCAATTTATCATACAAGATTTTGTTGCAACTTTAACAGATTGGAAAAAAGAAGTTTCTGAAAAAACTAGTCCGAATGAACTTTTTGCAAAAACTTGGAAACAATGTAGAAATTTTGTACTTCCAATGAATCCTGTGAGAAAAGAATTAGAATTTGCAATAAAAATGGTTTTAAAATCTTATGGAGTAAATATCAGCATAAAATCAACAAAAAACTTTAAAAAAGAAAAATAAATTTAATTTTTTTTGTTTTCCATAGAAATTTTGTCAATTACAATGCTAACTTCTTCAATAAGAATTCCTGTGTAAGATTCAATTTTATCGATTATATATTGTTGTAGGCGATGAACTTTTCCTGTAAGTTGTGTACCAAAAGGAACATCAATTGTTACAATTAATCTGTATCCGCGAGAATCTTTTTTTATTGTGATTTTTTTTATAGTAACTTCAGAATCACATTCATTTACACAATGCATAGTCATTTGAATTAGAGCTGCTTCTGAAATTTCAATTCTTCCTTTTTTAGAAAATTCTGGTTGAACAATGGATTTTTCTATGAGTTTTCCACCATTTTGTTTTTTTGTGAAAATATTATGCTTTGATAAAAAATCGCGAACTGAATCTGAAAAAATTTGTGGATATTTTTTCTTAACTTCAATTGAAGGAACGGGAATCACATGTTTACCTTCAACATGGCGAGATTTTTGTGCTTTTTCAATTTCTTCTTCAGTTGCAATATCTTCTATGTGAATTATTTTTTGAGGTTGAGGAAGTTGAAGTCGTATTGCAATTTTTGAAACCATTTTTTCTGAAGTTCCAATTATTAAAATTCTTTTTATATGATTTTTTCTTAAAACTTTTGCGACAGAATCTCTATGGTCTTTATCATCAAAAAGGGCAACTCTAACCGCTCCCATATAAGTTTTTTCTCTTTTTGCAGAACGTCCCGCTATAATTTTATCATCTTCAATTAAAAGTCCATCATCAATAATTGCAGAAATATTATTTTCTTCTGCTAATAATTTTGCACGAAAACTTTTTCCAGTGCCACTTTCACCAACAAGAGCAAAAACTGTAATTTTTGAGATTTTTTGATTAATTTTTTCAAGAAAACTTAACATAATATTATTATAAACCGTAATTTTCTATTCCACAATCATTTAAAAATTTAATAAATTCTGAATTTAAAGAAATTTTTATTTCAGAAGGTAATCCTATTGGATTTTTTGGTATTTTTAAACAATATGCTTGCAGAAAAAAATCTTGATTATAACCGAGCAGTTTTGTTTTTCCGTAAGAAAAATCTCCCAAAATTGGATGTGAATGTAAATTACATTGCGAACGAATTTGATGTGTTCTTCCTGTGTGAATTTCAAGTTTTACAAGCGTAACATCTTTTTTTTCAAATTTTCCATAAGCAAGTGGAGAAATTGTCGTTTTTGCTTCTTTTGAATTTTCATTTTTAATATTACTAATTTTTACAGTTTGAAAACTATTTTTTGTTTCATTATTTTTTTCGATGAAATCTTCCCAAATTTCTGTTTTTTCAAGTTTTCCTAAAACAACTGTTGCATAATATTTTTTTATAGAATGATTTTTAATATTTTCAGAAAACCATCTTGCACCTTCAAGACTCATCGAAAAACTTATAAGTCCTGTAGTTTTTCTATCAAGGCGGTGAAGTGGACCTGGCAAAAAAGAAAGTGAATCATCATTTTTATTATTTTTATAATAATTTTTGACAAGTTTTTCCAAAGAATTTTCAACACCATGAACTAAAACATCATAAGGTTTGTCTAAAATTAAAATATTTTCATTTTCAAAAACAAATTTTGGGAAATTTTTAGAAAGATGATTTTGATTTTTTTCTTCGGGTTTATTTTCATCAGTTTTTAAAAGAAAATCTGCAATATTGATAATATCATTTTCTTGAATTTTATAATTTTCAGATGTTTTTTTTGAATTTACTTTAATTATTCCTTTTCTAATTGATTTATATATATTTGAAAGTGAATTTTCGTTAAGGAATTTTCTAATCACTTTATCAAGTCGTCTATCATAATCATTTTTGGAAGTATAAAAATTTTTGAAATTCATAAAATGATTATATCATAAATTTTACTTTTCAAAAACTTAAACTTTAGACTAGTAAAATTAGACTTGAAATGATAAAATATAATTTATATAAAATGGAAAATCAGTTAGAACCAATTTCTGTTCAGATAAAATTATTTTTTCAAAGTCCCATTTTTCTTGCTTGTTTTTGTAGTTGGTTTGGAGCTCAGTTTATAAAAACAGCAATAAGTCTTTGTTATGGAAGAGTAAAATCTTTTAAACAACTTATAGAACTTATGCTTGTAAAAACTGGAGGAATGCCTTCTAGTCATTCTGCTTTAGTAACGGCTCTTACAACAACTATTGGAATTAGAAATGGTTTAAATTCTGATATTTTTTTTGTTTCCGCAATTTTTCTTGCAGTAACGGTGCGTGATGCTTTTGGTGTTAGAAGGTCAAGTGGAATTACAATAAAACGTGTAAATGATATTACAAATGAACTTATAGAAAAAGGAGAGTTAAAACCTCATAAACCAATAAAAGAAGTAAATGGACACAAACCGATGGAAGTTATTTGTGGCTGCTTTTTAGGTTTTTTTATTGGATTAGGATTTGCTCTTATAAAATGAAAAGATATTTTAAATTTGTAGCTTTATTTATTTCAATTTTATCTCTTTTTATTTTGTTTATTTTTAAAACAATTCCAACTGGAAAATTATGGAATGGTTTTAATGTTTTGTATGTTCCAAAAGAAACTTCTGAATCTATGATGATTGATTCTTTTTCTCAATCGCAAATTTCTGAACATTATGAACTTTCAAATCAGTATATTCCTCTAAATTTTACGAATTTTTCGCCAGAAATTTCTATGTTAAAATTAAATATTTCTAGTGAAGATTTTTCTTATCTTTCTAAAAGACAATTATATTTTTTTGATAAATCAGGAAATTATAAACTTTATTATATTCCAACAGAATTTAAAAATAATTTAAATGATTGTGTAAAAATTCTTTCCAAAAATGGAGTCAAAGTTGGAGTTGATAATTCATCATCATATCCGATTTTTATTCCCATTGTGATATTTTTATTATTTTTAATACTTTTAATTTTTTCAAAAAAGAAAAATGTTTTTTTTATTGGTGGATTATTTTTAATTAGTTTTGTGATTTGTAATCCTTTTTACAATGCAGGTGTTTCTGTTTGTTTGTTTTTTTTAATTTTATTTTTTATTTCAAATATTTGGAAACGAAAAGATTTTATAATCTATCTTTTTTCAAAACCTTTTGTTCCAATTGTTTTATTTTTTTCAATTTTAGGAAGTTTTTTAACATCAATAAAAACAGGATTGATGTTTTTTGTTGCAATTTTTGGAATTTTAAATTCTTTATATGTTTTTAGTATTTGTGAAGATTTTGTAATAAAAAAACGTTCTTTTATTCCTGTAAAAATTCGAAGTGCAAAAAGAATTTCTATTTATGGTAAAAAACAAAATCAAACTTTGTTAAGTTGTATGATTGTCGTTTTTTTCTTAGTTTTTATTTCGATTTTTTCAAATTCATCAATTTCAGATTCAAAATTCGCAAAAATTTTATTACCTTCATCAAATTCTTCTTTTCCAGAATTAGTTTCTTTAGAAGATTATTATGAATTTGCTTGGAATGTTTCATCATCACCTTATAAATCTTTAAATAATAAAAATCAAAATGCAAATTTTTATCAATATCCTCGTTATGAAGAAGTTGATGGCAAAATTGTTGAAACTATGCAAATTCGTTCTTTTAATGAAAGTTTTAAAAATCGAATTTTTGACGAAATAGATTTATTAAATTTTAATTCCATCGAAAAAGTTTTAAAATCTCAAGGAAAAGATGTAAAAATTGGATATTTGTCAACATCATCTTATCGCATAGGATTTTTTGGAATAATTGTGATGATTATTAGTCTTTCTATATTACTATTTATTTATATTTCTAGTATTATAACAAAAGGTGCAAAAAGATGATTAATTATCCAGTTGTTCATAATTTTCAAGATTATAAATTTACACAAAATGCATTTTTACCTCATATTGTTACAGTTCCATTAAATCAGGAAAATTCTACAACTTGTAACAGTCTTGTAAAACCTGGTGATATAGTTTCTGAAGGTCAAGTAATTGCAAAATCGAAAGGAATAAAATCTGAAGAATCTTATGTACATTCTCCAATTCCTGGAAAAGTTTTAGATATTGTTGCTTGTGTTTCTCCAAACGGAAAAGAAGATTATGCAATAAAAATTCAATTAGAAGGAAAATTTTCTTATTTAGGGAAAAAAATTCAAAATTCAGATTGGCAAAATTTATTAGGAATAAGTCTTTCTTCAAAAATTTTGGAAAAAGGTGTTGTAAATACTTTTAAAATAAATGAACCAACCAATTTTGGTGTGCAAATAAAAAATAAAAAAGATGCAAAAACTTTAGTTGTTAGACTTTTTGATGAAGATCCAACTAGACTTACAGATTCTTTAATTTCTAAATTTTATTTTGATAATGTTTTAGAAGGTGCAAAAATTACTGCAAAAGCAATGAATGTAAATCAAATTGTTTTTGCAATTAATAAAACTTTGAAAAAGCAAATGCATTTTTCTTTGGAAGAAGAGCAAAATATCACTTTATTAGAAATGAATTTTGAAAAATATCCTTGTGGAACTCAAAAAGATATTTGTAATCACTTTAATCGAAAAATAAAAAAATATACAATTTCTAAAAAAGATGTTTTTACAGATTCTTCAACAATGTATGAAGTTTATAAAGCAATTAGTTTAGAAATTCCATCTTTAAGTAGACCTGTTCATATTTCAGGAAATTGTTTAAAAGTTTCTTGTCTTCTTGATGTAAAAATTGGAACTTCCTTAAAAGATATTGTAAATCAACTTGGTGGATTTTTTAAAGAACCTGCGTTAATTCTTATAAATGGTTCTTTAAGCGGAATTTCTATTACAAATTTTGATGTTCCAATTACAAAATATGTAAAATCAATTTCGTTTCAAAAAAGACAATCTTTACTAAATGAACATATTTATTCTTGTGTAAGATGTGGAAATTGTCGTTATGTTTGTCCTGTAAAATTATCGCCAGATTTAATTTATAATAATGCAATTAATTTTAGAGAATTTTCAGATTCTTTAAAACATTCTACTTGTGAATGTATAGATTGTGCTTGTTGTAATGCAGTTTGTCCTTCAAGATTGCCTTTATGCCAAACAATTTATGCAATAAAAGAAAAAGTTATTAATTCAAAGGAAAATAAAAATGAATTTGAAGAATAAATTTTTAAAACAAAAATCTTTACTACGACCTTTTGTGTATTCTAGACCTTCAGTTTCTTCAATTGTGATTAGAATTTTGGTTTTATTATTAATTCAAATTTTTATGCTATTTTTTACAGATAGTTTTCAATCTTTAAAAATTGTCGGATTATCAGTTTTAGGTGCGTCGTGTGCTGCAATTTTAAATTATTTTATTTTAAAAGAACCTTTATATAATATTTTTTATATGATTATACAAGGAATTATAATTGGACTTTTTTTACCGTCATCATATCCTGTTTTTATTGTCTTTATAATTTCTTTTATAACAATTTTTGTTTCTCGTTCTGTGATTTTTCAAAATATAACATCTTGGTTTAATCCATGTGCAGTTGCTGTTGTAATTGCTTGGTTTATTGGAAAAACTTATTTTCCACAATTTTTAATTACTTCAGATTTACTTTCTGTAAAAAATCCATCAGTTTATTTAATTCAACAAGGTGCATTTCCAATTTATAATTTTGATAGAGCAATCATTTCTTTTTTGAATTCAAAAGTTTTTTCTTTATTTAAAACCTCTGTTCCAGAAGGAATTCTTTCTATTTTGTGGGATAATCAATCTGTAATTCCTGCATTTAGATTTAATTTGATAACAATCTTTTCTTCAATTATTATTTTTTCAGATAAAGCTTTTTCTTCTATAATTCCATTTTTATTTTTATCGGTTTATGTTGTGCTTGTAAGATTTTTTGCTCCATTTTTTTATGGTGGAAATTTAAATCAAGGTGATATTCTTTTAGCTTTATTTTCAAGTGGAACAATTTTTGGTGCAGTTTATTTATTTCAAAGTTTTGGAACTATTCCAATCACTTTTTTGGGAAAAATAATTTACGGAATTTTAGCTGGAATTATTTATTTTTTATTAGCAGGATGTGGAACTTCTCCAATTGCAATGGTTTATACAGTTTTGATTATGAATATTGTTAATATTATGATAAAAGCAATTGAAGAATATAAAAATAAATTAAGAATTATAAAAGCAAATCCTCAAATTGTAAAAGAGGTAAATGTATGATTGATAATGTATATAAAAATTATTTTCAAAAATTTGGAATTTTTACACTTTTTTTGGTGATTGTATTTGGACTTTTAATTTATCCTTCAATTATTTCAAAAAAATCTTGGAAAAAGAATCTTCGAAAATGTGTTGAACAAGTTTTGAATGAAAATGATAAAGATTCTTGGGAACTTGGAAAAAATATCGAGATAAAAAATTCTTTTGCCATTAATTCAGAATGTTTTGAAGCAACAAAAAATAAAAAAAATTATTCTGTTATTATTATCAGAGTTCCAACTTTTTATGGTCCAGTTTCAACTGTTTTTACAATGGATGAATATAAAAATGTTGAAGTTGTTGGATTTTCTTCTTTACATGGAAGAATTTCTAAAAATTTAATTGCAAATAAATATTCAAAAAGATTTTCTTATTGGGAAAAGAAAATTCCAGTTATTTTAGAAGAAAAATAAATTTTGTGAGAAAAAATTGGGAGAAATATGAAAAACAAATCTTCTTTTTTATATGTTGTACCTTATTTAGCACTTTTTATTCCAACTCCAGGACGTTTTGTTTATGGAATTGTGATTATTCTTGAAATTTTACTTTTAAATTTTTTAGGAATTTTTATAAATGCTTTGATAAATAAATTAAAACTGCAAAATATAAAAACTGTAATTTTAATAATTTCAATGCTGACAATTTCTATTTTATATCGTCAGATTTTTATTATTTTTCAAACAGATTTAGCACTAACTTTTGGTTACATTTTTTATTTGCCAGCAATTTCTTTATTTACAATAAATTTTCTTTTTCACGAAACTGAAAAATCTGTTTCAGAAAGATTAAAATATTCTATGCCAAGAATTTCTTTATTTTGTGGTTTAGGTTTATTGTTTTTCTTATTCCGAGATATTGTAGGTTTTGGAACTTTTACTTTTTTTGGTTCAAATCATACAATTTATGAAAAAATTATTTTTTCTTCAGATAATTTAGGATTATTTCCATTTTTTGCATCTATTCCAGGAGCTTTAATTTTAGATGGATTAATTTTGTTTTTGTATACTTTTATCGATAATAAATTTCAAATTTTAAAAAATGCTGATGAGGATGGTTTAGAATGATATATTTTGACACATTTGCATTTTATACAGTGTTTTGTTCTGCTGTACTTGTTTATGGAATTGGTCTTACAAAAGTTGTAGATTTTAAACATGATTTTAAAATAAATTTTACCTTTTTTATAAAAATGATTTTATCAATTTTTCTCACAAGTTTATTAAGTTGGGAATTTATTTATTACATTTTAGTTCCATTAAAATTGGTAGAACTTTATCCAATTGTAAGTCTTTTAATTTTTTTATGTGTAAGTTCTTTATTTGAAATTATCACAAGATTAGCAATAGGTGTAAAAGCTTCAGAATTTATTGTTTCTTATTTAATAATTTTGCTTTCACTTTCAGAAAGTACTTCAATTCTTGATGTTATTGTAATTTGCGTAAGTTGTTTTTTATCTTTTTTGTTTTTATTTCCTTTTATTATTGCATTTCAAAAAAAATTATCAGAAAATGGTCAAAAAATGAATTTAAAATATTATAGTTTATTCTTTTTATTTGTTTCTCTTTTAGTTTTAGCAATTTCCGCATTTGATGTTTCTTGGTTAAACAAAGGAGTGATTCAGTGATTTTGCCCATCATTTTATTTATCGTAATTGTAATTTTAATTTCTGCGTTTTTAGTTTTTTTATTTTATATTTTTTTACCTTCTTTAAAAAAACAAGGTTATGATATTCATGATATTATCATTTCAGATTCCGAACGAGAATATAATACTTTTATTTTTGAAGATGAAAAGCCTATAAAAACTGATAAAAAAGCAATAATTTTGTGTTCGTGTAAAAAAGAATTTTCTCTAAAACCAATAAATTTAAATGAAATGCATTCGTGTTTTATGGTAAAAAATATTTATGGTTCTGGAGTTGATTGTAAATATGCTTGCATTGGACTTGGAGATTGTGCAAAAGTTTGTCCTCAAAAAGCAATTGAAATTAAAAATAGAACTGCAATTATCACAAAACTTTGTATAGGTTGTGGAAAATGCGAAAAAATTTGTCCTCAGAATATAATAAAACTTGTTCCAAAAAACACGCAATCTTTTGTTTTATGTAATATAAAAGATGATGAAACAATGACTTCTTGTTCTGAAATAAAAAAAGAACAAAAAATTGAATGGAATGATTCAAAACACTTTAAAATATGGGCATATTGGTATAAACTTATAAAATCAAAAAAATAATAAATTTTTTGACTTAAAATATATAATCTTTTGGGGAAAAGATAAAAAAAGGGTTCGGCAAAAGGGTAGGTAGCCGTATATGAAAGATGGAATTTGTATACGTAAGTTTCAATTTAAAATCATTTTCTAAAGGTCTAGATTCTCTTGATTTAATTGATAAAGACTACAAAACTATTTATGCTCCTCTTGTAAAATTTTTATATTCTCATCCAAATTTTAAATTTAATTTTTCTTTTTCTGGACCAGAAATTTTATATTTTAAAAAACGCCATACAGAACTTTTAAGCATTTGTAAAACGATGATTGAAAGAAATCAAATTGAAATTTTGGGAGGCGGTTTTTATAATCCAATTTTGCCTTTACTTTCTTCAGTTGATAGAAATGGTCAAATTGATATGCTTTCAAGTGAAATAAGACAAAGTTTTCAAAAAAGACCAAGAGGTGCTTTTTTATTTGCAGATTCTTGGGATTCTTCCTTAGTAAGTTCTTTTTCTACTTGTGGAATAGAATATTTGCTTTTAGATTCAAATTTAATTCAAAAAGAAAAATTAAATTTTCTTCCACTAATTATGTCTGATTTTGGAAAATCTGTGGAAATTTTTCCAACATATTCAGAATTTATTCCAAATTCAGAAACTAAAGTAGAAGATTTTGTTCAAAATATTATAAAAACATCGGAAAAAATAGAAAAAAATAATCAATATTTTCAAGTTTCACCTAATCGAATTGTAAATATTTCGCTTTCTCATGATGAAATATCTCAGTTGTTGGAAAATAAATGGTTTGATAAATTAGATTTATTTTTAAAAGAAAATCAAAATTGTAAATTAAAATTGTGCAATCCTTTTGAATATAAAAAATCAAACGAATTTAAAATTCCTTGTTTTATAAAAAACGGAATCAATAAAAATCTTTCTAAGTATTTTGAAATTCCTTATAAAAAACAAAATTCATCTTCTTGTGAAAAATCTATTTATGATTTTATGTTTACATATCCAAATGCTCGGAATTTATACAACAGAATTCTTTATATTCAAATGATGATAAATCAATATAAAGGCGATAAAATGCGAAAAAATGCTGCTCGTGAAAAATTATGGCAAGCACAAAATGGAGTTGGACTTTTAGGACGTTCGGATTTTCAAATTTTATCAAATTCTGTTTTTAGACAAAAATGTTATAAATATTTAATGGAAGCAGAAAAAATTCTTAGAGAATATAATTTTAAAGAATCGGTTTTGAATTTTGATTATAATTCTGACGGTTTTAATGAATATGTTTGTCGAATGGATAATTATTTTGCATATATTTCACTTTTTGGTGGTTCAATAAAAGAATTGGATATTTTAAAAAATACAGGAAATTATGCTGATAATTTAAGAAGAATAAAAGAATTTGATGGTTTTGATGATAAATATGATAGAGGAATTTTTGTAGACCATATTTTTGATAAAAATCAATTTGAAAATTATATAAATGAACTTTCTTTGGAAGAAGGGATTTTTTCAAGAACAAAATATTCAGAATTAAAATTTTCAAAACATCATAATGAAGTTCAACTTGATGCAATTGCGTTTTTTGGAAAAGATAAACAAAAAATTTATTTACGCAAAAAATATACAATAAATTCAACCGGAATGAATGTTCAGTATATTATCAGAAATGAAAGTGATAAGATTTTGAATGCAAAATTCGCTATAGAATCAAATTTTGCAAATACAAATTATAATCCAAATGATGAAAAATTTTTTAACATT
Source organism: uncultured Treponema sp. (assembly GCA_964410365.1). Taxonomy (GTDB): domain Bacteria; phylum Spirochaetota; class Spirochaetia; order Treponematales; family Treponemataceae; genus Treponema_D. The sequence continues at coordinate 47,807 of CAYPGB010000001.1, forward strand.
GAAGTTGCCGATTCAGATTTTGTACGAACTTTAGATTCTCAAAAATCTACAAAAGAACTTTATCTCAATGGTGAATTATCAAATGTTGATGTTGTAAGACTTTCTGATTGTGAAAATGGCGTTTCGTTTTCTTTTGAAGCGAATGAAAATTGTGGATATTATTATTCTCCTTTAATTTTTAAACGTCCAAATGAAAATTCTACTTTAAATTCTGTTAGTATGAGTTTTGTTTCTACTTTGTTTTGGGATATTAATATTGAACCAAAAAAAGAAACGGAACGAAATATCAATTTTACAATTTCAAATATAAAAAAAGAACGAAAATCACAAAAATAAAAAAAGCTGCCTTTTGAAGACAGCCTTAAAAATCAATTTTATTGTAAATATTCAACGCTTACATAAGTAAATGTAAGTTTTTCAAGCATTGTTCCCCATTGAGGTCCTTTTATAAAAAGATATGAACTTGGAGCAAAAACTGTAAGCGTGTATGTCAAATCAAAATCACCGGATGGTAAATTTTCAAAAGTTGCATCCATATAAATATCAGAATTTGTTGTTTGAACATCATCAACTGTCCAACTTCTAAAACCGCTTGTACCGTTATTTTGACCTTTTAAATGAACTTTTATTGCATCTCCATCATTTAGTTCTTTTGGTAAAGGTAATTGAAAATATTCACCACCATTTATTGTTAAAGATTCTGCTTTTTCATCATATTTTACTGCAAATTCATCAACAGTTTGCCAAGTAGAAAGGTCAAGTTTTGTGCCATTGTCGCTTGTTGATGTAGATTTTTTTGTTTTGTTACAAGAAATTGCAAGTAAAGAAACCAAAATTAATAAAGTTGATAATAATGTTTTTTTCATTTTTTTCTCCAAAAAAATATATTTTTCTATTATAACATATATTTTTTATATTTTGTAATTTTTATAAAATATAAGAGAAATATATTAGGTTTTATGATAAAATTAATTATGAAAAAATTTTTTTTGATGTTTTTTATCTTTTTTTCAGTATTTTTTTGTTATTCAAAAGAATTATCAGAAATTTCTTACAAAGGAACTAAAAATTATATTTTTACAGAACGCACAGATTTAAGACGATATGATAATGGTCGTTATTCTGGTTTAATGAGTCGGGAAGTTTCTTCTTTTATTTCTCCAAAAATTGAAAATGGAAATTATATTTATACGGGAAACTTTTTTGTTTTACAAAAGACAAATAAAAATTCTCAAAGAATTCTTCCTGAAATAAATGATTGTGTGGATTCAGTTTTTCAAATTTCTTCAAATGGAGATTTTTCTATGATAGAAGATAACGGTTTTCCGTCTTTTAGAAATTTTCCATCATATATTAACGAAGAAATAAAAATTGGTGATTCTTGGCAAGCAAGCGGTGAACGAGCTGTAGATCCTTTAGAAAAAGGGATTTTTACGAAAATGCCAATTCTTGTAAAATATACTTACATTGGAGATAAATATTTTAATAATGAAGAATGTTTTGAATTAAAAGCAGATTGGGCTACTAGATATGGAAATGTTATCGGTTCTGGAGTTTTTGATTATGATGGTGATAAAGAACTTTTAAAAGCGACGGGAACTAATCAAGCAAAAATTTATGTTAGTAAAGTTACAGGAAATGCACTTTTAATAAGTAATAATGTAAATGAAACTTTTTTTTATAAAGATGGAAAAGAAGTTACTTTTAAAGGAACAATTTCTATGTTTACAGAATATCCGCCAAGTATAAATGCAAAAAGATTTGAAGATGATTTTGTTTCTTTAAAAAATGAAAATGATATTGATTATGAAAAAACATCTTTAGGAACTAGACTTTCTATAAAAAATTTACAATTTGAACCAAATTCACCAATCCTTTTACAGTCAGAAAAAGAACGTATTCAAAAAATTGCTGATTTGTTGAAAAAAATGCCAGAAAAAACTCGTTTTCTTATTGAAGGTCATACTGCGAGAATTGGCGAAGAAAGTGGAGAATATGAATTATCTTTGCAGAGAGCTCATTCAATAGCAAATGCACTTATAAAAGCAGGAATAAATTCTGAAAAAATTATATGCAAAGGCTATGGAGGAAAAAATCCTATTGCAGATAATGAAACTTCGGAAGGACGAGCAAAAAACAGACGTGTTGAAATTACAATTTTAGAATAAGAGGTGTAAAAATGACAGATGAAGAAAAAAATATTTTATTTACAGATTGTTATGAACTTTTAGATATTTATAATGAATTTTCACCAATGCAAGCAAATGGTTCTTTTGTTGTAGAAGCAATAAAACCTTGTATTCTTGAAATGATAAATTACATCATAAAAGATTCTACAGAATCTGCGGCTTTAATTGATTTTATGAATAAAACTGATTTTTGGACGGCTCCTGCTTCAACAAGATTTCATGGAAATTTTAAATGTGGATTAAGTTTACATTCTCTTATGGTTGTAAAACAAAGTTTAGTTTTTGCAAAACCAGTTCTTGAAAATTTTTTTGAAACATCTGGAGCGCAAAAATATAAAATTACAGCAAAAGATATTTTTTTATCTGCACTTTGTCATGATTTTTGTAAAACTGGTTTTTATGGAATTGAATATCGCAATACAAAAGATATTACAGGAAATTGGGTAAAACAACCTTTTTATAAATCAAAAAGTGATAATAGAAATTTGGGACATGGAAATGAATCTGTTTTGATGATGTTAGAAATTTTTCCAAGTATGATAAAAAATCGTCTTGTTTTAGAAGCGGTGAGTAGGCACATGGGATTTTCTGATTTATCAGATAGTGAAAAATATAATTATTCCAATTTTTTACAAAATCCTTTGGTGATTTTACTCCAGCTTGCAGACCAAACTGCTGCAAACTGGATTGGTGCGTAAATTTTATACAAGATTTACTAAAACTTTAAAAAAAGCGTGAACTTCTGGTTCATTTGCAATTTCCCAAATTCTAAAATTGCAGACTAATATTTCATCTTTTTTGTAAAGTAAGCCTAATTTCCAATTTCGTTCAAAATTATCAATCATTTGGATTTCTGGTAAAATATCAGTTTTTGCTAAATTTACGCAAGTTGAATGATTGATAAGATTGTACCATTTTGGCGTTGTAAAACTTGTTTTAGAAAAATTTTTTATAATTGGTGAATTTGATTTTATAGTTAATCCTAAAGTTCCAATCGGAACTGGCTTTTTCATGCTTTCACTAATTGAACGAAACATTGGATAACACCAAAAATCTGTACAATAAGTGCCAGGAATTGTTTCTTGATTTTGAAAATCTGTTGGAAAATAAATAATTTTTTTATTTCTTGAAGATTTTGCAATTTCTGGATTTTTTGTCAAAATTATATTTTTATATTCTACAGTTTCTTTTGTTGAAAAATCATTTAATGTTTTTAGAATTTCAGAATTTAATTCTGGATAAACATCAATTGAATAAGAATTTGTAATAATTTCTTTATTTGTTTTTATTTTTAGAATAAGTTTTAAATTTTTTGGTTGTTTTATATCACAAAATTTAAAATTAAATTCTCCTAAAAATTCATTTCCGCGTTCTGTAGAATTGATTTTAAATATTTTTTTACAAATGATTTTTTTTCTTTTGTTAGAATCTATCAAACAAACTTCAACATTTTTTCCAAGAAAATTATCATCAGAAAAATTGTGAAAAAAGATTTTTGCTTGAAAAATTTCATTTTCTTTCCAAGTATATTTTTCAAAACTTGCAAGAATAACTTTGTCATTACAAAAATGTCGCCAATTTTTTCCATTTATGATTTTTTTAGATTTCATAAATGCATTCAAAATTCCAACAACAGCAGTTCCTTGCCCCGTAAAATCTTGAATATCCAAAAGTTGAAAACCAGAAAGATTATTACTTCTAAAAGCGGCTTCAATTTCATTTTTATAACATTGAACTGCAAGATTTCCAGAATCCTTAAAAAAACGTTTTGAAAGAGTTTTCATTCCAGATTTTTCAAGACGATTTTCAAATTCTTCAAAATTATAAGGTTTTAAAACTCCCTTAAAAAATTTATTTTCTTGAAAATTTGGATACATGCAATATTGACCAACTTCATGAGAAATACAAGGTTTTTCAGGTAAAAAATGATTTTGTGCTGCTTCTGTTTTTACTTTTTTTACTCCAGTTCCAAATTGAATTTCAATTTCTTTTTCTCCAGAAATTTCTTCATTTTCTGTGTTTTTTTGAAAGAAAATATCATAATTATGATTTGTATTTGGTTTTTCAGTTTGAATAAATCCGAGCGGAGCATCACATTGGGCGTAACTTCCTCTGATTAATTCATTTTGCCCAAATCTTACTCCAACAAAATAATCTTCATGTTCTGTTGTTCTTGGCCAAAATTGAAAATTATTTGAACCACCACTATAAAGTTTTGTAGAATCATAATCGTGATATGCTTTCATAATTTCATCAAGACGAGATTCTGCCCCCCAAAGTTCATTTCCCATACTCATCATAACAAAACTTGTATGATTTCTAAAATTATCTAAAATTTCAAATCCTTCTTTTATTAGATAATCTTGTTGTTCTTTGTTATATCCTTCTTCATTTGGTGCAGAAATTGTTCCCCAAAAAGGAAGTTCTGGAGCCATAAAAATACCAAGTTCATCAGCAGCTTCAAAAGCAGCATCTGGTGGGCAGCAAGTGTGAAATCTATAATGATTAATTCCGTATTCTTTTGCTGTTTTCATAATTTTTAGCCAAGATTTTTTATCGCATGGAGCATAACCTGTTAATGGAAAAATCATTCCATCATGTTTTCCTCTGAGAAAAACTTTCTTTTTGTTGTTATAGATAAAAGTTTTTTCAACTTCAAAAGTTTTAAAACCAATTTTATAAGTGTAAATTTTTCCTGTTTGAAGTATTAATTTTAATTTATAAAGATTTGGATTTGTGTCCGACCAAGGTTTTACATCATCAATTTTAAAATTAAAATTATTTTCTCCAGGTTTTAAAATAATTTTTTTTGTAAAAACGTTTTTTAGTTTTAGTAAGGCTGAAATTTCTTTAGTTCCAATAAGATTTGTTTTTATAAAAAGTTCATTTTGTTTTGTATTTATAATTGTTTTTTCGAGGCGAACTTCATCTAGTTGTTCAAGAGTAATTTCTCCAGTTATTCCATTCCAATTTGTTTGTGTATCTGGAGAAGTCATATGTCCACCAGGAACAATATAATCAACATTTGAAATCATAATTGTAATTTTGATGGAATTTTCTAATTCTTGTTTGGAAAGCGAAAAATCATAAATATGACGACCAGAAAGCGTAGTTTTTGTTCCAATTTTTTTTCCATTTATCCATAAAGTTGAATATCGTGTACGTTCTAAGGTGAGTCTAAAAAAATTATTTTCAGATTTGTTTTTATTGTTAATTTTTATTGATTTTTGAAACCAAGCCCATCCTTCAAATTTATAAGGGTCTGTTAAAAATCCAGTTGCTTTTTCATCTGTTTTTTGAGATTTTTTCTGTTCGGAAATAGTTCCAGGAAGTGTGATAAAATTATCAAATTGACAATTTTCAAAATATTTTTTTTCTATACCAATTTTTTGTGCATCTAATTTTAAATGCCATTTTCCATTTAGATTAATTTTTTTCATAAGATTATTATAAAGATGAAATAAGAAATAGGAAATAGATGTACATTATTAATTAGGAATGATGACGTGTGTATTAAGAAATATAAATTTTTTTACTATCGAATGTAATGTCGTATCCATAATATAAAGAAACAAAACCCATTCTATCGTAAACACCCAAAATATCATAAAGTTTATTCAATCTATTTCGAACAGTGCCTTCTGCTCTTTGTGTTTCAAAAGCAATATTTTTATATTGATGACCTTGTAAAACTTTTTCTAGTAGAATAACATCAGTTTCTTTTGTGCCTGAAAAACTTGCGATATTTAGAATATTATTTTCTTTTTTTATATTGTTTTTTTTATCTTCGTATTTAACTAAAAGGAATATTGTGATTGGAAAAAATAAAAATATATCAAAATGAATAAAAAAATAGAGAATATTTGATATATTTTTATAACCACTTCTATTAAAAATAGAAAATTCAAGAATTTCTACTACAATAAAAAATATAAAACTAAAAATTGTTATTAATTTTAATAAAAATAATACTTTTTTTGATATTCCTTTATTTTTCATGTTGTTGCTCCCTCATAAAAATTTACAACTTTAGAAAATTACATCATTTTAGCAATTTTTTCTTGCACCTCTTTTTTATATTATAACATATTTTTTTTATTTTACCATGTGATGTATGTAATATTTAAATAAATTTTATTGTATTTGTATAATACTTTTTTTATGCTTAAGAAATGTGTAGGAAAAAATGTTGTAGATTTTATTTATTTTCTATGGAAAATGAATTTTTTTGTTTTGATTCGTTTTTACATAAAATTTTTTTGTTAAACGAAGAACTTTATTTTTTATTAAAAGATAAGAAAATAAAACTTATAAAGAAAAAATACACACAATTTTATTCAAAAATTTTTAAGGCTCATCCTTTTTTACCAAAAGAAAAAAAGAATACTGATTGTGCTGTAACTATAAATTTATCAAATAAATGTAATTTAAATTGTCTTTATTGTTATCGACAAAAAAATAAAAATACTTCTTTATCAAATAAACAATTGAATGAAATTATGGATTATGTTACACAAGTATATCAACCTAATGCTTCTCAATACATTTTTTCATTGTGTTATACATCAGAATCATCTTTAGATTTGATGAAACTAAAATACTTTGATTATTTAATAGGACAAAATGAAGGTTATTTATTTTCACATAAAAATATAACAGAATCAAAAGCAAAATTACTATTTGAAAGTTTACCAATTTTTATAAAAACAAAGTATAAAGAAATAGATGATTTTATAGATGTATTAAATAAAATTCTAGAAAAGGAGGAACTGTGGAACTATTTTGATTATTCTAATAATGCATATTTAGTAGATGTTTTAAAAAAAACTAATAAATTATCTTATTCGAAAACGATTATGGCAAATCGTCAGATATTGAACAAAAATTTTATTGAATTTAATTTAGAAACAAAGATAAATTATTTTTCAATGTCATTTATGACAAATGCAACGAATATTACGAAGGATTATATTAATTTTTTAAAGGAATCTTTATTTGATAGTATTTATGTTAGTTTAGATGGACCAGAAAAAATTCATAATGAAAATAGAATCTACTCAAATAATAAGGGGACACATAAAGATACTATTCAAGGTATAAAAAATTTACAAAGAAACGGAATAAAAGTTATTGCATCGGTAGTAATAACTCCTAAAAATTTTAATTTAAAAGAAATTGTTGAATATTTAGAAAGCCTAAAAATTGAAAAAATGATTTTTAGTTTAGTTAGGGGCAAAAACGAAAACTTCCAATTTTCATACGAAATAATTAATAAATTTATTGAAAATATAAAAATTATTTTTAAAGAGGTTTATGAAGATTTTAAATTTGGAATTATTAATAGAAAGCTAAAAATTTTGAAAGATACAATATTATTTTCTTTTTTAAAGGCTTTGTATTATAGAAAATATGTTTTTTCAAGATGTAATTGGGGAAATTTTCTTGTAATAGATTCAGAAGGAAAATTATATCATTGTGATTCAACGATTGGTTATGAAAAAGATTATATGGGACATTATAAAGACGGAAAATCTCTTAATAAATTACAAAAAATACCAAATATTTTAAAATCAAAAGAATGTAAAATGTGTTATGCAAAATTTTTATGTGGTGGAACTTGTTATGCAGAAAAAATAATGGGAAATAAAAGAAATGAAAACATTGAATGTTATTTTCGAAAACGGTTAATAAATGAGAATTTGCATTTGTATGCTTTGTTATACAAGAATTCTTTATTGGAATCTTTTATAAAAGAATTAAGTTAAAATATTATATTCGTAATATTTAAATGTGATGTATGTAATATTTTTGTAGTTTTAGGTTGAAAAATCATAAATTCTATAACAAAAATAAGGAGAGGTAATAAATTATGGAAAAAATAAAAACAATTAATGATTTAGACGGATTTGTAGATATTTGTAATGAAAGTATATTAGGTTATGTTATGGCAGGATGTTCTAATGGACCAATTAATACTCAGCCAGATAGAGAAAAACAAGAAGCTGAAAATTACGAACAGGCTAAACAATATCAGCCACCATTTGATAATGGATATGGCGGAACTAATAGAGGAAATAAATAATTATGTTTTGTAAAAAAAATTTCTTAATCGCAATATTTTTATCAACTTTTGTTTTTCTGTTTGCAAAGGAATTATCTGTTTCTAAAAAAATTGACGAAGATTTGCAATATTTTTCAGAATGTTTTTCTCAAGGCTATGTTTTGTTCGATGATGCAGAAAAAAATGGATTTGACATAAAAAAAATTTCAAAAGACATAAAAAAAGCCTATAAAAAAAATGCAAGTTTTTCATCTGATTTTGATATAAAATTGTTTGGTGATGAAATAACATATTTTCTTTTTTCTGGATTAAAAGATGCAAACTGTATTGATGCTCACATAAACATAAAATATAGCGATTATAATTTTTTTAATTATTATGAATATACTTCAATCTTTTGGAGTGATACTTATTTTAAAAAAAATGGAAATGATTTTTATGTGCTTCAATCTGATATTCCTTATATCAAAAAAGAAATGAAGTATACTGGAAATATTAAAAATATTTATAAAGATTATTCTTCTAATGATGAGCGTTACAGATTTGCTATTGTATGTGAATTTTGGAATATTCCTAAATTTTATATAAATTTGGATGGAAAAGATTATGAAATTAAACTTTCCGAAAATAAAATCATAAAGAAAAAAGAAAATCATCTTTCTTATATTGAAGATGAAAATTTTGTATATATAGGAATAGGCGACACGATATTAAACACAGATGATGACAATAAGAAAAATGAAGCTTGGAAGAAAATATATATAATAGAAGAAAAACTTGTTTCTTGCAATAAAAAAAAGAATTTTATTATAGATTTAAGAAGCAACAATGGTGGCTACAATGATATTATGCGACATTTTATTGCTCCTATTTTTTATGGACAAAAATATTCTGAATGTTATAAATATCAAAACTTAGAGGAACTTCTAAAAGATGGAGAACTTTCTTTACATTCTGATTTTTTTGGAAATTCTGATAACGAAAATAAAAAATATTTTAGTGGGAATCTTTTTCCTGTTTTATGTAAACTTAATCTCTGTAATGATGTATTAGAAGGAAAAGTTTATATTTTAACAAATCAATGGACATCTTCAAGTTGTGAAGCTTCTATGGCAATTACTTACTGTATAAATAAAGATAAAGTGATTCATGTTGGTTCTAATACGAAAGGTGTACTCTTAACTAGTAATCCAAAAATTTTTACTCTGCCACATTCAAAAATCGAAATAAAAATACCAACAAAAACGTATAAATATTCTAATTTGTATAATAATCTCAATGATTTTTATGGAGAAACAAAAGGATTTTATCCACAATATTGGGTTTCAAATGATAAACTTTTAGAAAGTTTGTCTTTGTTAATGAATGATAATAGACTAAAAATTGTACTTCCAAGTTTAAATAATGAAATGCAATAAGTAAAAAAAAATTACAAGGTTCTACATTAGGACTATTTATTATATTTAATCAAATTATAAAACAGTGAGTGGCACTTATGAAAAAGAATATTTTAATTCTTATTTTTTTAATTTTTTCATTTTCGAGTATTTTTTCAAATCCTCTTGATGATGATTGTACTTATCTTAAAACATTATTTTCTGATGTTGCAATTGATATGAGTTTGGCTCTTGAAGAAAATAATTTAACAACTCAAATTGTTATAGATGAAATAAAATCTATTTACAAAGATACGGCTTTGTCTAAAGTAGAAAAAAAAGACGGAATAGATAGAAAAGCTTTTGCAAGTGCAATAAGTGAAGTTTATGCGAAATATGCTTACAGAAATGGACATATATCTGTTTTTGATGTAAAAGGAAATAATTTTTTTGTACCATTTTGGCTTCAACTTGTTTATTATTCTGATGTTTTTTTTATAAAAGAAAATGATTCATATATTGTTTATGAAGATTACAAAAAAATAAAAAAAGGAATGTGTTATACAGGTAATACTGATAATCTTTTAAAAACTGTACATAATAATCAAACTTTATTCAGATTTTGTATATTTTCTCCAATTGTTATAAAAAACACTATGATTTCTGTTGAAAATAAAGATTATAAAATACGTGTATTTAATGATATAGGAGTTTAAAAGATAGAAAAGATTATGATTTTCAAAAAATAGACAATAGTATTTATTTAAAGATTGAGAAAAACAAGTACTCCGATGATGAAGTTCAAGAAAAATAATTTTTTAACGATTCTGAAAGAATAATCAAAGAATTTAAAAATACAGATTCTATTATTTTTGATTTTCGTAACAACCTTGGTGGCACCTTAAACTATTTAACTCATTTTTTACAAGCATTGATTTATGATGAAAAAACAAATGAAAATGATTTTGAATTTACACGATGGCACAACTCTTTATATGCAGGTGAAAAGAGAATAAATACAAGGATGATGATTAATAAAGCAATAGGTCGAGCACCTTCAGAATACATTAATTATTGCTTAGAAAATCTAGATAAAAAATATCTTATTGATGAAGAATATGAAGAAGTAACTATAACTCCATGGTACAAAGGAAAAATTTATATACTAAATCCTTTAACATCATCAGCCCCTGAGAAATTTATTTTAGTGCTAAAAAAAGTTTTTGGTCAGAATGTCATAATTATAGGTCAAAATTCACTTGGAAGTTTAGAATTCACGGATACTTATGATTATCTCTTGCCTAATTCTAAAATTGAATTACGTTTAAGTGCGGTTGATTATAGAGATACTCTTCTTCTTAATACAGAAAAATGTTGGCATGGTGATACATTTGGTATTTTTCCAGATTACTGGTGTATACCTCAAGATATAGTGACAACAATTTCATATTTAACAGGGAATAACAATTTGGAAAAATACATAAAACTATAGAATATTTTTTTAGTTTTGTATTTAAAGTTCAAGTAAAATATTATATTCGTAATATTTAAATGTGATGTATGTAATATTTTATTTTTTTATATTGTAATTTTATATTTTATAGCAAAAATAAATTATATGGCTTATAAATTAGAACCTGCTTTTGCAGTTGCACCAGGACTATCACGTAAACTTGTTTTAGCAGGTAAGGATTTAGAAAATCAATGGTTTTTCTCAGATGGAGCATTTTCAGAAAATGGAATAATCGAACATTATCCAAATACATGGCTTAATGAAAATTTCGTTGTATTAGATAATGATAGTATTGTAGCCTTTTTTTGTGCAACTTGGAGTAGACCATTAGATATTATTTCAAGTTTTAGATTAATTCTTTTCGAAAAAAATAAATCTAGAATTTGTGTTAAGGCCTTTTTTGAATACTTGGATTATTTATTTACAAAACGTGGTTGCAACGCATTTAATTGGATTGTTGCGGAAAAGAACGAACATGCATACAAAGTTTATGAAAAATTCATAAAAAATTATTTTGGTCATAAAGTTGGAAAGCGATTTTTTGGACAAAAAAGTTATTCTGGAATTATAAGTGATATTATTCTTTATGAAATAACTAAAGATGAATATTTTACTTGGAAAAAAAATGAAATATCGCCAGCAATATGATTCCACAGATTGTGGAGCCGCCTGTTTTGCAATGATAGCTTCTCACTTTGGATTGCATTTGAACATTGCAAAAGTTAGAGCCTTAGCAGGAACAGATAATGAAGGAACAAACTTTAAAGGGCTTGTAGATGTTGCAAAAAAGTTTAATTTAAAATCTCGTGTCGTAAAAGGTGAACAATCTGCAATAAATGAAAAATTATACACTCCATTTGTTGCTCATTTTAAGACAGATTCATATTTAGAAACGGGAAATCATTTTGTAGTTATAAAAAAAATTACAAAAAAACATATTTATATTTTAAATCCCGACCCACTTTACAGAAAACAGAAACTTTCTTATAAACAATTTTTTGATGTTTGGACAGGCTACGCAATTTTTGTGGAGCCTGATATTGGTTTTACAAAATCCGACAAAAAGCAAAATCTTCTTTTAAAATTTATTCCAGTTTTTTTGCCACATAAAAAGTTACTTATATTTTCATTCTTGTGTTCAGTGTTATTATTGACGTTTGGAATAATCAGTTCTTTTTATTATAAATATCTTTTTGATGAAGTTATTTATGCAAAAGCGGAGTTTTCGTTACATTCACTTTCAATTGGTGTTTTGCTTGCTGTTATTATTCAAAGTGTCGTGGGGTGTATTCGTTCTGTTTTACTTAGCTATTTTTCTTATAAAACTGATTTGCAACTGAATTTTTCGTATATTTCGCACATTTTTAATTTGCCATTGTCGTTTTTTGAAAGTCGAAAATCTGGAGAAGTACTTTCTCGACTTGGTGATTTAGATAAAATCAAACAAACAATATCAAATGCAACGGTTAGTGGCATAATGGATGCTGTAATGTTACTAGTGAGCGGACCAATTTTGTTTAGAATAAGTGGAAAACTTTTTTGTATTTCCTGTGGAACAGTTTTTCTTGTCGCTTTTATTAGTATGATTTTCGCAAAAATCTATCGTTCATATTATTCAAAATCTATGTATCAAAATGCAGAAGTTCAATCATATTTATATGAAAGTTTAAACGGGGCGGCAACAGTAAAAGCGTTAAATGCAGAGCAAATTGTAAATGATGAATACGAAAAAAAGAAGATGACTGCAATAAATACAAATTGGACGTTAAACAGATACGGAATTTCACAAAATCTTATTAACGGAATGATAAACGGAATTACTGGAATTTTAATTTATTGGATAGGTTGTGCCTCAATCATAGGAGAAACTTTAAGTTTTGGAACGCTAATTACATTTAATTCGCTTTTAGGATATTTTACAGGACCTCTTTTTAGATTGGTAAATATTCAAAACTCTATACAAGAAGCACTAGTTGCCGCTGAACGAGTTGGAGAAATCTTAGAATTAGAAAGTGAAAAAGATGAAAATCAAAAATATCTACAACCTACACAAATAAAAGGACATATAAAATTTGAAGATGTAACTTTTTCGTACGGAAGTCGTCGCCCAATTTATAAAAATCTTAACTTAGAAATAGAGCCAAATTCTTGGACTGCATTTGTTGGACCTAGTGGATGTGGAAAATCGACATTTGTAAAACTAATCTTAAAATTTTATGAAGCAAATGAGGGAAAAATCATATTAGATGGAAATGATATTCGCGATATAGATTCGACTTATTTACGAAGTAAAATTGGTTATGTTCCGCAAGATATTTTTTTGTTTAGTGGGACAGTGAGAGAAAATATTTCTCTTCATTCTCCGAATGTAAGTTTAGAAGAAATAATTGAAGTTGCTAAAAAAGCTGAAGCAGATGAATTTATTCAAAAGTTACCAAAACGATATGATACGATTTTAGGAGAACATGGAATTGGTCTTTCAGGAGGAGAAAAACAGCGATTGGCGTTGGCACGAGCGTTACTTGGAAATCCGAGTTTTTTAATTTTAGATGAAGCAACAAGTTCTCTTGATACCATAAGTGAAAAAGAAATCTTCAATATTATAAAAAATCTTCGTAATAAAAATATTTCTGTAATTTTAATTGCACATAGACTTTCAACAGTTATGAATTGTGACAAAATTTTTGTAATGCAAGACGGAAAAATTATTCAGTGTGGAAATCATCAAAAATTGATTTTAGAAGATGGATTTTATAAAAAAATGTGGAAAGAAGTGTAGAAAAATATGTATTTAAAGACGCTCGATGAAATGCAAAAAACTTCTACTTTTTTTATACTCAAACCAGCAAATGTTATATATGCATTCATAATTACTATTTTTATTTCAATTTTTACAATAACAATTTGGGCAATTTTTGCACCAATGGACGAAACTGTTAAGGCTGATGTTTTATTACGACCAAATTCTACAATTTCTTCAGTAAAATGTGTTACAAGTGGTCAGATTTTCTCAAAAAATTTTATAAATGATGATTTTATTAAACAAGGTGATTTTTTATTTTCTTTGGATACGACAATCTATCAAACAGAACTAGAATCTTATAAAAAAGAATTAACAAAAAACGAAAACGATATTGTTTCAAATGAAAATCTTTTACAAACAATTGAAAACTTAGAAAATGGAATAAAACAAAAAATTGAAAAAACTTCTGACGTTTATGTGAAGGCAAATTCTTATATTACGGAATTTTATCGCTATCAAGCTGAACTTGATGAAGTAAAAACAAAGCTTGAACGAGAACAGAATGCACCTGAAATGATAAAAATTCCACAAAATATTGAAGATTTACAGAATGAACTTACAAAAACGCAACTTGCTTTTGAAAGTTGGAAAATAAATCAAAAAATTACAGCTTTAGAAACTAAAAAATCGTTAGAAACTGCAAAAAATACGATAGAAAATCATATCACAGAACTTGAGCGTATAATAAAAAACTCTACAATTTATGCTCCAATTTCTGGAAAGATTTTTGAAATTACAAAATTAAATATTGGAGATTATTTGTTTACTGGTGAAGAAGTTTTACGAATTATTCCTCAAAATGATAAAAAATTAAAAGCAGAAATTTATGTTGAGCCAGATTCTATTGCTAAAGTAAAAATTGGTGATTCTGTAAAAATAAGATTTTCACAACTTCCACCAAGTCGCTATGGAATGATAGAAACAAAAGTCACAATTGTTCCACCAGATGTAACTTATTTAAATGGAAATGCTATTTTTATCGTAGAATCACAAATCAATTCTCCATATTTAACAACGAAAAGTGGACAAAAAATAAAATTAACTCCAGGAATTACTGCAAATGCAAAAATCATAACTGACAAAAGTACAGTTTTACAAATGGTGATGAAAAAATTAGAGTTTATAAATTGAAGTGAAAAGTTATATTCGTAATATTTAAATGTGATGTATGTAATATTTTTGTGGTTTTAGGTTGAAAAATCATAAATTCTATAACAAAAATAAGGAGAGGTAATAAATTATGGAAAAAATAAAAACAATTAATGATTTAGACGGATTTGTGGATATTTGCAATGAAAGTATATATGAATTATCTGCAAAAAGTGGACAATGCTGGGATTCAGGAGCGACAGAAACTGGTTATGCAATTATGAACGAGAAAATTACTACAGAACAAAATGAAAATAGAGCTGAAGCAACTGTAGGTTTATCTGTTTCAAAGTCATAATTAAAAAAAGGAATATATATTGAGAAAAAATAAATTTTTTTACATATTGATGATTTCCATTTCCTTTGTTTCTATATCATGTGCATCTGATGTTTCAAAAAAAATTGACGAAGATTTAGAATATTTATATAAATATTGGGAGCAAGGTTATGTTGCGTATGATGAAGCGAGCACAAATGGTTTAAATTTAGAAAAAAATATAAAAAAAATAAAACGATTATATAAAAAACAAGTAAGATTTTCAAAAAAAAATAATCCTCAAAATGTTTTATATGAAAATGGTATAGACAAATATTCTTTAGGTGTTTTAATTCAATCTCTTACTTTTGATAAAGCTAAGATAAAAGATAAACATTATGTTTTAGATGCTGGTTCTATGTCTTTTGGACTTTTTTCGGAAACTCCATATTTTTCGAATATCTATTTTCGAATTTCAGAAGATAAATATGTTGTTGAATATTCTGATATTCCAGAAATTTCAAAGAAGCAAATATATACAGGTGATAAAGATAATCTTGTAAAATCTATTTTTAATGATAGTTATTTGTACCGTTTTGTATGTTTCTCAAAAAAAAATATAAAAACTACTTCAATCAATATAGAAGGAAAAGAAATTGAAATTCCTATACGGAAAGATTTTTATCAAATAGAAGATAAATCTTTTTATTACGAAACATCAGATAAGTCTATTTATATAAAGATGCCAACTTGTGTATTTAATAATAATGAAGAATATAATCATTTTAGAAAACTTCTTGAAGAAATATATAAAGTAAATAAACAAAATGTGATAATTGACTTTAGAAACAATAATGGAGGATTACGAAAATATCCTTATGAATTATTACAAGCTGTGTTTTTAAATAACAATGATTCTGAAAATAATAGATTTAATCATATTATTCAATCTGTAGAAAATGGAAAAAAAATATTAAAATCTGCATTAATTCAAGGAAACTTGTTTGATTATAGTAATGATTATTTTTTATCAACAGATGAAGAAAAAATTCTATTGAGGAATGATTTATCAAATTTAAAAAAAAATAATATAAGGGAAGTTATTTTCAATCATAATACGAATTTAATAAATATAAAAAGGTTAAAAAGTCGTAATAATTCAACTGTTTATATTTTATTAAATAATACAACTGCATCTGCTACAGAAGCAGCTATATTATTGTGTAAAGCAGCTTTTAAAAATAATGTTATTTTAATAGGTGAAAATTCTAGTGGTTGTATGGACTTTGGCGGATATTTTGATTATATTTTACCGAATTCTAAAATAACAATAGGGCTTTCGTATATTGATTTTCGTAATTCTTATTTTGTGAAGAATGCACATACTTATCATGGTGATACAAAAGGTATTTTTCCTGATTTATGGATAACGAGTGATGAATTAGGGAAAACTCTTTCGTTTTTGTTAAAAGATGAAAACATTTTATATTTTATAAAGTGAGGAAATATATGATTTTTGTAGTAATAGGAAGTTTTATTTTATCTATTATTATTTTGATTATTGTTTTAGATTTAGTAAAAAAATATCGGAACAAAAATTTTGTTTTAAAATGCAATGTCTGTGGTTCATTGAATACTGAGATAAAAAATAATGATGTTGTATACAAATGGTATTCATATGATAGACATACTCAAGGTTGGCAAAAATCTATACAACATAATCCTCCTTCATTTTTTTGCAACAACTGTAAAAAAGAATATGACATAAAACAAGGAACTTTTTTAAAAAAGAAAAATAAGTAAAATATTAACAACAATATGATTTCACACCTTCCACCAAGTTTATATGGAATGATAGAAAAAAAATAAAATTAACTCCAGAAATTACTGCAAATGCAAAAATCATAACTGACAAAAGTACAGTTTTACAAATGGTAATGAAAAAATTAGAGTTTATAAATTGAAATGAAAAATTATATTCGTAATATTTAAATGTGATGTTTGTAATATTTTTGTAGTTTTAGGTTGAAAAGTCTTTCCAAAACTCTCATATCAAATCTAAGTAAAAAAACTTTAAAAATATTTAAAAACTTTAAAAATATTTAATTTTTTTTAAAAATTATATTGTAATAAAAACTTAGGTTATTTATAATTAGAATATCATCTTTAGAAATATTTTAAAGATAAAATTTTTGATGAGGTGTACAAATTGGCAAAAGGTAAACCTTTAATTAATGTAGAGCGATGTAAAGGCTGTGGATTATGTATTCGCAGTTGTCCAAAAAAAATTCTTGAAATGTCGAAAGATACAAATAGTCAAGGCGTAAATTATCCTATTTGTATAGAAGAATCTAGTTGTATTGGCTGTTGCTTTTGTGCAACTATGTGTCCTGATTGTGTTATTGAAATTGAAGTAGAGGACTAAAATGGCAGATAAAGTTTTAATGAAAGGAAACGAAGCTATTGGAGAAGCTGCAATTCGTGCTGGATGTCGTTATTATTTTGCGTATCCAATTACTCCACAAAATGAAATTCCTGCTTATATGGCAAAAAGACTTCCAGAAGTTGGAGGAACTTTTTTACAAGCAGAAAGTGAATTAGCTGCTATCAATATGGTTTTAGGAGCTAGTTCTGCAGGTGCTAGATGTATGACTTCATCATCATCTCCAGGAATTTCTTTAAAACAAGAAGGTTTTTCTTATATTTCTGGTTCAGAACTTCCAGCTGTTGTTGTAAATATGATGCGTGGTGGACCAGGACTCGGAAATATTTCTGGTGCTCAAGGTGATTATTTTCAAGCAACACGAGGTGGCGGTAACGGAGATTATCACACAATTGTAATTGCTCCAGGAACTGTTCAAGAACTTGCAGATTGGACTGTAAAGGCATTTGAACTTGCTGATAAATATCGAATTTTATGTCTTATTTTGGGTGATGGTTATTTGGGACAAATGTCAGAGCCATGTGTTCTTCCTGAGTTTATAGAAAATCTTCCTGAAAAGTCTTGGGCATTAACAGGAAAAACTGATGAACGTGAACAGAATAAAATCTATTCTTTAAAATGTTCTGGTCCTGACGGAGAATTAAACGAACATATTAAACATCTTTTTGAACGTTATCAAAAAATTCACGATACAGAATCTGCATGTGAACTTTATGAATGTGATGATGCTGATTTTATTCTTTGTGCTTATGGAACTTCTGCGAGAATTTGTAAAGCTGCTGTAAAAAAACTTCGTGGAATGGGAATAAAAACAGGTTTATTCCGTCCAATTACGCTTTGGCCATTTCCAGAAAATCAACTTGAAAAAGCTTGTAAAAATGCAAAAAAAATTCTCACTGTAGAAATGTCGATGGGACAAATGGTTCAAGATATAAAACTTTATTCTGGACACAATCCAAAAGATGTTGATTTTTATGGAGAACCAGGTGGAGTTCTTCCTAAAGTAGATGCAATTGTTGAGAAGGTGAAAAATTATGTCTAAAAAATATGAATTTCCAAAATCTATGAAAGATGTACCAATGCATTATTGTGCAGGTTGTGGTCATGGAATTGTACATAAATTAATTTGTCAAATTATTGATGAAATGAATATTCAAAGCGAAGTTCTTTTAGTTGCTCCTGTTGGTTGTGCAGTTTATGCTTACAATTATATTAATGTTGATACTTGCGAAGCCGCACATGGTCGAGCTCCTGCTGTTGCAACTGGAATGAAAAGAGTTCATCCTGACAAACTTGTAATTTCTTATCAAGGTGATGGAGACCTTTTAGCAATTGGAACTGCCGAAACTATTCACGCTGCAAATCGTGGTGAAAATATCTGCGTAATTTTTATAAATAATGCAATTTATGGAATGACAGGCGGACAAATGGCTCCAACTTCTCTTGTTGGTCAAGTTACAAAAACAACTCCTTATGGAAGAAAGGCTGAAGAAGTTGGTTATCCAATTCGAGCGTGCGAACTTTTAAATACATTGGTTGAACCAAAATATATTGAACGTTGTGCAGTTTATGATGTTCAACATATCAATAAAACAAAAGCAGCAATAAAAAAAGCTATAACTTATCAAAAAGAAAACAAAGGTTATAGTTTTGTAGAAATTCTTTCTATGTGTCCTACAAACTGGGGCGTAAATCCAGTTGTTGCTGCTGATTGGGTAAAAAATCAAATGGAACCTTATTATCCACTTGGAGTTTTTCGTGATGTTCCTAATGGAATTTCTCCAGAAGCGGCTTGTCCAACAGCTGGAATTGTAACTCCAATAAAATAGATTTTATCCAAAGTTTGCGTTGCAAATTTATAAAAAAAACTGCGGTTTTGCATTTTATAAAATCGCAGTAAAGATTCAATTTTTAAATTTTTATTGAATTTTTGGGGGAATGAATGACAACAGAAATTATTTTTGCAGGTTTTGGTGGGCAAGGTGTTATTCTTGCTGGAAAAATTTTAGCTTTAGCTGGTATGACAGATGGAAAATTTGTTTCTCATATTCCTTCTTACGGGGCAGCAATGCGTGGTGGAACGGCAAATTGTTCTGTAATTGTAAGTGATGAAGAAATTGCTTCTCCAGTAATAGAAAATCCTGATGTTGTAGTTGCATTAAATAAACCTTCAATGGTTAAATTTGAAAAAACTTTAAAATCTGGTGGATTATTGATTTATAATTCGTCCTTAATTGATATTGAACCAACAAGAAAAGATATTAGAAAACTTGCTTTACCTTGTAACGAAATTGCAGAAGAATGTAAAAATCCTCGTGGTGCAAATATGGTTGTTCTTGGTTGTCTTTCAAAAGCAGTTCCAGGAATGATTTCTGGTGTAAAACCTTTTGAATATGCCTTAGACGAAGCAATTTCTGCAAGAAACAAAAAATTTAATCCTCTTAATATTGCAACAATCGAATCGGCTGCAACAAGAGATTATGAAATAAGATAATTTTATGGATGACAAAGAATATTATACTCTTATGAATAGGTCAAATTCTGAAGTTGTTTTACAAAATTTTTTTAAAAAGAAAAAAAATCTTGAGGCAATAAAAAATAAAGATTTAAATTTTTCAGAAAGTAGGCAAGGAAGAGAAGATAACGAAATGCTTCATGAAAAAAAAGGAGATTATGAATAAATTTGAGATTATAAAAGATACAAAGGAACAAAAAATCAAAGATATTAAAAAAATGAAAAATGATTTTGATTCAAAGAATAAAAAAAAGCTTTTAAAATTTTCAAAATCAATTCCAAATATTTTTGCAAAAGTTCCAGAACAACAAAAACTCATTATCTTAATTGATATAGTTGGATTTTCAAAAAGTACAACTAGACAGCAAGTTTATAATATCTATCTTTTTCAACGTTATCTTACAATAGAAGTTCTTACTTCAAAATTTAGTTTTTCTAGTAAAATAAAAATTAATCAATTTATTCCAACTGGTGATGGTTGTTACATTGTTGCCGATAAATGTGAACCTCAGTATGCATTAAAATTTTTAACAACTTTAATTAGTGGTTTTAAAGAAATGCAAGATTCTGATAATAATCCATTAGCTCTTAGGGTGTCTGCATTAATTGGCGAGTGTGTTCAATTTATGGATATTGCAAAACATATAAATTTTGTTGGCGAAGGAATGAATGAAGCATCACGAATTCTTAGTGGTGGACAGTCTTTCTTGGAAGAAAAATTTTTACAAAATCATAAATCTGCAGAAATTTTAGATGCAAAAAAATATTCTAGAAATTCACTTTACTTAGGAGATTCTCTTATTTCAAACATCAATGATTTTAAGAAAAATTGTGATGAAATCTTTTATTTTAAAAATGTCGCTGATAAACACGGAAAAATGCGAAATATCACTGTTCTTCAAAATGTAAAAGTTTAATAAAACTAAAGTTTTTAAATAAAATTAAAGAAATCTATTGTAAAATCTGATAAATTAAATATATAATATAAAAAGAATTCTCAAAATTGGAGTTTTTTATGAATGAAGAAATTAAAGCTGTAGCAGAGAGACTTAAGGGCTTAAGAGAGATTATGGACGTTTCATTAGAAGAAGCTGCAAAAGTATGCAATATTTCTATTGAAGAATACAAAAAATTTGAAACTGGAACAGTTGATATTCCTGTTGGTGTTTTACAATCAATGTCTAGAGCTTATGGGATTGATTTAGGAACTTTAATTTCGGGAAATGAACCACACATGCATTCATATTGTCTTACAAAGAAAGATAAAGGCTTATCTGTAGACCGTCGTAGTGATTATGAATATCAAGCATTGTGTACAGGTTTCCAAAATCGCAAAGCAGACCCTTTTATTGTTCAAATTACTCCTGAACGAACAAAAGAAATTCATTTTAATTCTCATCCAGGTCATGAATTTGAATATATGATTGAAGGTTCTATGAAACTTGTTGTCGATGGAAAAGAAATGATTTTGGAACAAGGTGATTCGATTTATTTTGATGCAACTAAAAAACACGGAATGCAAGCCTTGAATGGAAAAAATGCTAAATTCTTAGCAATAATTATCTAATATTATAAAATTTAAAAATAGGACTAAAAAATGCTAGAACAATTTTTGGAAAAAACTGAATTTAAAGATTATAACGATTTTTTTAATAACTATAAAATCAAAGTGCCAGAAAATTTTAATTTTTCTTATGATGTTGTTGATTATTTGGCAGAAAAAACTCCAGATGCAAAAGCACTTGTTTGGTGTAATGATAATGGCGAAGAACTTACGTTAACTTTTAAACAAATAAAAGAACGCTCTGATAAAGTTGCCGCATTTATGATGAAAATTGGAATTAAGCGTGGTGATTTTGTAATGCTCATTTTGCAACGTCGTTACGAATTTTGGCTTAGTATAATTGCTCTTCATAAAATTGGTGCTTCTGTAATTCCTGCAACTCATATGCTTACCACAGAAGATATAATTTATAGATGCAATGTTGCAAATATTAAACATATTTTTGCAGTTCACGACCGTCAAATTTTTGATTACATTGAAGAAGCTCAAAAACAATGTCCAAGTTTAACAAATCTTGTAGGCGTTGCTCCTTTTGGAATTGATAAAGGTCTTGATGATGAATTTTTGAATTCTCACGCAAAATGGATAGATTTTACTCGAGAAGTTGAAAAAATCACAAATGATGATTTAGAAAAGTTTTATTCATTAAAAAGAGATGAAATTAGTAAAAATGATGATATTATGCTTTCATATTTTACATCTGGAACTACAAGTCATCCAAAATTGGTTTCTCATAATTATCTTTATCCTTTAGGACATATTGTTACTGCTAGTTATTGGCAGCAAGTAAAAAAAGGTGGACTTCATCTTACAGTTGCAGATACTGGTTGGGGAAAAGCGGTTTGGGGAAAATTATATGGACAATGGATTGCAGAATGTGCAGTTTTTGTTTACGACTATCACGCAAAATTTAAACCTGTAGATTTAATAGAACAAGTTCAAAAACATCATATCACATCATTTTGTGCTCCTCCAACAATTTATCGCTTTTTAATTCAGGAAGATTTATCAAAATATGATTTTTCATCTTGTGAACATTGGTCTACTGCGGGAGAACCTCTTTCTGATGAAGTTTGGAATAAATGGAAAAAAATAACAGGAAAAGAAATTAGAGAAGGATTTGGACAAACAGAAACAACTCTTTCACTTTTTAATTATGGAAATGAACCAATCAAACCAGGAAGTCTTGGAAAATCGGCTCCTTATTACAATGTAACTCTTCTTGATGATGAAGGAAATAAAGTTCAAGATGGTGAAATTGGAGAAATTGCAGTTGAATTAAAAGATGGAAAAACTTTTCCAGGCCTTTTTATGACATATTTTGGCGATTCTGAAAGAACAAAAAAAGTTATGCATGACGGATATTATCACACTGGAGATAATGCTTGGCGTGATGAAGATGGATATTTTTGGTTTACAGGACGAAATGATGATGTTATAAAATGTTCTGGATATAGAATTGGAACTTTTGAAGTAGAAAGTGTTTTAATGCAACATCCTGCGGTTGTAGAATGTGCAATCACCGGTGCTCCAGATGCTGTTCGTGGTCAAGTTGTAAAAGCGACAATAGTTTTGGCAAAAGGTTATGAACCAAGTGATGAACTTGTAAAAGATATTCAAGTTTTTGTAAAAAAGACAACTGCTCCTTATAAATATCCTAGAGTTGTTGAATTTGTAAAAGAACTTCCAAAAACAATTTCTGGAAAAATCAAACGAAATGTTATTCGTGAATCAGATAAAAACTAAAAATTTATAGAATAAGATTTTGTAGAATGTTATAATCAAAAACATTCTAGCTAAAAGGAAAATTATAATGAAAAAAATTGGAAAAGTTTTGCTTTTGTTATTATGTTTAGGTTTATTTTTTACAAGTTGTTCTAAAAAAGATGCTAAAAAAACTGTAACAGTTGAAATTTGGCATACCTATAACGGAAAACAAGCTGAAACTTTAAATGATATTGCAAATCGTTTCAATGCTTCACAAAATAATTATTTTGTTGATGTAAAAAATCAAGATTATTCTGGTTTTGCAGATACAGTTTATAATGCTGTTGCAAATGGAATTGGTCCAAGTATTATTTTTAATTACGGAACTACTGCAGTTGATTATGCAAACGAAGGACTTGCAATAGATATTACAAAATATATCGAACAAGATTCTAAAAAAGGCGATAATCAGATGAAAAATCTTATTGAATCGCTTCCAGAAGCAATGCAAACTGATGTTTTAGGCTTTGAAGATGGAGGAATTTATTATCTTCCTGGTTGTACAACTGGTCCTGTTTTCTTCTATAATAAAACTATTTTTGAAGAACTTGGCTTAAATCCTCCTACAAATTGGGATGAACTTGCAAAAATTTCTAAAACTATTTATGAAAAAAAAGGAATTCCTGGTTTCCATTCGGATGGTCTTGTTGATAATCTTCAAGAAATGATAATGCATAATCATCTTGGTTATATTGATGTAAAAAATAAAAAAATTACTTTTGCTGGTTCAAAAATGGAAGAAATCTATCAATGGTATGCTGATAATTGCAAAGCTGGATATTTTTCTTTCAATACAATTGGACGTTATGCTTCTGAAGATTTAGCAAATGGTGATATAGCATCTTTTTCTGGTTCTTGCGTAAACGACCAATATATAAAAATGGTTGAAGGAAAAGGTGAATTGGGAATGTCAAAATGGATTGCTGGTGATTTTTATACCGCTTGGAATCGTGGACCAATTTTTCTTCACAGAAATGATGATGTTGATAAAGGTGCTTACGAATTTGCAAAATTCTTTTTCAATGCAGAAAATATTGTAGAATGGGCAATTGGAAACTCTGCAATTTGTCCTTATAAAATCGCAGAAAATGTTTCAAAATATCAAGATTATTTAAAAACTTTGCCAGAAACTTCAGCTCTTCCTTATGTTCAAGCAAATATGAATGTTTCTGGCTCATTTCCAAATGTTACAGGAAGTGCGGCTGTTAGACGAGCTCTTGAAGAATATTTAAATTATGTTGTTGATGGAAAAATGACAGCAAAAGAAGCTGTTTCTGCAATGGAAAAAGATTGTAATAATGCATTACAAGGTCTTTAATGAAAGTTGAACTAAAAAATGTAACTAAAAAATATGGTCAAAATTTGGCTGTAAATGATTTTTCTGCAATTCTTCCAGACGGACATTTAATTTGTTTATTAGGTCCATCTGGATGCGGAAAATCTACAATTTTAAATATGCTCTGTGGTATTGTTCCTATTACTGAAGGGCATATTTTTTTTGATGATAAAGATGTTTCAAATCTTTCATCAGATAAAAGAAATATAGGAATGGTTTTTCAAAATTATGCATTATATCCGCATATGACAGTTTTAGAAAATATTGCATTTCCTCTTGAAGTAAAAAAAGTTCCTAAAAAACAAAGAATTGAAGAATCAAAAAAAATCGCAGAATTAGTTCATATCGAATCTTTCTTAAATCGTTATCCATCTGAACTAAGTGGAGGGCAGCAACAAAGAGTTGCAATCGCTAGGGCAATCATAAAAAAGCCCAAACTTTTACTTATGGACGAACCTCTTTCTAATTTGGATGCACGTCTTCGGCTCGAAATGCGTGAAGAAATCAGAAGAATTCAAAAAGAAACAAGAATTACTACTGTTTTTGTAACTCACGACCAAGAAGAAGCTATGGCAATTTCTGATAGTATTTTATTGATGAAGAACGGAAAATTAATTCAAAGTGGACTTTGTCAAAATCTTTACACAAAACCAGAATGTCGTTTTGTTGCAGAATTTTTAGGAAATCCTCCTATAAATCAATTAAAACTAAAAAAAAGTGAATTACAACAAATTTTAAATAAAAATGATATTGAAAATCTTGATGATAAAAACAATTTTATTTTAGAAATTCGTCCTGAAAGTTTTATTTTTAACGGAGATGTTGAAGCAAAAATAATTTCTGTTAGTGAAATGGGAAAAGAACAAATCATCACTCTAGAATTTTTTAATCATACAGTGCGAGCAATTTTTAATAATGAAGAAAATCTTGTTGTCGGTGAAAAAATAAATGTTGGTTTAAAGCAAAAAGGCGTTTTTATTTTTGATGAAAAAACTGGAGAACGGCTGATATGAAATTTTCAAAAATAAAACCATATCTATATCTTTTTCCGTTTTTATTTTTTATTATAGTTTTTACTCTTTATCCAGTTATAAATGTTTTTATTTTATCATTTAAGGATAATTATAGTTATTTACGCGGAACGTTTGATGGTTTTAATTTAAAAAATTATGAATATGTTTTATCTGATGAAAAATTTCGTTCAGCATTGTTAAATACTTTTTTATATGTTTTATTTGTTGTTCCAATTTCTACAATAATTGCAATTTTTTTTGCAACTTTATTAAACAAAAAACTAAAAGGAAGTGCAATTTTTCAAACTGCATTTTTTATGCCAATGGTAACTTCGGTTACGGCTGTTGGACTTGTTTGGCGATTTATGTTTAATCAGCAATATGGAATAATAAATTTTTTTCTTTCAAAATTTGGAATTGAAAAAATTGGTTGGCTCACAGATTCAAAATTTTCTCTAATTGCATTAATTATTTTTGGAATTTGGAATATTTTACCTTTTACAATCATTCTTTTGCTTTCTGGTTTACAAAATATTGATGAAAAATTTTATACTGCTGCAAAAGTTGATGGTGCAAAATCTTCAAAAATCTTTTTTAGAATAACTGTTCCTCTTTTATCACCAACAATTTTTTTAGTTTGCATTGTAAATACAATTTCATGTTTTAAAGTTTTTTCGGAACTTTATCCTCTTTTTAATGGAAAGCCTGGACCATATTATAATCTTTACACCGTAGTTTATTATATTCGTTATGCAATGATGGAAAAGCGAAAATATGGAGTAGCGGCAGCGTCTGCAGTAATTTTATTTTTATGTGTTATGATTTTTACATTGTTGCAACTTAGACTCAAAAAGATGATGGGAAAACGAGGTTTAAAATGAGAAAGTTTTTAAACAAATTTTTTTCGTATTTTTTCTTGACAATTGGTGCATTGATTATGATTTTTCCTTTTGTTTGGATGATTTTATGCTCATTTAAAACTCACGCAGAAATTATTCAAAATCCACCTAAATTTTTTCCATCACATTTTAGTTTTGAAAATTATAAAAAAGCATTTTCTATGGCACCTTTTGGAAGATATTTTATAAATTCTGTTGTTGTAATGGTTCTTTCTGTTTTTTGTACAACTGTAACAACAATTTTTGGTGCATTTGCATTTTCAAAATTGAAATTTCCGGGTAGGGAAATTATTTTTTCTTTGCTTTTAAGTTTAATGATGATTCCTTTTGAAATGCTCATTATTACAAATTATACAACGATTGTAAAACTAAAACTTTATAATACGATTCCTGCTTTGATTTTGCCTTTTGTTTCAAGTATTTTTTATACATATATTTTGAAAAATTTTTTTGATACAGTTTCTGATAGTCTTTATTATTCTGCAAAAATTGATGGTGCTTCTGATTGGAAATATCTTTGGCGAATTTTAGTTCCAATTGCAAAACCTTCAATTTTTACAATTATTTTGTTGGATGCACTTTCTTCTTGGAATTCGTTTATGTGGCCACTTTATGTTACAAGTGATGAAACTTCCAGAACTCTTCCTTATGGATTACAAGTTTTTACAACAGAAGCAGGAAGTCTTCAAGAACTTTTAATGGCAGCGTCTACGACAGTCGTTCTCCCCATGATTATTCTTTTTATTTTTGCAAGAAAATATATTGTTGGAGGAGTGAGTAGAGGTGGATTAAAAGCGTAATTAATTGCAAAAAACATTTTTACATTTTATGAATTATTTTAGAAACAATTCCAAAATACATAATTAAATTTTTATTGTTATCAAGTCCAACTTGAAAAGTAAAAGGCACGCAACTGTAAAGATTGTAACCCAAGCCAACTCCATATTGATATAAAAAGTCCATTTTATTTTTTTCTGTCAGACAAAAAGCAACATTTCCAAACATTGAAACAAAAAAGTTATTACTTACGTTAAAAAATCTTCCAGGATAAAAACGTTGTTCTGTTTCAAAATTAGAAACAAATTTGTAATATTTATTTTTGTGAGAAAAGAAAACAATTCTATTTGAAATATTGCTATATGATTTTTCGATTCTATATTTTTTATTTGAATTATTAAAAATATCTAAATAATCTGCAAAAAAAACATCATATAAAAAAGTAGATTCAGCATAAAACCAATTAAATTGAAAAGGAAAATAAAATCTAAATTCGTAAGATGAAAATTTTTCTTCTGGTAAAATATTTAAACTGATTTTTGCTTCAGAGGTTGCTTTAAAAACAAGATTATCAATTATAAAAAAATTGAACGCTAATGTTTCATTCCAAGTAAAATTTCTTTTAAAATCAGATTCTGAATCTTTTAAAATCCACCTTTTTTCTCCAAGAGAAGATTTTAATTCGATTTTTCCTTTTTCATTTCTTTGACCTAAAATCAATTCTCCAAGAAATTCTGTATTTTCTGAAAAAGATTTTATTCCGCTTCCATAAAATTCATATTTAAATTTTGGAATTGCATAAAAGTTTTTATAATTTAATTTTATGCCAGAAAATCCTAAAAATTGAAAATTTTGTTCAATATTCATTTCTACGCCAACTGGAATTAAAAAACTAAAATTATTTTTTCTAAAACCATATCCAATAGAAAATGACATTGGAAATCCAAAATATGAAAAATCCATTTCTATGTTGTTTGATTCAAAATTTTCTTCTGTTTGTTTAATTTCTTGAAAATTGTTTATATTTTCTTCTGCAAAGAAAGTTGAACAAATAGAAAAACAAAAAAAGATGATAAATAGACGCAAAGTTTTAAAATTCATTTTTACTCTCATTTTTAATTCCTACAGAAATTCTATATTGATTATTATTTTCTATAAAGTTAGGACTTTGATATTCAAAATAAAATTCAAAATCATCAATGCAAAATGAAAAATTTGCTAAAAAATAAAGATTTTTGTTTAATTGATGTTCAAATTTTAAATAAATTGATGAAATTTCAAAAAATTCTGGGATAAAACAAACGGAATAGCAATAATCTTTTTCTAAAAATCCGTTTTCAAAAATAAATGTGTAACCAAAATTTTCGTAATAATTATTTTTTTGAAATCCTAAAAGTCCAGAAAAATTTGAATCTATAAACGAAAAATCACCATATATTATAAAATCTGAAAGGGCAAAAACTGAAACTTCAGTAGAAAATTTTATTTTTTTTGATTTTTCTGCTAAAAAAAGACAATCACTTTCAAAACCAAAATCCATAAATTGATTTGAATAAATCAAGGAAGCATAAAAATTCCACCAATTTGGTTTTTTAAAATCATCTAAAGAATCTGTATCAAAAATAACTCCACCGAAAATATTAAAATTTTCATAAAAAAAAATCTATTTTCGCATTCCAAAAATTCTTTTTAGAAAAATTTGATTCTTGTATGTTTGGAAAAAATATATTTTGAATTATTGGTTTTCCAAAATAAAAATTATTTTTACCAAGAGAAAAGGCAAAAAAATCAAAAATAAAAGAATTTTTAAATTCTATAAATTGAAATTTTATTTTTTGATTACTAAAATAAACAGAAGGTTTTACTGATAAAAAATAATTTTCAAAAGAAAAATTTTCAGAAGCAAAAAAATATAAATCTGGAAAATCAAAATAATTTTCTGATTCTGATATTTTTATTATATTTTGTTCAAATTTAAAACCTAGAGAAAGAGAAAATGATTCTGTAAAAAACAAATGTAAACATAAAAATAAAAATATTTTTTTCATTGATTATCCAAAATTTTTATCAGTTCATCCATGAAATTTGGATTAAACAAATTTTTTGAAATTTTTTGATTTATAACTTTAAAATTTGTCGTTATATATTCGTAATAACTTTTTTCTAAAAGAAAATCATCATAAATTGTGATTTTAGAAAATAATTCAATTCCATTTAAAACTGAAGATTCATAAAAAATTGATTTTATCTTTTGTTTATCATTATCAAGAACTTCTATAACAAAAATATTTTCATTTTTTTTCAATCGTAAAAATGAATATGAATTTTTTTTATTTATTCTTTTTAATAAAACGGATTGAATATCATTATCAGTTTTATCAATTTCAAAATCATTTTCAAAATCTAGACGAAGTAAATCTTGCATTTGAATGTCCATAACTTTATAGGAACCTGAAATTTTCATTGGTTGTTTTAGTTTTTTATTTTTTATCCAATAACCATTATTTGTACTTAAAAAATATAAATTGCCATTTGTTTGAGTGATTTGTGTAATTTGCGAGTTTCCAAAATTTATACTTTTTGCATAATTTTGTTTTTCTAATTCTTTTTTTGAATTATATTCTTGTAATTCTTGTGTAAAAAAAAATATATTTTTTTCATCTGAATAAGAATTATAAATTTTTAAAAAATCATTATATAAATCTTCTGAAAAACAAAAAAAAGAAAACATCAAAAAGAAAATACAAAAGAAAATATTATTTTTTATCATATCAAACCTTTTACTTATGATTTATAAGTTTTATAGAACTATTTTTACAAATAGAAAAAACTGGAGAAATTGTTGCTAAAACACAACACGTAAAAACAAATGCAAATGCTAATAAAATTTTATTTGGTAAAAGACAAAACATCAATTGATAAGAAATATCATAACCTGGAGGATTCATAGAAATATTAAATTTATCAGTTATAAAATTTGCTCCAAAAGAAATAAAAAGCGATAACAAAATTCCTATTAAAAACATATAAAAAGTTTCAAAACAAAGCATCAATCCTAAGTCTTTTTTATTCATTCCAATAGCTTCTAAAGTTCCAAATTCTGTAAGTCGTTCAAAATATGCGGTAGAAAGACTTTGCATTAAAGCAATAAAAATTAAAATTCCTAAAATAATGCTAATCATAAAAAATTGTATTTCATTTAATTTATTTATTTGAGAAAAGGAAGGATTTAATTCTTCCCAAGTACGAATTGTAAAATTTAAATTATTTTTTCTAAAAGCATCTTCTAGTTCTAAAACAGCCTTTTTACAATTATTATCAGAAAGATATATTTGAATATACGACGCTGAATCTTCCATTTCTAAGAGAGATAATGCATAAGTTCGATTTGTTACTAAAAGACCTTCATCATTTTGTGGAATTCCTGTTTCAACAATTCCATTAATTTGACTACTTGCAAGACAAATTCCAACTTCAGAAGAATTACACATAAGTGAAACAAAATTTTCTTGATTTTCTAAAAACTTAAAATGTAATTTTTCTGCTAACGCTCCACCAATTAAGATTTTTTCATCATCATCAAAAATTGGTTTTCCATATTTTGGAGTAAAATATTTTTCTACATTATCGATTCCTTTTCCCCAAAAAATTGCACTTTTATCTTCATTTCCAATAAGTCCATTAAAAATAAGTACATTATCATAACGTTTTATATGATTATTTTCTGAAAATATTTTTTCTAAAGTTTGCAATTCTTCTGCAGAAATATAAGATTCTATATCTTCTGTAGAATTTGATGATGGTAAAACTTGTAAATGCCCAGAACTAGAAATAAATCCAACCATCATTCCTTGAGAACAATATTCAACATAACCTTGATACAAAATTATTGCAGCGGACGCAACTGAAATTATAAAAATTAAGCTTATAGTTCTTTTTATATTAAATCTTAAATTATCAAATGCTAATTTTAATAAATACATATTTTTTTCCTAAAAATTTTTTTTCATTTCACCATTGGACATTTCGTAACAAGAATCTACATAATCTGAAATTATAGAATCATGAGAAACAAAAATTCCTATACCATTTTGATTTTTTATATAAGTTCGTAAAAAGTTGTAAACTTTTTTTGACATATCAACATCTAAGGAAGCGGTAATTTCATCTGCAAGAAGATATTTTGGTTTGTTTACCAATGCTCTAATTATTCCAACTCTTTGTTTTTCGCCTCCAGAAAGTTGAGAAGGATATTTTTTTATTAGATTTGATATTTCAAATTCAGAAAACAAATCAAAAATAAAATCCTTTTTAATAGAAGTATTTTTTGCAATTTTTAAAGGTAAAATTGCGTTATTAAATGCATTTTGAGTTTTTAAAAGTTCAAAAAATTGAAAAATAATTCCACAATTTTCTAAGCGAAATTTAGAAAAATCACTTCTACTTTTTTTTGAAAAATCAAAATCATTCCATTTTATGGAACCTGAATCAAAATCATCAATTCCAGAAATTAAATTCAAAAAAGTACTTTTTCCAGCTCCAGAATTTCCTTTTATCCAAATCATATCTCCATCTTTTACAGAAAGAGAAATGTTTTTATTTGCATAAACAGATTGTCCTTTTATAACATAATTTTTACATAAATTTTCAATTTCAAGCATTTACCAACCGACCTTTCCGTTTTTATAATTTGTTTCGATAATAGCCGTAATTATTCCATTTGGAAAAATATTTTTTGCTTTCTCTAAATAATAAAACGACTTTTTTGTATTATAAGTTTTCATATAAAACATTGAATAATTTATATATGCATTAAATTTTTCAACATCAGTCAAAGAAAGTTTTTCAATTAGATTTTCTTGTTTTGTAATAAATGCATTTATAATTGAAGTATTTGTATTTGCAATAAAAATATACCAAATTGCCATATCAAGCAAAGATTGTTTACTTTCAGAATAAAATGCATTTTTTTGATAAATATTTGGAAGAGTTTCTATTGTTTTATAATTTGATTTTTCCCAACTTAATTTTGAATACAAATAATTAGAATATAGATGAAGAATTTTCTCATTTTTTGTCTTTGCAATAATTGGTTTTATTTCTTTTTCAAATGATTTTAATTTTTCTAAATAAAAAACAGAACAATCAAGTGGCATTAAAGTTGAAAGAGCCGTATGTGATAATATAAATTCTTCGAGATTTTCAATTTTACTAAACTGTGTTAATTCCATTGCATACTCGATTGAAGAAATTGTGTTTCCGCTATAGAATTCTGTAATTGTTTTTAGAGATTCATTTTTTATATTGATTTTAGAAAATTGATTTATTTCTTGTGAAAATAAAATTCCACAAAATATAAAACTAATCAAAAAAACATTTACCTTTTTCATTTTTTATCCTTATTAGTTTTGTTAAATTATTTCTAGGAAAAATTTCTTCTGCTTTTTGCATTGATTTTTCGCAAAGATTTTTATTTCCCAGTTTTAGATACACTTGTGATTGGTAAATGTAATTTATAAATAAATCAAAGTCTTTTGTAGAATTTTTTATAGCTTTTGAAAATTGTTTTAATGCTGCATTATAACCGCCTCCTGCAACAGAAGGTGCAAAATAAAGCCAATTTCCATATCCACAATACGCAGGTGCAAATTTTTTATTTATTGAAATTGCTTGTAAATATAATTTTTTTGATTCCATAGACATTTTATACATTTCGCCACCACTCATATTTGAAATGAGCCGAGATTCTAAATCAGCATAATTTGTGAGTAAATATTCAGATAAATCTTTTTGTTTTGTTAAAAAATTTTCTATTTGAGATTGAAGTTCAAACATTTCTAAAATAGTTTCTTTTTTTGTTTTTTTATCTTGAATGAAATTTAACTTTTGAATAAGAATTTCTGAATAAACTGTATATTTTTCTTGTTCAGAAAGATTTTTTTCTTTTTGTTCAGAATAAAAATTTTCTATATAAGTTGTATAGTCGAAATCTGCATTTGCAAGATAAAGAGTTTGTCTAAAATTATACAAATCATTTATTGTATTTTGATTAAAACTATAAGAATAAATATTCATAAAAGAAAATATGAATAAACCAAAAAAAATACAAAATTTTATATTAAAATATTTTTTTAACATATTACCTCCAACTTTAAGCGATTTTAATTTTATTATTTTGAGGAATTCGATTTACGTTTATTAAAAAATAAAAAATCAAACAAAATATAATATTGTTTGTTCCAATAAATACAAATAATGCATAAAAATTTGAAAGCAATTGTAGAAAAATCTTGTAAAATGAAATATTTTTTGAAAGTTTTGAATTAAGCATAATCTGCAAAAAATTTACAATCATCAAAAAAAGCAAAATAAAAAAATCATTAACTAAGTAATCAATTTGTAAAATATAAAAACTAAAAAGTATAATTAAAAAATCACAAAAATCTGTAAAAATTACAAATATGTTATCCTTTTTTTCTGTCGAAAAATCCTTTTACCGAAAGATAAAATGCTTGGCAGAAAAAAATTAAAAAAACATCATAAAGAGAATGTGGAATTATAATTGAACGCGAAAATTTATTTATATTAAAAAATAAAAGTAGTAAAAACGCCACAAAATCAATAAGTATCATGATTATTTTTATTTTTTTGATATTAAAAATAATTTTAGAATTGATGAAATTTATAATTAATTTTTCAGATAAAACTATAAAATTTATAAAAATACAAAATATTAATTCAAAAAACATAAAATCTCCAATAAAATTTATTCGGAACTAAAAAAATCAAAATTTATTTTCCGCCAAATCTGGTTTTGAATTTATTTTTCTTCCAAGAAAGTAAATTACTAAATTATTTAAAATATGAATAATTATTACTAAATATAAAGAATTAAAAATCAAATAAAAAATAGCAAAAATTAGTCCCCAAATAGATTTTGTAAAAATGTTTATTTTAGGATAGCGGAAATGACTTATCCCAAAAGAAATTGCACTAAGTATTATAAACACAGTATCTGGGAAAAAAAGTTCTTTACAAATTCCATAAAGACAACTTATGTATATAATTTCTTCCAAAATAGGAATTATCAATAAATAAAACAAAATATATGATTTTTTTTCTGCGGAGAATTTCACAATTTTTATCTCCCTGTATTTTATAAAGAAAATGAGAATTTCTAATCCCAAAGATAAAATACATCCTAACAGTATTAAAAAAAACGTTTTTATATCTATTGAAAAAGAAAACAAATCTTTTTGTAAAACAGGAATGCAGAGAATTGAATAACAAATTAAAAAAGCAGCATTTGAACAAAATGATATTGCGTAAGATTTTGCTTCTTCACTTTTTTTACAAGGAAACATACTAATGTAAGGAAATAGAACAAGAATTAGAAAATTTATATTAAGGAAGAGGGTGAGAGAAATTGCCATTTTTTATACTCCGTATAAAAAATGGCAAATCGAAACTTCCGATTTGCCTTTTTAAGTTACTTTTCAATAAAATGAGAAGCGTCAATCGATAAAAAAGTTTGCAACAAAAATTCAAAATAAAAAAACTATATTTTATTATAAACGGATAAATTATAAAACACAATAAAAAAATAGAATTCAAATAAAAATTTTAAATACTTACTACATTTTAGAAAATTACCAGAAAACACAGATAATTGTCTAATCACAAAAAAAACGTTAAAATATTACATCAATATTTTATTTTTCGAGGCTTTTATGAATAGAAGACTTATTACTGCTGCATTACCTTATGTAAATAACATTCCTCATTTAGGAAACATAATTCAATCTCTTTCTGGAGATGTTTTTGCTAGATTTTGTCGTAATCGTGGTTACGAAACTCTTTATATTTGTGGAACTGATGAATACGGAACTGCAACAGAAACTAAAGCATTGGAAGAACATAAAACTCCTCGCGAATTATGTGATTTTTATTATGCTGAACATCAAAAAATTTATGATTGGTTTCATATCAATTTTGATAAATTTGGAAGAACTTCTAACGAACAATGTACAGAAATCACTCAAGAACTTTTTAATGATTTAGACAAATCTGGTCTTATAAAAGAACATGTTAATAAACAACTTTATTGTCCTCATTGTAAAATGTTTTTAGCAGATCGTTATGTAGATGGAACTTGTCCAAAATGTGGAAGTGATAGTGCTCGTGGCGACCAATGTGATAGTTGTGGTTCTTTATTAGACCCTGTTGAACTTTTAAAACCTCGTTGTCATACTTGTGGTTCAACTCCAGAAATAAAAGAAACAAAACATCTTTATATCGATTTACCTGCGTTAAGTAATAAATTAAATGAGTGGGCTGATAAAACTTCCATAGAAGGAAAATGGTCAGATAATGCAATCAACATTACAAAAGCTTGGATTCGCGACGGATTAAATGAAAGAGCAATCACTCGTGATTTAAAATGGGGAATTCCTGTTCCAAAAGATGGTTACGAAAATAAAGTTTTTTATGTTTGGTTTAATGCTCCAATCGGTTATATTTCTATTACAAAACAACTTGCTGATGAACTTGTAAAAACTGGAAAAGAAAGTTTTGATTGGAAATCTTGGTGGATTCCATCTGAATCAGATGAAGCAAAAAACAAAGAAAAAGTTGATTTATTTCAATTTATTGGAAAAGATAATATTCCTTTTCACACTGTAATTTTTCCTTGTACTTTGCTTGGTTCTCCTCACGATTGGACAAAATTGTATCACATGTCATCAACAGAATACTTGAATTACGAAGATGGAAAATTTTCTAAAAGTCGAGGAGTAGGCGTTTTTGGAACTGACGCAATGGAAACTGGAATTCCAGCTGATGCTTGGCGTTTTTACATTTTTTATAATCGTCCAGAAAAACAAGATTATCAATTTACTTGGAAAGATTTTATGGAAAAACTAAATTCTGAACTTATTGGAAATCTTGGAAATCTTGTAAATAGAACTTTGCTTTTTGTAAATAAATATTATGATGGAATTATTCCTGAAGCTCCTGTTGATGAAGAACTTTGGGCAAAAGTAAAAGAATTGGAAGCTAAAGCAACAGAATCTCTTGAATGGTCAGAATTAAAAGATGCATTCCACACAATGTTTGAAATTTCTGATATTTGTAATAAAAAATTTCAAGCAACAGAACCTTGGAAAACTCGTATTTCTGAACCAGAAAAAGCTGCAAGTCTTATTCACAATCTCTGTTATGTAATAAAAGATTTGATGATTATGATGAATCCTTATATGCCTCAATATACTCAAAAAATAATTTCTTATTTTGGAAAAACAATTCAAGAATCAAAATTGGGAACAGAAACAAAACCTGGTTACACTTGGGCAGATTTAGGAAAAACAACTGGACTTGAAAAGGTTGGTGCAACTGAAGTTTATTTTAAACCTCTTGACCAAAAAACAATGCTTTCATTCCGCGAAAAATTTAGTGGAAAACAACAGAAAAAAGAAGAAAAAGTTCAAAAGCAAGAGAAAAAACAAAAAGCAAAGAAAAATGATGAGCCAGAAATTCTACCTTTAGAACAACAAGCAGAATTTTTTAACAAAAATATTGAACTTCTTGTTGCAGAAATTAAAAAGGTAGAAAATAATCCTGATGGTGATAAACTTTATATCGAAACTATGGATGATGGAAGTGGAACTGATAGAATTATTCAATCTGGTTTGAGAATGTATTTAAAGCCAGAAGAACTTCTTGGAAAACACGTAATTATCGCTTCAACTCTAGCTCCTAGAAAAATGCGTGGAATAGAAAGTCATGGAATGCTTTTAGCAGCAGATTGGAAAGATTCAGATGGAAAAGAACGTGTTGAAGTTTTGGAAGCTCCTTGGGCAAAACCTGGAACTAAAGTTATTCTTGAAAATGGCGATGTGAACACCGAAAAAAAATCAGAAATTAGTATTGATGAATTTTTTAGTGTACAAATAAATGCGGTAAATGGTTTTGTTCAAATTGCAGGAAAAAATCTTCTTGCTGATGGAAAAGAAATCAAAACTACAAATGCACTAAATTCTGAAATTAATTAATTTTTGTAAAATAGGAATTTTGTTATGAAATTAAAACAAATTATCACAAGTTTGCTTGAAACTGATTTATATAAATTTTCTATGGGGCAAGCAATTTATCATCAATATCCATCGTATAAAACAACT
Organism: uncultured Treponema sp.; assembly: GCA_964410365.1. Classification (GTDB taxonomy): domain Bacteria; phylum Spirochaetota; class Spirochaetia; order Treponematales; family Treponemataceae; genus Treponema_D. Next base: position 85,643 of record CAYPGB010000001.1, read on the forward strand.
TGGACTTTTAAATGCAGAAATTCTGATGTAAAATTTACTCAAGAAATGGTGGAAGAAATAAAAGAACAAATTCACGCATATTGTTCGTTAAGATTTCAAGTTGATGAACTTCAATATCTTTCTAAAATTGAATGGCTTCATGAAGATTTTATAGATCATCTGCAAATTTGGAAACCTCGTTTTGAAGATTTTACAATTGAAAATTCAGGTTCGTCTGGTCTTTTTTTAGAAGCAAAAGGCACTTGGTTAAATACTTCCATGTATGAAATTCCTATTTTAGCAATTATTAATGAAGTTTATTTTAGAACTGTTTATGATTATGATTTACTTTTTGAACAATATCAGAGAAAATTAAAACAAAAAATTCAATGGCTTATTGATGGAACTTACAATTTAGGAACTTTTTCTGAATTTGGTTTACGACGCAGACTTTCTGCAGAAGCTCAAGATTTAGCTGTAAAAAATCTTTGTGAACACAATAAAGATTATAAAGATTCAAAATGCGTTGGAACTTCAAACGTTTTTCTTGCAAAAAAATATAATGTTCTTCCTGTTGGAACAATGGCTCATGAATTTATTATGTGTGTTGGTCAAGGAAATCCGATGTATAATCCTGCATATTCAAATAAACTTGCAATGGAAAGTTGGACAAATGAATATGGAGTTTTAAATGGAACTTATTTGACAGATACAATTGGTGATGAACTTGCACATCTTGATATGGGATATACATATTCAATTTTGTTTAATGGTGTTCGCCATGATTCTGGAGACCCTTACAAATGGGGCGAATCTTGGATTGAACATTATAAAAAATTGTATTCAAAATATCATGATGAAAGAGTAAATCCAAAATCAAAAACTTTACTTTTCAGTGATAGTTTGGATTTTAAACGAGCATCAGATTTGTATTCTTATTTTAAAGATAAAATAAAAGTTGCTTTTGGAATTGGAACTTATATTGCAAATGATACAGATGTTGAACCTTTAAATATTGTAATGAAGGTTACAGAATGTAATGATTCTCCAGTTGCAAAACTTTCAAATTCTGGTGGAAAAACAATGTGTAAAGATTCTGATTACATAGAATATCTTCAAAAAACAATTGATTGGAGAATTAATCATAAATAATTGCTTATGTTTGATATAAAAATTTCAAAATTAGAAAAATCTGAACATAATAATGATGGAAGTTTTTTACAAACTCCGTTTTGGTGTGAATTTAAAGAAAATCATGGATGGCTTTATAATCGCTTTTTTGTTGATGTAAAATTTTCTGAAGAATATATCAAATCTCAAAAAAAAGAAGATTGCAATCATAATATTTTTAATGATGATAAATTTCAAAAATCATTTGAACTTGCGGTTTTAAATCGAGCTTTTTTTAAAGGAAAATTTAGTATTGCTTATATTCCATTAATGCCTTCTTTATTGTTTGAATGCACAAAAGAAGAAATTATTGAAAAAGCGTTATCTGATGAAAATTCCGAAAATATAGTTCTTCAAGAATTTATTACTCCAGAAACTCAGTCAATAGAATTTGCTCATTTTCTTTGTGAACTTGCAAAAGCATTAAAATCTTTTTTGCCAAAAAATACATTTTTTATTCGTTATGACCCTGATGTTTCTTTTTTGGATTTAGAAGATAAATCACTTTTTAATTATGGGTTAAAATTAATTTCTTTTAGCGATAAATTAAAACTTAAAAAAAGTAAAGTTGACATTCAACCTCCCGATACAACTTTGGTTGATTTAACTTTAAGTGAAGATGAAATTCTTTCTAAAATGCATTCAAAATGGAGATATAATATCCGTTTGAGTGCAAAAAAAGGCGTAAAAATTACTCGTTACTTAGGAAATGATATTAACTTGTCTAAAAAAATAGACAAATTCTATGAATTAACAAAAGAAACTAACGCCCGAGATGGAAATTCAAGTCATTCAAAATCTTATTATTATGATTTGATAAAAACTTCAGCTGAAAAACTTTCAAATAATGAAGATGTTCCTGTTATAAGTCTTTACATTGCAGAACATGAAGGTGATGAAATTGCTGCGATTATCACTTTATTTAGTAAAACAGAATCTATTTATCTTTATGGAGCAAGTTCTAATAAAAAACGGAATTTAATGCCAAATCATCTTTTACAGTGGACAGCAATTCAAGATGCAAAAGCGTATGGCAGTTTGTATTATGATATGTATGGAATGCCACCAGAAGGAAAAAATGAATCTCATCCAATGCATGGTCTTTATATGTTTAAAGCAAATTTTGGTGGAAAAAATATTCATCGCACAGGAAGTTGGGATGTTCCTTTAAAATTTATTTATTATTTTTATAGTTTTGCAGAAAAAATTAGAGCTTGGTGGTTTAAAAAATTTGTGAAAAAATTAAAAGGCCGATAATTTATTCTAAAATTGGTAACATTTTTACCGCTTGGTCATAAAAATTTTCTTCGATTAAGTTTGGAAAAATCAATTTTAATTTGTCTAAGTTTTCTTTTAAAGTTCCATTTTTTTCATCAATTATTATTTCGCAATATCCAGTTTCTCTTTTTTGTTTTGCATTTTCATTTTCTGTTTGATTAATTTGTCTTATAAATTCTAGTTTTTTTAATTGTAAAAATTCATCTTCAGAAATTAAAGGTAATTTTATAGACATTATTTTTTCTTTTTTGATTTTAGTTTTTAAATTTAATGCTTTTTGAGTAAGTAAAATTAATATATTTGTGTAAAAACTTTCACAAACAGTATTTGTCATTCCTGAAATTCTAGGATTTATTTCTATAATAAACCAATTTTTTCCATCAAACACTAAATCAATTTGTGCAATTCCATTAAAATTTAAAAGTTTTGCTAATCGGTTTATTTCTTTATTTAATTTTTTGATTTTATATTTTGATTTTGTAATTGGACCAATTTTTATACTTTGTTTGGGACTTGTGATTTTATATTTATTCACACTAAATAAAAACGGATTTGAAATTGTGTAGTTATTTTTTGTTCCATAAATTTCTATTCCAAATTGTTCTCCAATTATTAATTCTTGGATAATTTTATCAGCGTTATTTTTTTTAGAAAGAAGATATGATTTTGCTGCTTTAAATGATGAAACAACTTCCATTCCAAAACTAGAAAGTCCTGTTGTGTCTTTTATAATTACAGGAAAATTTAATTTTTCTAATTCATAAAAAATTTTTTCTTTGTAAATATTTTCATTTATTTCAAGTCGATTTCGTTCCGCCCAAAAAAGTTCATGATTTACATAAATTCCTTTTGGTGTTTTAAAATTATGATTTTCTAAAAATAATTGAAAAAGATGTTTATCAAAACAGATATTTTGCGTTTTTTCATCATTGCATAAAACTTTTACACCATTTTTTTTTAATTCCTCTGCAATTAAAGAATCTTTTATTCCTTGCCAATCAAATGGTTTGTAAAAACCTGTGATAGAAATTGCAATATCTGGTGAAAGTTCTAAAATCTTTTCTGAAATTTCAAAAATATTAAGTTTTTCTGGTAAAATTAAATATTCAATTTTATTAGATTTGTCTAAAACTCCATCTTTTTTTAAATCTAATAAAAACATTCCAGGTTCTTGAGTAACAATAAAAAAATCACAAAAAGGGAAGTGTGATTTTAATTCCTCAAAATTTGATTTGCATTTTGGAAAATTAAAATAATGAAAATTTTCTTTATCATAAAAAGTTGAATTTGTACTATAAAAAACAATTCGCATAAATAAAAATCCCATTATTTAGAATGCATAAAAAATTTATAAAATCATCATAAAAAGTGGTAATGATTTTTTTTTATATTTAAATATGTTATAATATAAATTCATTTTATTCCATAAAAAAGGAGGAACTTTAATTATGGAAAATTTTTTTAAGCTTGAAGAAAGAGGAACTACCGTTAGTAAAGAAATTATCGGTGGAGTAACAACTTTCTTGGCAATGGCTTATATTTTGGCTGTTAATCCAAATATTCTTTCAGGGTCTGGAATGAATTGGGGTGCTGTATTTACTGCGACTGCGATTTCTGCTGCTCTTGCAACTTTTGTGATGGCATTTTTAGCGAATCTTCCGGTTGCTTTGGCACCTGGTCTTGGTCTAAACGCATTTTTTACTTATACAGTAGTTTTAGGAATGGGATGCACTTGGCAACTTGCATTAACTGCGGTTTTGGTAGAAGGCATTTTATTTATTGTTTTATCACTTTGTGGCGTTCGTGAAGCAATTATAAAATCTATTCCAGAAAGTTTGAAAAAAGCGGTTGCGGTTGGAATTGGACTTTTTATTGCAATTATTGGACTTGCAAACGCTGGAATTGTTTCTACAGAAACTGGCACTTTAATTGGATTTGTAAATTTTAATATGTCAAACAAAGCGGCTATTGTTGCTGTTTTAGGTTTAATCATTACAATCGTGCTTTACATTTTAAAAGTTCCTGGTTCAATTTTGATTGGAATTGCACTTACTACAATTATTGGAATTCCTTTTGGTGTTACAAATATTCCAGAAAATTGGAAACCTTTTTCTTTGCCATCAAAACCTTACTTTTTTGAATTTGATTTTAAAGGCATTGTAATTGATTCTGCGACAGGAAAATTTTCATTGGTGGTTTTAGGTCAATTCTTTGTAATTTTCTTTACATTTTTCTTTACAGATATGTTTGATACAATCGGAACCTTGCTTGGAGTTGCTGAACAGGCTGACTTAAAAGATGAAAATGGAGATATTAAAAATGTAAAAGAAGCTCTTACAGCGGATGCAATTGGAACTGTTGCTGGCGCTTGTCTTGGAACTTCGACTGTTACTTCATTTGTAGAATCTTCTTCTGGAGTTGCGGCTGGTGCAAGAACTGGATTGGCTTCTGTTGTAACTGGAATTTTATTCCTTCTTTCACTTTTCTTGAGTCCTTTGTTCTTCTTAATTCCATCTGCGGCTACAGCACCTGCTTTAATTTTTGTAGGATATTTGATGATGAAATCTGTTGTAAAAATCAATTTTGAAGATCCAACAGAAGGAATTCCTGCATTTATTACAATTATGACAATGCCTTTTGCTTATTCAATTTCAAAAGGTATTATGTGGGGAATTATTTCTTACGTAATTGCAAAAGTTGCTGGAAAAAAAGCAGAAGAAGTTCCTGTTGTCACCTGGATTTTGGCTGCAATTTTCCTTGCTGATATAGTTTTTGAAGCATTGAAATAAAACTTTTTATCATATTAATTTTGATAAAAAAATGCATCTTAAAAGGTTTTATAACTTTATAAGATGCATTTTTTTTGATTTTTAAAACATTTATTTTTTGAAAATATTTTATTTTTGTAGATTTGCAAGTAACCAATCTTTAAATTGATTATAATCATTTTCCATAGAAATTGCTCTATCTGGAAGTTTCATAACCTCTTCAAGACGAGCTGGCATTGGAGGTTCTCTTCCAATAGCACTTGTTACTGTTGAACCAAATTTTGCTGGAGAGGCTGTTTCTAAAATTATTCCAACAGCTTTTTTATCAAGAACTTTTTCTGCCCAACTAGGAAGATTTGGTGTTAATCCTGGCTTATTAAAATCATTTTTAATTCCATTTGCTAAATTTCTCATAGCTTCAGATTTTATATCATCCCAAGCTTTAAAACCAATTGCTCCGTGTGGGTCAATAATATATCCTGTTTTTTGATTACATTCTTGAATTGCTTTTATAATTCCATCATTATCAAGCCAATATGATGCAAAAAGATTTCTTACATCTTCAAGAGAATACATTGCTTTTATTCGTTCATAATTACTTGGTGCTCCAACATCCATTGCGTTTGCATAAGTTTCTACAGATGGACGAGCGTTATAATCTCCAGTTGCAATCCAATCTGGAATTGTTTTATTTGTATTTGTTGCTGCTACAAATCCTTCTATTGGTGCACCCATTTCTCTTGCAATTAATCCTGAAGTAAGATTTCCAAAATTTCCAGAAGGAACAACCATAATGATTGCAGGATTTTTTATTTTATTATCAAGAGTTGCTCTTTCATTTGCAGCAAGAGCCGCATACATATAATAAAAACTTTGTGGAAGAAGTCTTGCAATATTAATAGAATTTGCAGAAGATAATCTTAATTTTTCACGAAGAGAATTATCTGTAAAAGCGGTTTTTACAAGTTTTTGACAATCATCAAAAGTTCCTTTTACTTTTAAAGCTCTTACATTTCCTGTAAAAGTTGAAAGTTGTTTTTCTTGTAAAGGACTAATTTTTCCATCTGGATAAAGAATTGTAACATCAAGTCCTGGAACTCCATGAAAAGCACTTCCTACGGCAGAACCTGTATCACCAGACGTTGCAACTAAAATATGAAGAGGTGATGTTTCATTTCGATTAAAATATGACATTGTTCTTGCCATAAAACGAGCACCAAAATCTTTAAAAGCACAAGTTGGACCGTGAAAAAGTTCTAAAACATAAGAAATACTATCAAGTGGTACTAATTTTGGATTAAAAGGATATGCATCTTGAATAATTGCATTTAAATCATCATCTGGAATTTCGCCTTCAACATAAGGTTTTGCCATATTAAATGCAATATCTCTAAAACTTGGAGCAGGATTTTTATTAAGTAAATCTTTACTTAATTTTGGAAAATTTGTGGGAATGTATAATCCTCCAGTTGAAGAATTCATTCCATTCATTACCGCAGTTTTAAAATCAACTTTAACGTTTCCATCTCTTGTGTCTGTGTAAAACATAATCTTTCCTTTTTATTAAAATTTATTATTAAAAATAATTGAATTTACAATTTTATCCGCTAGTTCATCCTTACATTTTGTAACGCATTGTGTCCAATTTTTTCCTAAGGATTCATTTGTGAATGTATTTGTATAAATTATTTCGCCTGTTTTCATTTTTATAATATTAATTTCAGAAATTAAAGAACACAAATATTGATTATTTTCTGGTTCAACAGGTTTTGTAAATTTTACAGTTCCTACAATTAAATATTCATAAGAATTTCCAACAATTTCATAATTTGCTTTATAAATTTCTGAAAAGCTTTTTTCATAATAAGAAGTTTCGTTTATAGGAGCATTTCCAGATAAAGAAATTCCTTTTCCTCTAAATTTTGAAAGTAAATCATAAGAATTATTTATTGGTTTATTTTTTTCATTATAATCCCAAACAAAAAGTAAAACGCCATTTTTTCCAAAATTATTGCGAACTTTGTAAGGTGCAGAAATTGTTTTTTCTTTTATTGCAGAAAGAATTTCTTCGTTTTTTGATTCAATATAAGGTGAAAAATAAATTTTATCATCAGCACCAAAAAGAGGAGTTGGAGAAGTGAAAGTAAAAATTCCATTTTCATCAGTTTGAGAGATTATTTCTCCAATTTCTGAATTTGTTTTTGGATATGTTAATTTTATTGAAAAATTTGATAGAGGATTTTTGTTTGAATCTGTAATTTTAAAAATAAAATCGCTTTTAAAATCTTTATTTACAGAAGTTTGATTTGGATAATTTTCTACAGAAAGTGTTATATTTTCTAAAGTAACTAAAAATTTTTCTTCTTGTTCCGAAAATCTATTTTCTTCTTTCATTTGCTCTTCAATAATCAAAACTTCATCTTCTTTTTTTTGATTTTTTGGATTTGAAGCACATGAAAAAAATAAAATATTTCCTAAAAAAAATAATACAATTTTAAAAACAATCTTTCTCATATTCTACTATTTTATTCATAACAAGACATTTTTACAATATAGATATTGAGATTTTTTTTACATAATCATAAAATCATTTTACAGGTGAAAAAATGAGTCGATGTACAAGAGCAATTATTTATAAAGATAATTTAAAATATAATCTTGAACAAATAAGAAAATATATAGAACCAAATACAAAAATTTGTGTAGCAATAAAAGCCGATGCTTACGGACACAATGCAGTTTTAACAGCAAAACTTGCAACAGAAGTTGGTGGAATTGATTATTTTGCAGTTGCGACTGTTGATGAAGCAATTGAATTGAGAAAAGCAGGGATTAAACAAAATTTACTTCTTTTGAGTTTATGTGTTCCAGAAGAATTTACAGATTTATTTGAATACAATATTACGCCTTTGATTTTTTCAGAAGAATATATTTTAGAACTTTCAAAATATGCTGATGATTTTTTTAGTGAAAATAAAAAATTTGAAGTTTTTTTAGCTGTTGATACAGGAATGGGAAGAATTGGATGTTATCCAAATGAATCTGGTTTTGAAGCTAAATTAATTAATAATACAAAGCATTTAAAACTTGGTGGAATGATTACTCATTTTTGTGTAAGTGATTCTTTATCTTCTCAATCACAAGAATTTACAAATGAACAATATACTCAATTTAAAATTGCTATAGAAAATGTCAAAAAAGAAGGAATAAATCCTGGAATATGTTCTTGTGGAGCAAGTGCAGGACTTTTAAATAATACAAATATGCATTTTGATATGGTTCGCCCCGGAATCATCACTTATGGATATTATCCTGATGAAATTACAAAAGAATATCTTCATTCTATACATAAAGATTTTGATATAAAACCAATTATGGCTTTGGAAACTCAAATTGTTGCAATAAGACATTTTCCAAAAGGTAAAACTATTTCTTATGGAAGAACTTATACTTGTCCAGAAGATACTGATATTGCAATTTTACCAATCGGATATGCTGATGGACTTTTGAGAAGATTTTCTCCAGGATTTGAAGTTACAATCAACGGAAAAAAATATCCTATTCGTGGTAGAATTTGTATGGATCAATGTATGGTTGATATTGGAAATAATAATAAAGATGTAAAATTGTGGGATAAAGTTTTAATTTTTGGTCCAAAAGAAAGCGGTTCTCTTTCTACAGCTGATGATATTGCAAAAATTGGAAATACAATTTCTTATGAAGTTCTTACATCAATTTCAAAACGTGTAGAACGCGTGATTATTTAATATTTTTTATAATTTTGCATACTTCAGAGACAAGATAAAAACTTCCCGTTACTAAAAGAATGCATCCGTTTTTGTGAGAATCTTCTAGAGCTTTTTTTATCATAAAAATGTAATCTGGATTTGCTGTAAAATTAATTCCAGCATTTTTAAATGCATTTTCTTCAGAAATTATATCAGATTTTTTTACAGAACCAGGTTTTGTTACAAAAATATGTTCAAATCTATTTTTAAAAAGTTTTGAAATATCAATAATATCTTTGTCTGCGGCACATGCAAAAAGAAGATTTGCTTTTTTATTTCCATATATTTTATTTAAAGTGTCTAATGTAAGATGAATACTATTTAAAGTATGAGCTCCATCAAGAATTAAATCTGGAATTCCATCATAAAAAGGAATTGAATTTATAATTTCAAATCTTCCAGGAAGTTTTGCTTTTGCAAGGCCTCTTTCTATAATTGATTCATTTAAATTTGGTAAAACTTTTCTCACTGCAATCGCTGCTTGAGCTGCATTTTCTAATTGAAGACTTCCTAAAAGTTGCATAGAAGTTTCTATTGGACGATTAAAAATTTCACTTTCAAAATGAATATTCATTTTATGATTTTTTTCATCAAAATTGTAAGAAAGATTTTTTGTAAGTTCATCAATAAAATAAAATGGAGCATGTCTTGTAATTGCTTTTTCTCGAATTACAATTTTTGCACTTTCATAATTTTGTTTAGAAATGATAACTGGAGTACAATTTTTGATGATTCCAGCTTTTTCTGCCGCAATTTTTTCAATCGTATCACCTAAAAATTCTGTATGTTCAAGTTCTATTGGAGTGATACAACAAAGTTTTGGTCGAATAATATTTGTAGAATCTAATCTTCCGCCAAGTCCAACTTCAAAAACATTCCAATCAGTTTTGGCTTGTCTAAAAACTAAAAATGCATACAAAGTAACTAATTCAAACCAAGTAATTGGTCTTTCTGCCGGAAGTGATTCTGGAATAATTGAATCGATTGTTGGAATAAGTTCTTTTACAGCAGATTCATAAATTTCTTCAGAAAAAAATGCAGATGGAGTAGAAATTCTTTCACGAAAATCAGAAATGTGAGGAGAAGAGTAAAGTCCAACTTTATAACCAGCTTCTTCAAGAATAGAAGCAATCATTTTAGAAACAGAACCTTTTCCTTTTGAACCAGCAACGTGAATGCAAGGTGCCGAATCTTGAGGATTGTTAAATCTTTTACATAAATAATCTATCGTATCAAGCCAAAAAATATTTTTTTGGGGAGTTCGTTCAAAATTTAGATAGTCATCTAACCAATCTTGTAAAACGTCAATTGCATTCATAATTAAATTATAAGCCTTTATTTGTAAAAATGTTAAGTTGAAAATACAAATGTTTCTTTATATAATAACATATATTTTGATGATATAAAACTAAAGATTTTTCTTTTTTCATAAAAATAGGAGATATAAAAATGAGTGATGAAATTCAATATACTGATATTAATAAAAGTTATGAAGCCGCAGTTGAACGTAGCAAAAAACTTGAAGAAGATTTAATAAAAAATCCAAAAAAATATAGAGTTTTAACAGGGGACAGACCTACAGGAAGACTTCATATTGGACATTATTTTGGTTCTTTACAAAATAGAGTTCGTTTAGCAAATCTTGGTGTTCCAACAATGATTTTAATTGCAGATTATCAAGTTTTAACCGACCACGATGCTTTTGATAAAATTAGTCAAAATACAAAACAATTGGTGATTGATTATTTAGCAGCAGGAATTGACCCAGAAAAACAAGATGTAATTATTTATCCGCATAGTTATGTTCCAGAAGCAAATCAACTGATGATTCCTTTTTTAACTTTAGTTTCCAATGCAGAACTTAGTAGAAATCCAACTGTAAAAGAAGAAATTCAATCTGCTGGTTTAACAAATGTAAATGCTGGAATGTATACTTATCCTGTTCATCAAGCAGTTGATATTTTATTTTGCAAAGGAAATGTTGTACCTGCCGGAAAAGATCAACTTCCACATGTAGAAATGACTCGAACAATTGCAAGTCGTTTTAATAAAAAATTCTGTACAGATGTTGGAAAAGAACCTGTTTTTCCTTTGCCAGAAGTTCTTCTTTCAAAAACTCCAATGATTATGGGACTTGATGGTTCTCAAAAAATGTCAAAGTCCAGAAATAATACAATTATGCTTTCTGCAACTGAAGATGAAACTGCAAAATTGATAAAAAAAGCTAAAACTGACCAAGAACGTCATATCAGTTACGACCCTCAAAATCGTCCAGAAGTTTCAAATCTTCTTATGTTAATTTCACTTTGTACTGGCGAAGAACCAACTACAATTGCAGAAAGAATTGGTGATGGCGGTGGCGGTTTATTAAAATCAACTTTAACAGAAGCATTAAATGAAACTCTTCGCCCTTTAAGAACAAAACGTGCCGAACTTGAAAAAAATCCAGATTATATTAGAAAAGTTTTGTTGGAAGGTTCTGAAAAAGCAAGAGAAATTGCACAAAAAACTTTGAAAGAAGTTCGAGAAAGAATGAATATGGTGATTTAAAACATTATTTTTCTATGATTAAAAACAAAAATCCGCGACATATGTGGGAAAATGATTATCTGTTTTACCAAATGCACTATGACAAATATTTGTCATAGTCGCTCAAAAGTATTTGTCATTGTCGGGCGTGACCCGACAATCTGTCTTGAATAGATTCCCGTGTCGGAGCACGGGAATGACTGTGTTGCTTTCAGCAACACACGAGTTTGCTTTGCAAACGTCGCAGCACTTGAATAGTTGTGTCGTTTGCAGTAATTTACGAGTTTGATAAATTTTTTGCTATTTTTAGTAGAATGTCTTTATTATTTTGACTTGGGGCTTCTAAAACGATATTCATTAATTCGTTAAGAATAGAACCAAGTCGTTTTCCACTTGGAATACCAATAGAAATTAAATCTTTTCCGTTTACCGCTAAATCTTTTAATGTTAATGCTGATTTTTGTGAAAGTTCTTTTTCAATTCGTTCTTTTAATTCCAAAAGCAATTTTATAGAATCAGAATATCGAACATCAACATTTTCATTCCACATTCCATACATATCCGCAAGACGTAAATCAAACAAATCTTCAAGATTTTCTTTTCCAACTCTTACAATAAATCTTCGTATAGCACTAGAAGTCCAATTTGATTCATAATGAAACATATGTTCTTTTACAAGATGACAAACATTATCAATCATTTCATTTGAAAATTTTAAACGAATCATAATTGTTCTAGTTATTTTTTCACTATAAGTTTCATGATTATAAAAAGTGATTGTTTCTATTGTTTTTTTTGAACCATCAGATTTTTCTCCATTCAAAACTGTTTGTTCTATGATTTTTTTTGAATCAGGTTTTCCAATATCGTGAAAAAGTGCCGCCAAACGAATATTTAGTTTTTCTTTTGGAGCACCATCGCAAGCATAAAAAAGATGATTTAATACATCGAATTTATGAAATTCACGATAATCACTTTGTATACAATTTTTACATTTTTGAAATTCTGGAATAAACATTTGTAAAATTCCAGTTTCTTCCATAAGTTTTAATCCAACTGATGGTTTTTCTGATTTTAAAATCTTTTCAAATTCATCACGAAAACGCTCAATTGAAATGCTTTTTATTTTTTCTTTTACATCATCTTTTAAAATTTGAACAAAAGTTTCGTCTTCGATTTTAAAATTCAACTTAGAAGCAAATCTTAATGCCCGAATTGGACGCAATCCATCTTCTAAAAATCTTTCGTGAGGATTTCCAACACAACGAATGATTTTTTTCTTAATATCTTTTTTTCCGCTAAAAGGATCTACAACTTGCCCCGTAGAAAGATTTACCGCAATTGCATTTATTGTAAAATCACGCCGACTCAAATCTTGCTCAATTGTAGAAGCATATTCAACATTATCGGGATGGCGTCCGTCGGAATATTTTCCGTCAGTTCTAAAAGTTGTAACTTCAATTTCTGTTTTTTCAAAATGAACAGTAACTGTTCCGTGAGCAATTCCAGTTGGAACTACAAACTTAAAAAGTGACATTACTTGTTCTGGAGTTGCATTAGTTGCGACATCCCAATCATCCGCTTGTTTATTTAAAAAAATATCTCGAACCGCTCCACCAACTAAAAACGCTTCAAATCCATGTTCTGTAAAAACTTTTCCAAAATTTACTAATTTTTTTGGAAGTAAAATCTTTTTTTCTGATAACTTTATAAAATTATTCACTAAAAACCTTCTGAAATTAATTCAATCGCACCACAAAAAATGATGCAAAATATACAAAAAATAATTGTAAAACTCATAAAAATTAATGAGAATATTCTATTTTTCTTTTGTTTGATTGTAAAAATCATAATTATATTTTCTATGATAACAGGAATTGTGAGAAAAATTGTTAAAATTGATGTTAAAAGCAGAACACTTAAAATTGTTTTTTGACTTTTATCTTGAAAATTCTGAAAATTTCCAACTACATATAAAATTATTAAAAAAAAACAAAATATAAGAAGAGATAAAACAACAGTTTGTGTAATTCTATATAAAAAAGGTGTTTTTATTCGTTTTTTGATTTCATTTGAAATTTTTGCTTTTTTCATAATTCTTTAAGTTTCTTTATCCTTTAATATATATTATAATATCATTAAATTTAATAACAGAGTTTTTTATGAAGAAATTTTTTATCTGCGTTTTTATTATTGCAATTTTTGGAATTTTTGTTTTTTTTGTAGGTTGGACTCAAATAAAAGTAAAACCTAATAATATTGGAATTGTAATTTCAAAACTTGGTGGTGTAAACGAAAATCCAATTATCCCTGGAAATTTTTCTTGGAATAAAGAATTTCTTTTACCTTCAAATGCTGAATTAAAATTGTTTGAATTAGTTCCTTTAAATACAACAAAAACTATTTCCGGAAAACTTCCTTCTGCAAATGTTTATAGTTCATTTTTTAATTCTGGAATTGATTTTAATTATGAAATTACTTATTCACTAAGTTTAAATATTACACCTCAAGATTTAATTATTTTATACAAGCAAAACAAAGTTACAAATTCAGAAGAATTAAAATCATATTTGGAAAATTGTGCTGATGGTATTTGTCAGTTAGCAACAGAATATATTCTAAAAAAGGTTGAAAATAATTCAAACTTCAAAATAGAAAGTATTCGTAGAAATGATATAACAACAAATGTTGATATTTATGAGCAATATCCAAATGTTGAAATTTCTGTTTTTGCAATTACAAATTCACATTTTCCAGATTTTAATCTTTATGAAAAATTACAAAATCAGATTTTAACAAATTCAGAAAATATGTTTAATTTACAAACTGAAGATAATCTTAAAAATGAAGATTTATCAAAAAATAATGAGGAAATTTTATGAAAATATGGATTGTAAGTATGGAATGTGCAGGAATTGCAGAAGCGGGTGGTGTAAAAAACGTAACATATTCATTGTGCAAAGAATTTACAGGATTAAATCATAAAACAACTCTTTTTATTCCTTTTTTTAAATGTACAAATTTAGAAAATATTACAAATTTAGAAAAACTTTTTGATGAAGAAATAGAAATTTGTGGAAAAAAAGAAATTGTTTCTTATTCAAAAGCAATTTCAAAAGAAGGAAATTTTCAAATCATCTTTATAAATCATAAATGTTTTTCAGAAAAAGAAGATATTTATACTTATACAGAAAATGAACAAAAACAAAATCCGGAAAATAAAAAAGGAACTGGTCATAAAGATTTTTTATTTATGGATATACTTTTTCAAAAAGCAGTTTGCAAATATGGAGAAAAAATTCAAAAATGTGATATTCCAGATATTATTCATTGTCAAGATGCTTCTACAGCTGTTTTACCAGCATTTATTTTTCAAGAAAAATCTTATAAAAAAACAAAATGCATTGTAACAATTCATAATTGCGGTCCAGCATATCATCATGAATTTTCTAGTATTGGAGAAGCGGCTTGGTATACAAATTTAGATACAAAACTTTTGGAATCTTCTCTTAACAATTCAAAAGTTGAACCTTTTTTAATTGCAGCAAATTCTAACGCAGAATTAACTACAGTTTCTGAAGATTATGCAAAAGAAATTTTAAATCCATTAAATTCAGATTTAACTGATGGTTTATCTCCGATTTTTGCAGAAAAAAAAATAAATATCATAGGAATTACAAATGGTTTTGATTTTGATCGTTATAATCCAGAAGATACAAAATCATCTTGTTTGCCTTTTGAATTTTCTCCAGAAAAAAATGATTTAGATGGAAAAATAAAATGTCGGAAATTTTTTATTCAAAATATTGTAAATACAGATAATTATGATTTTTCTGGTGTAAAGAAATTCGGAACTTTAGAATGTTCATCAGATTATTCTAAAGAAATTTATTTTTCTTATCATGGTAGAATTACAAATCAAAAAGGAATTGAAATTCTTGTAAATGCAATTCCTTCAATTTTGTTAAATTTTCCAGAATCAAGATTTGTGATTGCTGGTCAAGGTGAATTACAACTTGAAGAAAAAATTATTGAACTTACAAAAAATTTTGTAGGAAAAGTTACATTTTTAAATGGTTATAATAAAAAAATAGCAAGACTTGCAACTGCTTGTGGAGATTTTATTATTTTACCATCTTTTTTTGAACCTTGCGGATTGGAAGATTTTATTGCTCAAGTTTTTGGCACAATTCCAATTGCACATAAAACTGGTGGATTAAATAAAATTTGTGATGAAGAAACTGGCTTTCTTTATGAACATAATTCTTCTGGTGTTTTAATATCAAAAATTTCTGAAGTAATAATGATAAAAAAATTAAAACCATCACTAATAAATAAAATTATAAAAAATGGTGCAAATTATGTAAAAAAAGAATATCTTTGGAAAACTGTAATACAAAAAAAATATTTACCTTTTTTTAAAGAAATTTTGAAAAAAAATAAAGAAAATCAATAAAATGCTATTGACTAAAATTAATTAAAAGTATAAAGTATACAACATAACGACTAAACGTTATAGCAAATGCTGCCTTAGCTCAGCTGGTAGAGCACGTGATTTGTAATCTCGGGGTCGTGGGTCCAAATCCTACAGGCAGCTTTCCCTTTGGGGAGTTTCTAGA
Organism: uncultured Treponema sp.; assembly: GCA_964410365.1. Classification (GTDB taxonomy): domain Bacteria; phylum Spirochaetota; class Spirochaetia; order Treponematales; family Treponemataceae; genus Treponema_D. Next base: position 101,774 of record CAYPGB010000001.1, read on the forward strand.
GTGGTCAAATAGGACAGACTGTAAATCTGTTGGCATCGCCTTCTAAGGTTCGAATCCTTAACTCCCCATTTTAAGAGTTAGTTTTTCTAACTCTTTTTTTTTGTCTTTTTCTTTTTAACATATCTTTATAACTTGAAAAATCTATTACTTTGATTTAAATTAGAAAAATAATATTTGTTTATTATTTTGCAGAAATTAAATTTCAGAGGAAAAGTGTGAAAATTCATTTTTGGGGAGTTCGAGGCTCTCTTCCAACGCCAATTGTTTCAAAACAGATTCAATCAAAAATCATGGCTGTTATTCAAAGAATTCAACCATCAGATTTGGAAAATTTTGAAACAAGAGCAAAATTTGCAGCATCTTTACCAAGTTGGATTATGGGAACAGTTGGAGGAAATTCTCCTTGTGTTGAAATTCAAGAAGGAAACACAGAAATAATTTTAGATGCTGGAACTGGAATTAGAGTTTTAGGAAAAGAAAAAAATCATTTAGTTTCTAATCATATTCATCTTTTATTTTCACATTTTCATTGGGATCATATTCAAGGTTTACCTTTTTTTGACCAAGCATATCTTTCTGACACAATTATTGATATTTATTCTGCAAAAGAAAATGCAAAAGAAATTTTGTCATTGCAAATGTCATCACCTTATTATCCTGTAACGATGGAATCTTTTACAAAAAATATAAATTTTCACACTGTAAAACCTGCTGAAAGTTTTATGATTGATAATATCAAAGTAAATTGTTGTGCAATGTCTCATCCTGGAATTTCTCATAGTTATTCATTTTTCTCAAATGGTAAAAAATTTGTGTATGCGACGGATGTTGAATTAAAAACAAAAGATTTTGGTAATACTAAAGAAAATATTGCAGTTTTTAAAGATGCGGATGTGATTGTGTTGGATTCTCAATATACAGTTGAAGAAGCTTATAGAAAAAAAAATTGGGGACATTCTGCGTTTTGTTATGCAATCGATTTTGCAGTGCATTGGAATATAAAAAAAGTTTATTTATTTCATCATGAACCAACTTATGATGATAAAAAATTAGATTCTATTTTACAAGCGGCAAGATGGTACGCTCAATATATCAATCATTCAGAAATAGAAGTTCAACTTGCAAAAGAAGGTGATGAATTTATTTTATGATGTGTGAAGATTATTCTAAAAAAGAAGAAATTAAATTAAATTACAATTTTACTTCAGAAGAAATTCTTATTCTTTCAAAATTTCTCAGACAAAATGAAAATAAATTGCCAAAAGGATTAGAAAATTTTACAAAAGCACTTGATGATTCTATTTATAATTGTTTATCTTTAAATGAAATAAGGAATTTTTATTCATGAAAAAAAAGGTCTTTGTACCAATTTTACTTTTGATTTTTTTTATCTTAGTTTTGGCTGGAATTTTTTCTTTTTTAAAATTTCAGAGTTCTCCATTGTCATCTGAAAAAAATGAAACTGAAATAAAAATTGAAATTCCGTATGGAGAAACAACTTATAAAATTGCAAATATACTTCAAGAAAAAGGCATAATAAAAAATGCAAAAATTTTTTATCATTCTGTGAGAAAACCTCAAATTTTTCAAATTTTTTATTCAGAAAAATTACCTCAAAATTTTATTTTAAAAAGCGGAACTTATAATTTAAAATCTTCAATGACAATTCCAAAAATTTTAGAAATTCTTTCTTCTGGGCAAACTGAATATATAAAAGTTAGTATTGCAGAAGGTCTTACAATAAAAAAAATCGCAAATATTCTTGAAGAAAATAGAATTTGTTCTGCAAGTGATTTTATTCAAATCTGTAATGATGTTAATTTTGCTCAAAATTATAAAATTCCTTTTTCAAGTGTTGAAGGTTATCTTTTTCCAGATACATATTATTTAAATCTTGGAATGGATGCAAAATCTGTTGCAGAAATTATGATTGATAATTTTTTTGAAAAAATAAAATCTATTCCAAATCTAAATGAAAAAAATACTCAAGACTTAAATGATATTGTAATTTTAGCTTCAATTGTTGAAAGAGAGTATAAACTTGATGAAGAAGCTCCTTTAATTGCATCTGTTTTTAAAAATAGAATTTCTAGAAATATTGGCTTATATTCTTGTGCAACTGTAGAGTATATTATTACAGAAATAGAAGGACGCCCTCATCCTGGAAAAATTTTAATTTCTGATACAAAAATTGATAATCCATATAATACTTATAAATGGGCAGGTTTAACTCCAGGTCCAATTTCAAATCCGGGTCTTATAGCTTTAAATGCTGCAACAAATACTCCAAAAACAAAATATTATTATTTTCAAGTAAAAGATGAAAAAAAAGGTAGTCATGTTTTTACATCAACTTTTGAAGAGCATAAGGAAAATCACTAAAAATGTCTGGATTTATTTCTAATGAAACTATTGATTCTGTTATAAATACCGCTGATATTGTAAGAGTTGTTTCCGAATATACAAAACTTCAAAATCGAGGAGCAAATGATTATTGGGGATGTTGTCCTTTTCATGGAGAAAAAACTGCTTCTTTTCATGTTGATGGTGATAAAAAATTTTATTATTGTTTTGGCTGTCATGCTTCAGGAAATGTAATAAAATTTGTAATGGAAATGGAAAAACTTTCGTATCCAGAAGCTATTCAAAGTTTGGCAAAGAAATTTGGAATTATCATAAAATATAAAAATGGAATTGATGTTGAAAAAGAAATAAAAAAAGAAAATCTTAATGAACAATATATAGAATTATATGAAAGAACTGCTTCTATGTTTCATTATTTTCTTACAGAAACAGAACAAGGAAAAAAAGCTTTTGAATATATAAAAAAAAGAGGACTTTCTGAAGAAACGATAAAAAAATTTAAATTGGGTTTTTCTCCAACAAATAGAAAATGGTTAAAAGATTTTTTATTAAAAAAGAATTATTCTAATGAATTTTTAAATAAATCAGGACTTTTTAGTCAAAAATATCCAGATTATTCTTTTTTTGCAGATAGACTTATGTTTCCAATTTTTAATAGAAAAGGTCAAGTTGTTGCTTTTGGAGGAAGAGTTTTACCACCTACAAATGAAAAAGAGCGAAAATATATAAATTCTGGAGAATTGCCTTGGTTTCATAAACGAGAAACTCTTTTTGGATTTAATTTTGCAAAAGAATCTATTCGCAAAAATAAAAAAATCATTTTTTGTGAAGGAAATATGGATGTTATTGCTTATCATCAATGTGGGCTTGATTATGCTGTTGCCACTTTAGGAACATCTTTAACTGAAGAACATATCAAAATGATTCAAGGTTTTGTTTTTGATGGAGAAGTTTTTTTATCGTTCGATTCAGATGGTGCTGGTGAAGCGGCGACTAAAAAAGCAATTTTTCTTTGTAGAAAAGCAGGTTTAACTGTAAAAATAATTCGTTTAAAAGGCGGAAAAGATCCTGCGGAAATTATGCTAAATTTTGGAAAAGAAAACTTGACATCTCAAGTAAATAATGCTATATTAGATAGCGACTATTTTTTATTTAGACTAGGTGAAAAATATCCAACTAATACTCCTGAGGGAAAAACTAAAATTGCTCTTGAATTTTTTGAATATGTTGATTCATTAACGTCTAATATACAAAAAGAGTCTTGCTTGGAGCAATTATGCCAAGTATTTAATCTAAAACCGGAGGCTGTAAAATCAGATTTTAACAACCGTAGCCAAGCTCGTGAACGTATAAATATCCGGTCAAATAATCAGAAAGAAACACAAGTGCAAATTAATCTCGATGCAGAATTGCGAGGTCTTATTGCAGTAACTACCGATATGGAACAATTCCAACTTTTACGTTCAAGTCTTAGTATTGACGATTTTAAAAATCCAGATGCCAAACGTTTATATTCTATTTTGGAAGAATGCTTTGATGAAAAAACAACTTCTTTACCGGAGATTCTGAACCATTGTGGTAGTGATTCTTTAGCACGTTTAGTTTCAGAATATAATGCTTTCGGTGTTTATAAAAAAAATGAAGTAGGAAAAATTGTAACAGATACAATTACCTATGTAACAAAAAATAAACTTGAAGACAAAAAAAACAAATTGCTCCAAAGAATCCAGAATTTTATTCCGATAACAGAAGATGATAATAATCAACTAAAAGCATTACTTACAGAAAAAAAGAATTTGGATACACAAATTCAAACATTATTAAAATAAGGTGACAAACTTATGGAAGAAGCAATAAATTCCGCTGTTGAAAAACTCGTTGAATTTGCTAAAAACAAAAAAGTTATTACATGGGATGAAATTACACCAATTCTTGGTCAAGATTTTGTAAATTCTCCAGATATGGAATCTGTTTTAAAGATTTTAAATGAAAAAAATATCCAGCTAATTGAAACTGATATTATTGGAGTAGAAGACCAGTCAGAAACAGAAGAACCAATGGATGATGATCAAGAAGATGATATTATGCTTGAGCAGGAAGATGATGGTGATTTTGCGAAAGATGACACTATTTCTGAAATTGAACAAGTTGAAAAAAAATTGGCTGCGGCTAAAAATAAACTTGTAAATTCTGATAAAGATTCAAACATTGATGATCCAATAAGAGTTTATCTTCGTGAAATTGGAAAAGAAAATCTTCTTACAGCAGAACAAGAAGTTGAACTTTCTAAAACAATGGAAAATGGAAATAATATCATAAAAGATGTTATAAAAAATTCTGGTATAATGATTCCAGAATTCTTTACAATTGCACAAAAAGCGTTTACAAGAATCGATTTACATGAACCTGGAAAAACCCGAAAAGAAATAAATGAAGAAATGGCAGATAAACGTCGTTTAAAAAGTTGTTATGGAGAACATATAAAACCTGTTCTTTCAGAAATGAAACAATATATTGTTTTAAAAAAGCAACTTTTTGAAGCAGATCAGTCAAGTTCTATTTTTACAAATGAACAACTTTCTGATTTAAGAAAAAAAATTCTTCCAGAATTACAAAAAGTTGATATTCAAACTGAAGAATTAGATAAATTCACTCAAAAATATCGAGAAGCAACAATAAAAATTGAAGATTATCGTCAAAAACAAGAAAAAAAGATGAAGGAATTAAGAATTTCAAATCCTTCAGAACTTCGTAATCTTGGTAGAAAAATTTCAATCCGTTTGCAAGCTGCTCAACTAGAAAAAGAATTGAATATGAGTGTGGATGAAATTCGTGATATTTATACTCAAATTCAAAAAATTGACCGAAAACTTCATAAACTTGAATATGAATTTGAAAATAATGTTGATGAAATTTTAAAAATGGCTGAAGAAATAGAATTCGGTCGCAAAATGATGGAAAAAGCAAAAAATCGTCTTATAAATGCAAACTTAAGACTTGTTGTTTCTATCGCTAAAAAATATACAAATCGAGGACTTCATTTTTTTGATTTAGTTCAAGAAGGAAATATTGGACTTATAAAAGCTGTAGAAAAATTTGAATATCGTAAAGGTTTTAAATTTTCAACTTATGCTACTTGGTGGATTCGTCAAGCAATTACTCGTTCAATTTCTGATCAGGCAAGAACAATTCGTGTTCCTGTTCACATGATAGAACAAATCAATAAAGTTGTTAGAGAAAGTCGACAGTTAATGCAAAAACTTGGAAGAGAAGCAACTGATGAAGAAATTGCACAACAATTAGGTTGGCCTGTTTCTCGCGTAAAACAAGTAAAAAATGTTGCAAGAGAGCCAATTTCATTGGAAACTCCAATTGGTGAAGAAGAAGATTCTATTCTTGGAGATTTTATTGAAGATAAAGATGTTGAAAATCCAGCAAATCAAACTTCATTTAGATTACTTCAAGAACAACTTAGAGCAGTTTTAAATACATTACCTCCACGAGAACAAGAAGTTTTAAAAATGCGTTTTGGTTTGGAGGATGGATATTCTCTTACACTTGAAGAAGTTGGTCTTTATTTTGATGTTACACGAGAACGTATCCGTCAGATTGAAGCAAAAGCTTTAAGACGACTTAGACATCCTCGTAGAGCAAATGGTTTAAGAGATTATATTGAAAACTAAAATTTATTTGTTTATAGACTAAACGATGTAATTATTTTATACTGAGAGGTATCTTTAAAAGGAAAATATTAAAGATACCTTATATTTAATTTTAATGAGGAACCTTAGAAAATGGTAACAACAAAAGACTTTGATAACTTAAAAGAATTACAGGATATTCTTGTACAAAGATATGACTTAGAAAAGAAAGTAGAAGATGCTCCTCAGCAACTTTCCCAACAGGAAGGTCTTCTTTCAAGATTAAAGTCAGAATTTATCGAAAAAAATACAGAATATGATAGCATTAATGCTGTTGTAAATAATTTAAAAAAAGAACTTGATGAAATTGTAACAATTCGCGAAAACGATGAACAAAAATTGAGTAGTATTGAAACTCATCGTGAATTTGATACTTTAGAAAAAGCTATTACAGAAGCTAAAAATAAAGAAGAATCTATAAGAGCAAATCTTCACGAAGAAGAAAAAAAACTTGCAGAATTAAAAGATAAAATTAAAATTTCTGAAGAAATGATTAATGGGCAAGAATCAGATTTAAATGAAAGTAGAAAAGTTTTAAATGACCAACTTGATAAATATAATCAAAAATTATCAGAATTAAAAGAACAAGAATCAAAAATAACTCCAGAATTGGATCAAGAAATTTTATTCAAATTCCAAAGAATTATTCAGCGAAATTCAGAAGGAATTGTTGCTGTAAGAAATGGCGTTTGTACAGGTTGTCATATGATTTTACCTGCTCAATTTGCTAATACAGTTCGTAATGGTGATTCAATTATGTTCTGTCCTTATTGTTCTAGAATTTTATTTTACGAAGAAGTTCCAGAAGATGAAACAGATGTTCATTTTGATATTTCGTCAGTTGGAAGTCTTTCTGATCTTGATGATGATTATGATTTAGATGATGAAGATGAATTTATGGATGACGAAGATTTAGATGAAAACGAATTTGATGATGAAGAATCTGAAGACGAAGATGATGATTTTGATTCAGATGATGATTCTGAAGAGGATGAAGATTAATTTTGTACAGATGGGATATGACCGCGTTGTTATATCCTTATGATAAGATATAATGACGAGATAAAGTCCGGGCTCCTTCGGAAAAAATGCCGGATAATTACCGGGCGTATTCGGATAGTTGTAAATCTTTTTTGCAAAACTCTGTAATACGACAGATAGTGCAACAGAAATATTACCGCCAATTGAAAAATTGGTAAGGGTGAAAAGGCAGTGTAAGAGACTACCGCATAGTTGGTAACAATTATGGCTTGTAAACCTCATTTGGAGCAAGATTAAGTAACAGTTATGTTTTCCGAGCTGATACTGTGGGTAAATTGCTAAAGTTAATTGGTAACAATTAATTCGGATAGATGGTCATTAGCGTATGCTAGACAGAACCCGGCTTATTGTCCCATCTGTTTTTTTATAAAAATGAAACGAATCGAAACTTTTGAAAATGGAAATTATGCACGAAAAAAAAGTTACCTTTTATTAAAAAGTTTAATAATATTAGGTGTTTTAATCTTTTTATGTTCTCTCATTTTTTTAGGAATTTTTATTTTCAAAAAAGTGCAATCAAATAAAGTTACAATAAAATCTATAAAAGAAGCTTGGTCATCTTATAATTATGAACAAGTTTATGAACTTTCGAATTCTTTTCTTGATGAAAAACCTTACAATTATACAGCATTAACATATTATAGTTATGCTTGTTTTTTTCTAGCACAATCGCAAACAGACACTCAGCAAACACAAACTTTTTTAGATGAATGTATTACAAATCTCAGAGTTGCACTTTATAATTGTTCATCAGCATTAAAACCTCAACTTTATTATATGTTAGGAAAAACTTATTTTTATAAAAATACAATCACAACTTATTATTATGCCGATTTAGCTGTAAAATATCTTTTACTTGCAAAAGAAAATGGTTATGAAGCTGATGATATTGCAGAATATCTTGGTTTAAGTTATGCATCTCTTGGAATGACGATGGAAAGTATTTCTGCTTTTACAGAGGCTTTGCTAGTTAGAGAATCAGATGCACTTTTACTTTCTATTGCAGAACAATATTTTAAAGCAAAAGAATATGGAGCGGCAGAACAATATCTTTTTAGAGTTATAAAAAATAGTGAAAATCATGAAATTATTATAAAAAGTGAAAATTTATTGGGAGAGATTTATATTGCACAAGAAAAATATGATGAAGCAATGATTCAATTTAATAAAGTTTTAGCAAAAAATGAAAATTCTGCTGACGCACATTATGGAATTGGTGTAATATATGAGAAACAAGGAAATATTGTGAAAGCACGTTCTGAATGGCGAAAAACTTTAAAAATTCAAGTAAATCATCCTGGTGCTTTACAAAAAATATCAAATTATTAAAATTAACTATAAACGGGAGGAAATATAATGGGATTGTTTGACAGTTTTACAACTGATATTGGCATTGATTTAGGAACTTGTAACACTTTAATTTATGTTAGAGGCAAAGGAATCATAATTGATGAACCATCTGTAATTGCTGTGGAAAAAGGAACAAAACGAATTTTAGCAGTAGGTGCTGCGGCAAAATGTATGTTGGACAGAACACCTGGAAATATTATGGCAATCAGACCTCTTGCTGATGGTGTTATCGCTGATATAGACAGTACCGAAAAAATGATAAAATATTTTATTTCAAAAATAATTCCAAGACATCATTTTTTTAAATCTGTTAGAATGAAAATAGGAATTCCTTCTTGTATTACAGATGTAGAAAGACGTGCCGTTATTGAAGCGGCTTTAAAAGCTGGTGCAAAAGAAGTTGAAGTTATAGAAGAATCTAGAGCTGCTGCAATTGGAGCAAAAATTCCAATTTTTGAACCTGCTGGACATATGATTTGTGATATTGGTGGAGGAACTTCTGAAATTTCTGTAATTTCTCTTGGAGGAATGGTTGTAACTCATTCAATTCGTATTGGTGGCGATAAATTTGATGAAGCAATCGTAAAACATGTAAAAAGTGTTCATAATTTGATAATCGGACAACCTGCTGCAGAAAGATTGAAAATTCAAATTGGAAATGCTGCTCCTGAAAAAACTATTGAAAAAATGGAATTAAAAGGAACTGATGCAATTACTGGTTTACCAAGAAGATTGGAAATTGATAGTGTTGAAGTTCGCGAAGCTTTAAAAGAACCTGTTACAAAAATTGTTGATGAAATCAAAATTGTTTTGAGTGAAACTCCACCAGAATTAGCTTCTGATATTATTGAAAGAGGAATTGTTATGACAGGTGGTGGTTCAATGCTTAAAAAACTTCCAGATTTAATTTCAAAAGAAACTGGAGTTCCTGTAATTTTGGTAGAAAAACCACTTGAATGTGTTGCAATTGGTGCTGGAGAAGCGTTTGAATTATTTAAAGATATGACTTCAGAACGCTCAATTTATGATAGTTTAAATGATTAAAAAAAATTATGTCAGCAAAGCGTAATTCTTTTTTCAAATTTAAATTTTCAGATTTTCTCTTTATAATTTTGATTATTGTTTCTTCAGTGATGTTAACATTTAGTTCTGGAAAATTTGTAATAAATTTAAAAAAAATTGGTTTTTCTGTAATTTCTTCAGTCGAAAAAGCTGTTCATTATGTTTCTGATGGTGTTGTGAATACAGTAAATTCTGTTGGAGAATTACGAAAACTAAAAAAAGAATATAATGAACTTGTTATAAAACTTGAAAATTATGAACAAATGCAACGTTCAAATGCTGATATTAGAAAAGAAAATGAAAGATTAAGAGAACAATTGGATTTTTCAGTTTCTTTAGATGAAAAAAATATTCCAGCTCAAATTATTTCTCGAGATTTAGATAATGCGTATGCATATTTAACAGTTGATAAAGGTAGTGTAAATGGCATCAAAAAAAATATGCCTGTAGTTGCTTATCAAAACGGAAACAAAGGATTAGTAGGAAAAGTTGTTTCTGTTGGAACTTTTACATCACAAATTATGCCAATTTATAATTTAAACAACATGGTTTCTGCAAGAATTCAACAAACTCGCGATTTAGGACTTGTTTCTGGAATGGGAAGCCAAGATAATCCTTTAAAAATGCAATATATTCGAAAAAGGATTTTGGATTCTCTTCATTATGGTGATATTGTTGTTACTTCTGGAGAAAATAATAATTATATGCGAGATATTCCAATTGGAACAATTTCTAAAATTTCTTCGCAAGCATATAGTTCAACTCTTGATATTGAATTAACTCCAATGATTGATTTTAATAGATTAGAAAATGTAATTATTGTAAATCAAAAAGAATTGAATGATAAGAAAAATCTTTCTTTGGAGGAAAAATGATAATAAAATCAACTTTTATCAGTACTTTTATTTTATTATGTGTACTTGTGATTGAATCTTCAATATTATCAAATTTTTCTTTTTTGATAGTTGTTCCTGATTTATTTTTGATTTGTTCTATATATTTTTCTTTGTTGAATGGAAGATTTTTTGGAGAAACAACTGGTTTTATTTCTGGTTTATTACTCGATTTTTCAACAGGAATTCCTTTTGGTTTTAATTGTTTGATAAGAATAATCATTGGATATGTTTTTGGTTTCTTTTCTGAATCTGTAATTTTAAAAGGGACAATCGTTCCAATGTTAAGTGTAGGAATTGGGACAATTTTTAAAATTTTACTTATGTATTTAGCAAGATTTTTCTTTCCAAATGTAAATATTTATCTTCCAAGTATTTTTTCTTATGAATTTTTGTTTGAATTAGTTTTTAATATTATTTTATCACCTTTTATTTTTAGATTTTTAAATCTTTTTGTAAAAAATATTTCCATAACATCAATAAAGGAAAAAGTTGATGGCATTCAATGATTCAAAAATTAATAAAAATATAAAAGTTTTATTTTTGCTTGTATTAGTTTGTTTTTGCTTTTTTTTGTATGGATTTAAACTTTATACTTTACAAATTGTACAAGGAGAAACTTATCGTTCTCAATCAAAAGTTATTTCCAGTCAAGTAAAAAGTTTGCCAGCTCAGCGTGGAGAAATTTTTGATAGAAATGCAAATCTTCCAATGGTAATTAATACTGAAACTTTTGCTGTTTCTGTAATTCCTGGAGAAATTCCATCTGAGCGTTATGATACAGTTATTTCAAAACTTGCAAAATTTTTAGATGTTCCAAAATCTCAAATTGATAATAAAATTACAAGAAAAAAAACATATTCTTCAATAGAAGTAAAATCAAACGTTGATTTTTCTGTGATTTCAAATATTGCTGAAAATCTTTCTGAATTACCTGGTGTTTCTTGGAGTTCAAAACCTCAACGAAATTATCAACATACAAAATCTCTTTCCCATATAGTTGGATATGTTGGAGATATTTCTCAAGAAGAATTTACTTTGCTTTATAATAAAGGTTATTCTCGAAATTCAATTGTTGGAAAAACTGGAATTGAAAAGCAATACGATAATTTATTACAAGGAACTCCTGGACAAATTATGTCTACAGTTGATGTTCATGGAAAAATCATTTCTGATACACCAGTTGTTGAACCTCCAAAAATGGGAAATAATCTTGTTTTAACAATAGATTCAAATGTTCAAAAATTAGCAGAAGAAGCGTTAGGAAATAGGGTAGGTGCTGTAGTTGTGTTAAAACCGACAACAGGAGAAGTTCTTGCAATGGTAAGTTATCCTTATTTTGATAATAATATTTTTAATTCTGATGATTCTTCTTCTGAATATAATAAATTAATAAATGATGAATCAAAACCGTTATTTAATCGTGCAGTTCAATTTTCATATCCTCCAGCGTCAACTTTTAAAATTGTAATGTCAGCAGCAATGCTTCAGGAACAATCTTTTCCTTCAAGTAAAAAAATTGAATGTAAAGGATATATGAAATATGGTGGACGAGTTTTTCATTGTCATATTCATGAACCAGGTCATGGCTGGCTTGATATGAAAAATGCAATGGCTCAATCTTGTGATGTTTATTATTGGACAATTGGTCGTGATTATCTTGGCATTGAAAAAATCGCATCTTATGCAAGAGAATTTGGATTTGGTAAAAGTGCTCAAATAGATTTGCCTTCTCAAGTTTCTGGTAGAGTTCCAACAGCTGAATGGAAATTTAAAACTTTTAATGAAAGATGGATGGGTGGGGATACGATGTCTTGTTCAATTGGACAAGGTTATATGGAAGCAACTCCTTTACAACTTGCAAATATGATTGCAATGGTTTCTAATGAAGGTGTTATTTATAAACCTCATCTTTTAAAAGAAGTTCGTGATTCTGAAACAAATGAAATTATACAAACAATAAAACCTCAAGTTTTAACAGAATCTACAATTGATGAAGCTGTTTGGAAAGAAGTTCAAGAAAGTTTAAGATATACAGTTACGGATGGAACACCTCAATATCCAATGAATAATAAAGTTGTTCAAATTGCGTGTAAAACCGGAACTGCAGAAGTTGATGGTTTTAAAAATAGTTGGCACTCTTGGTTGGTTGCATATGCACCTTATGATGCTCCTCCAGAAGATAGAATTTGTATTGCAACTATTGTAGAAGCTGTAAACAAATGGGAATGGTGGGCACCTTATTGTACAAATATTATTATGCAAGGATATTTTGCAAATCAAACTTGCGATGAAGCTATTGATGCTTTAGGTTTCAGATGGCTACAAAGACAGAATTTAAGAAGAGAATAAAATGAAAAATAAAATTTTATCAATGTTTGATTATTTATTACTTATAGCAGTTTTTACTCTTATAGTTTTAGGAATAATGTTTATTTATTCATCTTCAATAAATTCGGAAGGCGTTTCTGTAACAAATGAATATATAAAACAGATAATTTGGGCTATTTTAGGATTGATTGTAATGATTTCTGTAACAATTTATGACTACAGAAAAACAGAAAAAATTGCTCAATATTTTTATTATGCTTTGATTTTTTTATTAGTTTTAGTTTTAATTCCTCATGTTGGAAGAAAGGTAAATGGTGCAAGAAGTTGGCTAGGAATAGGTGATATAGGATTACAACCATCAGAATTTGGAAAAATTTTTTATATATTATTTTTAGCAAAATATTTAGATGAATCAGAAAATATTTCACCTTTAAAAAGATTCTTTTTTGCAGGAATAATTGCTTTAATTCCGTTTGGATTAATAATGATTCAACCTGATATGGGAACAGCAAGTGTTTATTTTCCTATTTTCATAATAATGTGTTTTATGGCAGGAATTCCTGTTGTTTATCTTTTATATATTTTGTTAGTTGTCGTTTTAACAATATTTTTTACAATTCTTCCAGTTTGGAATGAAGAAATTAGAATGACTCCTTTAAAAATTATTACTATTTTAACTAATATAAAATTACGATTTATACTTACTGTAGCAATTGCTTTAATTACAAGTATTGGTATTGTTGTAAAAAGATATTTTCATGGACCAAAATATTTTAAATGGATAGCATATTTTTCTTCAATCATAACTTTATCATTAATTTTTTCAATTGCGACAACAAAAGTTTTAAAGCCTTATCAAATTATGCGATTAATTATTTTTCTAAATCCAAATGTAGATCCAAGAGGTGCTGGTTGGAATATTATACAATCAAAAATTGCAATTGGTGCTGGCGGTATGTTTGGACAAAGTTATTTGCACGGAACACAAAGTCATTATCGATTTCTTCCTCAACAAAGTACAGATTTTATCTTTAGTATTTTATCAGAAGAATTGGGATTTGTTGGAGGATTAATCGTATTTGGTTTATATCTTTTTATTTTAATAAAAATTTTATTTTTGATACGAAAATGTTCAAATAAATATGGTTGTTATATCACTTCTGGAATTTTTGCAATTTTTTCATTTCACTTTTTGATTAATGTTGGTATGGTTATGGGAATTATGCCAATAACAGGAATTCCATTACTTTTCTTATCTTATGGAGGTTCTTCATTACTTACAGCTATGACATGCATAGGTCTTCTTATGAGCATAAGATACAGATTAAAAGATTTTAAATAAATTATTTGAAAAGAATAGGGAACTCTTAGAAAGTATATACATAGTGGTAGACAGAAGATACATTATAGTTACTTTTATTCGTATTTAAAAAATATTCTTTTTTTTTTGAATTTATAATCTTGAAAGTTTTTCTCGTATAAATTCTGATTTTTCTTTTAATCCAATTTTTCCTAATTTTATAAAAATTGCATTTGGCTGTGTTGGAATCATTCTTACTGTTGCAGGATTTTCTTTTATTAAATTTAAAATTCTATTTATATTAAGATTTGAGAATTGACTAAATTCAACTCTAACTTCTCCTTGTTTTTCTTTTATAGAACTAATTGCAAGTTTTTTACATAAAATACGAATTTCTGCTAGAGCTAATAAACTAGAAACTTCATCTGGAATTGGACCAAATCTGTCTGAAAGTTCATTTAACACTGAATTAAATTCTGCATCTGTAGTAACGGCTGCAATTTTTTTATAAACTTCCATTTTTATTTGTGGATTTGAAATATATGAATCTGGAATAAATCCTGTATATTCAAGTTCCATAAGAACTTCATTTTGTTCTCTATAAGTTTCTTGATAATCTTTTTCAGACATTAATTTATTTACTGCTTCATTTAGTAATTTTACATATAAATCAAATCCGACAGAATAAACATTTCCAGACTGATCGCGACCTAAAAGATTTCCAGCACCTCTGATTTCCATATCTTTCATTGCAATTTTAAAACCGCTTCCTAATTCTGTAAAATCAGAAATAACTTGTAAACGTTTCATTGCAATTTCACTCAAAACTTTGTTTTCTGGATAAAGTAAATATGCATACGCTTGTCTATCACTTCGTCCGACGCGTCCTCTAAGTTGATATAATTGAGAAACTCCATACATATCAGCTCTATCAATTATGATTGTATTTACATTTGGAATATCAATTCCGTTTTCAATAATTGTTGTTGCAATTAAAACATGGAAACCACCCATTTTAAAACGATGAAAAATATCATCAAGTTCATTACTTGTCATTTTTCCATGAGCAACATCAACTAAAACTTCTGGACAAATTGTTTCAATTTTTTTTCTAACTTCCATAAGAGATTCAACTCTATTATGAAGATAAAAAATCTGTCCGCCCCGCTCTATTTCTCTTCTAATTGCTGTAACGACTCGTTCATCAGTATATTCATCAATTACAGTTTCTATAGGTTGTCTATTGTGAGGCGGTGTTGTTAAAAGACTCATATCTCTGATTTTTAAAAGGCTCATATGTAAAGTTCGCGGAATTGGAGTTGCGGACATTGTAAGACAATCAATATTATTTTTTAGAACTTTAAGACTTTCTTTATCTTTGACGCCAAAACGTTGCTCTTCATCAATAATCATTAATCCAAGATTTTTAAATTTTACATCTTTTTGAATAATTCTATGCGTTCCTACCAAAATATCAACTTCACCAAGAGAAAGCTTTAGAAGGATTTTTTTCTGTTCAGCTGGAGAAACAAATCTGGAAAGGCGTTCAATTTTTACAGGAAAATTTTTAAATCGTTCTACACAAGAATCATAATGTTGTTCTGCAAGAATTGTTGTTGGTGCAAGAAATGCAACTTGTTTTCCGCCCATTACAGCTTTAAAAGCTGCTCTCATTGCAAGTTCTGTTTTTCCATATCCAACATCACCACAAACAAGTCTGTCCATTGGAATTGGTTTTTCCATATCTTTTTTTATTTCTTCAGTAACATTAATTTGATCTGCAGTATCTTCATAAGGAAACGCTGCTTCAAATGCGGTTTGCCATTCTGTATCTTTTGGATAAGCAAATCCTACAGATGCTTTTCTACGCGAATATAAATCTATTAATTTTTGAGCTAATTCCTCTACGGCTTTTTTTACTTTGTTTTTTCTAGTTTCCCAAGATTTACTACCAATTCTATCTAATTTAGGTTTTTCACCCTCATTTCCAATATATCTTTGAACTAAATTAACTTGTTCAATTGGAACAAATGCAAATTCTTCATCAGCATATTCAAGTTTGATATAATCTCTCTCGTTTCCCATTGCTTTTACGCGTTCAATGCCAAGAAATTTTCCAATTCCCCAATTTACATGAACAACATAATCACCAGGATTTAATTCAACAAAAGTATCTATGGTTGAAGATTTTGCTTTTGTATTTGTCGCTTTTGCAACATATTTTCTTCGCCCAAAAATTTCATTTTCTTGAATTACTATAAGTTTGATTTCTGGAATACTAAAACCAGCCGAAACTGATTTTGGAATTAAAGTAATATTTTTTTTATTTTCTGATTGAGTAAAATCTTTAAAAATTTCATTTAATCTTAAAAGTTGATTTTCATTATCAGCATAAATAAAAACATTCCAATTATCATCTTGAAATTTTTTAAATTCATCTTTTATAAAATTAATATTTCCAAAAAAACTTCTTGCAGGTTCTATAGAAAAACTATAATCAGATGCATTATTTTCTGTTAAAACTGTCTTAAAATTTATACATCTTAAATGTTTTTCTAGTAAATTTTGAAAATTTTCGAGAATTTCGTCTGGAGTTAAAATAGGCAGATTTTCTCTATTTTTTCTGTAAAGACCAGAATATTCTCTTTCAATTGTAAGTTGCCCATTAATCATTCGATCATAATCGCTAATAAAAATAAAATTTTCATCGCCAATATAATCTAACAAAGTGTAAGTTTTATCCCAAAGTAACTGATAAAAAAGTTCTTCCCCTTCACTTTCTTTTGAAACACTTAGTTCTGTTAATAAATTTTCTTTATATTCAATTGCTTTTTCTGTGAATTTTAAATGAACATTTTTTTCGTTTAAAACAGAATCTTCAGAAAGTCCAAGTTCATTATATTTATCAAATTTTTCGGAAAGATTTTTTATTAATTCATCAGTCCAAATAACTTCTTTCATTGGATAAATTGTAAGATTTTCTAATGATGCTATAGTTACTTGATTATCTGTTTCAAAAGTTTTAATTGCTTGAATTTCATCAAAATCAAAAATAATTCTAGTTGCATAATCATCATTTGGTAAAAAAACATCAAGAACTTCACCTCTAAGACTAAATTCTCCACGAACATTAACTTTTGGAACTCTTACATATCCAATTTCTGCTAATTTCGAGGCAATTTTTACAGTATCAATTGTATCTTTTAAAGAAAGTGTAAATGAAAGTGATTTTAAATAATTTGGAGGTGGCAAATGTGATAAAAAAGAACGTTCTGTAAAAATAAAAATTCGTATTTTTGGATTAAAAGTTATTTTTTGTTCGCGAAATAAAAGTTTAGAAAGAACGCCTGCTCTTTTTCCAAAAACAATCGAACCTTTTGCAGCTCCTCTATAAGGAACCATTCCCCAAGATGGAAAATTATAAATTTCAGCTTCAGAAAATATTGTTTTTAAATCTTCAGAAATTTCATTTGCTTCATATTCAGTTGGAACAATTATAATTAAATCGGAAGAAAATAATTCATATTTTTGTGATGCAGAATATTGTGCATTTTGAAGAGCCTTAAAATGTGAAGTTTTGCAAAAGTTTTTAGTAAAATATGAAAAAAAACTACCTTGAATTCCTTGTATATTCACAGGATATGATGATGAGGTTATAATGGAATTGGTAATATCTTTAAATTTTTGCCAATTATTTAATAAATCTTCAATAGAATTTAAGGATTTCATTTTTAGTTACCGATAATAAAAATATAAATGTTTTTAAGGAGAAAATTTTGAAATTTCAAAAAACACTCGCTATTATATCAATTCTTTTTAGTTTTGCACAGTCTAATTTTTTTGCTCAATCTTTATCTAAAGAAGATTTTTCAAATACAGAAGTTTCTATAAAATATTATAATAAATCAATTTATTATTTAGGAAATAAAGATGATTTTCCTATTTATGTGCATATAACTATCAAAAACAATGGAACAGAAACTCTCAGATTTAAACTTGCTGATGATAGAGCATTTAGTTTGGATTTTAATGCATACACAGTAAAAAATAAAAAACTTTTACAAACTGAAAATTTAATTGAAAAAAGAACAACAAATAATACTGTTTATTTTAGAGAAATTTCTCTTGAACAAGGTGAAGAATATTCTTTTGTTGAAAATGTAAAAGATTATCTTAATATTGAAGAATCTTCTGTTTATTATTTAGATTTTACTTTTTATCCAGAATTGTATAAAGCAAAATATCTTTCTTTAAAATCGAATCGATTAACACTTGAAGTTAGACCTTCTCCATCAAGTGCTTCTTCAAATTTTATTCCAGTTCAAGAAAAAAGTTTAGAAATTTTAAATCCTGAAATTTTATCTCCAGATAAAGTTGTAGAACAAACTATTATTGCAAGACAAAAATCTTTATGGGATCAATATTTTCTTTATATGGATATTGAAAATCTTTTAAAAAGAAATACTTCTCTTGCAAAAAGATATGCATCTGCTTCTGCTCAAGAAAGAGAACGTTTATTATCTTCTTTTAAAACTGATTTAATGCAATCAAAAATAGAAAATGATATTGTTGCAGTACCAGAAAAATTTCAAATTGAAAGAACAACTTATACTCCAACAGAAGGTTCTGTAAGTGTTATAGAATGGTTTAAATATCCTAATTTTAGTGAGAAAAAACGATATACTTACAAAGTTAGACAGCGAGAAGGAATTTGGCAAATTTATGATTATATTGTAGTAAATTTAGGTACTGAGTAGATGAAAGAAAAAAAAGAAGCAAAATTTTTTTGTGAAAGTTGTGGTTCAGAAGTTCCTAAAAATGCAAAATTTTGTCCAGTTTGCGGAAAATTTTTTGCTTCAGTGCGATGTCCTCAGTGTGGAAAAATTGGTTCTGTGAGTGAGTTTAAAAACGGTTGTTCAATTTGTGGATATGCAATGCATTCAAATTCAAACTCGACAAATGTAAATTCAAAAAAAGAATCTTATAAAAAAATAAAAATTAACAAAAATGATTCAAGTCTTCCTGTTTGGATTTATATTTGTACTTTTTTTGTTCTAATAATTTTGGTAATAATTCTTTACAGTTGTTTAAAATAAATACCCGAAAGGAGACTTGAACTCCTATGAATTACTTCACTTGGACCTGAACCAAGCGCGTCTACCAATTCCGCCATTCGGGCAAAAATGAATGATTAAATATACCAAATATCACCACAAATATCAATTTTATAAGCACAAAAATTCATTTCCGTTTTATTTTTTTCTTTGGAAATATTATATACAGGATCTGAAATAATTGGTAATCCCAACCAAGCTAAATGACTTCTTATTTGATGTTTAAATCCGTTTGTTATACATGTTTCAACTTGAATTTTTTGTTCATTTTCTGAAAGAATTTTTATTTTTGTAGAATAGATTTTTTTTTGTTCAACTTTTTTTAAAATTTCTTTTCCGCAATTTTCGCAAACAGGACGAACTTCTTTTCTTCCAATTCCATAATGCCTAAAATAAGATTTTAAAAGATATTCTTTTTTTAATGTAGAATATTTTTCAATTTGAGGTGGAAATCCTTTTAATTTTTGTAATATTTCAGGCTTATATTCACAAATGGCTTTATAATATTTTTTAATTTTATTTTGTTTTTGAAGTTCTATTAATTCTTCGTAAGAATCTTGCGTTGCTGCAATAATAATCAATCCACTCGTTACTGTATCTAATCGATGAATTAGTCCGTGTTCAATTTTTTTTCTTCCAATTACATTTAAAACTTGTGGATATTTTTGTGCAACTTGAAAAAAAATATTGTTTGTATCATTTTCTGATAATGGAGCACTTGGAATTCCAGAAGGTTTAAAAACTATCAAAAATGGTTTATCTTCTGTTATTTCTTTTATAATTTTCATGATAATTCTGTCCTAACAAATTTTTCTTTTAAAATTTTTTCTATTTCGCGAAATCTTTGAGGAACAGGAGTTTTAAAAGTTGAAAATTCTTTTTTTTGTGGTAAACGAATTTTTAATTTTTTTGAATGAAGCATTAAACTTGCATTTGGAAAAACTTTGTCAGGTTTGTTATAAATACTATCGCCAAGAATTGGGCAACCTAAAAATTTCATATGAACCCGAATTTGATGAGTTCTTCCTGTTTTTAATCTTACTCGAATTAAAGAATAATTTCCATAACAACAAATGCAATGATAAATTGTTCGTGCAAATTTTCCATCATCACTATCAACAACAGCTTTAAATCTATGTCGATTTTTAGGATCTCTGATTATTTGAGTACGAATATCTCCGGCTTTTGCAGGCGGTTTTCCAGTGCAGATTAAAATATATTCTTTTTGTAAAGTTTTTTCTTTAAACTGATTTTGTAACCATTCTTCCGCATCTCGATTTTTTGCAGTTATTAAAATTCCTGAAGTTTCTTTATCTAATCGATGTACAATTCCAGGTCGTCTACGTTGTAAAATTTCAGAACTACTTCCTTCTTTTAATTGACTAATACTTTCTCTTCCCCAATGATATAAAAGTGCATTTACTAAAGTTCCAGTCCAATTTCCGCAAGCAGGATGAGTTACCATTCCTTGTTTTTTGTTTACAACTGTAACATTGTTATCTTCATAAATTATATTTAATGGAATATTTTCTGGTTCAATATTATCAGGAATATTATCTTCCCATTGAATGTCAATTTGGTCACCGGCTTTTATTTTCTGAGAAAGTTTAACTTTTTTACCATTTACAAGAATTTCTGTAACTCCGCTTTTGAGCTTAGAACGATTCATTCCATTTGGTAAACTTGCGATGTATTTATCAAGACGTTCATTATTTTGATATTCAACAGGAACTTTATTACTAAAAAAAGGCATTATTCAAGAAACTCCACTTCATCAAGTTCTTCAGAATTTATTTTATTTTTTGATTCAATTTTTATGGCATCAGGGTCTTCATCAATTGGTGTTATAAGAATTGATTTTGAATTTTCGGATTGTGTTTTTCTTGTAGATGATTGTTTTATTTTTCTTATAACAAAATCTGAAATTCCAATGCAAGAACTTATTCCAAGTGAAGTTAAAATCACTTTTACTTGTTCATCTTGCGTATAAGAAGATGTGTTAAAAGGCGAATATGATGATGCTTTTCCATTTGCAACACGAATTCCTGCATAAACAAGATTCACATCCAACATAACAAAAGGCATAGAACCTAAAGTAATAATTTCAAATCGTCTTAAGTCTTTTAATGCTTCTGGAAATTCATCATCTTCATAAGGTTTTGGTGTATTTGAGTCACAATATAATGATGAGAAAATTTGTGAAAAAAATAAAATCAATAATAAAAAAAATCTAGTTTTTTTCATTTGTTGTAATTTCGTTCTCCAAAAATAGCTGTTCCAACTCTAACTAATGTTGAACCTTCTTGAATTGCAATTTCAAAATCTCCAGACATTCCCATAGAAAGTTCTTCTAAGTCTAAATTTGGAAATTTTAATTTTGCGTTTTGTTGTATATTTTTTAATGTTACAAAAGATTTTCTTATAAGATTTTCATCATTTGTAAAAGGTGCCATTGTCATCAATCCTTTTGTTTTTATGTGAGGAAATTTTCCTTTTGAGATTAAATCTAAAGATTCAAATAAGTCTTCTTCAGAAACATAACCACTTTTAGAATCTTCTGCTGTGTGAATTTCAAAAAAAATATTGATATTTTTGTTATTTTTTTCACATTGTTTTTCAAGTTCTTCTATTAACTCCAATCTATCAACAGATTGAATGCAAGAAGCAATTTTTACAGCTTTTTTTACTTTGTTTAACTGCAAATTTCCAATGATGTGGAGTTCAATATTCGGATTATATTTATATAATTCTTCAAATTTTTGACATGCTTCCTGAACACGATTTTCACCAAATAAAATTTGTCCAGCATCAATCGCTTTTTTTATTTCTTCTACAGTATGAAATTTACTTACAGCCATAAGTTTTACTGAATTTTCAGGACGATTTGATTTTATTTCTGCATTATGAATTTTATTTTTTATTGTAGAAAGATTTTCAATTATATTCATTTTTTACCAACGTTGTAAGAATTTAAAATATCAGAAAGATGTAACATTTGCTCGATTGTTAAAACTTCTGCACGTTTCATTGAATCTATTTGAGCTTTGTTAAGACATTCTAAAGTTAGTTCGTTATTTTTTAAGAATTCATTTAAATTATTCCTAACAGTTTTTCGCCTTGAAGAAAATAATGCTCTTTGCATTTTTACAAATAAAGAAATATTTTCACAACAAGGAAAATTTTCTTTTTTTGTTAAAACAACAACTCTTGAATCTACATTTGGTTTTGGCCAAAAATTTCCACCAGATAAATCAAATAAAGATTTTACATCATACGCCCAATTGCATAATACTGAAAAAGATGAATAATTTTCACTTCCTGGTTTTGCAATCATTCGTTGAGCAACTTCTTTTTGTACTGTAAAAACGCATTTTTCAAATCTAACATTATTTTCGATTGTGTCTGCAATTAAAGTTGCTGCTATATTGTAAGGAAGATTTCCAAAAAATCGATTTGGAAGTTTTGATTGTGATATATTTTTTTTCCAAGTTTTTAAAACATCGCCTTCAACAATTTTTAATTTTTCTGATTTTACATATTCTTCAAAAAAAAGTGGTAACAACGAGGAAAAACCTTTATCAATTTCAAAAACTGTTAGATTCACTCCTCTATTTAGAATTTCATTTGTCATTGCACCTAAACCAGGTCCAACTTCCCAAACAGACATATCTTTTTCAAGTTCAAGAGCATCTACAATTTTTACGCGAGCATTTTCATTTAACAAAAAATTTTGTCCGAATTTTTTTTGCATAGAAAATCCGTGTTCTTCCATAAAATTTTTTAATGCAATTGATGAATTATAATCAGGGTGATTCAAAACTTATCCTTGGAGCTAATGAAAAAAAGCCCACTAAATATTTTATAATAGTATACTCAAAATTTAATAAAATTCCACTATAACTAGATAAAATTGGAAATATCAAACTAATTACAATGAAAATCAAACCTGAATAAATGAAAATTGAAATTAAAGGAGAAATAATTGTTGTTGCGATAATTCCGATTGGACTAAATGTTCCGAATAGTTTTAAAGAAATTGGAGCGGTAAAAATTTGAGCTCCAGTTGATGATGATAAACTTGTTGCAATGATTTTTGGAGTAAAAATTGAATAGAATTTTACGAAAAAATTATTTGTTAATAAAATTCCAAACAATGCTCCATAAGATAATATAAAACCATAATTTTTTATATCCGATGGTGAAATAATTGACTGGAAAATAAAAGAAAAACATAAAATAATAATCATATCTGGTTGTTCTACAGAAGCCATAGATGCGAGTATTAAAAGAATACTACAAATAAATGCTCTTAATAATGATGGAGAAAATCCTGCAAACCACACAAAAAGAATTAATGCAATTATTCGTATAATGAAAGTAAGTTTTTTTCTATTTAGTCGATTTCCAAAAAAAATTGCAATTGCAGAAAACATTGAAAGATGCATTCCTGATAATGCTAAAATATGAGAAAGTCCTGAATTTTTAAAACTTTCAGAAACAAAAGGTTCTGTATATTCTCTTTGTCCACTTAATAATGATAATAAAAGTCCGCCAGCTCCATTCCAACTGTACATAAGTCTTTTGAATTGAAGACGACATAATGCTCTAAAATAGTCTATTTTACCAAAAAAATTTTCATCCCAAGTGTTTTCAAGACAATTTTCTACAATAAAAAAATCGCCAAAAAATTTTCCTTTAAAAGTATAATTTCCACCTGCTTCATATAAAAATGCATTTTTTTTATTGATTAAAGTATAAAGTTTTCCAGGAAAATACGCTTCTACCAAATTAGAAGGAATTAAAATTGTAGATTTTCCAAATGCACTTGATTTTGAATTTTTTAAATCTTTTACAGAATATAATTCAAAACTTGCAGAATAATTTTTTCCACTAGATGATTTGACCGGAGAAGAAAGTAATTTTCCTGAAATTTCAATAATATCATCTTTCAAGAAAATAGAATCATAAGATTTTTGAGATGGAAGAGAAAATAAATTTGAATAAAAAATTATGCAAAGAAAAATTACACTTAAAAAAATTGGATTTGAAAAATATCTTTTTACCATCTTAGTCCTGCCAGTGCTTCGCGAGCTGCTGACAAAACTGATTCTGGATAATCAAGATAAGTAACCGCAAGAAGTGAATCAAATGCAGATTTATCGCCAATAGCACCTAAAGTTTTTATAACAGTAAGAACAATCTCTGAAGAAATTTCATCATTTTGTTCTTTTTTACTGTTTAATTCTTCAAGATACTTTGAAAGTGGCAAAACTGCATTTAAAGGTGCAATATTACTCAAAGAACTTATTACAATTTGCATATCAGAATCTGTAAGTTTTTTTTCTGAATACAATTTTTTTGAAAAATCAAAATAAGATAAAGCGATTGCCGAGGCTCTTGTCCAATTGTTTTCGCTTAAAATTTCCAATGCACTTAATTGAAGTTTTACATAATCATCAGTAATTTTTGAAGAATCATCTGATAATAATATAGATTCATTTAGTACGTTTTCGGCAATTTCACACGCGGAATTTCTAGAAATTTTTGTATTATTTTTTGCAAGATTAAAAATCGCTGTAATTTTATTTATATCTTTTTGATGAATAATATTTAAAACTTCATTCATAGAAATTGGAATTAAAGAAACAAGTGCATTTTCTATATTTTGAGAATAATTAATATTTTTAGGATTATTCCACAATGTATAAAGAATTAAAAAAGTTTGATTATTACCAATATATTCAAAAGCAGTTAAAATCGATTTTAAAACGCTTGAATCTATTTGATTAAGACTGTTTTTTGAAATATATGAATTTAAAATAGCTGTAAAATCATTATAATTTAAAATATCTTTTTGAGATATTACTTTTGAAATAACTGCTGTTTGAACAGTTGCACTACTTTCATATTTTGAAAATAAATCTATATATTTATTCATAAGAACAAATTTTTGTTTTTCTGAAAGTAAAGTTGATACATAATCATTACTGATTGAAAGAATTGTTGCAACTGCTAAAGCATCTAATTCTCTATCATTTCCAATAATTTCTTTATTATTAAGAACAAAATCTAATGCATTTTCACAAAGCCACCAAGAATCTTCTCCAGTTGCTTCTTTTACGGCAGAAGTTTTTTCAGAAATATTACCTTTCAAATATTTTATTTTTAAAGATTGCGAAAAAATATTTGTTGATAAATTTGCAAAAATTAAAATTATAATTATTTTTTTTATCATAGATTCCTCATTAATCATCAAATTTTATATCAAAATTATCTTGATTTTCTATATTTTCTTCAGTTGAAATTTCATCATCATCATTTTGAGAATTTTCTTGAGAGTCATTATCATCATTTTTGTTTGATAAAACATTTTCTAAATCTTCGTTATCAGCTTCAGTTTGATTAATCGCTTCTAAAATTTCTTTTTCATTTTCTGGCAAAATATTATAAACAAAACTTAAAATTTCATTTCTCATAGCTTGTTCAATATGAGTACATTCAAAATGCAAAATAGAAAGATTTTCTTGTTCATTATATTCAACTGTTCTAACAATACCAAACATAACAATAATCATTTTTTGAATTGTAAATTGAAGTTTGATTTGAATATTTTCAACGCCTTTTCCACCAATTTTTATCATTGCTCCAGATTCTGAAATGTCTAAAATCAAACATTTATATCCACTTTTTGTTTCAATTTCTGTAAAATTTGAAATTTGTTTTTTGATAATATAAAGTTGTCCATAAATTTCACAAGGAACACGAACAGATTTTCTTTTTTGAGTTCTAATTAAATTGTTTGATTGATTTAAAAATAAAGAAGATTTTCCAATATAAAGTCCACTTTGAGTTACAGTTGTGTCAAAAACATAGCGAGCATCACCTTTTCTCCACAAATAAATGCTTATAACTTTTCCAACCCATTCTTCAGCAGGAATTGTAATTATTCCTTTTTGAGTTGGAACATCGATTATAATTTGATTTCCGTTTTCTATAATCCTCGAAGCAAAAACACCTTTTCCTGGAAAAATAATTCTTAAAATTTGACCTTTATCTAAACTAGAAGTTGATGATAAACCTTTTTTTTCGTCAGATTGATTTTGTACTTTTGTACGATAATTATAAAGTTTTGTCATTAAATTTTGATGCTGAACAGATAATTTTTTTCCATCGGCAGACGCTTGCGTGTTTATTTGAGCTATACAACGATTTAAAGCTGGCATTGACCAAAATAAAGATGTTGGTTGTTCTAAATCACAAAGTTGTGCAACTTTATAAAGTAAAAATAAATCTCCAATTGAAAAACCTGAATCAAGTCCTGTTATAAAAAAATTGATTTTAGTTTTTAAAATTGAATATAAAAATGCTAATAAAATAACAATACCAATAATTACAAAGATTGCAATTAAAATGTACACAAAAACTCCTATTTTTTATATAATAACATAAAACTTATGAAAAAACATTCTTTTAAACTTCAAATTATAATATTTTCTATAATTTTTTTTGCTTTTATTTTACCACCTTTTTTTATAACTTCAAACAATTATAATCAAAATGCATTTCAAGCTTGGACATTTCCTTTTCAACAATTTATAAGATTTATTTTTGCAATTATTTTTTTCATATTTTTTATAAACGAAAAAGAAGATTTCAAAAAAAACAAAAATGATTTGAGAAAAATTAATTTTTTTAATTTTTTTTCAACGGCGGTGATTGGACTTTCTTTATTGTTTTTTATTTCTTTAATTTTTAAGATTATTTCAATTAAAAATATAAATTTATCAAACGAAATTATTGTGGAAAAACCAAATGATTTTTTTCAGATTTTATTTTCCATTCTTACTTTTATATTTAGTGCAAGTTTTGAAGAGATTATCTATCGAGCATATTTTCCAGATGCATTATTAAATATTTTTAATTACGAAAAAATAAAAAACATAACGAAAAAAAATGTTTTGAGAATTTTTTGTGAAATTTTAGGAATTTTTGTTTTTGCGTTTGCACATTTTTATGCAGGAATTCTTTCTACTTTGAATGCAGCGTTTGCCCATTGTATTTTGCGAATTTTGTACATAAAACATAAAAATATTATTGGAAATATAACAGCTCATTCTCTTTATAATATTTTAATTTTATTCATATTTTAATTTAGAAAAAGTCCATCCACTAATTAATGAATAATACTCAAAATTTGTATTTGTAGAAAAATCAAAATATACATTTTTCAAAACAAATTCTTCTTCATTTTTAGTTTTAAATGCATAAATTAAAATTTCATTTTTATTTCCAAGTTCTAATTTTAATTGATATTCTAAAGAGTCAAAATTAATTTCTTCAGAAACAATTCCTCCTTGTCGTAAATCAAGAAGTTTTAAAACATATTCGTCCCAATTTTTGCTAGAGTTTGTATATTTTTCAGAATTATTTATAATTATTCTTTGAACATCATCTTTTTTTATAGAGCCTAAAACTTGTTGAGAAATGATAAAAGGTTCACTCCAAGAATTTATTTTTACAGATAAAAAATTTTGAATTGTATCTTCCATTTCAAAAATCTTTTTATTTGATTCAGAAGTTACATATCTTTTTGTTTGAGAAAAATCTTGTTTACCAAATAAAATTCTACCAGAAAGTTCATTTTTTACATAAAAATTAAAATCATAAGCATTTTTGTCTAAATCATAATTTTCTTCGTTATTTTTTTTATCTGCAATTTTGTAAACATCAATGATAGAAGTAAGTTTTTCTAAAAAAGAATTTATTTTTTGAGAGTCTGCGGGAAGTTTTATAAAAGGATTTTCAGATGATGAAATTTCCCAAAAAGAATTATTTTTTTTCAGAGTGATAGAATCATCATTATTTTTTATCACAATGCAATCAATTTCTGTTTTATATTTTGGATTTACAAGTGCAGTTTTTAAAGATTTTCTAGCATCTACAGTTGGCTTTTTAAAAAATGAAAAACTATATAAAATTACAAGAAGAATGCATCCAAGAATTAAATATGTGTTAATTTTATTTTTTTTCTTATCCATAAAGAAACTCCTAAACAAATTATCAAAATTGGGAAAATAAATATCAAAGAAACCAAAGTTATGATTTCATATTTTACAAAAGTATATTCATCTGTGATTTTATACAAAGTTTTATCAAAATTATTTTTAGAATGAATGGACATTAAATCTTCATTTTCTGATAAATATAAGAGTTCATCCACCATAAAATCAAAATTTCTATAATCGCCAAAATCACCACCAATATAACCAGTCATTAGAGAATTTACAAAATATTGATCTGAAATAATAAAAATTTTTGCAGAAGAAGTTGAACCATAATTGTAAAGTCCTTCTAATTTTCCAGAAAGTTCAACACCAACAATTTGAGTTGATTTTTGTTTATTTGATGTGTTTATTTTTGCAAGTTCAAAAGGATTTGTTTGAATTAAAGATGATGGACTATTTTTATCAATATCATAATTATAACTTTGAGATGATGTGATGAGAATTGGTTTTACAAGCGAAGATGAATCATCATTTATAGAAATCGGAACTGCCCAAAAAGTTGTTACTCCAGATTTTGCATATTCTTGAGGCATTAAACTTGCCCATAATGGATAATTTAGAACTTTTGTGTAAGTACTATTTTGCGAAAAAGGATTATCACTTTCTTCTTGACTATAAAGAGTGATTTTTGCACACGAAGGGTCAGCAATTATTTTTTCTTCAAAATGAATTCCCCAATTTTCTACCATTTCAATAAGATTAGTTTTTTGATTTTGAGTTATTGACCAATCTGTGTCGATTTTTACGCTATAAGGATTTAAACATAAAAATGCATTTCCTTTGTCAGAAAGAATATAATTTTCAATGGCAATTGCATTTTCAATATTGATTTCAGAATCACCAAAAATTAAAAGAGTTCCTGAACTTTTGTTAAGATTATTTATAAAATTTGAATCTTGTAAATCTAACAAATTGCAGATAAAACCTTGAGAATTTAACCAAGGAATTACATAATTATAATCTTCGTAAAAATTCATTCCATTTCCACAAAGAATATTTACAACTAAATTTTTGTTAAAAATCATTTGCGACAATTTTATATCTAAATCATATTCTAAAGTTTCAACATCCATTGTAAAAGGAATCGCTGTAAAATTTCCTTGATATTCTAAAATAATTGAAGAATAAACATTTAAATATTGAGTTGAATTATTATCAATTGTTCGCATTTGCTGACTTGTGATTCCATAATTTTCTAAAACTTGTGAAAGTGAAGAATCTTTATCAGGATCTTTGATTAAAAAACTAATATTTTTATTTAAAGATGAATAAATTTGTAAAAAATCTTGAATATCTCGAATTTGTGGATAAAGCCGACTTAAAGATGAAGAACGATAATATGTGATTTTAAAAGAATCTGTAATATTTTCTGAAAGTTTTTTTGTATAATTTGAAATTGAAAATGTTTTATTTTTAGAAAAATCAAAACGCTTGTAGTAAGAATTTCCATTTAACAAAATTAAAATAGAAATTCCAAATATTAAAATGATTGAAGTTTTTTGTTTTTTAGAAAAATTTCTTCCTTTTTTTAATTCAACAACAATCACAGAAAGAAATAAAAATATAAAACTTGTTACAATAAAATAAATAAAATCTCTTGTATCAAAAATTCCTTTTGAAGCTGCATCAAAATGCCAAGCAAAACTGATATATTTTATAAAATTTGAAATGATATTTGAAAACGAAAAATAAACAACAAATAAATGTGCACAATTGAAAATTGCCAAAACTAAAGCACTTATAATAAAAGAAACAATTGGAGATGTAAAAATTTCATTAAAAAATGAACAAATTGAAATTATGCAAGACCCATATAAAAAAAGAAAAAATATTCCTATAAAAAGTTGCCCAATATCAATTGAACCAAAAAAATTTATAAATAATGTACAAGGAATTAAAAAAATGATAAAAATTGAAAAAACAATCAAATTAGACAAATAATGACTAAAAACGATTTTAAAACTTTTTAATGGAACAAAATTATCATAAAGTGAACTTTCAAATTTATAACAAATTGAAGGAACAATAATTATTGAAATGTAAGGAACTGCGGAAAAAAATAAAAGTAAATCTGAAGTTCCATTTCCTAAAAAAAAGCCTTTTCTAATATAAAAATTTATACTTATAAAAAGTTCAAACAAAATTGCAACAACATAAGTAATTGCATGTGTAAAAGATGATTGTAAATTATTCTTTAAGATTGCAGAAAATGTTTTATCTTGTTTCATAAAAAAAATCTTTTCCTTTAAAAATCTTCTGAAAGAGACAAAAATGCTTCTTCAAGATTTTTTTTACCAGTTTTTTTGATAATCTCATCCTCAGAACCTTCACAAACAATTTTTCCATTATTCATGATAAAAATTTTTGAACATAAAGAATAAACTTCTTGTAAAATATGAGTAGACATAAGAATTGCTTTTTCTTTTGAAAGTTCTATTATTAATTTTCTAAGTTGGATAATTTGCAATGGGTCTAATCCAGAAATTGGTTCATCAAGAATTAAATTTGGAGGATTATGAATAATTGCTTGTGCAAAAGAAAGTCTTTGTGCATAACCTTTTGATAATGATTTTATTTTTTGTTTTAAAACTTTTTCTAAAGAACATTTTTGAATTACATAATCAAGTGCAGATTTTTGTTTTTTTAAATCATCAAAATGAAGTTCTGCACAATATTTTAAAAATTCCAAAACAAACATATCTTTTGGTAAAAGAGAAATTTCTGGAACATATCCTACAAGTTGCATAATTTTTTGAGAATCAATAATTGTATCAAAAATATTTTGATTATTATCTGAAATTAAAATTTTTCCTTTTGTCGGATAATGAAAATTTGTAATTGCTTTTAAAATTGTTGATTTTCCAGAACCGTTTGCACCTAATAAAGCTGCAATAGTTCCCTTTTCTATTTTTAGAGAAATATCTTCTACAGCAAAATTATTTTTTTTTGAAGAATAAACTTTATAAAAATTTTGTAATTCAATCATAATTCTTATTTAATCTTGGAAAGGAATTTCTATATGCATTCTGTCGTGCGATAATTCTGCTTTTGGCCAGATTTCTTGAGCTTCTTCAAGTAGAATATGTAATTCTTTATCTGTATAGCGTGGACTATAATGAATCATACACATTCTTTTGACATTTGCTTCTTTTGCAATAGTTGCCGCTTGACATGCAGTCATATGTTTTTTTTCTTTTGCAGTATCTATTAAAGCGTTTTCAAACATTCCTTCACAAATTAATAAATCACTTCCTTTTACTTCGTCAATTATAGAACGTTTGAATAACGTATCGGTTACAAAACTAAATTTTCTTCCACTTCTCTTTTTTCCTAAAACTTGTTCTGGTTTTACAATCGTTCCATCTTCTGCAGTAACTTCAAATCCATTTTGTAATTGCGACCACAAAGGACCTACTGGAACTTTTAATTCTCTTGCTTTTTCTGGATTAAATTCTCCGGGGCGATCTAATTCTTCGAGCGTATAACCAACGCAAGTTTTTGTATGTTCTAAAGGAAACGCTCTTATATAAAAATCTTTTCCACTATGAACAATACAAGGTGCGGTAATTTCTTTGATAATGATAGGATAATTTATATACATATCCAAAACTTTTCTGTTAGTTTCAATATATTCTTTTATTTTTGGAGGACCATAAATATAAAGAGGTTCTGTTCTATCAACTTGAGAACTGAGCATTAAAATTCCTGGTAAACCAGTAACGTGATCTGCGTGTGTATGTGAAACAAAAATTGCATTTATTTTTTTCCATTTAAGATTTAATCTTTTTAAACTAACTTGAGTTCCTTCACCACCATCAAACAAAAATAAATCACCATCTCGTCTTAATAAAACTGATGTAAGATGTCTATAAGGCAATGGCATCATTCCGCCACAACCTAAAATAAAGGCTTCCATATTCATAATTGTGATATTCTACTTTATTTTCCTAAAAATCACAATGAAACAAATTAAATGAATTGTCCAAGCAATAAACCAAGAAATTGGATACGAAATAAAAATATAAAATGGTGAATGAAATTGTGGAAGTTTGAAAAATGTTGCAAGATAAAAAATCCTAAAAAAACAAACGCAAAAAATTGTAACGATTGCCGGTAAAAGAGAATGTCCACATCCACGAATTGAATTTGCCATTGCATCCATAATTCCGCATAAAAAATAAGCTGAAAATATAACAAAAATACGAATTTTTCCAGCTTCTATAACTTCTGGATTTTTTGAATAAATTGATAAAAGTTGATTATCAAATAAAATTCCAAGCCATCCTAAAACTAATCCAATTACAATTATTGAAAATTGTGAAATTATTACAACTTTTTTTATTCTATCTTTTTTAGCTGCTCCTAAATTTTGAGAAGTAAAAGTTAAAGAACCTTGAGAAAAACCATTCATTGAAGTGTAAACAAATCCTTCTAAACTAATTGCTGCTGAATTTCCAGCAATTAAAATTGGACCAAAAGAATTTATTGCTGATTGAATTATAATATTTGAAAAGGAAAACATTGTTCCTTGAAATCCAGCAGGAACTCCAATTTTTACAAGTTTTACAAAAATATGAGGATTTATTGAAAGTTTTTTGAGATTTAGTTTAAAATCATTATCTTCTTTTACTAAAATAATAACTACAATTATTGCAGAAATTGTTTGAGAAATTACAGTCGCATAAGCAACTCCTGCAACATCAAGTTTAAAAATAATTACAAAAATAAGATTTAAAATTACATTTACAATTCCAGAAAGTAATAAAATTAGTAAAGGTCGTTTTGTATCACCTTGAGCTCTTAGTAAAGCACTTCCAAAATTATAAATCATAGAAGATGTAATTCCATAAAAATATATGCGTAAATAAATTGAAGCAAGTTTTAGTACTTCTTCTGGAGTTTGCATCAATTTTAAAATAGGAGTTGTAAAACAAACACCAATAATTGTTAGAATAATTCCACTTATTACAGAAATCAACATTGATGTATGAACTGTATCTTGAAGTTTAGTTTTATTTTTTTGACCAAAATAATTTGCTGCTAAAACGTTTGTTCCTATAGAAAGTCCCATAAATAAATTTACAAGAAGATTTATGAGAGAACCTGTAGAACCAACTGCTGCAAGAGAATTATCACCTGCAAAACGCCCAACAACGACAACATCTGCCGCATTAAAAAGTAATTGAAGAATACTAGAAAAAATTAAAGGGACTGAAAATTCCAAAAGTTTTGGAAAAATTGCCCCTTGAGTCATATCAATCTGATGAGATTTTATCATATTTTGTATAATATCACACTGAAAGAGTTTCTAAAACATCTTTGAAATATGAATTTTCAATTTTTACAGTATTTAAGAATTCTCCTAAAGAATAATATTTTTTTTCTTCATAAAGTTGTCCAAAATTAAAATATTCTCCTTTAGAATCTTTTCCGTAAGTTAAATTATATTTTTTTCCGCGAAAATCAAATTCATATTCTTTTTTTATGTCTATTAAATATCGAAACTCTTCTAGCGTCATTTTTATACCTATTTTTTATCATGATTGTGAAAATTTACGCTATAACTGTAAACTCCACGAATTGTTTCTCCATCAATTTGCAATGCTGTTGGTTTATCAAAAACAACTTTTACAGAATGACCAGTTTTAATATCAAGAACTTTTTTATATTTTGTATGAGTTCCTTTAAAAACCGAAGAAAATTTCATTAAAGTTGAAATTCGTCTTCCAGTCCAAACTACAGTTGTAACTGTTTTTTCAAGATTTTTTCTATCTTGATTTGGAGCAATCATCATTCCTCCACCATAATAACGACCAAACATTGTTGGAGCTAAAATTACATTTTTATATTTTTTAGTTACACCATCAACAGTTACTTCTGCATTGCAAAGTTTATACTTAAAAAGTAAACCTTTTATAGCAATTCCTGTATAATTTATTGCTTTTAATGATTGTTCTCGTTGAATATCACCTTGTTCGCAACAATAACCATCAACTCCAAAACCAACTCCATTTATAAAACGTTTATGAACTCCATTAACAATAACTTCTGGTAAATCTTTCATATATTCTTCCAAAGGATAAAGTTTTGTATCTTCTGGAAAATCATGTTTTATATCTCTAATAAAATCGTTTCCACTTCCGCATGGATAAAGCCATACTTTTTGTTGAAGTTCCATATCATAAACAGAATCAATAAATCTTGCGACAGTTCCATCTCCACCAGCAATAATAATTTTGTCTTCGGTGGAAAGTTTTCTAATAAAATTTGGAACATCTGTTAAATGTCGAACATCAACAACTTTTAATGATTGCTCATCAAACAAACTTTTTGCTTTTTCAGCAGCCTCTTCTCCTTTATGGTTATTTGCCAAAGGATTCATCAAAATATAAACCATCTAAACCTCCGCGTTTATAAATTTTTTATATTATCTAAAACAATATTTTGACAATATTCAGCAATTTCTATAGTTGATTTATCTTTAAATTCTTCTGGATAAATAACTTTTACTATATCAAATTTTACATCTGTACTTTTTAAAGGCCAATTTTTATGAATAGATTCTGTTCCTTGTGTAACTCCAACTACAATTGGACAATTTGCTTTTTTTGCAATTTTAAAAGTTCCAGGTTTAAATTCTAGAAGATTGCAATCTTTACTTCTAGTTCCTTCAGGAAAAACGCCAATATTAGTTGAATCATTTTTTATAAGAGAAATTGCTCTTGAAATTGTTTGAAGTCCTTGTTTGATATTTCCTCTATCTAAAGAAAGATAACAACAACGAACCATAAAATGTCTTCCAATTGGAATCTTAAAATTTTCTTTTTTAGAAATAAAAGCGATTGGAAAATCTTTCATCACATAACTATGAATCATATTGTCAAAATTTGAACGATGATTTGAAATAAATAAGAATTTTTGATTTTTTGGAATTAATTCTGTACCTGTAGAATGAATTTTGATTCTTGCGTGTGAAATTAAATAATAATAAGCACGATTAAATAATTTTGTATAAAAACTAGAAGGTTTATCATATTCTTTGTTCATTTTGATTGGAATTGCAAACAAAAATAAAATAAACCAAAAAAGTATGTTTTTCAAAATTATTGCTACTAAAAAAGCTAATAAAATTATAAATATATAATAAGTAATTCCTTGATTTGAATTCATAAATTGTATTTTATCACATCTTAAAAAAAAATAAAAATATTTTATAAAAAAAATGATTTTTTTTTAAATTCTTACTTGACATTTTTTTTTCAAAAGACTAATATATAAACATCACTTGCGGATGTCATATAACGGCTTATTATCTCAGCCTTCCAAGCTGATGACGAGGGTTCGACTCCCTTCATCCGCTCTAACGCTTCCTAAAAAAAAGGGAGCGTTTTTTATTTTAACGAAACAATTCAAAATATATATTCCCAAAAATTAAAAAACTAATTATTATAGATATGATATAAAAAATTATAATTAATTTTATAAAAATTATTTTATTTTGGGAGACAATGATATGTCAAAAATTACTATTATTGGAGCTGGACAAGTAGGTTCAACAATTGCTTTTGCACTTACTGTAAAGCAGCTTGCATCTGAGATTGTTTTAATTGATATTGCAAAAGAGCGTGCAATGGGTGAAGCAATGGATATTCGACAAGGAACTCCTTTTATCGGTCCTGTTTATATTCATGATGGCGATTATGAAGACGCAAAAGATTCTGATATTGTTGTATTAACTTCTGGCGTTGCAAGAAAACCAGGACAATCTCGTCTTGATTTAGCACAAACTAATGTAGATATTACAAAAACTGTCATCCCACAAGTTACAAAAGTTGCTCCAAATGCACTTTATGTTATTGTTGCAAATCCTGTTGATATTCTTACTTATCAATTTGTAAAAACTTCTGGAATTCCTGCTAATCATATTATGGGAACTGGAACAATGTTGGATACAGCTCGTTTTAGAGCTCGCATTGCAGAAACTTATAAAGTTTGCCAAGAAAATGTTCATGGTTGGGTTTTTGGTGAACACGGAGATTCATCTTTTGTTCCTTGGTCACTTGCAAATATTGGTTCTATTCCAGTTGATAATTTTGCACCAGCTTTCACAGGTGATTATAAATTACCAGATTTCAATAAAGATGATGTTGAAGATTATATTCGCAAATCTGGTGGAATTATTATTTCTGCTAAAAAATGTACAAATTATGGAATTGGTATTACAACTGCAAATCTTATTGAAGCTTTAAATTATGATACAGATTCAGTTCTTACAATTACATCTTATATTGATGGTGAATATGGAATTAACGATGTTTGTCTTTCTATTCCAACAATCGTAGGAAAATCTGGAATTAAAGGTCATATTGCCGCTCCTCTTACAGAAAAAGAAGTTGGAGAATTAAAACACAGTGCAGATTGCTTAAAAGATGTTATCAATCAATTAAAATTCTAAATATTATCAAAAACTGATACATTTAAATTTGTATCAGTTTTTTTTAACAACTGATTTTTTTTACAGGAGATTCCAAATGGAATACAAAATTGAACACGATTCTATGGGAGAAGTTAAAGTTCCTGCAGATAAACTTTGGGGAGCTCAAACTGAACGCAGCCACGAAAATTTTGAAATTGGTGTTGGAATTGAAACAATGCCTCGCGAAATTACAAAGGCTTTCGGTTATTTAAAAAAGGCAGCGGCTATTGCAAATAATGCTTTGAAACCAGAAAAAATGACTGATGAAAAACTTTCTGCAATAAAAACTGCTTGCGATGAAGTAATTTCTGGTTCTTTAAATGAACATTTTCCTCTTGTTGTCTGGCAAACTGGAAGTGGAACTCAAAGCAATATGAATGCTAATGAAGTTATTGCAAATCGTGCCAATCAAATTGCTGGCAAAAAACTTTGTCATCCAAATGATGATATTAACATGAGTCAGTCTTCAAACGATACTTTCCCTACTGCCCTTCACATTTCTGCTGTTGTTGAAATTGAAGATAAACTTATTCCTGCTACAAACGTTCTTATTGAAACTTTCAAAAAACTCGAAAAAGAAAACGAAGGAATTGTAAAATCAGGAAGAACTCATCTTCAGGATGCTGTACCAATTTCTTTTAGTCAGGAAATTTCTGGCTGGAGAACTTCTTTGGAACGCGATGTAGAAATGTTAAAATCTTCACTTCCTTATTTAAAACAACTTGCTTTGGGCGGAACTGCTGTTGGAACTGGACTTAATGCACCTCAAGGTTTTGATTCAAAAGTTGCTGAAGAAGTTTCAAAATTAACAGGAAAAGATTTTATTACTGCACCAAATAAATTTCACGCTCTTACTTCAAAAGATGAAATTGTTTTTGCACACGGGGCAGTTAAAGCTCTTGCCGCAGATATGATGAAAATTGCAAATGATGTTCGCTGGCTTTCATCTGGTCCTCGCGTTGGACTTGGAGAAATTCATATTCCAGAAAATGAACCAGGTTCTTCAATCATGCCAGGAAAAGTAAATCCTACTCAGTGTGAACAAGTTACAATGGTTGCTGTTCAAGTTATGGGAAATGATTCTGCGATTGGATTTGCTGCAAGTCAGGGAAATTTTGAACTTAACGTATTTATGCCAGTAATTGCATACAATTTTATTCAGTCTTGCCGATTGCTTGCAGAAAGTATTTTAAGTTTTAACAAAAACTGTGCAGTTGGAATTACAGCGAATAAAGAAAAAATGCATTACAATCTTCACAACTCATTGATGCTTGTAACTGCACTTAATCCATACATTGGTTATGAAAATGCTGCTAAAACTTCACATTTGGCTTACGAAAAAAATATTTCTCTTAAAGAAGCTTGTGTTTCTCTCGGTTTCCTTACAGCAGAAAAATTTGATGAAGTATTCCATCCTGAAGAAATGGCTTATCCTAACAAAAAATAATTTTATTATCATAAAGAATTTCAGGAATTTTGTATTTTAAATTTCTGAAATTCTTTTTTTTTATAAAAATTGGAAATCAACTTATTTTTATAATTCTTTTTTATATTAACAAAAGAGCTTTTTCGTTGTATGATAGAAGAAGTATTGTTTTAAATGTATATTTATAGGAGCAGGTATGACATATTCGTATTTCCCTGGATGTACGCTAAAAAACAAGGCTCAAGACCTTGATAAATATGCGCGTATTTCGGCGGAAGCTTTGGGTTTTACCCTTGAAGAAATACCTGACTGGCAATGTTGTGGTGGAGAATATCCACTAGGCAAAAACGAAGTAGCACCAAAACTCTCTTCAGTACGTGCATTGGCAAATGCACGAGATGCTGGTCAGGAGTTGGTTACTCTATGTTCAGCTTGTTATAACGTGTTAAAGCAAGTTAATAACGATATGCTAAACGATGAGGATACCATTCTCAAGGCAAACAATTATCTCAAACAAGATGGTATTGAATATCATGGAGAAGCAAAAGTAGTTCACTACTTAGAAATCTTACGTGATGTTGTTGGATGGGACAACGTAAAAAAGGCTGTAAAAAATCCTTTTACCGGAAAAAAAATTGGTGCATACTACGGTTGTCTTTTACTCCGACCTGGAAAAGTTCTTCAATTTGATGATCCTGAAA
>CAYPGB010000001.1:140697-168785 GCA_964410365.1 uncultured Treponema sp.
TACGGTTGTCTTTTACTCCGACCTGGAAAAGTTCTTCAATTTGATGATCCTGAAAATCCAAAAATTTTAGAAGATTTTATTAAGGCGATTGGTGGAACTCCAGTTATTTACGCACAAAGAAATGAATGTTGCGGTGCGTATACAGTTTTTGAAGATGAATCAATTCCTCAAAAAAGAGCAAAGAAAATTCTTGAAAACGCAGAAGATATGGGTGCTGATTTCTTAGTAACTTCATGTCCTTTGTGTCGCTATAATCTCATTAAAAATAAAGGCAATTCTACTCTTGATGTAATTTACTTTACTGAATTATTGGCTCAAGCACTTGGCTTAAAGGAGGCTGAATAATGGAAAGTGAAGCATTATTAAAAGAAGAAATTTTAATGAAAAGCGATGTAAATCCTAAAAAATGTATGGTTTGCGGAAAATGTTCAGGAACTTGCCCAAATTATGATTCAATGGAATATCATCCACATCAATTTGTTCAAATGGTAGAAAATGGCGAAATTGAAAAACTTATGGCTTCAAAATCAATTTATGCTTGCTTAAGTTGCTTTGCTTGCCTTGAAAGATGTCCTCGCCAGGTAGAACCAGCAAAACTTATTGATGCAGTTCGTCAGGTTGTTGAGAGCCGTCGCGGTCCTCATCATTTAGATCCAGTACAAGTACCAGAGCACTTAGATCCAGAAATGCCACAACAGGCAATCGTAAGTGCATTCAGAAAGTACAAAAAATAGTTAAGGAAATCCTATGGAAAGAATTGGTGTTTTTGTATGTCACTGTGGTACTAATATTGCAGGAACAGTTGACGTAGCAAAAGTTGCTGAAGAATTGGGAAAAGTTGATGGAGTTGAATATTCAACACATTACGCTTACATGTGTTCTTCGGCTGGTCAGCAGATGATTGAAGACAAAATCAAAGAATTAAATCTTACAGGTGTTGTTCTTTGTTCTTGTTCTCCTCGTATGCATGAAAAAACATTCCGTGCGTGTGCAGAACGTGCCGGATTAAACCCATATAAAGTTGAAGTTGCAAATATCCGTGAGCAATGCTCTTGGGTTATGAAAGATATGCCAGATGCAACAGAAAAAGCAATCGCTCTTGGAAAAGCGGCTGTTGCAAAAACAATTCTTGACACTCCATTAAAAGATGGAGAAACAATCATGACTAAGCGTGCCTTGGTTATTGGTGGAGGAATTGCTGGAATTACCGCTGCTTTGGATATTGCTGATGCTGGATTCCCAGTTGATATTGTGGAAAAAGATTATACAGTTGGCGGAAAAATGGCTAAACTTGATAAAACTTTCCCTACTCTAGACTGTGCATCTTGTATTGTAACTCCAAAAATGACAGAAGTTAGCCAGAACTCAAATATTCGCATTCTTTCTTATTCAGAAGTTTGTGGAGTTAGAGGATATATTGGTAACTTTGAAATTGATATAAAACGTCATCCTCGTTATGTTGATGAAACAAAATGTACAGGATGTGGTGCATGTATAGAAAAATGTCCAAATAAAAAAGTTCCAAATGCATTCAACTTAAATTTGAACAATCGTAAAGCAATTGATATTCCTTTTGCTCAGGCGGTTCCAAAAGTTGCAAATATTGATGCAAATTATTGTCTTCACATGAAAGGTTTAAAAAATGGAAAAGACAATGTTTGTGGATTTTGTGAAAAAGCTTGTGGCGTTGGAGCAATCAATTTCAATCAAAAAGAAGAAATTATCACAGAAAAATACGGTGCAATCATCGTAGCAACTGGTTATAATCCAATCAATCTTGATAAATTTGATGAATATGCTTACTCGCAAAGCCCAGATGTTGTTTCTTCACTTGAATTTGAACGACTTTGCAATGCATCTGGTCCTACAAACGGTCATCTTCTTCGTCCTTCAGATGGAAAAGAGCCTAAAGAAATTGTATTTATTCAATGTGTAGGAAGCCGATGTTCAGCAGATTCTACAAAAGGTCATGAATATTGTTCAAAAGTTTGTTGTATGTACACAGCAAAACATGCAATTTTAACTCGCGACCACTATCCTGACACAAATATAACTGTTTTCTATATAGATGTTCGTACTCCAGGTAAAAACTTTGATGAATTCTATCGTCGTGCAGTTGAACAATATGGAGTTCACTATATTAAGGGAATGGTTGGAAAAGTAACACCTCAGTCAGATGGAAAACTTGATGTTCAAGGTTCTGATTTAATTTTGAATAAACAAGTTCACATAAAAGCCGATATGGTTGTTTTGGCTGCCTCTATCGAAGCAGATAAATCAGCCCGCCACCTTGCAACAATGCTTACAACTTCAATGGATAATAACGATTTCTTCCTTGAAGCTCATGCAAAACTTCGTCCAGTTGAAAGTCCTACAGCAGGAATTTTCCTTTGCGGATGTTGTCAGGGACCAAAAGATATTCCAGAAACTGTTGCTCAATCTTCTGGTGCTGCGGCAAAAGCAATCTGTTTACTTGTAAAAGACAAACTCAAAACAGACCCTTGTACTGCTCATCCAGACGAAAATATGTGTAATGGTTGTGGTCAATGTGAAAATGTTTGTCCTTATGGAGCAATTTCTTACGTTGACAAGGATTTCCGTGGACCAAACAGAACAACAATCACCCGTCACGTTTCTCAAGTTAATACAGCAATGTGTCACGGTTGTGGTGCTTGTACAGTTGCATGTCCTTCTGGAGCAATGGATCTTTACGGATTCAGTAACAAACAAATCTTGGCGGAGGTAGATTCAGTTCTTTAACTGAAGAAATGATTTATGAGTGAAAATAAAGAATGGACACCTAGAATCGTAGCCTTCTGCTGTAACTGGTGTTCTTATGCAGGTGCCGATTTGGCTGGAAACAACCGACTCGAATATCCAAAAAATGTAAAAATCATCCGAATTCCTTGTTCTTGCCGTTTAAATCCTTTGTTTATTTTGCGTGCATTCCAAAAAGGTGCGGATGGAGTTATTTTGTGTGGCTGTCATCCTGGTGACTGTCACTATACTACAGGAAACTATTTTGCACGTCGTCGTATGACATTGCTTTTTTCGATGCTTGATTATTTGGGAATTGAAAAAGGTCGTACACGTGTTGAATGGTGTTCTGCTGCCGAAGGTGTAAGATTTGCAGAAATTATGAATAGTTTTGTTCAGCAAATCACAGAACTTGGAGAAAATAAAAAACTGGAGGACATAAGATGCAAGACAAATTAATCGCTCGTGCAAAAGAATTACTTGCTGAAGGAAAAGTCCAAAAAGTTGTTGGTTGGAAAAAAGGTCTTTTTGATGAAGATATTACTCCAGCTGTATTTTCTAGTGCAGAAGAATTAGATAAAGATTTTGTTTTCAATAAATTTTGTAAGGCAAATCTTTCTAAATATCTTGTAGGAATTACAAGAGAAATTGAAATTAAAAAAAGTACAACTCGAATGAATAACACAATGGCAAAACAGCGCGATCCTAACGCAGAAGATAAGCCAATTCCAAGCGAAGTTGTACTCGTATTTTTAAAACCAAGTGATACATATTCGTTTACTCAACTTTTAAAAGAAAACAGAATTACAAGAAATGATGTTTATGCAATTGGAGTTCCTTGCCAGGACACTCTCGACGGTGGAAATCTTTGCGAAAGTTGTAAAGGTAAAAAACACGTTTCTTGCGATGAACTTTTAGGTGTTGATGAAGAAGCAGAAAAATCACTTGAACCAAATTCAGAACGAATGGAAGAAGTTTCAAAACTCGAAGCAATGACTTCTCAAGAACGTTATGATTTTTGGCGAAATGAATTTTCTCGCTGTATTCGTTGTAATGCTTGCCGAAATGTTTGTCCTGCTTGTACTTGTGAAAAATGTGTATTCGACAACAATGCACTTTACACATCACAAAAAGTAGCTCAAACAAGTTTTGAAGAAAGTCTTTTCCACATTGTTAGAGCTTGGCACGTTGCTGGAAGATGTACAGACTGTGGTGAATGTTCAAGAGTTTGCCCAGAACACATTCCACTATATCTTTTAAACAGAAAATTCATAAAAGATATAAATGAAATTTATGGCGACTATCAGGCTGGAAGTGATATGGAATCAAAACCTGCAATGCTTCAATTTAAAGAAAACGACCCAGAAACAACTATTGTTTGGGCAAGAGCTAAAGACGGAGGAAACGAATAATGTTTAGTATTTCACAAGAAAAAATCGATACATTATTTGAACTTATTGGTTCAAAACAGCCTTTGTACTTGCCTGTAGACAATAAAACTGGCAAAGCAGATTTCCAAAAATGGGAAAAAGGCACAAAACTTTCTCAAAATCTAAAAACAGTTCGTTCAGCAAAAGATTTTTTCTTTCCAAAAGCAGAAAAACTTGTAAGTTATCAAGTTAATGGAAAAGAAATCACAGTTGAAGATCCAAGAAAAGATTTAGAAGATTTTGTAATTTTTGGTGTTCGTGCGTGCGATGCAGTTGGTTTTACTGTTATTGATAATGTATATCTTAATATGCAGCCTGTTGACTCATATTATAAAAATCGTCGTGAACATTCGACTGTAATTACACTTGCTTGTAATGAACCTGCAAAAACATGTTTTTGTGCTGCTTACGGAATTGATTCTTCTTTAAGCGAAGATAAAAACGGTTCTTCAGGCGATGTAAGTTCTTGGTTAGTTGATGGAAATTATTATTTCAAAGCAAATACAGAAAAAGGAAAGGCTTTTATCGAAAAAGCAAAATCACTTCTTTCTGAAACTGGTGATAATAAAATTGATTCAGCTAAAAAAGAAATTGCAGAAAAATCAAAATCAACACCTTTTGCAAAATTGGATTTATCAAAATTCCAAGGCAAAGATATGCTCAAGATTTTCAATTCAAAAATCTGGGAAAAAGTTGCTGAGCCTTGCGTTGGTTGCGGAACTTGTACTTATGTTTGCCCAACTTGTATGTGTTTTGATGTTCGCGATTTTGATACAGGAAAAGGAATTAAACAAGTTCGTTGTTGGGATTCTTGTATGTATTCTGATTTTACACAGATGGCAGCAGCAAATCCTCGACTTTCACAAAAAGAACGTTCTCGTCAGCGTTTTATGCACAAATTGATGTATTATCCAATGGCTCACGAAGGACTTTTTCAGTGCGTAGGTTGCGGAAGATGTTTGGAAAGTTGCCCTGTTCACATGAATGTTGTAAAAGTTATAAATTTTGTGAACGAATCAGATGATATTTAAGGAATAGGAGACGAAAATGCAAACAAACGAAAGCTTTATTCCTTATGTAGGAAAAATTATTGATATAAGACAGGAAACTCCTGATGTAAAAACTTTCAGCGTAGTTGGTCTTGATGGAAAAAAATTGTTTGAACACATTCCTGGTCAGTGTGCAATGCTCATTGTTCCTGGAGTTGGAGAGTCAATGATTTCTATTACATCATCACCTACTCTTGAAACTCACATGGAATTTTCTATAAAAAAATGTGGTTGTGTTACAGAATGGCTTCATAATGCAGAAGTTGGTCAAGAAATTTGCGTGCGTGGTCCAATCGGAAATGGTTTCCCAGTTGATACAAAACTTAAGGGAAAAGACA
Organism: uncultured Treponema sp.; assembly: GCA_964410365.1. GTDB lineage: Bacteria > Spirochaetota > Spirochaetia > Treponematales > Treponemataceae > Treponema_D. The sequence goes on from CAYPGB010000001.1 coordinate 146,272, forward strand.
TTTTGGTAATTGCCGGAGGAATTGGAATTGCTCCTGTTCACTCTGTTGTAAATTATATGATGGATCATCGTTCTGATTATGGAAAAATTCAGGTAATTTACGGAAGCCGCTCAAAAGCAGATTTAGTTCGACTTGAAGAAATGCAATCTGTCTGGATGAAACAGCCAAATTGTTCTATTGATTTGACTATTGACCGTGCAGAAGATGGTTGGGACGGACACGTAGGATTTGTTCCACCTTATGTAACGGAATTAAATCCAGATCCAAGTATGACTGTAATTATGTGTGGACCTCCAATTTTAATTCACCTTTCCCTTGATGCACTTAAAAAACTTGGCTTTAAAGACGAACAGGTTTTTACAACAATGGAAATGCGAATGAAATGTGGAATTGGAAAATGCGGAAGATGTAATATCGGTGATAAATTCGTTTGTAAAGACGGACCGGTATTTAGTTTTGACCAACTTGGAGAACTTCCACCAGAATACTAAAAAGTGTACTCCTTGCTCTTCTACCGGGTTCTTAGGGCAGAGCCCTAAGCGGTGCTGAAAAAGAGAGGGAGTTTGAGGGGGAGAAAAAACCGCTTCCGAGTAGAGTTTTGTCTTCCCCTCAATAAAATGGGGTTTTAGGGAATCCCCCTAAGGAGAAAAATTATGGCTGAAAAAGAAATGGCGACAATTTATATTTTTGGCAAAAAGTATGAAGTGCCTGCTGAATTAACAATAATGAACGCTATGGAATATGCTGGTTATCAGTTAAAACGTGGCTGCGGATGTAGAAATGGATTCTGTGGAGCGTGTGCTACAATTTATCGTATCAAAGGTGAAAATCAACTTCAAACTTGCCTTGCTTGTTCAAAAAAAGTTGAAAATGATATGTACATTGCAACATTGCCTTTCTTCCCTCTTGTAAAACAAGTTTACGACATCAATAAAATCAAACCTGAACAACAAGTTATGATGCAACTTTACCCAGAAATTTATTCTTGCGTTGGTTGTAATGCTTGTACACGTGCTTGCCCTCAAAGTCTTAACACAATGCAATATATTGCTTATGCTCAGCGTGGTGATTTTGCTAAATGTGCAGATTTATCTTTTGACTGCGTAATGTGCGGATGTTGTTCATCTCGCTGTCCAGCAGGAATTTCTCATCCTCAGGTTGCAGAACTTGCTCGTCGTTTAAATGGAAAATATCTTCAACCACAAAGTCAGCATCTTATTGACCGCGTAAACGAAATTAACGAAGGAAAATGTGAAGCGGCTCTTGAAGAAATGATGAACAAACCTTTAGACGAAATCAAAAATCTTTATAACACAAGAGATATTGAAAAATAAGCCATTTACTTTCAACTTTACTACACGGGGTCTTAGGGCAGAGTCCTAAGTCGTGCTGGGAAAGATTGGGGGTTTAGGGGAAAGAAAACCCCGCTTCGAAGTAGAGGGTTGTCTTTCCTCTAATAAAAAATGGGTTTTAGGGAAACTCCCTAAAGGAGAAATGAATATGTACGGAAATTACTTAGACGATGCTGCAAAAATAGTTGCAGAAAAACGTGAAGCAAATCTTAAATTTGAACATCCTCGTCTTACTGCTGAAGAAAAAGACGATTTACTTTTAAAATTTCATCCAGACCGCATTAAAAGTCAGTTTGAAGAATTAAAAATTGGTCCAAATAAAGGACAAAAAGCGCCTATTGAATTGGCAGAAATGCTTCAGGCAAAACCACGTTATGAACCAGACCAAATTGATTTAACTCACGTTGATTTTGAAACTGATGTTTTAGTAATTGGTGGTGGCGGAGCTGGAACTTCTGCTGCAATTATGGCAAGTGAAGCTGGTGCAAAAGTTTTACTCGTTACAAAACTTCGCGTTGGTGATGCTAATACAATGATGGCAGAAGGTGGAATTCAAGCGGCTGACAAACCAAATGATTCACCTGCTCAGCATTATCTTGATGCTTTTGGTGGCGGACATTTTGATGGAAAACCAGAACTTGTTTCTACTTTAGTAAACAAAGCTCCATCTGTAATCAAATGGCTCAACGATTTAGGTGTTGAATTTGATAAAATGGAAGATGGAACAATGGTTACAACTCACGGTGGTGGAACTAGTCGCAAAAGAATGCACGCTTGTAAAGATTATTCTGGTGCAGAAATTATGCGTACTCTTCGTGATGAAACTTTCAATCGTAAAGATGATATTACAGTTGTAGATTTTACAGCCGCAACAGAAATCATCAAAAACGAAAAAGGTGAAGCATGTGGAGCAGTTCTTGTAAACATTGAAACTGGAGAACTTTATATTGCAAAAGCAAAGGTTGTAATTATTGCAACTGGTGGTGCTGGACGAATGCATTATCAAGGTTTCCCAACATCAAATCACTATGGTGCAACTGCTGATGGTTTAGTTCTTGCTTACAGAGCTGGAGCAAAACTTTTATATCAAGATTCTTTACAATATCACCCAACTGGTGCAGCTTATCCAACTCAGATTCTTGGAAAACTTGTAACAGAAAAAGTTCGTTCACTTGGAGCAAAATTGATTAATAAAGATGGTGAAGTTTATATTCATCCTCTTGAAACTCGTGATGTAAATGCTTCTGGAATTATTCGTGAAGTAAAAGAAGGTCGCGGAGTTCATAATGAAGTTCAAGATGCAGTTTGGCTTGACACTCCAATGATTGAAATGATTCATGGTGAAGGAACAATTTTAAAATCAATTCCAGCAATGTACAATATGTTCATCAAATACGGAATTGATATTCGCAAGGAACCAATTTTGGTTTTCCCTACACTTCACTATCAAAACGGTGGTGTTGAAATCAATAAAACTTGCCACACAAATATTCCAAATCTTTTGGTTGCGGGAGAAGCATCTGGCGGTGTTCACGGAACAAATCGTCTTATGGGAAATTCTCTTCTTGATGTTGTTGTTTTTGGACGTGAAGCTGGAATTGAAGCAGGAAAAATCTTCAAAGATATAAAACTTGCTGATACAGACAAAATGAATCTTGACCATGTAAAAGCATTTGAAAAAGAAAGAAGTGATGCAGGAATTACAAGTGATGTAGTTTCTCCAAAAATTCTTCCTCGCTATTTCCATGGAAATCCAGAATTTGAAAATAAAAAAATTCCTGGTGCAAGTAAATAAATAAAAGTATTTTAGAAAGTCTGTCTTTTTATGAGACAGACTTTTTTTTTCAAATTTTATAAAAAGCGTTTGTTGCTAAAAATATCATATATTTATATAATATTAAAATAAATTTATTATAAGAGGTTAAAAATGACTGCTTACTTTGCTGGAGTGGTTTCTTCTGCTCTGTCATTTATCTTCATTGTGTTTGCGATTGGTGCAATCGGATACCTTGTTGGTGCAATTAAAATTAAAGGAATTGATTTGGGAACAGCAGGAGTTTTACTTGTTGCTCTTCTTTATGGCGTTTTATGCCACTTTATTCCGTCCTTTCATATTGGCGAAAGAGAAATTTTCCTTTTCAGCGATAAAATCAAAGGAAATTTTAGTACACTTTCAAATATTGGAACAGCACTTTTTGTAACAGCCGTAGGTTTAATTGCAGGTCCAAAATTCTTCCGTTCGTTTAATAAAAAAACGCTTTCTTACATTCTTTTGGGAGTTATAATCATTGCAGTTGGTGCACTTTCAGCAATTTTGTTTGTTTTGCTTGATAAAAATCTTACAGCATCTATGGCAGTTGGTCTTTTAACTGGTGGATTAACTTCAACTCCAGGTTTTAGTGCAGGAAAAGAAGTTGCAACAGCGATTGAAGAACAGGTAACAGCCGGTTATGGAATTGCATATCTTTATGGTGTTTTAGGCGTAGTTCTTTTTGTTCAACTTGTGCCAAAAATTTTAAAAGTTAATATGGCAGATGAAGTTGCACATTTTCAGGCAGCAAATACAATTCAAGTTCCTCAACCAAAAGGAAATCTTGTTAGCGTTGAACCTTTCGGATTTTTCCCATTCTTTTTTGCAGTTGCGCTAGGCTGTTTAGTTGGTTGTATAAAAATTCCTGGAATCAACTTTTCACTCGGAAATTCTGGTGGCTGCCTTATTGGCGGTTTGATTGTTGGACATTTTGCGCATTTAGGTAAACTCGATTGCAGAATTAAAAAAGAAACATTGAATTTTATGCGTGAACTCGGGCTGGTTTTGTTCTTGATTGGTGCAGGCGTACCAGGCGGAGTGAACTTTATAGATGAATTCAAATGGACATATTTTGTTTATGGTGCTGTAATGACAACACTTCCAATGATTGTTGGATTTATTCTTGCAAAATACGTCTTCAAATTGAGCATTTTAAACAACTTAGGTTCAATCACTGGAGGAATGACTTCTACTCCGGCACTTGGAACTTTAATTGCAACCGCTGGAACTGATGAAGTTTCTTCTGCTTATGCGGCAACTTATCCATTTGCATTAGTTTCTGTTGTTCTTGCAGCAAAAATTATTATTATGATTTTCTAAAATAAAACAAAGATTCCCGTGTTCTGACACGGGAATGACATAAACGAAACAGTTTTCTGGCAAGTGTTGGAAAATATAAATTAATTGGTTTGACAAAAAAATCAGTTAATTTAAAATTTTCCAATTAATGAGTTCTATACATCCATCTTTTGAAAAATTGAAAGAATTTTCATCATCTTCTAAAATAAGAATTCCAGTTATTTCTATTTTTGAACCTACAGTTTTAAAAAGTTCATCTTTTGTAGAATTATCAGTTTTTATAGAATATTGTTTTCCTTTTTCAGTTTCTATTACAGCATAATTAAAAGGTTTATTTCCAAAACTTTTAATAAAACCTTTTACAGATATTTCTTTTGAACGTGAAAATGATAAAAAAAGACTTAAAATGAAAATAAAAGGTATAATTTTCTTCATAATTTGAAATACAAATATAATTATAAAAAGTTACATTTTTCTAATGCAATTTTTGCACATTTTTGTTCAGCATCTTTTTTTGTGGTTGAAGAAGCTGGACCAAAAATTTTATCACCTAAATGAACTTGTACTTCAAAAATTTGAGCATGATCTGGTCCTTTTACAGAAATTAATTCATAAATAGGACAAGTTTTGCTAATTTTTTGGTATTTTTCTTGGAGAATTGTTTTGAAATCTTTCATTTCTCCGTTACATACTTTTTTTATTTCAGGAACAATAAACGATAAAACATATTTTTCTGCAGCTTTATAACCACTATCTAAATAATATGCTCCAATAATTGCTTCCATACAATCTGCTAAAATAGCAGGTTTTTGTCTTCCACCACTTAATTCTTCACCATGACCTAAGATTAATAATTTATCAATTCCTAAAGAAAGTGCAATTGGAGAAAGAGCTTTTTCACTAACTGCTGCAGATTTTATTTTTGCTAAATCACCTTCTGGATTTTCTAAACTTTTATAAAGATAAGCCGCCGTAACAATTCCTAAAACAGAATCGCCTAAAAATTCTAATCTTTCATTATTTTTTTCACCTTTTTTCTCATTCGTAATTGAACGATGATGAAAAGCTTGTTCTAAAAGTGTTAAATCCTTAAATTTTATATCTACTCTTTTACAAAAATTTAATAATTGATTTTTTCTTTCGGAAGAAATTGTTTGTAATTTGTTCATAAAATATCTTATGTTACTCAAAATTATAAAAAGGTAAAAAAAAAGTACAAGCATTAAAAACTTGTACTTTTAATAAAATAACAACTAAAACTTATGCTTGTTGTGATTTTATATATTCATAAGCATCACGTACTGTTTCAAGTTCGTTTGCTTTTTCATCAGGAATGCTGACTCCTAATTCTTCTTCAATTGCATAAACTAATTCATAAGTGTCAAGGCTATCTGCTCCAAGATCATTTCTGAAAGAAGAATCCATATTTATTTTAGATTCATCAATTTCTAGTTTGTCAGCAATTAATTTCTTCATTTTTTCGAATAATTCGTCCATTTTTTTTCTCCTGATTTAATTAGCCATTAACTTCAGGTGTAATAACCTGACGACCACGATAAAAACCACATTTTGGACAAACATGATGTGATTGAACTAAATTTCCACAGTTATTACATTCAACAAGCTGAGGAGCTTTTAATTTCATGTTTATAGTTTGACGTCTTTTTGTTACGGCTTTAGATGTTTTACTTCTAGGTACTGCCATTTATGTAACCTCGCAATTATTAATATATAACAAATAAAAGTTTACAACAAATTTAGAAAAAATGTCAATTACTTAAAGAAGATTTTTCTTTTAATGCTTTTTCTACAAGAGGAGGAACCATTCTACTAATATCTCCACCAAACATTGCTAATTCTTTTATCGAACTAGATTTTACAATTGCAAATTGCTCTTTTGTTGGTAAAAAAATAGTTTCTATTTCTGGATTAAGATTTTGATTCATTTGAGCAAGTTCAAATTCATAAGAAAAATCTATTGCAGAACGAATTCCTCTAACCAAAACATCTGCCCCAACCTTTTTTGCATAATTTACAATTAATTCATCACAAATATGAACATTTACATTTGAATAATCTTTTACAAGTTCCGACATCATCTTTAATCTTTCTTCCGCAGAAAACATATAATGCTTCTGAGGATTTACAGAAACAACAACATCCAAACTTTCAAAATATTTTGATGCTCTATCAATTACATCTAAATGTCCATTTGTTGGAGGGTCAAACGAACCTGCAAAAACTGCTTTTATCATAAATTAAAAATAACTCATTTGAATAAAACGAGCAATATGTGTATACTTTCGATATGAAAAAAATATTTTTATTGATTAGTTTTAGTGTTTGCATTTTTTTAATTTCTTGTGGTTCTACAAAAATAGAAGATGATATTACAACCGAAGATGAAATTCAATCTCCAGTTTATGATGAAGATGATGAAATAGAGGATGTTTTTACAGAATATACAGAAGAATATATTCGTTCTACAAAAGATATTTCTTCTTCAGATATTGTAAGTGTTGAAGAATTTGAAAATGACAAAGCCGAAATTTTAGAAATAATCAATGAACTTTCTGAAATTATGAGAAAAAAAGATAAAGAAAAATGGCTTACTTATATTGCTCCAGAATCTATAGAATATTATTCAAAATCTTCTAATTTGCGAAAAGTTCGTGAAAAATTACCAAATAAACAAATCCAACTTCATGGTATTGGAGATTATTTTAAATATGTTTTTATTCCTGCACGTGAAAAAAATCAAGTTGATGAAATTCGATATATTTCAAAAACAAATATAAAAGCTGTAGAAGTAAAAAATGATGGTAGTGAATTGATTTATTATTATTTTATCAAAAAAGATGGAAAATGGTATGTTAATATTCCAAAATTAGATGATTAATAAAAAATTGCATTTTTACCGTTTATATTTTATAATTATTAGATGTATCTTCCAGGAGGATTTTATATGAAAAATTTAAAGAAAGTTTTAATATCTTCTTTTTTATTTTTAGGTGCAATTTTTGCTTTTGCTGAAGAAAAATCTGTAGAAAGTGAATATCTTGATGATGTAGATGGTTCAATCATTCTTTCGTTAGCGGATGCTGATGATTATGATAGTAAACTTGTTGCTTTACAGTATTTACAAGGTGCAATTGAAGAAGGAAATACATCTGAACAAGTTTTAAAAGCTTTGGATCAATTATCTGGAGAAGGAATAAAAAATCCTTCTATGACAAAAAGACGAGTTATGAATAATTATCCAGAAATTAGACGTCAAGCTTGTCTTCTTATGGCTCAAGTTCCAACAGAACATTCAAAAAATACTTTATTAGAAATTGCAATTGCAGATAACGAACCAATGGTGATTGCTGCGGCTGTAAAATCTCTTGGAGAAATTGGTTTAAATGATAATGACGAAGTTGTTGAAGCAATTGCTTTTGCAAATCGAAGAAATCAAGTTATGAATCCAACAAGTTCATTAGCTTGGGAAGTTTTAAATGCATTTGAAGTTTTAGCAGATTCAACTCAAAATAAAAAAACTATGTTAGATACAATCACAATGATTTCTTCTGATTATCATTATGTAACTCCTGTAAGACAAAAAGCATTAAAGCTTCTAAAACAACTTTCGGGAAAATCTTCTTCGAAATCAAATCAATCTAATGCAGATGCAAAATAAAAAATCAAGGCTGTCTGTTTTTTGACAGCCTTTTTTATTAAAAGGAAAAAATATGGAACCAATAATTTTAGCTTCCTCTTCACCACGCAGACAAGAAATTTTAAAAATGCTAAAAATTCCTTTTAGAGTAATCATTCCAAATATAGATGAAACTTTAGTTCAAGCTGTAGAATTAGAACAAGTCCCTGAACTTTTAGCAAGGGAAAAAGTAACAGCTGTAATTCATTCACTTCCACCAGCACAAGAAATTCCTTACATTCTGGGAGCAGATACAATCGTAATTTTTAATAATGAAATTATGGGAAAGCCTCAAAGTCAAGAACAGGCTTTTGAATATCTAAAAAAACTACAGGGCAAAACTCATACTGTAATAACAGCTCTTGTTTTATATAAAGGGAAAAATAAAACTACAGTTTCAAAAATTAATAAAACACGAGTAACTTTTTCTCCAATGACGGATGAAGAAATTCAATGGTATGTTGATACTGGAGAATGGCATGGTGCCGCTGGTGGTTATAGAATTCAAAGTTTAGCATCTTTATTCGTTGAAAAAATAGAAGGTTCTTACTCTGGTGTTGTTGGCTTGCCTATTTCTGAACTTTACGATATACTCAAAGAACAAGATTATTCTATTTTGGAATAATTATATACAACGGCTCGTAGAGCTGGACATTCCGATTCTTTTTTAAGAATACGAGAAACAGAGTTTGGTGACAAAATTTATTTTGTCCGTGAAGGAGCGTTACTCATGGCAGTAGTAACAATGAAAAACCTATTAGAGTCTGGAGTTCACTTTGGACATCAGGTAAAAAGATGGGATCCACGTATGAAGAAATATATCTTCGCAGAACGTAATGGAATCCACATTATTGATTTGCAGAAAACAATTGCTGCAATTAAAGATGGCTATGATGAAGTTAGAAAAGTAACTGCATCTGGTAAATCAATCCTTTTTGTAGGAACAAAAAAACAAGCTCAACAAGCTGTTCAGAAAGAAGCTGAACGTTGTGGTATGTTCTATGTAAACAATCGCTGGCTTGGTGGTATGCTTACAAACTTCTCTACTATTAAAAAATCACTTCAACGTCTAAAGAAAATCGAAAAAATGGAAATAGACGGAACTTTCGATAATCTTACAAAAAAAGAAGTTTCTCAATTACAGAAAGAAAAATCAAAACTCGAGAAAAATCTCGGTGGTATTAAAGAAATGAAGGAACTTCCAGGTGCAGTATTTATTATCGATACTCACAAGGAACAAATTGCAGTTGCAGAAGCTCGCAGAATGGGAATTCCTATTATTGCTGTAGTTGATACAAACTGTAACCCAGAAGGAATTGACTTCCCTATTCCTGGTAATGATGATGCTATTCGTGCAATCTCTTTATTTACATCAATTATTGCAAATGCTGTAATTGAATCTGATAATGAAGCTGGATTAAAAATTCTTGAAAATCTTAATGATGATGAAGAAATTGAAACAGATGCAGCTAAAAAAGATGAAGATGAAGAAATTGTAGACTATTCTAACTATCAACCAACAGAACCAAAAGAAGAAGATCTTGAAGCTGATAGAGAAGAAAGTTTAATTGATGAAGATAAAATTTATAAGGACTAATTTATGACAATCACAGCAGCTGATGTAAAAGCACTTCGAGAAAAAACTGGTGCTGGTATGATGGAATGCAAAAAAGCCCTTACAGAATGTAATGGTGATATTGCAGAAGCAGAAAAATTATTAAAAGAAAAAGGACTTGCTGCTGTAGCAAAACGTTCTGAACGTGCTACTACAGAAGGTCGTTTATTTATTCGCCAAGATGGAAATAAAATCGTTGTTATTGAAGTTACTTGTGAAACAGACTTCGTTGCAAATAATGCAGATTTCGTTGCTCTTGGAGAAAAACTTCTTGATGTAACTATTGAAAAAGGTTATTCAACAGTAGAAGATGAACATAAACAACTTCTTGAAACTCTTGCTGTAAAGATTCGTGAGAATATGTCTGTTGCAAAAGTTGAAGTTATTGAAATTCCTAGTGATTCAGTAGGTTCTTTCTATGTTCACTCAGATAAAAAAACAGGTGCAGTTGTAGTTGTAAAAGGTTCAACAGCAGATTCTGTTAAAACATTTGCTTATGATTGTTGTTTGCACATCGCAGCATTTACTCCATCTTATACATCTAAAAAAGATGTTCCACAGAGTTATATAGATGAACAAAAAGAAATCTTTAAAGCTCAAATGGATCAAGATGAAAAAATGGCTTCTAAACCAGAAAATGTTAAAGAAGGAATCTTACAAGGTAAGGTAAATAAACATTTAGCAGAAATCTGTTTTGAAGATCAAATGTTTGTAAAAGATGACAAAAAAACAGTAACTGCAAAACTTGCTGAAGTAGGAAAAGAAGTTGGAGCAACTCTTTCTTTCGCAACAGCAAAACTTTATGTACTTGGAAAATAGTTAAAATTGGGGATGGAAACATCCCCAAAATTTCAAAATTAACTTTTTATGGGAGAAAAAAATGGCTGATAATGAAGAGAGAATGAAAAAAACAGTAGAATCTTTAAAAGAATCTTTTAATGCTATTAGAACAGGTCGTGCAAGTGCCTCTATTTTTGATAAAGTTCGTGTTGATTATTACGGAACAAAATCTCCATTAAATCAAGTTGCTACAATAGCGATTCCTGAAGCTCGTTCAGTTATTATCACACCTTTTGATAAATCTCTTATTACAGAAATAGAAAAAGCTATTCAAATTGCTGATTTGGGATTAAATCCTTCTAATGATGGAAAAGTTATTCGTATTCAAATTCCTGCTCTTACAGCAGAAAGACGAAAGGAACTTGTAAAACAAGCAAAAACTGTTGCTGAAAATTCAAGAACAGCAATTAGAAATATTCGTCGCGATGGAAATGATGAATTAAAAAAACAAGAAAAAGCTGGAGAAATTACTGAAGACGGATTAAAAACAGAAACAGATAAACTCCAAAAACTTACAGATAAATATATCGAAGAAATTAATAAAATCTACGAATCAAAAGAAAAGGATATTTTACAAAATTAAAATGTCATTTATAAAAGAAAATCTTCCGTTTCATGTAGCAATTACGATGGATGGAAACGGAAGATGGGCAAAACAAAAGAATTTACCACGCTCATCAGGTCATAACGAAGGTTTGGAAACTGTAAAACGTATTGTAAAAAAAGCGGCAGACCTTGGAATAAAATTTTTAACACTTTATATTTTTTCAACAGAAAACTGGAAACGTACAGAACAAGAAGTTGGCTTTTTAATGAATTTAATTCATATTCATCTTGTTCAAGAATTAAACTTTTATAGAGAAAATAATATTAAACTTAATCATATAGGAAATATTTCTACCCTACCTCAAAAAATTCAAAATGATATTTTAGAAGCAATTGATGATACAAAGAATTTTTCAGGAATGACATTAAATCTTGCTATAAATTATGGCGGACGTGATGAAATTTTAAGAGGAATAAAAAAGATTATAAGCGACAAAATTCCTTCTGAAGAAATTACAGAAGAACTTATTTCAAAGAAATTAGATATGCCAGAAAGTCCTGATGTTGATTTATTAATCAGAACAGGCGGCGAACAAAGATTAAGTAATTTTTTACTTTGGCATATTCCTTATGCAGAACAAATTTATACAAAAACACTTTGGCCAGATTATTCAAATGAAGAATTTGAACAACATATAGAAGAGTTTACGAATCGAAATAGAAGATTTGGAGCAGAAAAATGAAAACTTTATATAAACGTCTTTTTACTTTTTTTGTAGGAGCACCATTAGTATTCTTTCTTGTTTTTATCCCATTTTTTAATCATCTTCCGATGTATTTTTTAATGGCATTTTTTGAAATTATAGGTGCCTTTGAATTTTGTAGAATGGCAAAAAACAAATTTAAAATTTTTCCAACTCCATTAATTATTGTTGATGCAATGATTTTATGGCTAGCAAGTTTTTTAGTCATAGCATTTAATCTTAGTTATGAATATATTTTATGGATTTTTGCTTTTGAAATTTTAGTATTTTTCTTTATAGAAAGTATAACAGCAAAAACTTTTGAAAATTCTTTGAGTAAAATAGCCGTTTCAACTTTAATTATTTTTTATATTGGATTTTTAACGACTTTCATCACAAGAATTTCAACTTTACAACCACCAAAAGCTTCTGCTCAATATTTTGAAAATGCAAATTTTCCTTATGAATCATATATGTTGATTTTGTATTTTATTTTTGTTTTTATGTGTGATTCTTCAGCATGGTTTTTTGGTATTTTATTTGGAAAAAAATCACGAGGTGTAATTGCCGCAAGTCCAAACAAAAGTATTGTAGGTTTTATTGGTGGAATTTTTGGTTCGATTGTTTGTGGTGTGATTTTTACATTATTCTTTAGAGAACACGTTTTTACTTTTTCTATGTGGAGAATAATTCTTACAGGATTTTTAACATCACTCGCAGCAATTACAGGAGATTTAATTGAATCTGTATTTAAACGTGCCACAAATGTAAAAGATAGTGGATGTATTATTCCAGGACGCGGTGGTGCAATGGATTGCTTAGATTCATTAATTCCAGGTGCAGTTGTTTTTTATATATGTGCTTTTCTTTTATTTAGATAATAATTTTTGGAATAAAAATGAAGCGAATTTTATTATTAGGTTGTACAGGTTCTATTGGAACAAATACATTACAAATTGTAAGAAATATGATAGAAGATTTTACAATTTGTGGATTGCAGTGTCATTCAAATGAAAAAAGACTTTTAGAACTTTCGGAAGAATTTAATAAATGTCCTAGTTTACTAACTTCAAAAGATTCTTCAAATGAAGCGTTTCAAAAATTAATTGAGCAATCAAAACCTGATATAGTTGTTAATGGGATTGCTGGTGCAGCAGGTCTTTTACCTTCAAAAATTGTTTTAGAAAACGGAATAGATTTAGCTCTTGCAAACAAAGAAACTATTGTAATGGCGGGACCTTTAATAAAAGAACTTGCATCAAAAAATAATGCAAAATTAATTCCTGTAGATTCAGAACATTCTGCAATTTTTTCTCTTATCAATCAATCAGGAAAAGAAAATATTTCTAAAGTAATAATTACAGCAAGTGGTGGACCTTTTAGAACTTTTACTCGCGAACAATTAAATTCTGTAACTGTAGAACAAGCATTAAATCATCCAACTTGGAAAATGGGTCCAAAAATTACAGTAGACTCTTCTACCCTTGCAAATAAAGGTCTTGAAGTTATAGAAGCATCTTATCTTTTTGATTTAAAGGCTGAGCAAATTGATGTTGTAATTCATCCTCAAAGTTTAATTCATTCTCTTGTAAGAACAAATGATGGAATGCTTTATGCTCAAATTTCAGATCCTGATATGAAACATCCTATTTTGAATGCATTAACTTGGCCTAAGAATAGCAAAAATTATCTAAAAGAATTTGATTTATTTGATCAAACTATGACATTTTATAAACCACGCTACAACGATTTTCCTTTATTAAATTTTGCTTTTGAATGTATAAAACTTGGAAATGCATACACAATTGCATTTAATGCTGCCAATGAAATTGCCGTTCATGCATTTTTAGAAAATAAAATATCTTATTCCGCAATTTCGCGAATTGTAAGATATGTTCTTGATAAAAATTGGAATATTCCTGTAAAAAATTTTGAAGATGTCTATGAAATTGATAAAAACGCTCGTATAATTGCAAAGGAACAAGTATGAAATGGTTATACGGATTACTTTGTTTAATTTTTTTAATTCTTTTTCATGAAATTGGACATTTTATTGCAGCAAAAATTTTTGGTGTAAAAGTTGAAAGTTTTTCTATTGGTTTTGGACCAGTTTTATTCCACAAAAAAATAAAAGGAACAGATTACAGAATTTCTTTATTACCTTTAGGTGGATATTGTGGAATGAAAGGTGAAGAAGATTATAAACGTGCCATTGAAGAAAATCTTTCTGAAATACAAACTGATTCAGACTCTCTTTATGGAGTTCATCCTTTAAAAAGAGCGGCAATTGGTTTTGCAGGTCCTTTTTTCAATTTTATTTTATCAATTATTTTTCTTTCTTTAGTTGCAGGAATTGGCTATGAATATCAAACTGCATCAAATAAAATTATTCTTGCAAATGAACTTTATGAAAACTCATCTTATGCGGCAGAAAAAGCGGGAATTTTAACTGGAGATAAAATCATAAAAATCAATAATAAAATTACACAAGATTTTGATGATATAATCTGGGAAGTTTCAACTCATCCTGATGAAGATATAAATATTCAAGTTGAGCGTAATGGAAAAATTCTTGATTTTGTAGTTCATACAGATTTAAATAAAGAAACTGGTTCTGGTCAAATTGGAGTTGCTGCCGATATGAATAATATCATTACAAAACACACTCCTCATTACAATTTTTTTACATCAATAATTCAAGGAACAAAAGACGCTTGTAAATATGTTTCTGCAACAATAAAAGGAATTGGAGTTTTATTTAAAGGAATTGATATAAAAAATGCAGTTTCTGGTCCAGCTCAAATTACAGAAATGCTTGGAAGCACTGTAAAAAATGGATTTTCTTCTAATGTAAAACTTGGTTTTGTAAGTATTTTTAATTTGATGGGGATAATAAGCATCTCTCTTTTTATAATGAATTTACTTCCTTTACCAGTTTTGGATGGAGGATTGATTTTTGTTGCTTTAATCGAAACTTTGACTCATAAAAAATTAAAACCAAAAATTCAGTTTTATATACAATTTATTGGAATAGCATTTATTGCGATATTATTTGTTCTAGCAATAAGTTCTGATATTAATTATTTTATAAATAAGGGAAAATAAATGAAAAAAATATCTTTTTTTGCAATTTTTATAATTTTTACAATTTTTTTGTCTGCACAATCACATACTTCAACACAATCTCATCAATCTCAAGTGAATTGTATTTCTGCGATTTCAAAAACAACTGGTTATGAACAATCTTTTTATACAGCCGGTCAAGATGGTTTTATTATAAAATGGACAAGTGATAATCAAGGTGAACATTATCAAATTACTGATGTTGGAATAAAACTTATGGCAATTTCACCAAACGGAAATCTTATTGCAGTTTATGAAACTGATGGTGGTTCTGTAAATAAAGTAAGTGTTTGGGATTGGACAACTTTAACTAGAAAATACAATAAAAAATTTTCAGATTCAATTACATCACTAAAATTTTCAGCAAAAGGAAATTATTTGATTATTGGAACAGCAACTGTAGATGGAGCAGTTTTTGTTCGGACAAATGGTTGGAATACAGTTGATAAAATAAAAACAAATACAAGTATCGTAAATTATATAAATACAAGTGATACAGAAAAAACTTGTGTTTTTTATTCACCAACAGGAATTCTTTCGTATTATAATCTGACAAATGGTTCTTTAAAGAGTAAATTTTCTATAGTTCAAGGTTTAGAACAATGTATTATGATAAATAATAATAAATTTTTTGTTGGCGTAAAAGATGATAATATTTATATCGTAAATGCATTTAAAGGAAATACAATTTCATCAATTCCTGCACAAAATCCGATAATTCTTTCTAGTGATAATGATTCAAATCTTTATTTTATGGAATATGATGGAAAATCACTTTATACAATAAAAATGTTGGAAAATCTTGAAAATTTAACAGTTTCTAATCCACGAGTTGTAAAAACATTAAAAGGACCAAGAGGAAAAGATTCTATCGTAACAGGAACAAAAAAATATAATGATATTTTTCTTGGAAGTAAATCTGGTTGTGTTTACAAAATAGATGCGGACGCAACAAGTACAACTTATTCCTTAGAAGAAATTTCAGAAAATAAATACGCAAAAATTAATGATATAGCAACTGCAAATGATAATTTTTATTTTCTTGCAAATGATAAAATTTTTAAATCATCTTTTGATACAGGAGAAATTAATGCACTTGCAACTGCAAAAGGTCAAACTCAACTACTTTCTGCAGATGATAATAATATGATTTTGTGGTCAAAAGGAACAAAAAATCAAGTTACAAAACTCAATCTTGAAAATAATGAAACTAATATTTTATTTACACCAAAAAATCCTATTCAAATATTAAAATATTTTAATATTGGAGAAGAAAAATATTTAATTGATATAGAAAGTAGTACATCGGTAAATTTATATAATTTTAATACAAAAGATTTATCTGAAATTTATAGTGGAACTGGAATTCAAGATGTTATTATTGCAAATGATGGAAATATTTATATTTCAAAATCAGCAGCAACAAATCCAAAAGTGCCAATGATTTGTGTAAATCCTAAAACTTTGGAAACTGTTCCTCTTTCTGTAAAAGGAAATGTTGTTTTTGGTTTAAGCACAG
Source organism: uncultured Treponema sp. (assembly GCA_964410365.1). GTDB lineage: Bacteria > Spirochaetota > Spirochaetia > Treponematales > Treponemataceae > Treponema_D. The sequence continues at coordinate 162,816 of CAYPGB010000001.1, forward strand.
ATGGAACGTTAATTTATGGAATAAATCTTGTTTCTACGGAAGAAGGTCAAACTACATATGTTTTTTCGTATAATACAAAAGCAAAAGTTACTACAAATATGTTAAAATTTTCTTCAGAAGATTCAGATGCATTTACATATCTTTATCAAAATAATTTGTTTACAAATATTGGTAAAAACAAAATGTATTGTTATAATACCCAAACTAAAAAAAGATTTTCATATAATCGTTCAGCTTCTATGCCTCAAAAAATCTGTCAAAGTAAAAATAGAGTTGTTATATTAAATTATAATGGAAGTATTTCTTGGTGTAGTCCAACTAATGCAAATCTTCTTGCAGATTGGTATATGACAACCGATGAACAATGGTATGAATTTTAGTAAGATTCCCGTGACAAGCACGGGAATAACAAATAACTACACAAGAAAATAGATTTCGTTATTTTTGACAACTACCACTTTTTATTTCCAATCAGCTGTATTTATTCCACAACCTCTCATAAGTGCTTCTGAATAAATATTTTCATATCCTTTTACAGAACGATCCCAAGAGAAATCTTTTTGCATACCAGTTATTTGCATTTTTTGAATATGTTCTTTTTTGTTGTAATAAGCGTAAACAGCCCAACCTACTGTGTTATAAATTGCATCTGGAGTAAGTGCATCAAATAAAAATCCAGTTCCTTCCCCAGTTTGTTCATTATATTGTTCAACAGTATCAGCTAAACCTCCTGTTCTTCTTACAATTGGTAAAGTTCCATAAAGCATAGAATACATTTGATTTAATCCACAAGGTTCATAACGAGATGGCATCAAAAAGAAATCTGAACCCGCTTCAATTAAATGAGAAAGTGATTCATCATAACCAATATAAGCACGCAAATTTGGAAGTTTTGATTGAAGTGCATTAATTTCATTTTCACACCAATGTTCGCCACTTCCTAAAATAGCAAATTGAACATCCATATTTACACACATCGAATAAATTGAACCATAAGTTGGTGCAAAAACTTCGGCAATACCTTTTTGATCTGCAAGACGAGTTACTATTCCGATAATAGGAACATCTTTTCTAACAGGAAGTCCCATCTTTTTCTGTAATGCTTCTTTATTTACGGCTTTATTTTTTAAATTTTTATAATCATAATTAGCTGGAAGAAGTTTATCAGTTTTTGGATTCCAAGTTTCTAAATCACAACCATTCAAAACTCCTTTTACACAATCTGAACGAACACGTAAAAGTCCATCTAATCCAAATCCACCTTCTACTGATTGCATTTCGTGTGCATAAGTTTGAGAAACTGTAGTTATCATATCAGCACAAGAAATTCCTGCTTGTAAAAGATTTATGGCACCGTGATGTTCAAGTCCTGCTCCGTAGTAAAGATTCCAATCAAGTCCTAACGCTGGAAAAGAATCTTTTGAATAAACTCCTTGGTATCCCAAATTATGAATTGTAAAAACAGAAGCTGTATGAGCAAAATATCCATTTCTACAAACACATTTTAACAACGCTGGAACTAAAGCACAAAACCAATCATGTGCATGCATAATATCAGGATACCAACCTAAAAATCGGCAAAGTTGAAACGCTCCGTGACAAAGTAATGCAGAACGATAAGGATTATCATGAAAATCTGGTTCTGCTTTGGTTCCATAAACGCCATCTCGTCCATAAGCTTGTTCATGATCTATAAAATAAACTGGAATATCAGTTTTTGGAAGAGGGGCTTCATAAAATTTTACCCAAGTTTCAATCTGACCAGCAGCTACGGCGACAGGTTCTTCAATTGCCTTTAATTTTGCTCGATCAATTTTATAATATCTTGGCATTATAATTCTTACATCATGACCTTGTTTTCTAAGATTTATTGCCAATGCTGATACTGCATCTGCCAATCCACCTGTTTTAGCAAATGGAACTGTTTCTGAAGTTACCATTAAAATTTTCATTTTTCCTCCACAGCCTTTTTAAAGGCTTCCTTACTATTCAATATAGATTGTTCACTACAACAATAAGAAATTCTAAACCAACCTTTTCCAGCAAATCCACTTCCTGGAGCACAAAGAATATTATATTTTTTTAAATGCTCGGTAAAAGCCATATCATCATCATTCCAACCATCTGGAACTTTTACCCACAAATAAAATGCACCTTCAGGAATTATGTATTTTAAATTTGCATAATCCATAATTTTCATAATTTCATTACGACGTTTTTCATAACTTGAAAAATCACATTCTGCATCCCAAGATTTTTCTATAACTTTTTGAAAAAAAGCTGGTGCATTTACAAAACCTAAAACTCTTGTTGCAAAAGTTACCGCAGAAATAAAATCTTTCGATTCTGGATTTTCAGGATTCACACAAATATAACCGATTCTTTCTCCAGGCAAACTCAAATTTTTTGCAAAACTAGAAACTACAACAGAATATTGATATTTTGAAAATACTGATGCTACTTTTTTCCCATCATAAGTAATTGCTCTATAAGGTTCATCTAAAATTAAATAAGGATAACGGTCTGTCTTTTCTCCATGTTCTTTTAAAACTTTTACAAGTTCATCAATATCAGAGTCTGAATAAATACGACCAGTTGGATTATTTGGAGAATTTATCAAAACTGCGGCAGTTTTTTCATTTAAAGCATTTTTAATTGCATTTGAATCTAAACTAAAATCATCTTTTGTTTGTACACCAATAATTTCACCATTATGATTATGAACATAATGACCATATTCTGCAAAATAAGGACACGGAACAATAACTTCATCACCATCATTTAAAAGAGCTTTTAAAGTTGCATTGATTGCTCCCGCAGCTCCAACAGACATAATTACATTTGAAAAATCAATTTTTACACCTTGTTCTTGTGCAACTTTTTTAGCCATTGCTTCTCTAGTTTTTTGATAACCAGGATTTGGCATATAACCATGACGCAAATGAGTTTTATCAGATGCAATTTCTTTTATAGAATCCACAACTTTTTGAGGCGGATCTAAATCTGGATTTCCAATACTAAAATCATAAACTTTATCTTCCCCGTATTTTTGTTTTAATAAATTGCCTTCTTCAAACATTTTACGAATTACACCGTTAGAAGGACTTTCGATAATTGCTTTTACTTTTTTAGAAATCATAATAATTATTATATCACTTTTTTTAGGATTTTGTATAAAAATATGAGATTTTAATGTGAAGATATAAAAGAATTTAAAAAAAAAGGGATGCCTACTAAATGATGATTTCAATAGATTCTACTTAAAAGTAAAAACACTTCAATCACCGTGTTTTATTATTTTTGGCATCCCTTTTAAAAATTGAATAAAAAACTTATTTTTTTATAAAAACAAGTTTCATTGTTTTATCTTTATTTTCAATTGCAAGAAAATCTGCATTATTTTCTGTATAAACTTTTACAGAATCAGCTTCTATTAAAGTTTTGATAAAATTATCTTCAAATTCCATTGCTCTTGGTTCTCCCATCATTTTTGTACTTCCCATATCATCTTTTACAGAAAAAGAATTTCCTTTTATTTCTACAGAACCAAAAAATCTATTAACGCCAGAATCACCATTAAAAGAATATTCATTATTTGTTTTTTGGGCAATTGTAATATTTGAAATGCATATTTCTTGTAGAATTCCATTAATTTCTAATGAACGAGTTTCCCATTCGCCTACAACATTTGCTTCATTTTTACAACCAATAAATGCAAATGCAAAACCTAACAAAAGTAAAGATAATTTTTTCATAAAAAACCTCAATAAATTTAATAATATTAACTATCTCCAAACTCTCAAAAACTTTTTGTAAATCTTGATAGAATCATACTCTATAAAAAAATTCTTGTGAATACACATTTCATAAGAAAAAAATAAGAATTTTCTTATGAAATTTTATTTTGATTTTCCAATAAAATTGACTATCATTTAAGGCTTTTCTAAGCTCTGTTATTGAGATGACAAAATACGCTCATTAAATCTTTGTTTTAGATTATGTGGTTCATTCAATAATATATTTATTTTTGTAACGATTTTATTTAGTTTTTTGTTATGATTGCAATAGAATGATAAAAAATTTATAATAGGAATTATTGATATGAAAAAAATTCTTAATTTTGCTTTATTTTTTGTTTTTAATTTTTCACTTTTTTCGTTGCCTTTTAATTCAAAATTATCACAAGAAGAAATAAATAAATTAAATCAAGGTGAAATTTTAATTCGCAATATTGATTATGAAAAAAATATGTGTCTTGAATCAGAAAATCCTTTGGCAGTTGAATTAAGAGCTTCTATAAAATCACTTTCACCAAAATATCTTGCAGAAGTTATTCAAATAAAACCATATCTTGGAAATGAAAATTTACCTGAAAAATTAGAAGAACTTTTACTAAATGTTTCTGATTATGCGGGAATTCCTTATTGGTCTGTTCGTCATCAAAAATTTTATGATTTGTATACTTCGGCAGAAATAAAAAAAATTGAAAAAGAAGAAAATAAAACAAAAATTCTTGCAGATTTAATTATGGACCCTTTTGGAACAGTAAATGAATCTATCATTATTCAAAAAAATGCAGATGAAATTTTTTATTTTTCTGAAAATTTAAATACACTAAATTATCTTGGAAAATTTGATTGTGTTGCTCCTAAAAAAATGAATATGGATATTTTGCTTTTTAGAGATGGTGAAAATTGGATTTTATATGGAATTGGTGGTGTAAAAGCTCCACGAATTCCTTTTTTTACAGAAAGAATAGAAACATCATTTATAGGTAGAATAAAAACTTTTTGTGAATGTATTTTTCAAAAATTAAAATAAAAATTATGGAAGGAAAAAATGATTTGGTTAATTGGTCATAAAGGAATGTTAGGCTCGGAAGTTGCACGCCAACTTGAAAAAAATCATTTAAATTGGATTGGAACAGGAAGTGAAATTGATATTAGCGATTATCAATGTTTAGAAAAATTTACTCAAAATATAAAAACACAATCTTATTTTCCCTCAAAATTCAAAAAATCAGAAAGGCAAATTAATTGGATTATAAATTGTGCTGCGTATGCGAATGTTGATAAAGCGGAAGATGATATTGAAAATGCTGAAAAAATAAATGCTCAAGGTTCTTTAAATATTGCTCGAATTGCAAGAAAAATTGGTGCAAAATTAATTCATATTTCCACAGATTATGTTTTTGATGGTTCAGAAAAATCTGAATACAAAGAAAATTGTGAAAAATCACCACTTGGAATTTATGGAAAAACAAAATCAGATGGTGAAGATTTTATTCAAAAAGAAATGAATACATATTATATAATCCGAACAGCTTGGCTTTATGGTTTTGACGGAAAAAATTTTGTTTATACAATGACAAAAGCGATGAATGCTCGTGATAATGTTAAAGTTGTTAATGATCAATGGGGAACTCCAACTTTTACAGTTGATTTAGCAAATGCAATCTTAAAATTTATAGAAAAATCAAAAAAAGCAAACTCTTTCTTTGGAAAAAATTCAATTCCTTCTTATGGAATTTATCATTTTACAGATGGTGGAAAAACAACTTGGTATGATTTTGCACAAGAAATTTATAAAATCGGTAAAAAATATGGAAGAATTACATCTGACTGTAAGGTTGAATCTTGTACAACTGAAGAATATGGAGCAAAAGTAAAACGACCTGCATATTCAGTTTTAAGTAAAGAAAAAATTTGTAATGAATTAAAAATTAAACTTCCAGATTGGAAAACGAGTTTAGAAAAATTTATAAAAGATTCTAGATTTGAAATAAAATAAAAAACTCCCACAATTTTGACAATTCGCTTTTGTGGGAGTTTGTATCTAACAAGAAAAATTATCTTCCCTGCTCTGTATAATTTTTGTTAATCCAATCTTTGTATGCACCACTTTTTATGTGGCTAATCCATTCGTCGTTTTTCAAATACCAACGGATTGTAGAAAGCAGTCCTTCCTCAA
>CAYPGB010000002.1:0-120109 GCA_964410365.1 uncultured Treponema sp.
ATTGAATTTCTATAGTAAAAGCATTATTATTTAACTGTAACGTTGCTGCTTTTGGCGGCGTATTTAAATTTTTTAGAGGTTTAAAATGATTAAAACTGTAAAAGACGTTGATTTGAAAGGCAAACGCATTATTATGCGCGTTGATTTTAACGTTCCTATGAAAGACGGCGTTGTTCAGGACGACACTAGAATTATGGCTGCTCTTCCAACTATTAAATATATTCTTGAACAGAATCCACGCTCGCTTGTTTTGATGAGTCACTTGGGCGATCCTAAAAAAGATGTTAAAAAGGCTAAGGAAAAGGCTGAAAAAGCTGGAAAATCTTGGACTGACGCTGATTCAGAAAAATTTATCAACGGTAAAAACAGAATGAAACCAGTTGTTGAATATTTTGCTGAAAAACTTGGAAAACCTGTAACTTTCTTGCCAGATGCACTTGGTCAAAAAGCTGCAATCGACGCTTTGCCAGAAGGTGCTGTTGCAATGCTTGAAAATGTTCGTTTCCATCCAGAAGAAACATCAAAAGTTGATGCTGAACGCGAAACAATGGCAAAAGAACTTGCTACTTACGGCGATATTTTTGTAAATGATGCTTTTGGAACTGCTCATCGCGACCAGGCTTCTACTGCAACAATCGCTAAATTTATGAATACTCAGCCAGTTGGCGGTTTCTTAATGGAAAAAGAAGTTAAATACATTCAGCCAATGGTAGAAAATCCTCCAAAACCACAGGTTGCAATTATTGGTGGTGCTAAGGTTTCATCAAAAATCGCTGTTTTGGAAAGTCTTTTGAAAAATGCTTCTGCTTTGATTATTGGCGGTGGAATGGCTTACACATTCTTAAAAGCTCAAGGTCATAAAGTTGGAATTTCTTTGGTTGAAGATGATTTTATTGATACTGCAAAAAAACTTTTGAAAGACGCTGAAGCAAAGGGTGTAAAAGTTGTTCTTCCTGTAGACCATGTTGCTGCTGATAAATTTGATGCAAACGCTACTCCAGTTGCAATTGACGGTGTTGATATTCCTGATAATCTTATGGCAATGGATGTTGGTCCAAAAACTATTGAAGCATATAAAGAAGTTCTTTCTACAGCAAAATCTGTTGTTTGGAACGGTCCGGTTGGCGTTTTTGAATTTGATGCATTTGCAAAGGGAACAGAAACAGTTGCAAATCTTGTTGCAGAAGCTACAGGTCGTGGTGCAATGACAGTTGTTGGTGGTGGAGATTCAGTTGCTGCTGTAAACAAATTCCATCTTGCAGACAAAATGAGCCACGTTTCTACTGGCGGTGGAGCATCTTTGGAATTCTTGGAAGGAAAGACACTTCCTGGTATTGCGATTTTGGCTACTAAATAATTAATTTTTGGAAGACTGATTTCAATGATTTTTCAGAAATCAGTCTTTTTTTTACGAATACGGAATTAAATTATGAAAAAAATATTTTTAATTTTATTATCTTTTAGTTTGTTTGCTTTTATTTCTTGTGGTTCAAGCAAAGTTGAAGATTCTTCTACTAAAAATGATTGGATTTCTTTTTCTGAAGAAAATTCTAATCAAAATTTTGGATATTTTTATACAACTGATGAATTAGGTCGTTTTTCATCATTAGAAGTTGAATTTAAAAAAGATAGCGGTTTTGAAAATAGTTGTTTTGGGCTTATTTTTGGATATTCAAAAACTGAAAATGGAATTTTATCAAATTATGTGAGATTTGAAATTAATACTTTGGGCGAATATGCTCTTTACACTTGGGATGGTTCTAAATATTCAGATTTAATTGATTCTAGTGCAAAAAATACTGCATATTTAACAGAAAATTCATCAATTTCAAAAGGTTATGGTTCTGTTAATAAATTAAAAATTGAACTTGATTCAGAAGAACATTATTCTTGTTATATAAATGGTTCAAAAATCGCATCATCAATCACACCTTTTGAAAATTCAGATTATTCTACAATGGCATTTTTCTCAGTAGGAAAGTCTGATGAAGAAAATTTTCCAGATTCTCCAGTACAAGTTTCGTATCGTTTAATAAATTCGACAGCTTATACATCTGAAAAATAACGTAATTTACAAAAGAATTGCGATTTTTAAAAAATTACTTCTTATTGTAAAAAAATGAATATTTTATTATTATTTTCTAAATAAAGTTTTAAATTTTTGTGAGGTTATAAAATGGCACGTACACATTATATCGCTGGCAACTGGAAAATGAATACAAGTAAAGAAGAAGCAGTTGCTTTAGCTAAAGATTTAGTTGCTCAATTAAAGGGTAAAACAAACAAATTTATGATTGGAGTTCCTTTTGTTTATCTTGATGCAGTTGCTCAAGTTGTAAAAGGTTCTAATATTATTTTAGCTGCTCAAGATTGTGCTGCAACTTCAAATGGTGCTCATACTGGTGAAGTTTCTACAACAATGTTAAAAGATATAGGTTGTCAATGTGTTATTTTAGGACATTCTGAACGTCGTCATGAAATTGGTGAATCTGATGAATTGATTAATAAAAAAGTTCGTCGTGCATTAAATGATGGGCTTGAAGTAGACCTTTGTATTGGAGAACTTCTTGCAGAAAGAGAAGCTGGAGAAGCTGAACAAGTTTGTGCATTCCAACTTTCTGCCGATTTAGCTGGCGTTACAGAAGAACAAATGAAAAATGTTACAATCGCTTATGAACCAGTTTGGGCAATTGGAACTGGAAAAACTGCAACTCCAGAAGATGCAGAATCAATTCATAAATTTATTCGTGGTTATATTGCAAAACTTTATAATCAAAAAGTTGCTGATGAAATTATTATTCAATATGGTGGTTCTATGAAGGCATCTAATGCTCCAGAACTTTTGGCTCAACCAGATATTGATGGTGGTTTAATTGGTGGTGCATCATTAAAAGCAGAAACTTTTGTTCCTATTTGTATTTTGTAAAATGAGTTCACTATCATCTTATAATTAATATAGTAGACAAAATCTATCTTTTTATATAAAATAGCAAAACTTGTTATTTAATAAAATTTTATGGGAGAAATATAAAGATGAGTCCTATTAGTGTGGTTCTATTAGTTTTTTTTGCAATTGTTAGCCTTTTGCTAATTTTGTTAGTTGCAGTCCAAGATGATGGTGAAAATGGAATGGGTGGACTTTTAGGCGGACGAGGAACTGCTGCTTTTGGTTCTCATTCTGCTGGAGTTCTTACAAAAACAACTGCTGTTTTAGTTGCTTTATTTTTTATTTTAGCGGTTGCTCTTGCAATGGTTAATAAATCTAGTAGAAAAATTGATGAGTCATTAGTTCCAGATACTGCTGCAGAAAAAACAGTTGAAGAAACTGAAAATACAACTTCTGAATGGTGGGCAGATTCAGTTGAATCAGAAGCTACAGAAGATTCTTCTGCTGAATAAGTTTTTGGTTTATGATTTTATAAAATAACAAGACCTTGGAACAAAAATTTCAAGGTCTTTTTTTTATTTGTTATTGTGTGGTTTGTTAAAACATTGTTTTTTTTATGCGGTGAGTTTATCGAAACTTGTTCAATATTTTTTAGGAATATTATGATTTGTGAAAAAATTGATTTAGAAAATATAAAAATAAATCTTGAAAGTAAAGATAGCGAAGAATGTATTGCTGAACTTTTAGAAATTATTGTAAAGAAAAATCCTACAATAAATAGAAAAGAAGCTTTAAATTCTTTAATTGCTCGTGAAGATGAAATGAGTACTGCAATTTATCCTTTTGTCGCTATTCCTCATGCGGTTTGTAAATCTATAAAAAAAACAACTATTGCAATTGGAATAAGTCCTTCTGGCGTTATTTTTGAAAATCCAAATAGTTCAAAAAAAGAAAATGTAAAAGTAAATGTAATTTTTGAAATTCTTTTTGAAGAAAATGATACTGTCGGACGCCTTCATATTCTTAGAGATATTTTACAAATTGTAAGTAATTCTGAATTTATAAATCAAATTTGTCTTGCAAAAACTTCGCAAGAGGTGTTAAATCTAATATCATCATTTGAAATATAAAATGATTTTTATTTGGAGTTTTTATGGAATCAAATTCAGAATTAGATATAATCAATCATTTGTTGGAAATTGAAAAAGAGGCATCTTCTTTAATAAATGATGCTCAAATAGAAGCTCAAAAACGGATTTCTGACGCAAAAAATAAATATAATACAGAATATAAACAAAAATATGATGATATTGTCTTTCAACTTGAAAAAGAATATGATTCTGAAATAGAAAAAATAAACAAAGAATATGATGATTCAATCAATACTTTTAAAAATGAATTAGAAGAAAAACAAAAAAATACAAAAGAATTTAATTCTCTTTTAGATAAAATTTTGTTTGAATGATTTGTAGGTAAAGAATGGCAAAGATGGATAAATCTGCGGCGGAAGCATATATTTATGCAAAAGCCAGTGGAATTTTGGGAAAATCATTTGTAAATAATAGAGCATCAATGCTTTTTACGACAGGAAGTCTTTCTGCCTTATGGACGCTTTTATTCAATTCTCCAGTTCCTCAAATTCCAGAAGTTCTTTTAGCAGAAAAAATTGAAAAAGAAAGTTTTAAAAAATTCGTAAAACAATATACAAATTTTATTGAGCAATATTCTTCTCCAGATGAAATTTTATTAGACCAACTTGCAATTTATGAAGCAGAAAATTTAAAAGCGGTTGGTGGAGCACTTTGTGCTGGTGAAAAAAAATGTCCTCATTTAATTGATTTAGGAAATTTCACAAAATTAAATTTTAAGGCTTATCCAAATATAAAAAAAATCACTGAAAATTCATACTATAATTGGTATGAACATATTCCAGAAATTCACGAACAACAAAAACTTGAATTTAAAATTGATATGCAATTTATCAGACATTTATGGAAATCAATTGGAAAAACTTCTGGAGAAACAAAAATTCAACTAGAAAAATTATATCTTGATGAATATGTAATTAAAAATATAGTTTGGGCTTTACGTTTAAAAATAAATTATAATATGGAAAATCAGGAAGTTATAAAAAATCTTATTTATGTAACAGATTCTCCATCTTCAAAAGATCCAATTGCGGCTCCTGCTTTGGAAGTATTAAATAAAGATTTAGAAAATTTTTCTGAATGGGAAAATTGGAAATATGCAGAACTTTTAAATCCAAAAGATGTCGATGGACTTTGGAAAATAGATCCTCGCTGGCTAGAAATCAATAATCGAAGAAAAATTGAACGCGAAGCAAATTTGCTTTTTCATCAATATCCAATGTCTACAGTTTCTTTAATAAGTTGGTATAAAATAAAAAATTTTGAACTAAGTTGTATTCGAACTGCAGTAGAAAGTTTAAGAATGAATATTGAACCTTCAGAAGCAATGGCTTGTGTTGGTATAAAATCTGAATAATGGGAAATGGAGGTAAACATGGCAAGAACTACAAAAATGCGTTTATTGGAACTTATGGTTTTAAAACAGGATATTGTTTCTGTAATTGGTTATATTGGAAAAAAAGGTTCTTTTCAGTTCCAAACAAAAAAAACAAAATCTGATGAAATTGCCTCGTTTCAAAAAGATGATATTATGGATATAGATTCTCAAATTTATAAACAACTTATTGATATTGCTCAATATTTGGGAATTCGTGAATATCCAGAAGACCTTTCTAAATTTGATGTTCCAACTGAAAATTCAAGAAAAAATGCAAATGATTTTTTGATTGCGCTTAATGAATTAAAAACTAGAATTGATGATGCAAATAATGAATCCGAAAAAATCAATAATGCGTACAAAGAAGCAAATGCATTTGCAAATCTTCAAGTTTCTTATTCAGAATTAGAACATCTTTCTTTTTTATCTTTAAAAATTGGAAAAGTTACTCCAAATGAATATGAAAACTTAAAAGAAAGTCTTTTAGACATTGCTGTAGTTGTTCCTTTGGGAGAAGATAAAACTCATATTCTTGTCGCATCATCAAAAAAAGGAAGATTTGCCGTTGAATCAGAACTTAAAAATCATGGATTTATTGAAATGGAAATTCCTCAAGATTTTAAAGGCGTTCCTGAAAATGTTTTACTTGGGTTAAAAAATCAAAAAATTGAGTCAGATAAAAAATTAAAAGAAATTGAAACAGAAAAATCAAATTTTATAGAAACTCATGAACAAAAACTTTTAGAACTTTTGGGAACTTTTGCAATTGGAGTTCAAATTGCTGATGTTCAAAAAAATCTTGAATCCACAGAATTAGTTTATAGAATTACAGGATGGATTCCAGAATCTGAAACAACTTCTTATATGACAGAATTAGATCAACTTACAGAAAGTAGAATTGCAATTCGTGTTTACGAACCTTACGAAATTCCTTCTGTAATGTCTGGAAAAGAACAAGTTCCAGTAAAACTTACTCATGGAAAATTTGTAAAAAGTTTTGAAAGAATGATTTTTTCTTATGGTTCTCCAGTTTACGGAACAATTGACCCAACTCCATTTGTAGCAATCTTTTTTACGTTGCTTTTTGGAATTATGTTTGGAGATTTAGGACAAGGTTTAGTTCTTGCGTTAGTTGGAATTTTGTTGGGAAAAAATGTTATAAAAGTTGGAGGATGGAATAAATTTGCTCCAATTTTTATTGCAATTGGTTGTACAAGTTCTATAATGGGACTTTTAACTGGAGAATTTTTTAGTAATGAAACTTTGTTAGAACCTTTTGCAGAATGGATAACTGGTTTGTTTGGAAATCCTCATTCTCCAATTTTAGTTTTAATGCCTTCTTCAGACCCAAATTCTATTAAAGCAATGTTTGGAGTTTTTGGAGTTGCCGTTGCAATTGGTTTTGTAATTAATACTTGCGGATTAATCATAAATATCATCAATAATTTTATTAAGAAAAATTATGCAGAAGCAATTTTTGGAAAAAATGGACTTTCGGGAGCAATTTTCTTTTGGTATGTAATTTATTTAATTGTTAGAATTGCATTTTTTCATTATCATATTGCTGTTTATGATTTTATTATCGTTGGAGTAAGTTTATTTTTTGCTTCTTTTGCTGAGCCTTTTGAAAATCTTGTAAATAAAAAACGTCCTTTGCTAGAAAATGGAATTGGAACTTATTTAATTTCTAGTATTGTTGAAGTTATAGAAGTTATTTCTGGTTATCTTTCTAATACTGTAAGTTTTGTTCGTGTTGGAGCGTTTGCTCTTTCTCACGCTGTTTTAGATTACGTTATTTTTATATTAACAAATCTTGTTGGTGGACAAGCTTCTATTGCAGGAATTGCAGTTATGATTGTTGGAAATGCAATAATTATTGTTCTTGAAGGAATGATTGTTGCAATTCAAGTTGTAAGATTACAATATTATGAATTTTTTAGTAAATTTTTCCACGAAACTGGAAGAGAATTTAAACCATTTAAGTTTGAAGTAAAAGGACTTTCTAAAGAATAATTTATTTTGAAGTAAAGGCTTTTAAAAGTTTTTATATAAATTTTGAAAAAATGGAGGAAAAAAATGAAAAAAAGATTTTTTGCTTTGTTGTCATTTTTTGTTATTTTTGGAACAGCTTTGTTTGCTGAAGAAGCAACTGATGCTGCAACTGTTACTGCATCAGCAAGTGCAATTAAATATATTGCAGCTGCTATTGCCGTAGGATTAGCTTGTATTGCTGGTGGAATGGCTGTTGGAAAAATTGGTTCTGCAGCAATGGGTGCAATGAGTGAAAATCCTGAATTATCAGGAAAAGCATTACCATTCGTAGGTCTTGCAGAAGGTATTTGTCTTTGGGGAATGCTTGTAGCTGTTCTTATTTTGGTATTCTAATATAAAAAATGAAATTTTATATTATTGGAAGTCGTGAAATTGTTCTCGCTTTTAAATTGATTGGTGTTGAAGGAACTGTCGCAGAAAATAGAAATGCAGTTTTATCTGCTTTTAATAGAGTTACTGGAAAAGGTGGCGTTGCAAATGTTCCTACACAAGAACTTCCTCAAGTTTTAATTTTAACTGAGGAAGCTGCCAGTCAAATTGAAGAAGAAGAAATTCAGTGGCAAAAAAAAGGAAAATTTCCTCTTATTGTCGAAATTCCTGGCTTAAACGGACATATTGAAGGAAGAAAATCTCTTTCGGAATCAATACGAGAAGCCATTGGAATTGAAGTTTAATTTGTTAATTGCAAATTTATTTTTGGAGTATTTTATATGCAAGAATTACGTTCTACAGAGATTTTAGATAAAGAAATCCAATCAGATGCTAGAAAAAAAGTAGAAAAAATTTTAAATCAAGCAGATTCTGATTGTGAAGAAATTTTATCATCTGTTGATATTAATATTGAAAAAGCAAAAATTGAAAAAAAAGATTTTTATAATAAAAAAATCGATGCTTACAAATCTGATAAAAATGCTTCAATCCCTCTTGAAAAAGAACGTTTTAAAGTTGCTTATATAAGTCAATCTTTAAAAGAAAATTTAAACAATTATTTTATCAATCTTCCAGAAGAAAAAAGATTTGAACTTGTTTTTAAAAATTTTGATTTTAATTTACAAAAAGAGAAAAAAATCAATGCTTATGTTTATGGATTTGATTTGAAAAAAACAGAAGATATTTTGTCTAAAAAATTGGGTTCAAATTTTAATAAATGTGAAAAAACTGATTTTGGTAAAATTGTTTTTGAAAATGATTTTGGTTTAGAAAAACCAGAAGGAATTATTCTTGAAACTGAAGATAAAAGTTTTCGAGCAAGACTTACTTTGAGTGAAATTGTTGGAGATCTTTTAGATAAAAATAGAGCGGAATTAACACAAGCGTTATTTTCGTAAAAAATGAAAGAAAATCCATTTAAGTGGAGATTTGATATGATTGAAGGAAAAATTACACGTATTTCTGGACCAATTGTTTATGCAGAAGGTTTAGATGATTGTGGTCTTTATGATGTAGTTGATGTTGGAGAAAAAAAACTTATTGGTGAAATTATTCGTCAAAATAAAGGAAATACAACAATTCAAGTATATGAAGAAGATACAGGAATGCATGTAGGAGAAAAAGTTGTTTGTACTCAAAGACCACTTTCTTTAAGATTAGGTCCTGGTGTTGTAGGAAATATTTATGATGGAATTCAACGTCCATTAAAATCAATGTATGAACATTCTGGTGCATTTCTTTTGCCAGGAGAAAGAACTGCTCCACTTGATACAGAAAAAAAATGGCATTTTGTTCCAACTGAAAATGTAAAAGAAAATTCTGCAATAAAACCAGGATTTGTAATTGGAACTGTAAAAGAAACAGAATCAATCATAGAAAAAATTATGATTTCTCCTATGATTCGTGGTCGCATTTTAAAAACTTTCAAAGGAGAAGGCGATTATACAGTTGATGATGTTATTGCAACTACAGAATTTGATGAAGAAATCAGATTAGCTCAATATTGGCCAGTAAGAAAACCTCGTCCTTACACCAAAAAATTAGGTGTTACAGAACCTTTAATCACTGGACAACGCGTTATAGATGTTTTTTTTCCTCTTTCAAAAGGTGGAACTGCCGCTATTCCAGGAGGATTTGGTACTGGAAAGACAATGACTCAACACGCAGTTGCAAAATGGTGTGATGCAGATTTAATTGTTTACATTGGTTGTGGTGAACGTGGAAATGAAATGACAGAAGTTCTTACCGAATTTCCAGAATTAATCGACCCAAGAACTAATCGGTCTATTATGGAACGAACAATTCTTATTGCAAATACATCAAATATGCCAGTTGCTGCTCGAGAAGTTTCTCTTTATTCAGGAATAACTTTGGCAGAATATTTTCGTGATATGGGAATGACTGTTGCAATTATGGCAGATTCAACTTCAAGATGGGCAGAAGCGTTGCGTGAACTTTCTGGTCGAATGGAAGAAATGCCAGCAGAAGAAGGATTTCCTGCATATTTACCATCAAGATTAGCATCTTTTTATGAACGAGCTGGTCGTGTAATTTCTCTTTCAGGACAAGAAGGTTCAGTTTCTGTTATTGGAGCAGTTTCTCCTCCAGGTGGCGACTTTTCAGAACCTGTAACTCAACATACAAAACGATTTATCAGATGTTTTTGGGCTTTGGACAGAGAACTTGCAAATGCTAGACATTATCCTGCAATTGGGTGGATAGATTCTTATTCTGAATATGCTGATGAAGTTCGCGATTGGTGGGAAGTTCATAATCCAAAATGGGCAGAATTACGCCAAGAATCATTAGATATTTTAAAAGAAGAAAATCGACTTCAACAAATCGTTCGTCTTATTGGACCAGATGCACTTCCAGACTCGCAAAGACTTGTTCTAAAAGTTGCAGATATGATAAAAAACGGATTTCTACAACAAAATGCATTTGATGATGTTGATAAATATTGTTCAACAGAAAAAGAAATCTTAATTTTGGATTTAATAATCGAATATTACAAACGTGCATTGGATTGTTTAAAAAAAGGTGCGTTACTCCAAAATGTTGCATCTCTTCCAGTTTGTGAAGAAATTGTCCGAATTAAAATGGTTTATAAAAATGATGAATTAGCTCAAGTTCAAGAAGTTAGAAATCATCTTGACTCTCAACTTGGTGATGTAGAAAGACTTTTTTCAAGGTAGGAAATTATGAAAGGTATTGAATATAGAGGCGTTACTTCTGTTGATGGACCAATTATTGTTCTGAAGCGAACTGAAAATGTTTTCTACAATGAAACAGTTTGTGTTCGTGACCGTTATGGTGAAAAACGAATTGGTAAAATTATTGATATTTCAGAAAAAGCAGTTGTTGTTCAAATTTTTGGAAGTACAACTGGTCTTGATTTGGAAGAAACTTCTTTTGAATTTTTAGAAGAACCTCTTGAACTTCGAGTTGGAGAAGGTTTATTGGGAAGAGTTTTTAACGGACTTGGTGAACCGATTGACGGTTATCCAAACATAATTTCATCAGAAAAAAGAAATGTAAACGGAAATCCAATGAATCCTTTTGCACGAGTTTATCCTCGTGATTTTATTCAAACAGGAATTTCTGCAATTGATGGAATGAATTCTTTAGTTCGTGGACAAAAACTTCCAATATTTTCTGGAAACGGATTGCCTCACAATAAACTTGCTGCACAAATTATTCGACAAGCAAAACTTTTAAATTCTGACGAAAAATTTGTAATGGTTTTTGCTGGAATGGGAATTAAATATGATGTTGCAAAATTCTTTGTCGATACTTTTGAAGAGTCTGGAGTTTTAGCAAATGTAGTTATGTTTCAATCTTTGGCAGATGCTCCTTCAATTGAAAGAATTGTTACTCCTCGCTGTGCTTTAACTGCCGCTGAATATCTTGCTTTTGAAAAAGGAATGCATGTTCTTGTTGTTATGACTGATATGACAAATTATTGCGAAGCGTTGCGAGAAATTTCAACAACAAGAGGAGAAGTTCCTGGAAGAAAAGGTTATCCAGGATATTTGTATTCAGATTTAGCAGAACTTTATGAACGTGCAGGAAAAGTTAAAGGTTCAGAAGGTTCAATCACACAAATTCCAATTCTTACAATGCCAAATGATGATATTTCTCATCCAATTCCAGATTTAACAGGTTATATTACAGAAGGTCAAATCGTTTTGGGAAGAGAACTTTTCCAAGAAGGAATTTATCCTCCTGTTAGCGGACTTCCTTCTCTTTCAAGATTGATGAAAGATGGAATTGGACCAGAAATGACTCGCGAAGATCATGCAAATGTTTCTTCTCAGTTGTTTGCGTCATATTCAAAAGTAAAATCAATTAGAAATCTTGCGGCAATTATTGGTGAAGAAGAATTGAGTGAATTAGATAGAATGTATTTACATTTTGGAAATCGTCTTGAACATGAATTTTTCTGCCAAGGTGAATATGAAAATCGCACTATTGAACAAACTTTGGATTTAGGTTGGAAAATTTTGAAAGAATTACCACAAGAAGAACTTACTCGAATTAATCCGGAATTTATTCAAAAATATATGGGAGGAGAAAACTAGTCCTTCAAAAAGTGTCTAGAATAAAAAATGGCAAAATTAAATATTGCACCAACAAAGTCAAATCTTCTCGCAATGAAAGAACAACTTGCAATTTCTACAAATGGTTATGAATTATTGGAAGAAAAACGAGAAATTTTAGTTCGAGAACTTATGCATTTAGTTGAAAAAGTAAAACTTTTGGAACAAGATATTGATAAAGTTGTTGAAGAAGCGTATCCAGCTTTCAAGAGAATGTTAATGGTTGATGGTGCAGACCAAATTGAAAGAATTGCTCACGCTGTTCACTATGAATTTGATATGACTCAAAAAAAAGTAAATATTGGTGGAATGACTTTTTCTTCAATGGATGTAGTTTTACCAAAAAAAGAACTTTTTTATTCATTTGTTGGAACTTATGCAAACACAGATGCAACTATCACAAAATTTTTTGAATTATTAAATTTGCTAACACAGATGGCTTCGATTAGAACAATTGTATGGAGATTAGCCGAAGAAGTAAAAAAAACACAAAGACGTGTAAATGCATTAGATAAAATGATTATTCCTCAAACAAAAGAAACCGAAACTTATATAGAAAGTGTTCTTGAAGAAAGAGAGCGGGATAATATTTTTGTTTTAAAAGCGTTAAAGAAAAAAGGTGAGCGAAAATAAATGAAACCATTTTTTAAGAATGTAATTGTTGCTGTTAGTGGAAGACAATCCTCAATCCATGCTGCCATGTATGCAATTATGATGGCGAAATCTTACAATCTTAATTTAAAATTTGTTTATGTCGTTGATATTGCTACTGTAAAATATCTTTCGATGAATAAACTTTTAGTTACAAATGAAAAAAATGGAATTGAGAAAAAACTTAGAGAAGATGGAGAACATTATCTTGATTATGTAGAAATGCTTTCAACTTCAAAAGGTGTAAAATGTCAAAAAGAATTACGTGAAGGTGGCGTTTTTACAGAAATTTTGGATTCTGCGGAAGAATTTAATGCAGATTTGATTTTACTTGGTGGAAACGAAAAAGATGTCAATAAAAAGGGCGTAAAAACATTTGCAATGACAGCTACAGAAAATGAAGTTCTTGCAAATTCTTTATGTCCAGTTATGATTGTACAAAAACCAAATATAGAAAAATTATTTAAAGTTTTTTAAATGATAGATTGTTATAAAATTCTAGGAATCAGGCCGAATGCTAGTTTTGCAGAAATAAAAAAAGCATATCGTGAAAAAGTAAAAAATCTTCATCCAGACGTTAGTGGTTCTTCCAAAACGAAAGAAGCGTTCGAGTTAGTTGTTCAAGCGTATAGAGTTCTTTCAGATGCACGTCAGCGTTCTATTTTTGATGAATCATTTTTTATAAAAATAAAACGACAAACTTCTAATCAAAATTCTTTTAATTATTATGATTGGTTAAAAGAGCGGCAAGATGAAGAAAGTCGTGCAAAATTTATTATTTATACTTTAATGCATCAAAAAGAAGATGAAGCGGTTGCAGAATTTAAAAGAATGCAAATGAATCATGCAGATTTTTCTTTAAAAAAATGGTTTACTCGCGAAGATTTTATGGATTATGGTTATATTTTGGCAGAAGAATTAGTCATTCGCGGTGAATATTATGATGCAATGATTTTACTCGAACAAATTATTCAACTAGAATATTCTTATCATTATTTTTATATCTTTTTTCCAGAAGTAATTTCTTTTACGTTAAACATTCTCAAAAAAAATATAGATGGCGTCATAAGTGATGAACTCGCTCTAGATATTTATGAAAGAGCATTAGATTTAGGATTTGGCAAAAAAGAAGATGCATTTTTTTTAAGAAAAATGGCAGAGGAATATACAAGACTTGGAGATTTTGCAACCGCTAAAATTTGTCTAAAAGAATCTGAAAAACTAGATTTGTGAACTATTCGATAAATATTGTTGCATAAGTTGAACAAAAAGATAAATCTTTTTATAAATGTTCACCAAAAATGTTTTCATTGGGCTTTCAACAAATTTTTCTAGTTCTTTCCAGTTTTGAACCATAACTGGTTTTTGTTTTATGTAATCTTCAAGGAGTTGTTTTATTCCTTTTCCAATTGTTATAAGTTCTTGTGTTGAATTGATTAAATATTCTCTTGCTTGTTCGTTTGCATCTGAAATTACACGATTTATAATGCTTTCTGCTCCTGTATCATGTGTAGTTTTTGGGAGTAAAGTTTTTATTTTTGAACCGGAAGTTCCTTCTTCAGAAAAACTTTCATCAAAACTTGTAATAGATTCTGAAGTTTTTAATAAATTTTGGTAAGCATTTGAAATTGGTGCAGAAAGAGTTGCATCCCACTGCCCACGAATTACAATAACATCATAAAATTCACGAATATCTTTTTTTACAAATTCTAGCAAAAAAGTTTTTAAATAATTTAAAGGTTCTGTATATTCTAAAGTGTCTAAATCTTTTTTTTCTAATGCAACATTAAAACTTTGAATATAATAAATCAAACTTTGAGGTTCAGCAGTTCCAAAAATTTGCATACATAAAGAATTTGTTTTAGATTCTTTTTGTTGTGCTTCAATTTTATACACTGTTTGTAAAACTTCATTTTGAATTTTATCAAGATATGGTTCAACTATGCTTTCAATTTTTAAATCTGGTTCTACAATTTGTTCAGGCTCTTGAGAAATTAATTTAATCATCATATCAAAAGCTCTAGAAATTTGAATGCTTTTTATTTTTGCAACAATTTTTTTCCAAGTTCCAAAAGGAATTAATTCTTTTCCTTGAGTTTTCTTAAACATTTCAAATAAATCATTCCAAATAATCGTATCGTCGGTGATTGCATAAGCAACTGTGATAAAATCTTTTAAATTATCCAAAATATAATCAGCATTAATTTTGTCCAATCTTGGAACATTTGTAAAATTATATTCTTGAAACGAAGAGTCGTATTTTTTTATGATTAAATAATAATCAAAACAACAAAAATCTTTAAAAGCAGAAAATGCTTTGTATAAATTTTCAACTTTGTTTACTTTTTCTCCGTCAAATTCGTTTGAAAATAATTGAAGTTCTTTTTCCAATTGTGAATGAATTTTTTCTATAGGAACTTTTTTTGCAACTTCATAAATTTTTTGTTCATCAAAATGTTCTAAAAGTTTTAGTTGATTTTCGGAAAGTGAATAATTCAAAATATGATTTTTAAAAACAGAAGGATTTTGTGCAGATTTAAAGAAAATTTGTGCTTGAAAAGTTGCTTTGTAAATATCGTAAATTAATTTTCCAAAACTGCTTGTTGTTTCTAAAGAATTTATTTTAAAATAATTGTGATATTTGCATTTTGAAAAAGTTTTTGCTATAGATTTTAATTTTCTACGTTTTTCAGCTTCAGGACTAGATGAATTAAAAAGTGAAGCAAATAAATTTCTTAAAAATCCACCTTTTTTGTGTTGTTCTATATTAGATTCTTTTTCTGTTAATTCCATACTATAAAATATATGAAAAATTTACTGTTATTTCAAGGTTATAGCGTAAGACTCATTTTTTAGTTATAATTTTAAAATAAAAATATTTTATATTTCAAGGGAGATTTTGTATGAAAAAAACGATTATAGCAGTTTTATTGTCTTTTTTGACTTTATCTGCATTGTGTGCATACAATCCACCAGTTTTTGCTGATTCAATGTATGAATTGTCTAGTCCAAAAACTTTAAGTTTAGGTTCGTCTGTTTCGGGCGGAGCAATTTTTTATGGAAGTCCAGATTCTATTATTTCAAATCCAGCAATTTCGGCTCAAGAACAAAGAGCAATTTTAAATTTAGGATATACGGGACTTGTTTCTTCAAATAATGAAAATCCTGTAAAATATGGAAGTTCTTTTCAGATTTCAGCTTTAATTCCTTTTAAAATTTTTGTTCTTAATACTTATTTAAATGGAACTTTTATTCCTTTTGAAGAAATGAATTTAAATAATAGTTTTACTTTAAAAACAGCAATTTCAAAACCTATTACAGATAAACTTGATTTAGGTTTTGGATTAAATACAGGCATCGCTTGGGGAAATGGTAAAAGTTGGTTAGTTTCTGCAAATCTTGGAGGACTTTATCATTATGGTGATTTAGCTTTTATGAAAGATTTTAGAATTGGAGCTGCGATTTTAAATCTTGGAAATAATTTTAATTCTATAAATGGAATTGGAATTAATGGAAATATTTCTAGCGGTTTTCCTTCTATTGCTACTGTAAAAATTGGTGCTGCGGCTAGTCTTTTCAAAAATGATTTAATCAATTTTGCTTATGCTATTGATTTAACAACTCCAACATTTCAAAATTTAATTCTAGATGCGGCTCTTCAATTTTCTGTAAAAGAAATGCTTTTTATCAATATTGCAGAAAAATTTAATATCAGAGAAATTGCAAATGGTCATAAAGATTTTATTCCATCTGTAAGTTTAAATTTTAAATTTACTTTTGATTTTAATAATAATTATATGACAAAAAAAGGTTGGGAACAAAGTGAATTAAATGCATACGTTGGTTATAAACAAATTGTTCCTTCTGTGAATGCAATTTCTGCTAGTGCAGATTTAATTTTAGGTTTAAAAGATACAACTCCTCCTGTAATTGAAATTTGGATGGATGATGAGGAATAATCGTATGAAAATAAAGAAAATTTTACAAATCGTTATGATTTTAGCAATTTTTCCTTCAGTAATGATTGCTAAACCAAAATATATTTCACCAAATAATGATGGAATTCAAGATGAACTTGTTATTCCTTTAAATATTTCAGAAAAACGCTATGTTCAAGCTTGGAGTCTTGTGATTACAGATTCAAATAAAAATATAGTTCGCCTTATAGAAAATAAAGTTGCATTGCCTTCAAAATTAGGATTTAAATCATTTTTTAAGCAATTAGTAACTCCAAAAAAAGGAGTTGAAATTCCAAAAGAAATTATTTGGAACGGAGCAATGAATAATGGTGAAACTGCTCCAGATGGAACTTATTTTTATTATGTAACAGCAACTGACGACAATGGAAATGTTGGAAAAACAAAAGAATATGAAGTTGTGGTTGATACAGTTTTTCCTTCAATTTCTGTTGTTCAACCTTCCGATAAAACTTTTGGAGAAGGTTCAAAATCATCTTTAAAAATAAAACAATCTGGTTCTAAAGAAGATGAATGGATTGGAACTTTTAAATCAGTTGATGGAAATATTGTAAAAACTTACAAATGGACAGAAGCTGAACCTGTAGAATTTGAATGGTTTGGAACAGATGAACAAGGTTCTCAAATTGCTGATGGTGTTTATTCATATTCAATCACTGCAACCGATAGAGCAGGAAACAAATCTCCAGAAACTACAATTTCAAATATCATTTATTCTGCTGATAAGCCTGCTACAAATATTTTTGTCAAAGGTTCAAGATATTTTTCTCCAGAAACAGAAAGTCTAAATCAAAATGTTACATTAGAACTTACAATTCCAGTTCCAGATGAAAGAACAGGAAATAAACTTGTAGAATGGAATGTTAATATTTTAGATTCTAGTAAAAAAATCGTGAGAACTTATAATTTTCAGAAAGATGGAATAATTCCTCCAACAAAAATTATTTTTGACGGAAAAGATGATTCAAATGCAATCTTAAAAGATGGCAAATATCAAGCGGTTGTAAATGCAAAATATCTGAATGGTTATGTTCCAACTGAAATTTTTTCTCCAGAATTAATTCTTGACACAAAACGACCATCTGCAATTTTGAGTGCTTCTGATAAAGTTTTTGGTGCTGGTTCAAAAGATTCTGTTACTTTTAAAATTACACTCGCTCCCGATTCTGGTTCTCCAATAAATAATTGGAAAGGAGAAATTAGAGATAAAAATGAAAATGTCATTCGTTCTTATGATTTTGGTTCTTATTTGCCAGAAAATCTAACTTGGAATGGAATTAATTCAAATGGAGCAATTTCTGAAAAAGGTGATTATCAATTTGTAGTTTATGCAACAGATTTAGCAGGAAATTATGGAATTGTTAGAACAAGTGAATTTGTAACTTTTGATACAACAGAAGCGCAACTTTTGTTGGCATCATCATCAGCTGCTTTTTCTCCAAATAACGATAAAGTTTTAGATACAGTAACATTTACACCAATCACTTCTACAAAAGATATTTCTTCTTATGAATTTATAATTTCAGATTCAAAAAATAATGTAGTTTATACTCAAAAAGAAAATCAAACGCTTCCAGTAAGTTTTGTTTGGGATGGAAAAGGAAATGATAAACTTCCTTGTGCAGAAGGTTCTTATACTGCTTCGTTAAAAATTACTGCTTCAAATGGTTCTGTTTCTGAGCCAGCAAATCAAATTGTAAAACTTGATGTAACTGCTCCAAATCTTGTTGCTGAAATTCCATGGACAGCTTTTTCTCCAGATGGTGATGGAAATCAAGATAATATTCCTGTAACAATCAAAAATTGTTCAAATGAACTTTGGAATGCAGAAGTAAAATCTCAAAAAGATGAATTAATTTGGAAATATACTTGGAACGGAACAAAAGATAATTTTATTTGGAATGGAACTGATTTATCTGGAAATCCTGCAAAAGATGGTTCTTACAATATTGTAATAAGTTCTATAGATGAAGCTGGAAATGCATTTAAAACAGAATTTAAAAATATTGTTTTAGACACACGCGAAACAAAAGCATATTTAACTGCTGAATATGAAGGAATTTCTCCAAATAATGATAAAGTTTTAGATACTCAAAAATTTACAATAAAATTAAGTGTTCCTGATAGCATTGCAACTTGGAATTTTAATGTAAGACGAGAAAATGGCGATTCTGTATATAATCTTTCTGAAAAAGATAGCAAAACAATTCCTTCTACAATAATTTGGAATGGTGCAAATTCTGAAGGAAAAGTTTGTGAAGGAACATTTATTGCAACTCTTGATGTAATTTATCAAAAAGGAAATAAAGTTAGTACAATTTCTTCTCCATTTATTTGTACAGCAATTCCTCCTCAGTTAAATGTTCAAACTCTTACAAAAGATTCTGGAAAATGGTTCAGCCCTGATAATGATGGAATTGATGATGATTTGTATATTAGATTGACAGGTTCAACAAAAGCAAAAATTACAAATTGGTCGTTTACAATCAAAGATCCAAAAGGAAAAGATTTCTGGAAAACAAGCGGAAAAGAGCAAATTACAGAACGAATTGTTTGGGACGGATTGAGTAATCTTCAAAAAGATTCAAACGGAAACGCAGAACGAGTGCAATCAGCTATGGATTATCCTTATGAATTTAAGGTTTCTGATAATTTAGGAATGACTTCTGTTTATAATGGAATTATTTCAGTTGATGTTCTTGTAATTCGTGAAGGAAATATTTTAAAAATGGCAGTTCCATCTATCATTTTTGAATCTGATTCTTCTAATTTCCAAACATCAAATGCAAAACTTTCTAAAGAACAAATTAACAAAAACTTAACAACTTTAAATCGTATTGCAGAAATTCTTAAGAAATTTAAAGATTATAAAGTTCAAATTGTCGGTCATGCAAATAAAGTTACAGACAATCCAGATGAAGAACTTGTTGATAATATGATGGTTTGGGGAAGAGCATTAACTCCACTTAGTAAAGAACGAGCCGAAGCAATAAAAAATTATCTTGTAAAACGTGGAGTAAGTTCTTCTAATGTTACAACAGATGGTCTTGGCGGTACAAAACCTGTTGTTAATCCAAAAGATAAAGATAATAACTGGAAAAACCGACGTGTAGAATTTATCTTACAAAAATAAAATAGATTTGGTTAAAAATTAAGAAAATATGATTTTTAACCAAAAAAAATTTAGAAAATAAAAGGTTTTGTCGTTGTTGCAATTATAAAAATTGTAATTTTATGACAAAACCTTTTTTTATAAACAAGAATTATTTTAGTTAAAAAAAAAATACCTCCTAAAAATTAGGAGGTATTCGGCTGCTGCAGGTTTTGAACCTGCGACACATGGATTAACAGTCCATTGCTCTACCAGCTGAGCTAAGCAACCATTCGTTATTGCTAACGTGAGTATTATATTATAAAAAAATAAAAATAATGTCAATAGATTTAATTTGAAAAAAAAATATTTTTTTTATTATTTTTTACTTTCTTTTGAATAAATTTTAAAATCTGGACTTGCTGGAAAATATTCCAATATTTCAAAATAAGTTTGAACATTTGCATCTGTTATGATTTTATATTCATCTAAATAAAAATCATATTTATTTTGATTTTGAAAAAGTTCTAATCCTTTAAAAATTAATTGTGCAGTTTGAAAAGAAGAAAGTGTATCTGTTAATTGATTTTTTATCCAAAGTGATTTTATTTTTGCAGAAATTTTATCATTTATGTTTTTAGTTAAATTTTTTATAAGATTTTTGTAAATAATATCAATTTCATTTGTGTGAGAAACATTTTGAATAATTAAAAATCCAATATTTATTTCTGAATTTGGAAATTGGATTAAAACTTTTGCATTTTCATTTTTTTTATTTTTATCAATTTCATTTTGCAATTCATTTCCTAAAAAATTTAACATTGCATTAAAAATACAAAATTCTTTTGAATCTGAAGAAGGCGAATCAAAAATATAAACTACAGGATCAAGAAATTCTGTCGTTGGAATTAAAATTTCTGGTTGAGGACCTGCTTTTTCTGCTGGAATATCAGTTAAAAAAGTGTGATTGATTTTTACAAATTCTGTTTTATTTTTTGGAAAATCTTTTTTTATTTGAGGTTGATTTAAAATCACATTATTTTTACTAAGAATTGCAAAGTTTTTTTCTAAAGTTTCATTCCAACTTGACGGAATATTTCCACTTAAAATAAAGGAAAATCTTTTTGAATCTAAAAAATCGGGATAAGCATTTAAAATTTTTAAATAATCTGTATCTTGAAGAATTTCTTTTGATGTATCAAAAATTTTTACTAAATCATCTTCTTTATAAATTGTTTTTATTGCAGAAAAAATCATTTGATTTACAGAACTTCCATTTTCCAATCGATTTTTGTATTGTCTTGAAGAAACTGCTCTGTCAGCGATTGCAGGAACTGGATTTGAAAAAATTAAAACTGAATTTATAGAATTACAGATTGTTTCAAAATCATTTTTGTTGCAAGTTATGGCGATGTAACTTGTTTTTAAATCAGTTTTTGTAGAAAAAACAGGCATTTGCAAAATCATACCTTTTAAAAATTTAGAATTTATTTCTCGTTGAATCATCATTGAAATTATATTTATCATAACTTCTTCAAATCCGTTGTCTGAGGCAGAATTTATTTTTCCACCGTTGATTGCAATCATAAAAGTAAAATCTGAAGAAATTTTATTTTCTTTTACAAATACATTTATTCCGTTTGAAAGAGTTGAAATTTGAAAATCTGATTTGTTTTTTTCGTAAAAATTATTATCATCAAAATTATTTGAACTTATGTTATAAATTTCTTCTTCAGAAGGTTTAAATTGTTCTTGAATTTCCTTTTCCATTTGCATTGTATACCAAGATGCATTTTTAGAATTTATTTCTTGAAAACCTGCATTTTGATATTCTTTTTTGTGCTTTTTAAAATCTTCATCACTAATAATTACAAAAACAAAAGGTTCTTCATTTTTTAAAGTTGTTAAAAGTGGTTTTTTTTCGACATTTTCATATTTTTTTGTTTGATAAATAAGATTTCCCACTGTGTAAGAATTTGGATATTTTTCTAAAAACTCTTCTGAAACATCAAAAAAAGATTCAAAATTCCAAAAAGACGATAATGTATTCATCATTTTTACAGAATTTGATGTCATATCATAAAAATTTTGATTAAATTTCTGTTTTGCAAAAACTAATTCTTCATTTTTTAATATTTCTGGAATTTTATTTACAATTTGAAGGAAAAATTTGCTTTGCTCTAAAGAAGAAATTTTTGGCTCTTGTGATTTTTGAAGTAAAGATTGAATTATCATTCTGGAAGAATTTTTTGTGTGAGTTGCATTTACATCAATATAATCTGCACCGGGAATATTTAAATTTTTATTTTTTAATAATTCTGTTTTAAAAGTTGAATAATTATCATTTAATGCGAGAGAAAAAATCTCACTTTCTGCATTTGAAAAATTTGTATATTCAATAACTAATTGCGTTATATCTGGAGAAAAATCTGAACTGTGAATTACATATTTTTTTTGAGAATTAAAAGGCATATCTGAGTAAAAATTTGGTGTTTTATAAGTTGAATAATATCGTCCAAACGAATTTCGTAAGAATTTTAAAATTTTTTCTGAATTTATATTTCCAGTTATAAAAATTGCAGAATTTTGCGGAGTGTAAAATCGTTCTGAAATTTCTTGTAATTTTGTTCTTGCTGTTTTTTGAGTATTTTTTGCAAAAAGTGAAGGATAAATTCCGCTATCATGCTTCCAAGGTGAATTTGAATAAATTCTTGAATCAATTGCTGAATTTAAAAATCCAGAAAGCTTTTTTGAATTTTCTTCAGATTCTTTTTTTAATTTTGAAAGTTCTTTTGTCAAAAGTTCATCAGAAAAATTAAAATTTAAAATAAGAGAACTTAATTTTTGTAAAACATCTTCTATTTCATCATTTGTCGCTTTGAGAGAAAAACGGGTGGAATCTGCATTGCATGTAACAGAATCAAAATCTAAAAAATCTGAATTTTGAATTAAATCTGCGTAAAGATAAAAAAATCCAGAATTATTTTTAGTTTGTGAAGAAAATCCCGCTTTTACATTAACTTCAAGATGAACTAACGCTTCTGACGAATCTTCCAAAAGAAAAACTTTCATTCCATTTTCTAAAGTAAATTGTTTAACAAAATCTTGTGGCAAAGCAAAAATAAAAAAATTCAAAAATGAAAAAATGATAAAACTAAGACGATTTTTTTTCATAATATTATTATAAAATTTACTTTTTTGTTTTTCTAGGTTAAACTATTTTTATTATGGTTAAAGTTGAATTATCATCAAAAAATCTAGAATATAAAATTCCAGATGAATTATTAAAGGGAAAACGTCATTTAACTTCTAAAGAAATTGAAATTCTTGAAAAAAATTTAAATAAAAATACAGATAAAACTTGGCAAAATTTTTATGTAGATGCTGCTGACGGTGGATTTGACCCAAATCTTATTTTTTCATCTTATTTTGATGGATTTGTAATTCTTGGAAAAATTATGCCACTCACACTTTCTTACAACGATTTACATTTATTTTGTGGAATTTATTCTTCCAGTTTAAAAAATGTTATTACAGGCGATTATGTTGTAATTAAAAATGTAAGATATTTTTGTAATTATAAAATTGGAAATCGAGTAATTTTATTTGATGTAAATGAAATTTTTTGTACTAATCATTCTAAATTTGGAAATGGAATTTTAAAAGAAGGAGAATCTGAATCTCACAGAATTTGGATTGGTGTTGGAAACGAAAATGATGGAAGAAGAATTCTTCCTTTTGAAAATTTAATTCCCGCAGATGCTTATATTTGGTCGCATTTTAGAGATGATGATGAACTTTTAAAAAGATTTATTGAACTTACAGAAAATGGGCAATCTAAAAAACGAGATACTTTTGGTTTTATAGATGATGATTGTGTTATAAAAAGTTCTAAAATTATAAAAGAAGCAAAAATCGGAAAATCAACTTATATAAAAGGTGCTTTAAAAATAAAAAATATCACAATTCTTTCTTCTGAAGAAGAACAAACTCAAATTGGAGAAGGCGTTGAACTTGTAAATGGAATTGTCGGTTATGGATGTCATATTTTTTATCAAGCGATTGCAGTTCGTTTTGTAATTGGTAGAAATTGCCAAATAAAATATGGAGCTAGACTTTTAAATTCTGTTTTGGGTGATAATTCGACAATTTCTTGTTGTGAAGTTTTAAATAATCTTATTTTTCCTTTTCACGAACAACATCATAATTCTTCTTTTTTAATTGCAACTACAATTCAAGGACAAGCGAATATTGCGGCAGGTTCAACAATTGGAAGTAATCATAATAGTCGTTCTCCAGATGGTGAAATTTTTGCAAAAAGAGGATTTTGGCCAGGTCTTTGTTCTGATTTTAAACATAACTCTAGATTTGCGTCTTTTACATTAATTTCAAAAGGAAGTTATCAATATGAATTAGATATTCCGTATCCTTTTAGTCTTGTAAGTCCTGGAACAAATGGAAATATGGCGATTTTTATAATTCCAGCTTGGTGGTTTATATATGATATGTTTGCAATCACAAGAAATAAAAATAAATTTTTAAAAAGAGATAAAAGAAAAATAAAAATTCAGAATATAGAAACTGACCCTTTGGCTCCGGATACAATGCAAGAAATTCTTTCTGCAATAAATAGATTAATTTCTTTAACAGCAGAATATTTTAAAAAGAATAATATTGAAGCTTTAAAAGGAGCGTCTACTCCAGAAGAAATTTTTCAAGCGGCAAAAGATTGTATTCATAAAAATGAAAATATGGATTTTACTTTGTATGATGATAAATGTCAGAAAAAATATGGAGCAATTATTTTAAAACCAGTTTTAGCGTATAAAATGTATCGAAAAATTTTAAAATATTATGCTGCACGAACTCTTATAAATTTTTGTGAATCTATAAATCAAGAATGTCTTTCTTTAGAATTGATAAACGAAATAAAAAAATTACCACTTTATACAGAATGGGAAAATATTGGTGGACAAATAATTCCTTCTGAAAAAGTAAAAGAACTTTTTGAAAATATAAAAACAAGAAAAATTAATACTTGGCAAGAAGTTCATCAGTTTTATGATTGTTGTCAAAAACATTATGATGAATACAAAGTTCGTCATTCAATTTATATTTTGGAATGGTTGTATTCGTGTCCGATTGAAGAATTTGGTGAGAAATTTTATAAGAATATTCTTGAAGATGTAACAATTGTTGCCAATAATTTGTATCAATCATCACTTGAGTCAAGAAAAAAGGATTATGAAGATTATTACAGAATGATGACTTATAAAGATAAAAATGAAATGGAAAAAATAATTGGTACGTTAAATGAAAATTCATCACTTTTGGAATTAAAAGAAACTGTTTCAAAATTTATCGAAAAAATACAAAGAATTTTCAAAAAATTAATATAATATAGAAAATAATAATATTTTATGGGTTTAATTTTTCTTTTGAGATGTTTAATTGTTGAAAAAAAAGATTATACAAGTTAAACTTTTCTGCTATGAGCAATGAAAAATTACCAATTAGAATAGGTATTGATGTTGGTTCAACTACTGTAAAAGTTGCAATTTTTGATAATGATGATAATTTAATTTATGGAGATTATCAAAGACATCGTGCCGATATTCGTTCTACAATTATAACTGTAGTAACAAATGCATTAAATTTTTTGGAAACAAAAGTTTCTGATGGAGAGAATCATAAAGTTACTGTAAAAGTTACTGGTTCTGGCGGAATGTCTGTAAGTCATTGGTTACAGATTCCTTTTATTCAAGAAGTAATTGCTGCTACAACTGCTGTAAAAAAATTAATTCCAAAAACTGATGTTGTAATTGAGCTTGGCGGAGAAGATGCTAAAATCACTTATTTTTCAAACGGTGTAGAGCAAAGAATGAATGGAACTTGTGCCGGTGGTACAGGTGCTTTTATCGATCAAATGGCTGCTTTGCTAGAAACAGATGCAATGGGCTTAAACGAACTTGCTAAAGGAAAACAACAAATTTATCCTATAGCAGCTCGTTGTGGAGTTTTTGCAAAAACAGATGTTCAACCTTTAATAAACGAAGGTGCTCGCCGAGAAGATATTGCTGCTTCAATTTTCCAAGCAGTTGTTTCTCAAACGATTTCTGGTCTTGCTTGTGGAAAACCAATTCGTGGAAATGTTGCTTTTCTTGGTGGACCTTTGCACTTTTTGGATCAGTTAAGACAGCGTTTTATAGAAACATTAAATTTAAAAGATGATGAAATAATCATTCCTGAGAATTCTCAACTTTTTGTAGCTGCTGGATGTGCATTTAGTGCAGAGCAAAAAACTAATGCAGAAAATCCTGAATTAAATTTTAAAACAATAAAAGAATTTAGAGAAAGTTTAAAAAATCTTGTTGGTGCAGAAATGAAAGAAGTTCAGCGTCTTGACCCTTTATTTAAAGATCAAGCTGAATTAGATGAATTTAGAGTTCGCCATTCTGAAGAAAAAGCAAAACGTGGAGATTTGAATAAAACTCACGGACCTGTTTTTTTAGGTTTAGATTCTGGTTCAACAACAACAAAAGCAGTTCTTATTGATAAAGATGGACGAATTCTTTGGGATTTTTATGCACACAATCAAGGAAATCCTGTTGAACTTGCGGTAAAAGTTTTAAAAGAATTATATTCAAAACTTCCAAAAGATGTTTATATTGCACGTTCGGTTTCTACAGGTTACGGAGAAGCACTTTTTCAAGCGGCTTTAGGCGTCGATTCTGGAGAAGTTGAAACTATCACTCATTTTCGAGCGGCAAACTTTTTTGTTCCTGGCGTAGAATTTCTTTTAGATATTGGCGGACAGGATATGAAAGCCTTGAAGATGAAAGATGGAGCGATTGTTAGTATTCAGCTAAACGAAGCATGTTCGTCTGGTTGTGGTTCATTCCTTGATAATTTTGCAAGTACAATGGGAATGGATGTTAAAAAATTTGGCGAAATTGCATTAATGGCTCAAAATCCTGTAGATTTGGGTTCTCGTTGTACAGTTTTTATGAACAGTCGCGTAAAACAAGCTCAAAAAGAAGGTGCAACTGTTGCTGATATTGCTGCTGGATTATCATATTCTGTAATAAAAAATGCATTGTTTAAAGTAATAAAACTTAGAAAAGCCTCTGATATTGGAACAAAAGTTGTTGTTCAAGGTGGAACGTTCTTTAATGATGCAATTTTGCGTGCGTTTGAAAAAATTGCTGGAATAAAAGCATATCGTCCTGATGTTGCTGGGCTTATGGGTGCTTACGGTTCAGCTTTAATTGCTTATGACCAATGGCGAGATTTATCTGCTCCAAAGCCAGGAGAACCAGAAGATACTGTTCACGAAATTCATTCAAATTTAGCGACTTTAAAAGAATTGGAAAATTTCCATGTTGATTT
Source organism: uncultured Treponema sp. (assembly GCA_964410365.1). Lineage (GTDB taxonomy): Bacteria > Spirochaetota > Spirochaetia > Treponematales > Treponemataceae > Treponema_D. The sequence continues at coordinate 27,103 of CAYPGB010000002.1, forward strand.
GGAACTTCGTCGTTGTGGAAAATGTCAAAATAATTGTCTTCTTACAATAAATACTTTTGTTGCTGGTGATGAAAAACGTATTTTTATAACGGGAAATCGTTGCGAACGTGGAGCAGAAATTGAAGGTTCTGTAATTGATGCAAGTAACAAAAAAAATACAGATTTAGATGAAGATGCTGATGTTGGACCTTTACCAAATCTTTTTGATTGGAAATATAAACGATTGTTCCAATATGTTCCTCGTAAACTAGAAGATGCTCCAATGGGAGAAGTTGGAATTCCTCGTGTTCTTAATATGTACGAAGATTATCCATTATGGTTTACAATTTTTAATGAATTAGGTTTTAGAGTTGTCCTTTCACCACGTTCTAGTCGTACAGTTTATGAGCGAGGACTTGAAACAATTCCTTCAGAATCAGTTTGTTATCCAGGAAAAATAAGTCATGGTCATGTTCAAAGTTTGATTCAACGTGGAATAAAATTTATTTTCTATCCTTGTGCTCCTTATGAAAAACAAGAAGATGAAAGTGCAAACAATCATTACAATTGTCCTGTTGTTGCAAGTTATGCAGAAGTTCTCAGAAATAATGTGGAAGAATTACGCCAAGATCCATCTATTTTGTATTTGGATCCATTTCTCCCAATTTATAATGAAGAACGTTTGACAGAAAGATTGTGTGAAGAACTTATTCCTCATTTTCCAAAACTTACAAAATCGCAAATCAAAAATGCTGTAAAAAAAGGTTTTGAAGAAGAAAATAATTTCCGAGAAGATGTAAAACTCGCTGGAGAAATTGCTCTTGAAGAAATTATCAGAAAAGGTGCAACCGGTATTGTTCTTGCGGGAAGACCTTATCACCTTGATCCAGAAATCAATCATGGAATTCCAGAATTAATAAACGGACTTGGACTTGCTGTCTTTACAGAAGATTCTGTTGCTCACTTAGGTTCTGTAGAAAGACCTTTGCGAGTTGTAGACCAATGGGTTTATCATAATAGACTTTATCGTGCGGCAAGTTTTGTAACTGGAATGCCAAATTTGGAATTAGTTCAATTAACTTCATTTGGTTGTGGATTAGATGCTGTTACTTCAGATCAAGTTGATGAAATCTTAAAGATTAAAAATAAAATGTATACTTTAATCAAAATTGATGAAGGTACAAATTTAGGTGCTATAAGAATTCGTATTCGTTCTTTAATTGCAGCGGTAAAAGAAAGACGAAGAAATAAAATTAAGCAATCTTATAAATCATCAGCTTATCACAGAGCAATTTTCACAGAAGAAATGAAATATAAACACACGATGCTTTGTCCTCAGTTGTCGCCAATTCATTTTAGACTTTTGAAAAAAGCATTTGAAAGTGAAAATTATAATTTTGTTGTTTTGGAATCTGTCGATAAAAAAGCAGTTGATGCCGGTCTTCGTTATGTAAATAATGATGCTTGTTATCCTTCAATTTTAACAACAGGTCAGTTAATTTCTGCTTTGGAAAGTGGAAAATATGATTTAAACAATGTAAGTCTTCTTATGTCGCAAACTGGAGGAGGCTGTCGTGCAACAAATTATATTGGTTTTATTAGACGTGCGTTAAATGATGCTGGTTGGGGACATATTCCAGTAATAAGTTTAAGTGTTCAAGGATTTGAAAAAAATCCAGGTTTTAAAATCACTCCAAAACTTGCTGTAAATGCAATTATGTCTATAATGCTTGGCGATATTCTTATGAAATGTCTGTACAGAACGCGACCATACGAATTAGTTCCAGGAAGTGCAGATGCAATGTATGAAAAATGGAATAGTGAATGTGAAAAAGTTTGTCTTGAAAAATTTGCATTCCATCAATATGAAAAAATTGCAAAAAATATCATAAAAGATTTTGACAATTTGCCTTTAAAACCTGTAAAAAAAGCTAGAGTTGGTGTTGTTGGCGAAGTTCTTGTAAAATTCCATCCAACTGCAAATAATGAAATTGTAAAAAATATTGAAGCAGAAGGTGCAGAAGCGGTTGTTCCTGAATTTGTTGATTTCTTCTTGTTCTGTTTTTCTCATGGAATTTTCAAGCATAAAGAATTAGATTCTTCAAGAAAATCTGTCTTTATTTCTAAACTTTTAATAAATGTTGTAGAATTGCTTCGTAGAAAGACTAAAAAATATTACAAAAAGAGTCGTCGTTTTGATGCTCCAACATCAATTTATCATAAAATGACTTTAGTTGATGATATTGTTCAGCTTGGAAATATGATGGGTGAAGGTTGGTTCCTTACGGCAGAAATGGTTGAACTTATAAAAGATGGCGTTCCAAGTATTGCTTGTATTCAACCTTTTGCGTGTCTTCCAAATCATATAACTGGAAAAGGAATGATAAAAGAACTTCGTCGTCGTTATCCTGAAGCAAATATTTCTGCAATTGATTATGACCCAGGTGCTTCTGAAGTAAATCAAATCAACCGATTAAAACTTTTACTTTCAAATGCACCAATCGGGAAACATCCTGACGAAACAAAAGATGGAAAGATTTTGCAACCTGATGGAAGTCTTGTAGAACCGCAAATTATTTTTGCTTCAAGAAGTTAATGATTTTCCAAAATTTAAGATAAAACTTAAGTTTTGGAGAATTACTCAATTAAACAAAAAGGAAGATTTGCCGAATATAAAAATATGAAAAAGAAATTTCTTTTTGGTACATTATTTTTTATAACAAATCTTCTTTTTGCTGCGTATAATTCTTTTGGAATTCCAGATTCATCTGAAATTCGGAAGAATTTACGTGAAACTTGGTTTGAAGCACCTTTATCGGTGGTTAGAACAAATCTCCCAGAAATTTATTTCAACGAAGCGGGAGAAAAATTTCAAGTTCGATTAGAAGAAACAGAAACAACCTTTAATATATTTGTTTCTCCAAGTGAAGAAATAAATATGACAGTTTATTCAAAAAATGGAACAAGAACAGAAAAACAAGAAATTTTTCCAGGTGATATTGCCGGAAGTTTTGTTCTTATTCGTGATAAAAAAACTGGAAAACCTCTTAGAATTCGTTATTTTTTCTTAAAAAACAGTGAAGTTTTTATTCAATTTACACCAAATGCAAAAACTGCTTTAGCAGATTTAGTAATTTTTGGAAATTACGCTGCAAGAGGAGTTCCAACAGGTCTTAGTTTTTCTAAATTTTATGAAATTTCTTTTGAAGATTTACAAAATGTTACAAAAACAAAACTTCCTTGGAATTATGTAACAATTGAGCCTGAAGTTTATCATAGTATTCAACAAATGATTGCAGTTATTCAGGAAAAACTTCCAAGAATTATGATTGCAAATGATGCAATGTATAATGAAAAAAATGAATTAGTTCACATAACAAATGGAAAATTATTTGATACAGAAACTTTAGATTCTTCAAAATTATATCTTTCTTCCGCAGGATTTTTAAAATGGATTGCAGATGGGCTTGTAGAACCAATTGCTGGTGGAAGATTAAAACGAGAACCTTTAATTCAAGAAACAATTTCTGTAAAAGAAAATGGTTATCAAGGTGTTTTATCACAAAAATATAATCTTTATTTCGGATTAGATTGGATTCGCAATCTTGCTTCGGCAATAATTTCTGTTTATACAGGAAAAACTTATTTATTCAATCAATCTGGAGTTGATGTTACAATTAATCCTTTTGCGTCAAAAGTTACAGAAAAAGGCGTCGCTAATACAGTAACTTTTATTGAAGATTCTGGTTATACTTGTGAAGTTTTAAAATCACTTTTGTATGTTTTAGCAACAACAGAAGCTGGAACTTTTTATTTTGGAGCAATTCGTTCTACAGATAGAAATGTTTCTCCAGAAATAAAATATTTTAATGATTGTTGTGCCTTTTTCCCTTATTTTTTGGAAAATGGTTCTTTTCAGTGTGCTGTATTTCTAAATGGCAGATATATGCTTTTAGATGATTTTTTGTTGCAACATCAAGATGATTTTATATATCTTACAAGAGTAAAATCTGATGAAAGATTTTTTCCAGAATAATTTTTTTATGAAACGTTTTTTTTTATTTAATATAATTTTCTTTTTTATTTTAAATTTTTCTTTTTCTCAAAATTCTTCCGACTCAGAAATGAAAATTTTTCATGAATTAAATGCATCTTATAATGCAGAATTTTATCCAAAAGTTTTAGAAAATGCAGAAAAACTTGAAAAAAATTATCCTCAATCATCATTTTTAATTAATGCAATTTGCAAAAAAGGCGAATCTTTATTTTTTATGAATGAATATGAAAAATCAATTGAAACTTTAGAAAAGATTTTGCCTCAAACTGATAATTTTATTGAAGAAAAAATATTAACTTTGTTTTTTTTAGGAAAATCGTATCAAAAAATTGAAAATTTTCAAAAAGCAATTCAATATTATGCAGAATGTGCAAATCTTTCTAAAACGAAAAATACTTTTTTTTACGAAAAATCAATTTTTAATGCAGGAATATCTTATTTTTCAATTTTAGATTATCAAAATGCAGAAATAAATTTTGAATATATTGTTTCAAATTTTCAAAATGATGATTTTTACGAATCACTCCAAAAGTTATGCATTTGTTATAATTCTCAAAAAAAATATCAAAAAACTATAAATCTTTTTAATCAAATAAAAAATGCGAATTTACAAAAAGAAGTTTTTTTTACAATTTGTATTTATTGTGCCGACGCTTATAAAGAATTAAATCAGAATTTACAATCTTATCAAATTTATTGTCTTGCAATAGAAAGTGGAATTCCAGAAATTGCAATTATCGCTTTAAAAAAAGCTTATATTCTTGCAAGTGAAAAAAAAATTGGAGTAAATCCAGCGGATGTTTTTTCAAAAACTATAAAAACTTTTGAAAATGATTTGGAACTTGTTCAAGAATTTTGGTGTAGACTTGGAATTGATGAATTTAACAAAAAAAATTATGAAAAATCGTTGGAATTTTTTGAAAATGCAGAAAAAATTGAACCTGAAAAAAAATTACCAATTGCAAATTTGTATAAAGCAAAAATCTTAATTGAAAATAAAAAAGATTTTTTGAATGCAGAAAAAGAATTAGAATTTTTTGTAGATAATAAAATTGATGATAAATATTCAGTTTTGGATTCTTGTTTTAGTACACTTTTAAGTTGCAAAATCAATCTTGAAAAATGGAATGAAATTCCAAAAATTTATAAAAAAATCAAAAATCCGCAAATTTCAGATAAATATAATCTTGCTTCATATTATTACAAAAATCAAAAATATGATGAACTTATTTTACTTTTAGATGAAATTGTAAAAAATGATAAAGATTTAAAATATCTTTCTTGTGCGACATTATATTCATCATCACTTTTAAAACTTGGAAGATTGAATGATGCTTGCAAAATTTATGAAAAAATGTTTTTAAGTGAAAAATTAGATTCTAAAAATAAAATTGAATATGCAAAAGCGTTATTTTTATTAAAAAATTATAAAAAATCATACGAAGTTGCAAAATCTTCAGAATTGAAAGAAGGAAATTATATTTGTGGAATAAATCTTATAAATTTAAAAGATTTTTCATCTGCAAAAGAAAATTTTATCAATTATATAAAAAGTGAAAATTCCAAAAAAGATTTTTATTTGCGTTCATATTTTTACAAAGGTTACTCTGAATATTGTTTGGAAGATTATAAAAATGCATATCTTTCTTTTGTAAGATTTTCAAACGAACAAAATGAAGAAGATTATGATTTTATAAAAAAATCTTACGAATTTGCGGCAAAATCTGCGTTACAATATAAAAATTTTGATGGAGCAATAAGTCAAACAGAATCTCTTTTGAAAATTTCTAATCAAAATTCTGAAAAACAGGAAACTCTTTTGTTTTTGGTTGATATTTATTGTGATATGAAAAATTTTTCAAAAGCATTAGAAATTTTATCTCCTTATGTAAATTCATCATCAGATTTTAAAATAAAAGCATTATTTAAAACCGCTCAAGTTTACGAAAAACAAAATGATTTTTTTAATGCGGATGTTATTTATCAAAAAATATATAAAGAATATGCAAATACAAATTTTGCCGAAGATGCAATTTTTCGTTCTGGCGAAATTTTTTATTCTGCACAAGATTATGCTTCTAGTCAAAAAAGATTTAGCGAATATATCTATAAATTTACAGATGGAAAATATTATGAATCTGCGTTATTTTTTTGTGGCGATTGTAATTTAAAACTTGGAAGATTTGATGAATCTGTAATGATGAATTTAACTTTACTTTCAAATTTTCCTACAACAAATTATGAAATTTCTGCAAATGAAAATCTTGTAAAGGCGTATGAATCACAAGAATATTTTTCTAAAGCATTGGAAATTTTACAAAATTTGGTAAAAAAATATCCTGAAAAAGCAAATTCTCCAGAAATAAAAGACGAATTAATAAAATTAGAAAAAATTGTTTCTGGAACAGATAAAAGTCTTGTTGAAAAATTGAGCGATTACGAAAAAGCTGGAAAATCTAAAACTTACGCAGGAAGAAAAATTGGTTCAGAACTTGTAAATCTTTACGCAAAAAAAGATTCTACGATGAAAGAAGCTCAAATTCTTGCTTTGGAAATTTTAGAAAATCATAAAGAAGATTCTGTAGAAGAATTAGAAATTGCGGCAATCAATTCTGAATTTTTGGGAAATTATTATCACAAAAATCAAGATGATAAAAAGGCGGGAGAATTTTTCTTAAATGCCGCAAAGTATTTTAGAAGTTATAAAAATGATAATTCTGCGGCAACTTGTTTGTTTAGTGCAGCAGAATCTTTTTTTACAATTGGACAATTTGGTGATGCAAAAAAAACAGTTGAACTTTTGCAAGAATTATATCCAAATTCAAAACAAGCAAAAGCGGCGGAAAGATTTTTGTAAGGAATGTTTATGAAATATAAAAAATATTTTTTTAGTTTGATTTTATTTTTTTTAAGTTTTAATTTTTATTCTCAAAACAGTTCTCAAATTGAACTTCCAGAAGTTACAACTATTATTTCTACAGAAACGCTAACCGTTGATGAAAAATCTGTTCCAAATTTTAGCGATATTCTTGAAATAAGTGAAAATTCAGGTTCTGTAACAATAAAACTTCCAAAAATTAATGAATCTGAAAATAACGAAATAAATTTTGATAAAAAAACTGAAGAAAAAACTATTTTTGTGGAAGGAAATGTTTTAGGAGGTTTTCCAAAATTATTTTTGACAGATTTTTCTATTTTTGAACAGAAAGAAAATTCTCCAATGAAAATTCATTTAAATTATAAAAATCATTCTGGATATAATTTTCATTCGTTAAACGATGCTTTTTTTGATACAAATGTAAATTTTGATTTTGAAAAAAAGATTGAAAATAAAAATTTTATTTGGAATTTCTTAGGTTCATATAATTTTTTGGAAAATGGATTACAAAATTTGACAGAAAATATTCATTCTACAAATCAAAACGATATTTTTGGTAAAATTGATTTTTTATCTAATCTTCCTTATAAAAATCATTTAGGTTTTAATTTTTATTTTCAAAATTATACGCGTTATTCTGATATAACAAATTCTACAAATTTTGAAGAATTTGTAAAAAAGTCGAATTATTTTTCTTTTTCGCCAGATATTTTTTATTTTTGGGAAAATTATAATTTTTATTTTAAGTTTAATGCAAAATATGATTTTGATTTTTTTAAGAAAATTTATTCTCGTGGTCAAGCAGATTTGGATTTTTCTTGGAAGAATGATTTTATTAAAGTTTTTTCAAAAGTTGGATTTATTGTAGGAACAAATGTAAATTCAAATTTTGTAATTCCTTTTTCAATTGGTTCAAATTTTTTAATTCCAATTAGTTTTTCAAACAGAAAAATTGAATTTTCTTTTGAAGGTGGACTTTCTTCTAAAAAAACAAATCTTTCTGATTATGAAAAAATGTATAAATTTTCAGTTTTTAGAAAAATGCCTTCTGAAAATTCAAATTGGTACGGAAAAATCAAATTTATTCTTCCACTCAAAAATGCATTTTCAATAAATTTAAATGCAATTTATAATCAAACTTATTTGCAAAATGGAAAGTGGATTCCTGTTTATGAAAGTTCAAATTTATCAAATGGTTTTTATGGATATGAACAAAAAAATCAGAAAATTTTTGCAAGTTCTCTAGGTTTTAGTTATTTTTATAAAATATTTTCTTTTTCGGCAAATTGGAAATCAAATTGGTTAGAAATTCCTATTTTGGAAAATGCACAAGAATTAAATTTAAATTTTTCTGTTATTGATGAAAAAGATAAATGGGGAACTGAGTTAAATTGTGATTTTATTTTTACTGGCGACGAAAAAACGCCTTTTCTTTCGTTAAATGGATTTTTCAAATTAAAAGATTCTATTAAACTTGTTTTTGAGTCAGAAGATTTAATCAATCTTTTTAGCAGAAAAACAAGAAAATTTGCAGGACAATATTGTTCTAATGGTGGAAATGCAAGTTTTGGTGTGAATTTTAATTTTTAATATTTTAAGTGAGGTTTTTATGTTTGGTGTTTTAAAATCTGGTGGCGTGTTGATGATTCCAATATTATTTTGTGGAATTTTTGCAACATATATAATTGTTGAACGTTTTATTTATTTTAAAAATTTAAAAAAAAGAGATTTACAGTTAAAAAAAGATTTAAATAGCGGATTTTTATCAAAAAATTTTATTAGTTGTGAAAGTGCTTGTAATGAAGCTGGAACTCCATCTGCCAAAGTTATCAAAAAAGCTTTAGATTGTCGAAATTATGATGAAGAAACTTTAAAAGAAATTGTAGAAACAGAAATGGAATGTGTAATTCCGGAAATGGAAAAATTTTTGACATCTTTAGGAACTATTGCAAATATCGCAACTCTTTTAGGACTTTTGGGAACTGTTACTGGAAATATAAAAGCGTTTGGAGTTTTAGGTTCTGGAGGAACGATGGGAGATCCTGCTTTATTGGCAAATGCAATTGCAGAAGCTTTAGTAACAACTGTCGGTGGATTGTGCGTTTCAATTCCTTCTTTAATTTTTCATAATTATTTTATAAGTCGAGTAAATCAAAATATTGCAAAAATGCAAGTGTTTGTAACTGATGTTGTTTTAAAAATTACAGGGAGAATTCATTAATGAAAGTAAAATCTAGAAAAAGAATTTTGCATTCAAATATTGATATGACTCCAATGTTGGATATTGTTTTTCAGTTAATTTTATTTTTTTTAGTTTCAACAACTTTTGCAATGCTTCCTGGAATAAAATTACAACTTCCACAAAGTCATACTTCAGAATCAACTGCTATGCAAGGAATTACAATCACTGCTCAATCAGATGGGAATTTATTTTTTAATGATAAAAAAGTTGATATGATTTCTTTAGGCGAAGAACTTATTTTATATGATACAAAGGATACTCCAAAAAATGAATTTCCAATCAGTTTAGAAGCGGATAGTGAAGTTACAAATGGAACGATTGTTAAGATTTTTGATGTAATTCGCGAAAATGGATATTCTGTTATAAATTTGAGGACAACTTTAGAAAAATGATTTCTATAAAACAAGAAATACAATTTATTTTCTCAAAAGATGCATCAATTCAAAAACGGAGTAATTTTTTTGCAATTTGTATAACTTTTATTTTTTGGATTTTGTTTTTTTTATTGATTGCTTTTTTGCCATCATCATTTTCAAAAAAACAAAAATACGAAACTGTAAAAATTGTACTTTCTGAACCTCAAAAAAAAATAATTGAACCTGTTGAGAAAAAGCCTCAGCCAAAAATCGAAAAAAAAATTGAAGAAAAGATTGAAAAAAATCAAGAAAAAACACAATCAGTTGTAAAAAAAGAAATAAAACAAGAAAATCAACCTATTGTAGAAAAAAAACAAAATTTTCAACAAGAAGAAAAATCAAATCAGAATATAAAAAAAGAAGAAACTGTAGAAAAAACGCAAGCACAAAAATCTGAACAAATTGAATATGCTTTAGACCCAATGGAAGCGTTTGCTTTGCAAACTTCAAAACGACCTGAACAAGAATTTGATTGGTCAAAATTTGATGAAAATTCTACAATTACAAATACAAATTCTTCGACCAATGAAAATTATGTTTTATCAGAAAATAAATTTGAAGGTTTTGCAGGAGAAATTTCATCATCATCTTCAAATAAAACATCATCACAAATGGAAAAAAAAGATTTTATAAATACAGAATCTTCAACAATGACAAATTCTACTTTGGAAAAGATTGCAAATACAAGTTTTATCGAAAATTCATCTTCTAAAGTTACGACAGAATCAAATGTGAATTCTGCAACTTCTGATGATGGAAAAATTAAAATCAAAACAAATGATGGTCGTTTTCGAGCATTAATTGAACCTGAAAAACCAATTTTAAATATTTCTGATAAAAATGCACCCGATGGTTCAAGAACTGTTACAATTATTTTTAAAATTCAACCAAATGGATATATTTTAAAATCTGATGTTTCTATTACTCCAGCGGCTGTGTTATCAGATTCATTGAGAGAAGAATTGATTTTACAAATTGCAACTTGGCGTTTTGAAAGTACAAATTTTTCTTCAACAGCAAGTTTTGAATTCAATATAATTAGAAAATAATTTTTGAAAGAATAATGCTCTTGAATAAAATTATAATGTTTGTTAATAATTAAGAGAAAATAATTATTAGATAAAACGGAAAGTGTAATAGTTGCTACTCCTAGCTCTGTTATTTTGCTTTCCGTTTTTTATTTATACAAAACTGATTCTATATTTTTTCTTAAAATGTTAAACTTTTCTTATGTCAAATGTAAAACTTTCTACGCAATATAAACGTGAACACAAAAAAGATTATGGGCATGAAAAAATCGAAATTCTCTATCAAGATGAATGGATTGTTGTTATAAATAAATCTTCTGGACTTTTGAGTGTTCCTTATCCTGGAAGTAAAGTAAGAACTGCTCAATCTATTTTGGAAGAAATTTTAAGAAAAAAAGGACTTTTAAATTCAAAATACAAACCTTATGTTGTGCATCGTTTAGACAGAGATACGAGTGGTGTTATGATGTTTGCTTTAACAGAAGCTGCTCAAAAACAAATTATGAATACTTGGCATCAAATGGTAACTGAAAGAATTTATCATGCACTTGCAGAAAATCCTACAAAAAATGCACAATTACCAGATGCTGGGTTGATTGATGATGAACTAGCAAAAAATTCTCACAATGTTGGTTTTGTTCCTAAGAAAGATGATTTAGATAAATTTGGTCATAAATTTAAAACAGTTTCTGCAAGAACTCATTATAAAATGATTTTAAAAGGAAAAACTCATACTTTGTTTGAATTATCGCTTGATACAGGAAAGAAAAATCAAATTCGTGCACATTTAGCAGCTCATGGTTATTCTATTGTTGGTGATGAAGAACATCGTGCAAAAACTGATTATTTTGGTAGACTTTGTTTGCATGCTCGCACTTTAGAATTTAATCATCCTTTTACAAAAGAACATTTAAAATTTGAAGTTCCAGAACCGACTGAATGGGAAGAATACGTTAAAAAAGGTGATTTTAATCCCAAAAAAACACTTTGGGCAAAATCGAAAATACAAAAATCAAATTATAAAAATGAATTACAATTAGGTAAAAAACGACTTTCAAGAAAAGATAAAGTTCATTTAAATTTTATTGAAAGTGGTAAAAATTATCGTTAGTTTTTATACAATAAGGGGGCTGTCCCCTCTTGAAATTTTATTGGAGAAAATATGAAAGGTTATATTCATCAATTAGAAAGTTTTGGTTGTGCAGATGGACCAGGAAGTAGATTTATTATTTTTTTTAGTGGTTGTCCTTTGAGATGTTTGTATTGTCATAATCCTGATACTTGGAAAATGACAGATGGAAAACTTTATACAGTTGAAGAACTTTTGCAAGAAGCAGAATCTTGTAGAGCTTACTGGGGAAAAAAAGGTGGAATTACTGTAAGTGGGGGAGAACCTTTATTTCAAATTGATTTTTTACTAGAACTTTTTACCGAATGTAAAAAACGCGGAATTAATACTTGTATAGATACTTCTGGTGGACCTTTTACAAAAGAAGGTGAATGGTTTGAAAAATTTAAAAAACTTATGGAACTTACAGATATTCTTTTGATGGATATAAAACATATCGATGAAGAAATGCATATAAAACTTACAAATCATTCTGGAAAAAATATCAAAGAAATGTTTTTGTATCTTGATGAAATAAAAAAGCCAATTTGGATTCGTCATGTTTTAGTTCCTGGTTATACAGATAATGATGAATATCTTTTAAAAACAAGAGATTTTATAAGAAATTTGCATAATGTTGAACGAGTTGAAATTTTACCATATCATACATTGGGAAAGGCAAAATATGAAACTTTGGGAATTGAATATCCTTTAAAAGATGTTGCAAGTCCTTCTGCAGAAAGAATTAAAAATGCAAAAGAAATTCTTGAATGTGAAAAATATACAAAATGGAAGAACTAGTAGCAATTGTGTAAGAAAAAAGCACTTGAATAACCTTGTTTTTTTTAGTAACATATTGATTACGTATTTAGACTTCGCAGATATTTGTATTTAATCCCCGTTTTATACGATTTATCAAGTTTATGTACGAGTCTTTTGCAGAATGGATTATGTTTCCTTTGTCCGTTGCACGAGGCGTTCATTAAACGAATTTTTTAATAGAGGTATTATATGTACGCAACTATTGAATTTAAGGGCAAACAGTATAAAGCAGAAAAAGATGTTGTTCTTACAGTAGACAAACTTGATGCTGAAAAAGGTACAAAAATTGATATTGATACAGTACTTTTAGTTAGCGATGGAGACAAAATTAGTGTTGGAACACCTTATGTAAAAGGTGCAAAAGTTACTGTAGTTGTTGAAGATTCTTTCCGCGATAAAAAAGTTTTAGTATTCAAATACAAATCAAAGAAAGATTATCACCGTATTATTGGACACAGACAGCAATATACAAAAGTACGTGTTGAAGACATTGTTTTGGCTTAATTGACTTTTAAAAGGAGATTACGATGGGAAGAACTAGAGGTGGTAGCGGCGCTAAAAATGGTCGCGATTCAAATCCAAAGAACTTGGGAATTAAAAAATATGCTGGTGAAACTGTAACTGCAGGTTCTATCATTCTTAAACAACGTGGAACAAAATTTTATCCTGGTAATAATGTTATGAAAGCAGGAGATGATGGTTTGTTCGCTACAGCTGATGGAACTGTTGTTTATTCAGAAAGAAATAATCATAAGATTGTTTCTGTAGAAGCTGCTAAATAAGCATAGAATCAGTCCTAACTGATGTAATTGCCCGGTGTGACTTGAATCTGCCGGGCTTTTTTTTTGGAGTTTTTATGATAGGTTTTGCAGATGAAGCGATAATTGAAGTTCGTTCTGGAAATGGTGGAAACGGTTGTGTTGCTTTTAGACGTGAAAAATATATTCCCCATGGTGGACCAAATGGTGGCGACGGTGGAAAAGGTGGCGATATAATTTTTGTTGTAAAAAGAAATTTACGTACTTTGGCAAAACTTCGACAACGACATTGTTTTAAAGCAAAAAATGGTGGCGATGGACAAGGTTGGAATCGATTTGGTGCAGATGGAGAAGATTGTGTAATTCCAGTGCCTCCAGGAACAACTATTCGTGATGCAGAAACAGATGAAGTTATTTTCGATTTTTCTAAAAAGACTGATGAAGATGAATTTGTTTATTTAAAAGGTGGCAATGGCGGTTGGGGAAATGTTCATTTCAAGTCATCAACAAATCAAGCTCCTCGTCATGCAAATCCGGGACAAAAAGGCGAAACTCGATTTTTAAAATTAGAACTTTCTATTATGGCAGATGTTGGGCTTGTAGGTTTTCCAAACGCAGGAAAATCATCATTACTTACTTATTTTACAAATGCTCGTCCAAAAATCGCTCCTTATCCTTTTACAACAATTATTCCAAATTTAGGCGTTTTACGCGTAGACGACGAAAATGACATCATAATTGCTGATATTCCAGGAATCATAGAAGGTGCTTCAGAAGGATTGGGACTTGGAGATACATTTTTAAAACATATTACAAGAACCGCTTGTTTAATTTTTATGATAGATTGTTCTTCAGAAAATTATCAATCAGCATATAAAACTTTGTGTTCTGAACTTGAAAATTATTCTGATACGCTTTTAGAAAAACCAAGAATTGTTTTGTGCAATAAAATAGATTTGGAAAGTGCTTATGAAAACGCAATCGAAATTGCAAAATCTATACAAAAATCAGAACCAGAAACATCAGTAATTCCAGTTTCTGTTATGACTGGAAGAGGAATGAAAGAAGCAAGAGAACAAATCTTAAAACTTGTAAATAAACTTGAAAATCGAGATGAAAAAAAATCTGATGAAAAAAAAGAATTTGGTTCAAATTTTATGAATTCTCGGTTTGAAATAGATGATGAAGATGATGTTCAGTACCCAGGAAGTGAGTCGTGAAACTTGCAATTTTAGGCGGAAGTTTTAATCCTCTTCACATTGGACATGCTATGATGGCAGATACAATGGTCAAGGAATTTGGATATGATAAAATTTTATTTGTTCCAACTTATATTCCGCCTCATAAAGAGATTTTAGAAAAAAATTCTGCACAACAGCGATTTGAAATGGTAAAATCTTTTTGCGATTCAGTTCCAAACAATATTTTTGAAGTTGAAACTTGCGAAATTGACAGAAAAGGTATTTCTTATACGATTGATACTTTAGAATATATCATCGAAAAATATAAGAATGTAATTTCTCAAAAACCCGCTCTTTTAATGGGAGAAGAAATTGCAGCGGAATTTGAAAAATGGAAAGAACCAAAATTGATTTCAGAACTTGCACAAATCACAATTTTTCCGCGAAGCGAAACAAAAAATGCTGAAAATCACAGAAACAAACCTTCTGGAAATTATAAAGGTGATTTTAATGTAAAATTTGATAAAAATGCATTTAAATTTCCTTGTGTTATTTTAGAGTCGCCAGTTGTTTCAGTTTCTTCTACCGAAATTAGAAACCGAGTTGCAGAAAATAAAAGTTTTGAATATCTTGTTCCAAAATCTGTGTATGAGTATATTATTAATAATAAATTGTACAAATAGGTGTTTATGAAAACTGATTATTTAGAATTGATAAAACAGATTGATATTTACACAAAAGAAAATGTAAAACAAAAACGTTATGAACATTCAGTTCGTGTTGCCCAAATGTGTGCTAGACTTTGTAGACAATTTGGAATTGATGAAAATTTGGGCTATCTTGAAGGAATTTCTCATGATATGTGTAAAGATATGTCTGATGAAGAATTAATCGAAATTTCAAAACAAAATAAAACTCCAATTATTCAGTATGAATTAGAACATCCAAAAATTTTACATGGAAGAGCAGCATCAGTTTTGTTAAAAGAAAAATTTGGAATAAATAATCAAGATATTTTGCAAGCGGTAGAAGTTCATACTTCAGGAAAAATTGGAATGTGCGATTTAGCAAAAATTTTATTTATTGCAGATAAAATTGAACCAGGAAGACCGCAATCCACAGAAGAATATCGTCATAATTTGCTAGAAATGAATCTTGAAAAAATGTTTTATACAGTTCTTTATGAAAGTTATGAATTTATTAATAAAAAAGTTCAAAACGGTGGATATGATATTTATCCTGGAACAAAAGAAGTTTTAGAATATTATAAAGGGAAAATAGATGAAAAAAATTCGTGATGAACAAAAAGGTTTTATTTTTATCATTTTAATCATTGTAATAATTTTGATTACTTCGCTTATCTTTTCTTTATCATTAAAAACAAATGTTGTAAAAGAAAAAATGAAGCAAAATCAACTTATAAAAGTACTTTTTGTAATTCAAGATGATGATGATTCAGCTTTATTTACAAATGTTATGATTTGCAATTTGGAAAGTAAAAAAGCCGGTTTGATAAATATTCCAGGTTATACAGGAGCAATTTTTCGTTCTTTAAATCGTACTGACAGAATTGATATGGTTTATAACGAAAATGGAATTTCTGATTATAAAAGAGAAATTGAAAATTTAATTGGACTTGGAATTGATTATACAATAGAAATCACTTTGGATAATTTTATTATGTTAACAGATTATCTTGGTGGGATGAGAATTTTTATTTCGGAACCAATTGATATAATATCTGAAAATGGAGAAAGATGGCTTTTGCCTTCTGGTTCTGTCAATCTTGATGGTGATAAAATCAATACATATCTTCATTATCGTTTGGAAGATGAAAGTGGATATATGATTCAGGAGCGTTATCAAAATGTAATGTCCGCTTTGATTTCTGGAATTCACGAAAAAAAATTTATTATTTTTAATAAAAACAATTTTAAAAAGTATGAACCAATGTTTAAAACAAATTTAAAGAGTGAAGAAATTGAACTTTTAATGCAAGTAATTGCAGATGCAGATTCAGAAACACTTTTTAAACAGACAATCACAGGTTCTTTAAGAAATGTTGATGGACAAATTTTATTAACGCCTTTAAATAATGGAGAAAATGTTCGTAATAATGTTCGTCAAGTTGTAAATATGCTAACTCCAAGCGGAAATGTTTTGGATAGTCGTGTTTACGTTTTGGAAATTCAAAATGGAACTACAGTTCAAGGTCTTGCAAGAAATACATCAATTTTATTTCAAAATGCAAGTTATGATGTTCTTAGTGCAATTAATGCTGACAGAAACGATTACGAAGAAACTATAATTATAGATCATCTTGGTAACGCCGAAGTTGCAAAAATGATAGGTGATTTTATTCACTGTACAAATATTCAAGAACCAAATTTTAATATGGAGGAAGAAGATAATTCTAGAGCAGATGTTGACTTTACAATCATTCTTGGAAAAGATTTTAATGGTCAATATGTTGTAAAATAAATCTTCAGAAAAGTTATGAAAACAACAGAAGAAAAAGCAAAAGAAATTGCTAAATTAATGGAAGATGGAAAAGGAAATGATGTTGTCCTTTTGGATATAAGTGGTTTAAACAGTTGGACAGATTATTTTGTTTTAGTAACAGTAAATAGTTCTACACATTGGCAAGGTCTTTATAAACAAGTGAAAGATTATATTAAAAATAATGAACTTGAAATTCATGTTACAAACAAAAAAAGCCCAGACGGAGATGATTGGAATTTAATTGATTTAGGTCCAATTGTTATTCATCTCATGTCTGAAGCAGCTAGAAATTTTTATGATTTAGAAAAACTTTGGTTTAAAGGAAAAAAATTAGATTTCTAATCTTCGTCAATAAATCTTAACTCGTCATCGTCCATTAATTCTTCGGAATTATCTTGGACATAACGAGAATATCCATCCTCTTCTTCTACATCATCAAAAGGTTCATCAATATCATCATCTTCTTTGAAAACATCATCATAATAAAGTTCGTCTTCATCGTCGAATTGGTCTAATGCCTCATCTTCATCATCGTAGCTATCAAAATCATCATCAAAATCATCTTTGCTAAAATCGTCAAAATCATCATCTAGCGAAAAAGAAAGTGATAAACTTGCATCCTCAAAATCTGAGTTTGAATAAGACATAAGAAATAACCTCTTAAAATATTAAAAATGGATTTAAAGTAACAAAGAAAATATAAATCATAGAATTGTTAATGTCTACTAGTTTAAAATAAAATTTCTTTACGAATCAAAATTTGTGATATATAATTTTTATGAAGATGATAAAAGAAATTCATACGCGAGCTTATGCAAAAATTAATTTTAATTTAAATGTACTTCCTATTCGGAGTGATGGATTTCATAATATTGAAAGTATTTTTCAAACAATAAATCTTTACGACGATTTATTTATCAAAATAAAAGAAAATTCGGGATGTGAAGTTTATTGTGAATCAATGAAATTGCCTTTGAAAAATACTCTAACAAATGCTTATGAAGCATTTTGTGAATGTGTAGATATTTTTGTGCCAGGAGTTTATGTAGAGTTAAAAAAAGGAATTCCAAGTGGTGGCGGTCTTGGAGGCGGTTCTTCAGATGCTGCTGCTTTAATAAGAGTACTAGAAACAGTGTGTGGAATTACGCTTTCTGTTAAACAATTGGATTATATTGCGAGTAAAACAGGAAGTGATGTTTTCTTTTTTATGCATTGTGATAAAGATGGTAAAGGTTGTGCTTTAGTTTCTGGTCGCGGTGAAATTATAAAGAAAATAAATCCTAGACATGATTTGTATTTGGTGTTGATTTTTCCTGAAGAATCTTCTTCTACAAAAGAAGCATATTCTTTGGTGGATAAAGTTATTTTTGAAGGAAAAGCTATAAAATGCCCTGAATTTTGTGAGCTTGAGCGTATTTATAATTCTGAAATGCAAAATTGGACATTTAAAAATGTCTTCACTCCAGTTATTTCTGATAAATTAGTTTCTGTTAGAAATGCAATTATTGAGTTGAAGAAAAACGGCTGTTGTTATGCTGAAATGTCAGGTTCAGGTTCAACAGTTTTTGGTGTGTTTTCTTTAGAACAACAAGCTGAATGTGTTAGTAATTTGCTTGCTGCGTCGTGGAAACAAAAACTTGTGCGGACTGTATAGTTTGCAGTGATTTTTTTGCGGAGGTAATATAATGCAAATTACCGAATTAAGAATTAGAAAAGTGGAAGATGAAGGAAAACTTCGTGCCTATGTTACTGTAACATTTGATAACTGTTTTGTTGTTCACAATGTTAAAATCATTGAAGGCAAAAGTGGATTGTTTATTGCTATGCCAAGTAGAAAAACTGCTAATGGTGAATACAAAGATGTTGCACATCCAATTAGCCCAGAATTCAGAACAGAGCTTCAAGAAAAAATTTTATCAGAATATAGTGTTGGACATCTTGAAACTTCTGAAGAAGAATGATATTATATAAACATCAATTGGGCCGTCGTCAAGCGGTAAGACACAGGCTTTTGGTGCCTGCATTCCACAGGTTCGAATCCTGTCGGCCCAGCTAAATCCCACTTACTTTTTGTAGGTGGGATTTTTTTTTGCGACGTTTGCGAAGCAAACTCGTGTGTTGGCAAAACCAACACAGTCATTCCCGTGCTCCGACACGGAAATCTTTTTTGAAATAAAAATTTATGCAAAAATGATTTTTAAAATTTGGATTTTGTAATGAAAGAAAAAGATATTTTTAAAATACTTGATGAGTTAAATATTTCTTATAATCTTCAAGAACATAAAGCAATTTTTTCGGAAGAAGATTCAAAAAATGTTCAAATTACTTTAAATGGAATAGAAGTAAAAAATCTTTTTGTAAAAGATAAAAATAAAAATTATGGACTTGTTAGTATGGATTTACATCAACGAGCAGATTTAAAAAAAATTGCAACAAAATTTGGTTTTGGGCGATTAAGTTTTTGTAATCCAGACGAGTTGATGAATTATTTAAATATCACTCCAGGTTCGGTAAGTCCACTTTGTATAATGTTTGATACAAAAAAAGAAGTAAAAATTTTATTTGATGAAAATTTTGAAGGAAAAAAAGTTATCATTCATCCGTTGAGAAATACTGCTTCAATCAGTATAAGTTTTGAAGATTTAAAACGTTTTATACAATTTTTTGAACATAATTTTATGCTTGGTGACGTTTATAAAAATGATGAAAATATTTCGTGAGTAAAAATCCAATTTTATAAATGTAAAAAATCTAAAAAACAAAAGAACTATCATCATCATTTTATATTGAAAAAAAACTAAAAATTTGATAAACTTTTTAGACTTTAGAGATATAAGGAGCTTTAAGAAAATGAGTAAAATGACAATCAATGCAAAAACTCGAACAGCAACTGGAAAAACAGCTGCAAAAAAACTTCGCGAAGTAGGTAGTATCCCAGCAGTTATGTACAATGACAAAGGTGAATCTACAATGCTTGAACTTAACGAAGTAGAATTCAACAAAGTTTGGAGAGCGATTACTCCAACAACTTCTATAAACCTTGTTGTTGATGGAAAAGAATATCTTGCTTTAATTAAAGATGCAGAATATAACATCAGAACTGATAGAGTTCTTCACGCAGATTTCTTTGTTCCTGCTAGCGACCAAAAATTAGTTATGAACATTAAAGTTCACTATAAAGGAACTCCAGCTGGTGTTCTTCGTGGTGGTTTCAAAAAAGAAAGAAACAATCAAATTAAAATTAGAGCGACAATTGCTGCTCTTCCAGAAACAGTTGAAGCTGATATTTCAAAAATTAATGTTTCTGAAGCACTTCGCGTAAAAGATTTAGTTCTTGGAAATGATGTTGAAGTTCTTACAGATTCAAATCTTCCATTAGTAACAGTTTCTCCTGCTCGTGGTTAAGAGAAAAGTTTTATAAAAAATAGGCTGTCTTTTTTTGGGAGGCAGCCTTTATTTTTTTAAATTAAAAATTATGAATAATTTAGATAGTTTTGAGAAAAAAGTTTTTGAAAATCTCATCAATTTGGGAATTCTTTCTGAAAAATCTACAAATAAAAAAATTAAACTTGGAGTTGCTGTTTCTGGCGGAGCAGATTCCATTTCACTTTTAAATGCACTTTTTCAAATTTCACTTTATACTTCAATCAATTTAAAAGTTATAACTGTAAATCATTATATTAGAAATGATGAAGAAACTTGTGGAGATGTTGATTTTGTATGTTCTTATTGTGAAAAACTTTCTCAAAATGATAAAAAAATTGAATGTTTTGTTGCAGAATTAAAAAAAGGTGAAGTTGTTGAACTTGCAAAACAGAGAAATTGTGGCATTGAAGAATCAGCAAGATTTTTACGTTATCAAAAATTTGATGAATTTATAAAAGAACAAAATTTATCATATCTTTGTCTTGCACATAATCAAAATGACCAAGTAGAAACTTTAGTTATGCGATTTTTACAAGGAAGTTCTGCAAATTATGGAATTCTTTCTAAACGCGGAAAATATATTCGTCCGATTTTAAATTGTTCTAGAAGCGAAATTGAACAATATTTGACAAAAAAGAATATTTTTTGGCGAACAGATTCTACAAATTCTGATACAAATTTTTTGCGAAATAAAATACGTTTAAAAGTAATTCCTTTTTTTGATGAAGAATTTCCTGGTTGGGAAAAATCTGTTCTTCTTGGTGCAGAAAAACAACTTGATGAAAGCAATTTTATCAAACAAATTATCCAAAATGTTCCAATCATTCAAACTGAAAATGGAACTGAAATTTTATATGAAAAAATTTCAAATTTTCCTCAAAGTTTACAAATTCAAATTCTTTTAAAAATGTGTAATTTATGCAATGATGAAAATCGAATTTCTCATTTATTTTTAAAAGATGTTACAAATCTTCTTGTATTAAAAAAAGATTTTAAAAAATATTATGATAATTTAGAAATATCTTTAAAAAAAGATAAGGTTTTTGTAAAAAAATATGTAAAAAATGAAACGGATTTATGTTTTTTTGATATAATAAAAGAAGAAGGAAGTTATGAATTTCCTTTTGGAATAATAAATTTTCAAAAAGATGAAAATTCTTTTTGTAGAATTTTTATTAATGGAATAAAAACTAATGCGTTTGTAAACCTTCCTGTTTGTGTTAGAAATTCTAAGATTGGTGATAAAATTTTAGATTCGTCTGGAAAATATAAAAAAGTTTCAGATATTTTTTCTAATTGGAAAGTTAGCGAAAACGAAAAAAGTTATATTCCAATCATTCAAGATTTAAGCAAAAATCAAAATATTTTGTGTATCTTAGGATGTGCTAAAGGGTTTAATAATTGGATTGTAAAATTTACGAGTTAAAAATGAAAAAAAAATTTTGTTTATGTTTTATTTTGTTTTTTTGCAGTTTTTGTTTTGCTCAAAATAATGTTTCTGTCGCAAATAGAACTTCTGCTACGCGTTGTTTAAAATTAGCAGAAAATTATTTAATAAATTCAGATTGGAACAATGCATTTCGCCAAGCAGAATTGGGAATTTCTTATGATGATTCAATATCAGATTTATTTTATGTAAAAGCGGCTTGTTTTAGCGGAATGGAAAAACCAAAAGCAGAAATTCTTTCTGTTATAAAACTTGCTTTTGAAAAAGATAATTGGATTGGTTATAACAAAAACGGTGCAAGACTTTTTATTGCAGATTTACTTTGCGATACTGGAGATTATACAAATTCGTTAAATTATTTAAATGAAGAACCTTTTATTTATTCGGCAGATGCAGAATTTATTCGTATAAAAAATTATTACAGAATTGGAACTCAAGATTCTATTGAACAAGCTCGATTAAAACTAAATTCTGCAAGAAGAATTTATCCAAATGATGTGCGTTTTCCAAATATTTTCTTTTTATTTGAAGAAATGTATCTTGCAATTGATACAATTTTTAATAATCAATCTCAAATAGAAATAAATCCTTTAGTTCAGACAATTGCAGATTCTTATATTGCCAAACTTCCAGATTATGAAAATAAAAATTTTGAATTAGAAAATCTTTCTGCTTTTTTTACGCAAGGAGAAGAACAAAATCGTCTTGTAAAAGCAATTTATGCAAAAAAAACGCAAAATCATCCTCTTTTTGCAATATTAGCTTTAAAAGTTGGCATTTTTACAGAAGAACAGGCGTTTGATTATTTTGTACAATCTTCAAACGGGCATATTTCTCTCATTAATTTTGAATTTTTTATGAAAAATATAAAATCAGAAGAAGCTTGGAATAAAATCGTAGAATATTTTGCGAATTTTGAAGGATTTTTCTATATTGATTCCAATTATGATTTACAAAATGAATTAGTTGTAAAATATCAAACTGGAAGATCAATTTTTATTAGTTTAGATTCAAACAACGACGATTATAAAGAAATTTATTGTAAATGTGATTTTGGAACTCCAAAACAAATTTGGCTTTTAAATAATTCAATCGAATATTTTTACGAACAATATCCTTATGTTTCAAAAGTTTATTCAGAAAAAGAAAATCAAACTATCAATTATCTTTATGATGATTATGTTTATTATCCTTTTGAATTTGCAAAAGAACCTTTTTTAGAAATTTTGGGTTTAGATTTTTTTATTCCAGTTGCTGCAAGTTTTTCTTATCCAGAGCAAAATAATTTAGAAAAAGCTTCTAGCGTAGAATTTCCTAGTTCTGAAAGAGAAAATGCAAGAGTCGTTTATACATTAAATTTTGGTTCTCCAGTTTTTGCAAAATTTTATCAAAATGATATTCAATATGCTTACTGTGATTTTGAAACAGGTTTTCCTTTTGTTCGTTATGTTGATTATGATAATGATAATTATTTTGAAACAGCAGAAACTTTCGATTTATATGAACAAAATCAAAATTTACAAGATGATGATTTAGTAAAAAATGTTTTTGGTGGAATTTTTCCAGAAGATTTTAGAATTTATCTTTCAAAAGTTTCAATTGACCGAAATGCAAATACATTTTTTGAATATGTAGAAGAATTTCTTGAAAATGAAGGGAAAATAAATTCTTGGGATTACGATGATAATGGAATTATAGATTGTCAGCATATAAAATATCCAAAAAAAGATAACGAAATTTTACAAGAAGAAACTATTTTTTATGATAAAAACGGAATTGAAAATGTAAGTGTTTCTTTTGAAGGTGGAATTCCGTATAAAATGAAATCTAACGGAAAAGAAGTTTTAATTTTTGCAGGAAATCTTTCAAATTTTTATTGGATTGAAGAAAATGGTTCTGAAGAATATGAAAATGAAATTCTTTCCAAAGTAGAAAATATTGAACAGGGAAGTGTAGAAATTTTTGATTGTTCTGGAATGAGAATTTCTGTAATAAAAGTTGATTCTTTTTATTTTTGTAAAAAATTACCAGAAAGTTATTTTATCGAGGAATAAAAATGAAAAATAAATGGATTTTCTTTTTATTAATTAATTTTGTTTTTTTAAGTTGTACTTCTATCAAACAACCAAAAGAAGTTTTTAAACCTTTAGATTATTCAGATGTAGATATAAAAAATACAGAAATTTCGAGAATTCAAGAATTAAAAATCAGTCAGCCGGTAAAAGCGTTATGGCGAGCAATTTTATTAAATGATGAAAATATAATTTCTGAATGTTTGGAACTTGTAAAACAACAATATGATGAAGCTCTTTCCCGAGAAGATTATTTTGAAGCAAAATCGTATTATCTTTCTTTAAAAAATGCAGGTTGGAAATTTGATAAATCTGAAGAAGAAAAAATCAATTCTTTAGCGGCAAAAGATATTCCAGGATTTTCTCCAAAAAATCAAAAAAATCCTAAAAACATAAATGATTGTTTGAATGCAACTGTTACAATTTGGGTTGATCGTGGTGTAAAAATTGAAAATGGTGCCGGTTATGCTGATATTGTTTTGGGTTCTGGTTTTTTTATTGATGAAAGAGGTTATATTGTAACAAATCATCATGTAATTGAATCTATGGTAAATCCAAAATATGAAGGATATTCAAGACTTTACATAAAACTTTTATCTGACCCAGATACAAAAATTCCTGCAAAAGTTGTTGGATATGATTCAAAATTAGATTTAGCTTTGTTGAAGGTTGAAATAAAACCAGAAATTATTTTATCTTTAGGTTCGTCTTCAGATTTAAATGTCGGTGATAAAATTTCTGTAATTGGAACGCCTTTGGGGTTGGAAGGAACTTTAACTTCAGGAATAGTTTCTGCTACAGAACGAAAACTTTTAACACTTGGAAATGTTTTTCAAATAGATGCCGCTGTAAATTCTGGAAATTCTGGTGGACCTTTAATTGACGAAAATATGAAAGTTCAAGCAATCGTTTTTGCAGGAATTTTGCAATATCAAGGATTAAATTTTGCAATTCCGGTAGAATATTTAAAACAAATCTTACCAATTTTATATAATGGAAATGAAGTAATTCATTCTTGGATTGGTGCTTACGGACATACAAAAAGATTTTCCAATAAGAAAATCGGCCTTGAAATTCAGTATGTTATGCCAGGAAATTCTGCAAATTTATTGGGATTAAAAAAAGGTGATGTAATTACAAAAATTGAGAATAATAAAATATCTAGTTTAGAAGATTTGCAATTAGTTTTTATGGCTTATCAACCTGAAACGATTGTAAAAATTACTTATTTAAAAGATGGTTCTGAAGAAATTACAAAATCAATTTATTTGGAGAAAAGACCAGAATCACCTTCTGTAGAATTTTTTAAGACAGATTTAATTTCTGGTTCATTTATTCCTTTATTTGGTTTGGAACTGATGAATTCTTCTAGTTTTAGCCATAAAGAATATATCGTTACAGATGTAATAAAAGGAACAACCGCAGATGAATTAAATTTTTCAAAAAATGATAAAATAAAAGTGCATGATGTAATTTTTAATGATGAAAATTCTATTGTTTTTGCACAAATTTATGCTCAACGCAAGAAAAAAGGCTTTCTTGATGTTACAATGATTCTTTCGACTTATTATGATAGTCCATATTATTTTTAAAAGTAGAGGTTCTGTTTTATGACTGAAATGAAATTTAAACGAAATTTTTGTATTGTTGCTCACATTGATCATGGAAAATCAACTTTATCAGACCGCTTAATTCAAAAAGCAAAAATTATTGATGATAGGAAAATGATGAATCAAATTCTTGATAATATGGATATTGAACGAGAACGCGGAATTACTATCAAAAGTCAAGCGGTTACAATCCCTTATCATGCAAAAGATGGAAATGATTATGAATTAAATTTTGTAGATACTCCGGGTCACGTAGATTTTTCTTACGAAGTTTCAAGAGCAATTGCTTCGTGTGAAGGTGCTCTTTTGTTAATTGATGCAACCCAAGGCGTAGAAAGTCAAACTGTTTCTAATATGTATATGGCTTTGGAGCATGATTTAACAATTGTTCCTGTAATTAATAAAATAGATTTGGCTTCCGCGGATGTAGAATCTTGTAAAAAACAAATAGATTCTGAATTGGGATTAGACTCATCAAAAGCGTTGTGTGTTTCTGCAAAAACTGGAGAAGGAATTGATGATTTATTAGAAGCTATTGTAAATGAATTTCCTGCTCCTAGTGGAAATCCAAATGGAAAACCTGCCGCATTAATTTTTGATTGCCATTATGATGCTTACAGAGGCGTTATTGTTCATGTAAGAATTATGGAAGGTACTTTTAGAACTGGTGACCAAATAAAAATGATGTCTACAAACACAGAATATAAAGTTGAACAATGTGGTGTTTTTAAAATTAATTATGAAGAAACTGGTATTTTGGAAGCTGGCGATGTCGGTTATATTATTTCTGGATTAAAAACTGTAAGTGATGTAAAAGTTGGTGATACAATTACAGCAGTTGAAAATCCTGTAGAAAATCCTCTTCCAGGTTTTAAAGAAGTAAAATCTGTTGTTTATTCATCAATTTATCCAATGGATTCAAATGATTATGAAGAATTAAAAGACAGTATGGAAAAACTTAAACTTAATGATGCTTCTTTAATTTATGAAAAAGATAATTCTTTAGCATTGGGAAATGGTTTTCGTTGTGGATTTTTAGGACTTCTTCATCTCGAAATTATTCAAGAACGACTAGAACGCGACTACGACCAAGCAGTTATTTTTACCGCTCCTTCTGTTCGCTACAAACTTCATCTTACAAGTGGAGAAGAAACTTATATTGATAATCCATCAGAATATCCACAAGGAAGAATTTTAGATGCTGAAGAACCTTACATCAAAGCGTCAATCATTACTCCAAGCGAATATTTAGGTTCAATTATGTCTTTGTGTACAGAAAAACGAGGAATTCAAACAAATATGCAATATTTAGACACAAAACGCGTTGAACTTAGTTACGAAATGCCACTTTCAGAAGTTCTTTTTGATTTTTATGATAAATTAAAAAGTTATAGTCGTGGTTATGCTTCTTTTGATTATGAAGTTATTGGTTATCGTCCAACAGATTTAGTAAAAGTTGATATTTTGTTAAACGGAAAAATGGTTGATGCTTTATCACTTCTTACTTTTAAGCAAAATGCTGTTACTCGTGCAAAAAAGGTTTGTGAACGTTTAAAAGGCGAAATTAGTCGTCAGCAGTTTAAAGTTGCTATTCAAGGTGCAATTGGAAGTCAAATTATTGCAAGAGAAACCGTAAATCCTGTTCGTAAAGATGTTTTGGCAAAATGTTACGGTGGCGATATTACACGAAAGCGAAAACTCTTGGAAAAACAGAAAGAAGGAAAAAAACGAATGAAAATGATTGGTGATATAGAATTGCCACAAAGTGCATTCTTGGCTGTTTTAAAAGAAAAAGAAGAATAAAAATGATATTGTCGGACTCTTGCCT
Source organism: uncultured Treponema sp. (assembly GCA_964410365.1). Taxonomy (GTDB): domain Bacteria; phylum Spirochaetota; class Spirochaetia; order Treponematales; family Treponemataceae; genus Treponema_D. The sequence goes on from CAYPGB010000002.1 coordinate 54,457, forward strand.
GTCCTGTCTGTCCGACAGGCAGACGGCAGACAGGTTGACCCGACAATTTAAGAAAGATTTTTTTTATTAATCAATATTTTTTTGTAATAGAATCTTCAAAAAACAATCTATTTCTGTTCTTATTCTGTTTAAAAAACTTTGATTATATTGAAAATCATATCCATCTGGAAAGTGTAAATAAAGATATTCTTTGTCTTGTGCAAGTGAAATGATATTTTTTTCTAAATTGTCAGAACTTAGTTCTCCAATTAAAAGTGATTTTAGTTTTTTTAGTTCATAAATTTCATTGTTAAAAAAATCATCTAGTTTTTTTATATAGAAATCTGAAAATTCATCTTTTTTAATTTTAAAATCTGAATTAAAGTAAAAATTATTTTGAGGTTTTTTATTTTCAAAGTTTAAATTTAATCCAAAATTACTAGAATTATAAAGATTTTTTTCATTAACAAATATTCCGTTAAACATATTTGCATAGTTCTTAAGAATTTTCGTTGTATATATAATTTTTTTATTACTAAGTATGATTTTTTCTGCATTTTCATTCCAACAAGAATTAAAAACATTTGATGAATTAATTTTGTTTTTTGAAATTGATTTTGAAGTTTCTGCTAAAGTTCCTTTTGCATGCGTTCTTCCTGCTGAATAAGAAAAATCTAATCCATAAAAATAAATTGGAATATTTTCTGATTTTCTAAATTTTAGTGCGTAGAAAATTGTAGTCAATCCTACAGAACCAAATGGTTTATTTGTAAAAGGTAAAAGTTTTTTCTGTTTTAATTCTTTTATAAAATTTACAGGTGCATATTCTGTTGTAAAAAAAGATATGTTTTTTTTATCAAAATTGTGAAAAAGTGCATTTTGTGAAGAAAGTCCTGCAAAAATTTGAAAATTATATTTTTTTGTTCCAATAAAGGCTTTTAAAATAATATTTTGAGCTTCTTCTATAAAAACTCCATCAGGAATAATATTTTGCTTCAAAAGAGGTTGCAATGCTGTATCAACACATAAAATAAAATATTTTTCTCTGTTTTTGATAAAATCTTGTATTCCAAAATCAAGACTTTCTCCCGCTCCGCAAACAATAATTGGTTTTTCGATTTTGGAAAAATAACTTTCTATTGGTGTTGTATATTTTAGAATTTTGAGATTCTTGAAAAAGTTTTTAGAATAAAGTCGTCCGAATTTTGTTAAAGTTATTCTATTTGACCAAAAAGTCATCAATGCGTTTACAGTTGCATTGTAAAGTTCATCATAAGTTTGTTTGTGAAACTGAACACCATTTGAAAAATCTACTTTTAAAATTCGTCGAAAATTGCTGGTTTTTGGTAAAATAAAACCACTTTTTAATTTATAAGAGTTTTTTGTTAATAAAGGTGGTAGATTATAAATTTCATCTTTTGTTAAAAATGTAAAATTTGGAATATTTTTATAATTTTCAATATTTGAATTTATAAAATTCAACAAAGAATCTTCAAGTTCACATCCTAACATAATACAATTTTCTGGAAGTTTCTGAGAAAGTTCTTTTAATCCATACGAAAGAACTGGCGAATAGCAAAGAATAATTGTTCCAGGAAGAATTTGTAAATTTTCAATAGTTTGTAAAATATTTTTTTGAGGATTGTATTTTGAATAGAGAAATTTATTTTTGTAAGAAATAGAAAAGCCCTGCTGTGTTTCTACAAGGCAGGGCTGTTGAATATTACTTTCCAATTTTTAGTTCATAAAGTTAGAAAAATAAACTTGTGCAAAATTATTTTCTAATTTAGGGCTATTCATAATAAATTGATGAGAAGAACTTGAATCATAATTTTCAATTTCTGATATAGAAGAATCTTCTTCTGATTTTTCTTCTGTTGAATATTGTAAAACTATAATACTTCCGTTCATTACGATTGGAGAAGATATTTCATTCATTTTGAGAGAGAATGCAGTTTTTAAGAAAATTTCATTTGTATCAGCACCTGAAAGACCTTCTAAAGATGTATCTACAGAAGTTGTGATTGTTTGACTTCCGTAATTTAATGGGAATGGTGCAATATCGATATTTGTAACATTCATTTTTGCACAAGCTGTATCAAAATTTGAATTTAATACTTCTGATGTAAAATCTGTTGCTTTTGCTGTAAAATAATCTTCTATAAGAGTTGCTTCGTAAGTATTCATATAATTTGAAACTGTAGAAATTAAATCAGAAGATGTAAAATCTGGTTCAACTTTAGCACTATCAGCTTTGAAAATTGAAAATCCTGTAGAAGTTTCAATTGGTTCAGAAATGCTTCCAACTTTCAAATCTGTGAGTTTTGCTAAATCATCTTTTGTAACTAAAATATTTTCAATTTGATATTGGAATTTATTGTTAAGTTTTCCTTCTGTGTTAGAGAAATTTTTCTCAGAATATTCTGTAATTGCTTCTTCAAAAGTAATTTCATTATTTGCAATTCTTTTTGCAACTTTTTGAGCTGTTGCACTATCTTCTACTGTAATTATTGATAAATCATAAGAATTAAATTTTGCAGCATTTTGTTTTGCATAATTGATTTTTTCTTCTTCTGGATAATCACTTAAAGAAAAAACTGCCATGTGGAAACCGCGTTTATTTTTTCCAAAAGAAGCAAGAAAATCTAGTTCTGCATCAGATTCTTTCAAACCATATAAAGATTGACCACCAAACATTTCTGTTTGAGAACCAAAATTATCATCATAATAACGTTGAGTTGTAAGTGCCGAAGTAATTTGTTTTTTTAATTTGATTTTTTCTGAATCAGGAGTTTGTCTATATATTTTGTCTGAATATTTTCCATTTTCATCATAGAAATAAGGAACCATTCCACGTTTTACAGCTGCTTCTGGAACAACATAATGAGATTTTTCTACAAAATCGTTATATGCATATTTCATTACAGTTGAGTCAAATGCGTAATTAAAAATATAATAAGTTGATTGAGAATCTAATTGTTGTCCATATTGTTGGAACATTTGACCATATTGTTGAACAAAATCTAAAAAATCTGAATCTTGTTCATATTTAATTTCTTTTTTGTTGTATTTACCAAAAACAGGAGTGTTACTTGGATCAACAGAATTGCCTGAAAAAACAGGTAGTAGTACGAATACAAAAGCACAAATCAAAAGAATGATAAGTGTACCAATTGTATAAAAAGCATTTTTTTTCATTTTGAAAAATCCTTTTAGTAAAATTTTTAATAGATAATTTTAACACACTGATTTTTTACTGTCAATGTTTCAATTTGACTAGTTTTTAACGGCTAGTATTTAATTTCTTTTTTGCTTGATAACGCGATAAACCTTCTTCAAGTAAAAGTTCTATAAGATTATTAAAATCTAAGCCGGCTTCGTTGCACATTTTTGAAAACATTGAAATTGGTGTAAATCCTGGCATTGTGTTTATTTCATTTAAATAGATTTTTTTAGAATCTTTATCAATAAAGAAATCAACTCTAGAAAGTCCAGTTGCGTCTAAAACTTTGTAGGCTGCACAAGCGGTTTTTCTAATTTTTTCTAAATCATTTTCGCTTAAATCTGCTGGAATTAATAAATTTGCACCTTCTGGGTCGTTGTATTTTGCATCAAAATCATAAAAAGTGTGATTTGGAGCAATTTCTCCAGGAATGTAAGCAACAACTTGTTCTTCATCATTTTCTGAAGCAAATGTAACCGAATTTCCTGTTACAGAACATTCAATTTCGCGAGCATTTATAGATTTTTCAATTAAAACTTTATCATCCCATAAAAATGCTTCCATAAGAGCAAAATTTAATTCTTTTCTATTATTTGCTTTACTTGCTCCGTTTGATGAACCTGCACAACAAGGTTTTACAAACATTGGATAATTTAATTCTTTTTCTGTAGCTTCTATAAAATCATCATAAAGAACAGAATCTAACATTATAAAACGTTTCATACAAACATAAGGAACAACTGGAAGTCCCACAGATTGCCAAATCATTTTTGTTTTTTCTTTATCCATTGTGATTGCACTTGCAAGATGAGAACAACCAACATAAGGAATATCTGCCATTTCAAAAAGACCTTGAATAGTTCCATCTTCTCCGTAAGTTCCGTGAAGAGCAGGAAAAACAATATCAATGTTTAATGATTTTCCGTTTACAACACAAAAATCTTTTTTTCCACCAGGAATAATATTAACTAAATTTTTATCATCTTCTTTGATTGTTAAAATTGCTGATTCATCTTCCAAAATTCGTAAAAATTCACTTTCGTTTTGTAAATACCATTTTCCATCTTTTGCAATTCCAATTAGAATGACATTATTTTTTTTAGAAATTCCTCTTATAATTGAAGAAGCTGACATCAAACTAATTTCGTGCTCTCCAGAACGTCCACCGTAAATAACTGCAATATTCATTTTATTTCCTCTTTCTATTTATTTCTTAAAATTTCTTGCAAAGCTTTTTTTGCTTCAGAAATTTCGTCATAAGGCATAATTTTATCTTTATAAATGATGCTATTTTCATGTGCTTTTCCTAAAAGTAAAACGACATCATTTTCTTTTGCCAAACTAAAAACTTTTCTTATGGCAGAAGGTCTATCTGGAATAATGAATAAATCTTTTCCAAGAATTTTTCCTTCTTTTTCTGAACCGACGGCAATCATTTTTAAAAGTTCCTCAGGATTTTCTCCACGCGGATCTTCATCTGCTAAAACAATCACATCACAATATTTTGCTGCAATTTGTCCTTGCAAAGGTCTTTTTGTTAAATCTCGTTCTCCGCCACTTCCAAAAACTGCAAAAATTTTTCCTTTACAACGTTTTTTGATTGGTGGAAAAATAATTTCAAAACTTGAAGGCGTATGAGCATAATCAACTATAACTTCAAAAGATTGACCTTCTTTTATTTCTGTCATTCGTCCTTTTATGGAAGTTAAATTTTGTACAAAAGAAGCAACTTTTTCCATTGGAATATTTGTTAAATTTGAAACTGCAATAATTGATGCCATAATATTGTAAGCATTAAAACTTCCTGGCAATTTTGATGAAATTTCAGTTTCAAAATCTTTTGTGTTGGATTCCATTTTGAATTTTAAAGAAGAATCATCAGAAAAAATTTGTGAAGCAATGTAATATTTTTTTATTTTGGAAGGAATTTCTGGTAATTCAATTTTTTCTGAATTAACTGCACCTTTTCCTGCAAGACCGTATGATGTAAAACCAAAAACTTGAGATTTTGTACAATCACAAAAATCTTTTGCAGAAGAATCTTCAAGATTTACAATTCCAAAAGGTGAAATTGAGATTTTTTCGCCAGCAATATTTTTTGTATGAGAAAATTTATCTAACGCTCTAAAAAGATTTTCTTTATCATTTTTATAATTTTCAAAAGTTTTATGAAATTCCAAATGTTCAAGTGTAACATTCATAAAAATTCCACAATCAAACGCAATATTTCCACAACGATTAAGTTTTGTTGATAATCCGTGAGATGAAGTTTCTATAACCGCAAATTTACAACCATTTAAAAGCATTTCATTAAGATGATGTTGAATAATTGGTGCTTCAGGCGTTGTTTGGTGTTGCGGATTTGCAATCGCTTCTGAACCAAAAGAATATTCTACAGTTGAAATAAATCCTGCTTTTTGACCACATTCTCTTAAAAGTTGCCAAATAAAACTTACAGTTGAAGATTTTCCTTCTGTTCCTGTAACACCAATCACAATTAAACGTTCTGAAGGATTATCATAAAAACAAGATGAAATTGGAGCCATTGCAAAACGAGAATCTGGAACATTAATTAAAACTGGAGCAAATTTTTGATTTTCTTCTCCAAATGCGTTATCTAAACTTCGTTTTATAATTGCTTTTGCAATATCAATTTGTTCATCTTTTGTTAATTCATCTTGAAAAATAATTGCATTCGCACCTTTTAAAATTGCTTCTGCAATATATTTATTTCCATTTGCGTGAATTCCTGGCAAAGCAAAGAAGAGAGAATCTTTTTTTACTTCGCGAGAGTCAAAAACTAAATTTGTTATAGGAATTTTATTAATTTCAGAAAAATCATCAATTTTGTTCATATCTGCCGAAACGATTGTATGCGTAAAAGACGGCAAAAGTTGAGAAAGTATTTTAGTCATAGATTTATTATAACGTTGAAATATGAATTAATAAATAGCAAGATTTTTTATAAATCGGTATAATATTTTTTATGTTTGAAGTTAGAGTTGAAGCCGATTTTGCTGCGGCACATTTTTTACGTGATTATAATGGCAAATGTGAAAATCTTCATGGACACAATTATAAAGTTTTTGCTCATGTTCAAGGTGATAGATTAAATGAAGGCGGAATGTTGATTGATTTTTCAAAATTAAAGAATGCATTACGAAATGTTTGTAAAAAATTAGATCATACAAATCTTAATGATTTTGAAATTTTTGAACAAAATCCAAGTGCTGAACGAATTGCTATTTTTATTTATGATGGAATTTTAGATGAATTAAAAAAAGAAGGACTAGATTTGTCTTTCAAAAATGATAAATCTAATCCTTTTCTTTATTGTGTTGATGTTTTTGAAACAGAAACTAGCCGAGCAAGATATAAAGTTTTTTAATTATTTTTTGTAAGCATTTATTACAGCCCAAAATGATTCATTTGCGGTGTAAGAATCTCCTTCATCATAAAGAGGAAGATTTTCTGTTCCGGTATCATAAATAACTGTTTTTGTTGAATTTTTTACATTATCAACAAGATTAAATAAAAGAGGATAAGTTTTACTTTTGCCAGCGGAAGAAGGATTTATCCAAGAATTTTCATTATTTATTCCCCAAATTGTGATATTTTTAATTTTATGTTGAGAAGAACTTTTATTTCCATATTTTTGAAACATTTTAAAATATTCTGAATATGAGTTTGCCGCTTCTTTTTGTGATTTTGCACTAAAATCTAACTCAGAAACATGAACATCAACTTTTTCAAGGAATTTTTTTAGTGCGGTTTCATATCCTTCTACACTAGGCCATTCAGTTCCCAAATGAGATTGCATTCCCATTGCATCAATTCTTGGTTTTACAGATTTATTATTTACAGTTTTTTCTTCTCCATTTTGAATACATTCTATTAAGTGGCTGATTGCATCTGTTTTATAACCACCACTGTAATTCATATATTCATTGTAGTCGTTGTAGCATAATTTTACATCTGATGGAGCGTAAGCATTTGCAAAGCGGAATGCATTTACAATAAATTCTTCATCACCATAAATTTGATACCAACGAGAACCGCCAACATCTGGAGATTTATCTTTTGTTTTGGAAGTTGAACCGCGTAACCAGTTTTGATTTTCTCCTGTGTAAATTTTTCCTGCATCATCGGCTGTTGCTTCGTTTACAACATCCCAAGCCCAAATGATATGATTTCCTTTTCCATAACCGTTTGCATTTTCCCAATTTGAAACACATTCTAAAACTGTTTTGATGTACCATTCTTGTCGAGCGGTCATTTCTTCTTTAGAAACTAAATTTTTAATTTGGGAGGAATTATATTCTGCAAAATAGTTTTCTGCAAAAAAATCATCTGGAGTTTGTGAATGCCAAACAAGAACGTGTCCCCGCATTTTTACACCCATAGATTTTGCTACATTTAGCGTTGCATAAATTAAATTTTCATTTTTTAGTGATGATGGAACTTTTATAGTTTTTCCATTTGATGCTTTAAAATCTATCATCGTTTGATTTTTACTATCACCAGAATTCCACCAACCAAATAAAAATTGAGGTTTTAATTCATTTCCCAAAGTGATAGAATTTGCGTGTCTTTTTATTCCATTTTGAATTTCTGAATAATAAAGTTCTGTAGGAGTTCCCCAATTTCCTTTTTTGTAAGTTGCCGTGTATTTATTTGAACCAATTTGAGAAAGACCAAAATTTCCATATTCAGCGGCAATTCCAATATAATCAAAATCATTTTTGTAGGTTTCTAAAATTGAAGGAACTTTAAGCCAAGAATTTTCATTTTTGTTAGAATTTTCATCTTTTTCGGAAGAATCTTCTTTGTTGGAAGTATCATCTTTTGGTGTTTCGACTGGTTTTTGAGAAGAATCATCTGGAGGTGATGGAATACAACTTGAAAATAAAAATGCAATCGCAAAAATTGCAAATAAAGATTTTTTGAAAAATTTCATCATTTTTTTTACCTCGTAGAATATAAGTTTTGTACACATTTTTGAAATTTTACCTTATATAAAAAAGGCACAAAATTGAAACTTTTTTAATTATCTTTGAGATATTTTAATTGAGAAATTTTTTATAAAGAATAGGGGATTTTGTTGATTTGTCTTTATAAAATTATAATCTTACTGGAACATTCATTTTATTTAATTCTGATTTTATTCCATCAACTGTATATTTTTTTGAATGAACCATTGTTGCAATTAACGCAGCATCCGCTTTTCCATTTGTAAGAACATCTTTTAAATGTTGAACAGTTCCACCTCCACCAGAAGCAATAACTGGAACTGGAACATTTTCTGCAATCATTTTTGTAAGTTCAACATCGTAACCTTGTTTTGTGCCATCAGCGTCCATAGAATTTAAAACGATTTCTCCTGCACCAAGACTAACTGCTTTTTTTGCCCATTCAAGTGCATCTAAACCAGTATCAACGCGTCCTCCGTTAATTGTTGTTCCATAACCACTTGGTTTTGAAGAATCTTTTTTTACATCCATTCCAAGAACAATACATTGATTTCCAAAAATTCTTGCACCTTCGGTAATCAAATTTGGATTTTTTACCGCTTGACTGTTTAGAGAAACTTTTTCGGCTCCAGCTAAAATTGTAGAGCGAATATCATCAATCGTACCGATTCCTCCGCCAACGCAAAATGGAATAAAAACTTGGGATGCAACTTTTGAAATTAAATCCAAAATGGGACCTCGTCCGCGAGCAGAAGCAATAATATCATAAAAAACAAGTTCATCAACTCCTTGCCGATAATATTCTGCTGCCATTTCAACCGGATCACCAATATCAATATTATTTTGAAATTTTACACCTTTTGTAGTACGACCATCTTTTACATCTAAACAAACAATAATTCGTTTTTTTATCATAATTCTTCCATCTTGATATTAAAGTTCACAAAAATTTTTTAAAATTTTAAGACCAAATTCGCCAGATTTTTCTGGATGAAATTGGCATGCAAAAAGATTTTCTTGTTGAATTATTGCTGGAACTTTTACTCCATAATCTGTTGTTGCTTTTACAACAAAAAAATCATCTGGACAAATAACGTAAGAATGAACAAAATAAAAATCAGTGTTTTCTGGAATATTTTTTAAGAGGGGACAGACCCCATTTTCAAAAGTAAGATTATTCCAACCAATTTGAGGAACTTTTTCTTTTAAATTTTTATCTAAAGTGTAAAAATTTTTGATTTTTCCTTTTATCAAACCTAAACAATTTGTATTTCCTTCTTCTGTCCAATCAAAAATAATTTGTGAACCAAGACAAATTCCCAAAATCGGTTTTTTATTATTATTCCAATTGATTAAAAATTCATCAAAACCTGTTTTTTTTAATTGATTCATTGCGTAAGCGGCATCACCAACACCTGGAAAAATAATTTTATCACAATTTTCTAATTCACTAGGATTTTTAGAAAGAATGTATTCTATTCCAAGATTTTTTAAAGCACGACCAACGCTTGTAATATTTCCTGCGTTATAATCAACAATTCCAATCATAAGAATACTGTAGTGAAAAAATGCATTTTTAGCAATTAAAAAGATAAATTGTTAATCCATCAAAGTAATTTCTACTCGACGATTTTTAATTCTTCCTTGTTCTGTAGAATTTGAAGCAATTGGTTGTGTAGAACCTTTTCCTTCTGTAAAAATGTGAAATTCATCTCGAATGCCTAATTCTTCTAAATAAGTTGCAACGCTTTCTGCTCTTTCTTCTGAAAGTTTTTGACGTGCGTTTACACTTCCTCGTTCTGCACAATGTCCAGTTATTAAAATATCATTTGAAAAATTTTTAAGAATTTCACCAATTTTTTGCAATTTCACTTTTTCTGATGGAAGAAGGATATTTGAGTCGGGTTCAAATTGAATGTTTTCAAGACTGATAGTTAATCCTTTTTCTCCTTTTTTTACAGAAACATTATCAAGAGAAAGTTCTTCTACCGTATTCTGAATTTTTTTTACATAATCATCATCATTTAAAGATTTATATTCTGTAACTTCTCCGTTTGCTATTCCGTGATAAACAAAATTATTTCCAAAAATATCATAAAATTTTATGATGAATTCTTCAGAATAAGATGATAAATCTCCACGTTGATTGTCCCAATAAATTGTTTGTTCAGAAATTCCTTCAGTTCCAAGATAATATGAATTTTTATAAAGATTTTCTGAACGTGCATCTTGATAAAGTTCATATTTTACGTTGATTATGAGAATTTCTTTTCCATCAATATTTTGAATTCCAGAAAGTGTGTAATTTGCTTCAAAAGGGATTTGTACAGGTTCTTCCATATTAAAAAGTTGTCTAAAATCATGAATTTCAAGTCCTTGAGCTTTCCAAGATTCCCCAATTTTTACTTCGTATTCCGGAAATGATGGAATTCCTCTTACGGTTGGAAGTGAATTGTTATTTGAATCGTATAATTGTCCGGTTGATTTTCGTTTTATAGAAACAGAATCTTCTTCGCCCCAAGAAAGATGATTTCCTGTTCTTGAAGAAAGTGTATTTTGTGTTGTCATATAATGTGTAAAAAGTTCTGCATCGTGATTTTTTAAAACATTTTTTACAGTTGTTGTTGTTCGATTTATAAATTGTGTGTGATTGTTTAATTTTCCATTTAGATATGCTTCTTCTTCAACTGTAGAAATATGACTTGTGCTATCACCTTTGTGATGTTTAAATTGCAATTTGTAAGATTTTTCTAAATTTTGGCAAAAAATCTGTGTGGAAAAGATAAAAAAAATAAAAGTATAAAAAAGTAATTTGTTTTTTTTCATAAGTTTAATTTTTTAAGATTGCTGTGTTATCTCCAGATAAAAAATCATTACAACGTTCAAAAGGCATTGGTTTTCCACGATAAAAACCTTGAACAACGTTACAATTAAATTTATTTAAAAGTTTTAATTGATTTTCATTTTCTACGCCTTCTGCAATTGTTTCAAGCCCCATTTTTGAAACCATATTGATGATTGAACTTGTGATGTTTGCTTGAATTCCATCGTCAGAACAGATGTCATTTATAAAAGATTTATCAATTTTTAAAGTATTTAAAGGAAGTGATTGTAAATAACTTAAAGATGAATATCCAGTTCCAAAATCGTCTAGAGAAATTCTTAATCCCATAGATTTTGCTTTTTTTAGTTTTTCAATAGTTTCATCAATATTGTCGATAAAAACTCCTTCTGTAACTTCAATTTCTATAAAACTAGGATTTATTTCATTTTCGATTATAAGTTGTTCTAGTTCGTAAAGGAAAGTTTCTTGTTTTAGTTGAATTGGAGAAACATTGATTGAAATAATTCCAGAAAAATTATATTTTTTTTGCCAAATTTTAAGAGTTTCTATTGCAGTTTTCATAACCCATTGTCCAATTGGAATAATGAGATTTGTTTCTTCTGCAAGAGGAATGAAATTTGAAGGAGCAATATCTCCTAAATCTTTATCATGCCAACGAATTAACGCTTCAAATCCTCGTAATTTACCAGTTTTTATATCAAATTGAGGTTGATAAAATTGTCTAAAATTATTTTCTGCAATTGCTGTTGTCATTTTTGTTTGAAGAGTTAATCTTTGAATAAATCTTCGTTGCATATTTATTTCAAAATAATTTATTTGATTTTTTCCGTTTTCTTTTGATTGTTGAAGAGCCATATTTGCAAATGCTAAAAGTTCATCTTTTTGTTTTGTGTGATAAGGAAAAACTGAAACTCCTGCAGAAATATGAATTTCATTCATTTGAAAAGCTTCAAAAATTGTGTCTGTAATTGTAAAAATTGAATCGATAGAGTCAAAATCTGTAATTAAAATTGCAAATTCTTCATCATTAAAACGATAAATTTTAATTGAATCTCTTTCAAAATATTTTAAAACATCACTCGCTTTAGAAATAAATTTATCACTTTCGTATTGTTCTTGCGATTTATAAATATCTTTCATATCATCTAAAGAAAGAATGCAAACTGCAAAAAATTTATTTCCAATTTTAGAATTTTCATAAATGATAGTTAAATCATCAAAAAAACATTCTTTACAAGAAAGTCCTGTTAATGTGTCTTTTGTAAAAGATTCTTTTAAATGCATTGTATAACTCATTTCAGAAGTTATATCTGTAAAAGAACAAATGACAAGATTTGCATCTAAACAATTTACGCTAAATTTGTACCAAGTTTCTGTATCTGTTGAATAAAAAGTATGATTTTTTATTTTTTGAGTTGTTGCCGATTGAAGTAAAAGGTTTTCCCAAGGCATTTGAGAAGGTAATTTATCTTTGAAATCGGAATATTTTTCACCAACATTAAAAAAATTAGGCGAAATTGAATTCATAAATTTATTTTTGTAGCAGATTTTAAAATCTATAGCGATATTATTAGAATCTTTTATGATTTCTGCTATAAAAACTGAAGAAGGTAAATTATCTAAGATTTGTTTATAATCGCAAAACATAATTATTAATACTTTTTTTATACTCTCACTATATTTAAAATAATAAAAATAGTCAAACTTTGCAGAATTTTTTTAAAATAAAAAAAAGATTGCCTTGAAAAAAAGCAATCTTTCTAAAACGCAGATTTTAATCTCCAAATCTAATTGTTTGCCAACGCTCGTTATATTTATCCAAATCTTCACCAATATCAAGTTTTAACACGCAAGGATCCATTTGGGAAGCATCATAATGTGGAGTTGTTTGCATATGTTGAGTTGCTTCTGGAATTACATAATTTGGAAAACAGAAATAATCTAAAAATTTTGCATAATTTTCTGGTTTATAAATGTAATTTATGAATTCATTTGCTAAATCATAATGTTTTGAATCTTTTAAAATCATCATACTGTCTAAATAGCAAGGACCGCCTTCTTTTGGAATAAAAAAGTCGATTGTTTCTGCCCATTTTTCTTCAGGAACTTCTCCAAAAACAACTTCTGCATAACCTTGGCAAACCCAAAAATCACCACTTGCAAAAGACTTTCCAAAACCTTCTGCATCAAATTTTACGAGATTTGGTTTCCATTTTTCATTTATCAAAACAGTTGCTTTATCTAATTCAGCATCATTAACAGAATTTACATCATATCCAAGTTGAACAAGTGCATCTCCAAAAACTTCACGCATATCATCCATCATTGTTGCATGACCTGAAAGTCGTTCATCGGCAAACAAATTCCAAGATTTTTCATAATCCCAAGTAACTTTTGTTTTATTTACACTAATTCCGGCAGCACCTAAATAATATGGAGCGGCATATTTCATTTGAGGGTCGTAAGTTGTTTTTTCTAAAATTGCAGGATTTATATATTTTTTATTTGGAATTTTTGAATGATCAAGTTCTCTAACTAAACCTTCTTCAATCATTATTGATGCATAATCTTGAGATGGAAAAACTATATCATATCCTTTTGCACCAGCTCTTAATTTTGAATACATTTCTTCGTTGGAAGCATAATTATCAACTTTTACTGTAACGCCAAAATCTTTTTCAAATTGAGAAATTACATCTTCTGGCGTGTAATAAGTCCAGTTGTAAAGATACAATGTCTTGCCATCATCTTTTGAACAAGAAGCAAGACCCAAGATTGTAGATAATACGCAAACTACAAATAAAATATTTTTGGAACTTTTTTTCATCAAAGTCCTCCAAAGAAAAGTATAAAAAAACCACAAGGGGCATTTTTTCTGTAAAACAAATTATCTAGATGCAGCAAAAGATTTTAAACTTTTTCGTAAGATAATTGTCAAAAATACGATAATTAAGATTAAAACAAAAGAAAGTGCATTTATTACTGGGCTTACGCCAAAACGAATCATTGAATAAACGTATAAAGGTAAAGTTGTACTTCCAGGTCCGCTTACTAATGATGTAATGACGTAATCTTCCATAGACATTGTTACACTCATCATAAATCCACTCATAATTCCAGGAAAAATTGCAGGAATTATAACTTTAAAGAGTGTTTGAATTTCTGTTGCACCTAAGTCATGACTTGCTTCTATGATGGAATAATCAAATTCATCAACTCTCGCACTAACCATAAGATAAACAAACGGCAAACAGAATGTTGTATGAGCGATGAATATTGTAAAAAGTCCAAGTGGAATTTTTATCCAACTAAAGAAAATCAACATTGAAACGCCCATAATTACTTCTGGCAAAACCATTGGTAAAAATCCAATTGATTGAATGTAATTTCTGCCTTTAAATTTGTACCAATTTATTCCAATTGCTGCAGCTGAACCCAAAATTGTTGCAACTAGTGAGGAAGAAAGAGCTACAATCACAGTGTTTAAAAGTGCTTGCCAAAGTGGTTCTGAGTCAAAAATTAATTTTTCATACCAAATAAAAGAAAATCTTGTAAAATTTGTATCTTTTGATTCATTAAATGAAAAAAATATTACAACAAAAAGAGGAACAAATAAAAATAAAATTGTAAGATAAAGAACAAGATTTGAAAAACTAAAATGTTTATTGTGTTTTTTCCATTGACGTTTTGCGTGTCTTGCATTTTCGCTATTTTTTCTTTTTGTAGCAAAAAGTTTATATGGATTTTTTAATGCTTTTGAAATTCCCATTTTTATTTCCCAATTTCTACTTTGTTAAGACTTTCTGATAAAGAAGGAACATCTGTATCTTCTTTATTTGAAGATTTTTTAAGACTTGCTTCTTTTTTGTTAGAAGTAAGCATCCACAAAATTGCTAACATACTTATAAGAGTTATTATCATAGAGAAAGCTGATGCCAAAGGCCAGTTTCTAACTTTTTGAACTTGATCAACAATAATATTTCCAAGCATGTAACTGTCTTTTCCACCAACTAATTGCGGTACTGTATAAGTTCCAAAAATTGGTATAAAAGTAAAAATTAATGCAGAAACAATTCCACTTTTTATTCCAGGAAGAAGAACTTTAAACATAGAAGTTGGTTTATTTGCTCCTAAATCGCGAGCGGCTTCTAAAAGACTAAAATCAAATCTATCAACAGAAGTAAAAATTGGAAGAATTGCATAAGGAAGATACATATAAACGCTTACAAGAACAACTGCACCTTGTGTATACATAAATTTTGCAGGTTTATAAATATCTTCTGGATTTCCAAAACCCATTTTATGAAAAAGTGTAAAAAATAATTTTCCAATGTTGTTAATAATTCCGTTATCACCAAGAATTGTCATCCAAGCAAAAATTCTGATAAGACTGTTTGTGAGAAAAGGAATAATCACCAAAATTAAAAATATATTTTGATGTTTACTTCTTGCCATTGCATATCCGCAAGGAAGTGCGATGATAATTGTAATTGCGGTAGAAAGTGTTGTAATCCAAAGTGTTCTTAAAAAGATTTTTCCATAACTTGCACTAAACACTTGTTGATAAGCTTTTAAAGTAAATTCACTAATTACTCCACCATGAACATCTCTTTTCATAAATGAATAGCAAACGATGATTACAAGTGGAATTATAAAGAAAATTGTAAACCACAAACCCATTGGCCAAGCGTAAAAAGGACCAGGATTTGTTTTTTTTATTTTATTTTTTAATTTCATTAATAAAGTCCTATAAAAATCAAAAAACTATTTGTTAATGTCTTCAACAATATAGCCATCATTTGCTGACCAAGAAATATAAACTGTATCTTTCCAAGCAATTTCTGGACCATCATCAAGATAATTTGTATGCTGCTTGAAAACTTTTACAATTGTTCCATTTTCAAGTTTTACATAAAATTTTGATTGAAATCCTGTATAAACAGGTTCTTCTACAACGCCTTTAAATACATTTATATCTAAACGTCCATTTACGTTTGGAATATCTGTTGTAATGCGAATTTTTTCTGGTCGAATTGTAAATGCAACTTTTTGTCCAGGTGCAGTTGGTTCAAAATCTGTAACCATGATATTTTTATCCGCTTCTTTTGTTGCTTGAGTGTCGCCAGGAAGAGGAGTTTGAATGCCCAAAGCTGGTGTATTTAAAGTTACATTATATTCTGTTCCATTTTTTCCTTCGTAAGGAGAACAATTTACAACTGTAGATTCAAAAAGATTTGTTTCGCCAATAAACTGAGCAACAAACTGAGTTGCTGGATTTTCATAAATTTCAAAAGGCGTTCCAACTTGGAGAACATGTCCGCTATTCATAACGGCAATTCTATCAGAAACGGCTAGAGCTTCACTTTGGTCGTGAGTTACATAAATAAAAGTAATTCCAATTTTATCGTGAAGAGCATCTAAATCTAAAAGAAGATTTGCACGAAGTTTTGCATCCAAAGCAGAAAGAGGTTCATCCAATAATAAAACTTTTGGTTCGTTGATTAAAGCACGAGCTATTGCAACTCTTTGTTTTTGTCCACCAGAAAGTTGATTTGGTTTTTTGTACATATGTTGATCAAGTTGAACAAGATGAACATATTGTTTTACCTTTTTGTCAATTTCGCTTTTTGGCAATTTCTTTAATTTTAAAGGAAAAGCGATATTATCATAAACTGAAAGATGTGGAAAAAGAGCATAAGTTTGAAAAACTGTATTAGAATGTCTTTTATTTGGAGGAAGTGGAATGATGTTTTTATCATCAAAAAGAACCACACCATCATCAGGATATTCAAAACCTGCAATAATTCTTAAAAGAGTTGTCTTTCCACAACCAGAAGGTCCAAGCAAAGAGAAAAATTCTCCTGGCTGAATTGTAAAGTTGATGTCATCCAAAGCAACAAAGTCGCCAAATCTTTTGGATACATGATCAATGGTAACCTGACTTGCTTTCATTCAAGTAACCTCAATCTAAAAAAATGATAAGTTCCGCATACGCAGAACAAAAAGCACTTCCAAAAACTTAGCAATTCGCTTAAGGCTAGGGTCGTTTTTTTCTGTCTAATCGATAAAATGCAACATATTATCAAAAGTGTCAAGAAAAAAAACTAATTAATTTTATGTATTTTTTATATATGTTGAATGGAGTTTTTTCTGCCGATATAATATATATTGTGGAAAATGATTTTTTTGATTACGGTGCATTTGAAAAACACAAAATTACTCAAACTTCAGAATCTCTTGAAAATTTGGAGGAAGTTCTTCCTTTTGAAACGACAGAGCATTTACAATTTCTTGATAAAATAAAAAGATTAAAAAGAATTCAAGAAAAACGACAACAATTACAAATTGAACAAAAACGAAATCGAATCAAAAATATCAAACTTGCAAAAGCAAATTTACTCCAAAAAGAAAAAAATGCAATTTATGAACAAAAAAATCTTGAAGAACCTGAAGAAATAGAAAATGTAATTTTTGATTGGGAAGTTCCTTTTATGGACGATTTTACCGAACAAAAAACTGTAAAATCAAAAGTAAAAAATCATACAAAAAAACATTTAAAAAAATCAAAAGAAAAAGAACCAGAAACAGTTCTTACAAAAACAAAATTTTCTATAGGCGTAAAACTTATTGCAATCATTTCTTTAATTTTAATTACTTCTTTAACAGGTCTTACTTATATGGTTTCATATTTTGTTTCTGCAGATGCACGTATAAACGCGGAAGAAAATAATATGACTATAAATAATCGAGCGGCTTCTGACACAAATGCCCGTTTAGATTCTGTCATTTCAAATGTAGAAATGTTTTTAGATTTACTAGACGACTCAAATAAAGATGATTTACAAATTCAAAAAGATACAAATTCATTTTTTGAAAGAAATAAAGAAATTGCCGCAATTTATCTTCCAAAAACAGAAGAACTTTTTTCTAATAAAACTTTTATAATTTCTCACGAAATTGAAGAAAATCAGTTTTTTGATTATTTAAAATCTGAAGAAGATTATTTAGAAATGGCAAAAAATGGCAATTTTATAATCGGAAATGCTGCATTAATTTTTAATTTTCCTTTGCTTGCAATTTTTTCTCCACTTTCATCATATTTTGGTTTTGAAGAAGTTGTGATTTTTTATTCGGCAGAAGCGTTAGCAGAAACTTTTTCATCAGGAAATGTAAATCAATCTTTTTTAGTAAATTCCGAAGGAATAGTTTTAGTTCATCCAGATGTAGAATTAATGCTTTCTGCACAAAATTTTAGCGAAAATCCTTTGTTTTTGCAAATGAGTACAAGTAATCAAAATAGTGAACAGATTTATTTTACAGATGAAACCGAAACTGAATATATTGGTGCTTATAAATTGATTGAAAATTCAAGCGTAGGAGTTTTAACTGTTGTACAAACTCAAATTGTTTTAGAAGCCGTAAACACAACTACAAGAAGAAATATTTATCTTACTTTTGCAATTCTAAGTTTATCAATTATGATAATTTGGTTTTTCTCAAAATCTTTAAGTAATCCTTTAAAATCGTTAACAAATGTTACAAATCAAATTAATCAAGGAAATTTTGATACAGATTTATTTGATGATTTACAAACAAAACGAAAAGATGAAATTGGTGTTTTGATTGGAAGTACAAAAAATGAACGTCAAATTTTGGAAACTTTTTCTCATCTTACAAATAAAGCAGTTACAAAAGCGGTAATTAGAAAAGAAATTGATTTTGATGCACATTTAAAAGATATTACAATCTTTTTTAGTGATATTCGTGGATTTACTGCAATTTCTGATGATTTTTCTAAACGGTTTGGAGAAAAATCTGCTGGAGAAATTATTGGTTTTTTAAATGATTATATGGGAAGAATGGTAAATTGCATCACAATTACAGGTGGAAATGTTGATAAATTTGAAGGTGATGCAATTATGGCTTGTTGGGGCGTTTTACGGAATGATAATCTTGATTTTGAACAACTTCCAGATTCTGACCCAAAAAAATTAGAACTTCAAGCTGAACACGAAAATCATAAAAAACAAGATGCTCTCAGTGCTGTAAAAACTGTTATTGGAATGCGTTATGCACTGATGAAATATAATAAAGATGCAAAAATTTTTACAGAAACGCATAAATCTGAAGAAAATGCACAATATAAACCTCATATCAAAATTGGTTGTGGTTTGAATTCGGGGCGTGCAACAGTTGGTTTTATGGGTTCTTATGAAAAAATGGAATTTACTTCCATTGGAGATGCTGTAAATCTTGCAAGTAGAACAGAAGCGTCAAATAAGCCTTGTGGAACTGATGGACTTATCACCGAAGATACATATAATCTTTTAAAAAATGATTTTATTCGTTGTGAAGAAAATAACTATCAAATTTTACCAGAAAATGAAGAAAACGAAATTATTGTAGAAAAAATTCCAGTTTCTTTTGAAGTAAAAGGAAAGGGAAAACAACATTTTTATGGTATAGTAAATATGCCAAAATTCGATATAGAAAAATTTTTCAAAATGGCAGAACCAGATTTTTCTGTTGATTTTGATTGTATAAATTGTGTCGGTCCAAAAGGTCCAAAAACTCTTGACGAAGTTAGAAATCTATTGGGAATTCCTATTCCAGATTTTAGTGGAGTAAATCTTGATGAAGAAGAAAATAAAACTAAAATTACGACTAATTGATGTTTTTATAGTTATTCTTTGTCTTTCTGTTTTTATTTTTTGTATTCATTTTTTTTGGAAAGATTTAAATTCGTATACGACAAGAAATGATAAAGATGCTATTGCAACAATAGTTTTTAAACAGCGTATTGCTCAGCGAAAATTTTCTGATAGAGTAGTTTGGGAACGTTTACAAAATAATGCTCCACTTTATAATGAAGATTCATTAAGAACTTCAACTCAATCTGAAGCAATAATTACTTTTAAAAATAATTCTGTAATTGAAATTGGTGAAAATACAATGCTTCAAGTTTTTTATTCAGAAGATGGAGGCGTTCATTTAAATATTGAAGATGGAAATATTGATATTGATACATCATCAATGAATGAATCTGAAAAATCGTCAGTTTCTGTTCAAATTGCAAATGGTTCTGTGATAAATCTTTCTAGTGGAAGTAAAATGTCTGCTAATACAAAAACAGAAACAGGTGTTACAAGTTTTAATATTCAAGAAGGAAATGCAACTATAAAAGATAATAATGGTGCAGAAACAAAACTTTTAGTTGGAGAAACTGCAAAAATTGAAAAAAATGGAGAAATTTCAAAAGGAATTTTTAATGTAACTTCAATTCCAAATAATTTAAAAATATTGAATTTTGAAGAAAATAAAACAGTTCCAATCCAACTAGAATGGAATAAATCTCAAGAAGTTAGCGAAAAATCTGTAATTATTCAAACTTCACAAAAAAAAGATTTTTCCAAAATCGAAAATACATACACCGTTGAAGATATAAATTCTTTCACTCTTCCTGTTGAAAATGGAACTTTGTATTGGCGAGCATATCTTGAAGATTCAGAAAATCAAAATAAAAATGATGAAAAAAAATCAGAAATCAATGAATCTGAAAAAATTGAAGGAAAAATTCGAGTAGAAAAAATCATTCCAATTCAAACTATTTCTCCAAAAAACGGAACAAATTTTAGTTTTAGAAAAGACTTACCAAAAATTTCTTTTAGTTGGGAAGGAAACGATTTTGCAACGAAATATAAATTAGAAATTTCTTCAACCGCAGATTTTTCTTCTCCAATTATTTGTGATGAAATTTCTGTGGAAAATATTTCGTATAATTCACTTTCTGAAGGAACTTATTTTTGGAGAATTACGCCTTTTTATTCTATAAATGATACTGGTTTTGCAGAATCTTCAGAAGTAAAAACTTTTTCAGTTGTAAAAAATGAAATTATAAATCCGCCAAGTTTAACAATTCCAACTCAAAACGCAATTTTAAATTATAAAAATACAGATTTTAATGTAAGTTTTATTTGGAAAAGTGATGAAAAACTTGCAGATTATGATTTTATCATTTCAAAAGATGAAAAATTTGAAAATATAGTTTATGAATCTCAAGTAAAAGAAAATAGAATTTATCAAGATTTTTCTAAAATTCTGCCGATTGGAAAATATTTTTGGAAAGTTAGACAAAATTCGTCAGAAGAAGGAAGAAATCAATCAGAAATACGAGAATTTTCTGTAATAAAATATGTTCCAGAAACAAATAGATTAGTTTATCCGCCAAATAATTTTTCTGTAGAAAAAACAAAAATCACTTCTACCAATTTTATGTGGAAACTTTCTGATGAATACAAAAATTCTGATTTAAAATCAATTTTTCAAATTTCAACCGATTTAGATTTTAAAAATATTATTTTGCAAAATACGACAAATCAAACTTCAATCAAAGATTTTTCTTTGGAAAAAGGAAAATATTATTGGCGAGTTGGAATCTTTAGTGAAGATGAAAATAAAGAGATTTTTACAAATGCAAGAATTTTTAATGTTTTAGATGAACTGGGGTCTCCAAAAATTACTTTTCCATCTGAAAATGAAAATTTTGTTCTTCCAAAAAATTCAATTTTGAAAATAAATTGGACATCTGTTCATGATGCAGATTTTTATAAAGTAAAAATTTTAAATTCCAAAGATAATTCGATAATTTATGAAAAAATAGTTTCTTCGAATTCTGTTCAAGATTTTGTAATTCCATCTTTTGTAAATTTAGAAAATTCAAAATTTGAAGTTTTTGTTCAAGCATTTACAGAACAAACTGATGAAAATCCTCTGCGTCAAGGAAAAATTACTTCTACAAAATTTGAAATTCGTACTCCAGAACCAGTAAAATTAATTTCTCCACAAAATTTTACAAATATCGAAGGGTTAAACGCTTTAAAAAATCCTATTTTGTTGGAATGGAAATCTGGAAAAGATATTCCTACAAAAACAACTTTTATATTGAAAAAAGTTTTATCATCTGGAAATTCAAAAGAAATTCAGAGAATAGAAAATGTAAAAAATCAAATAAAATTGGAAAGACTTTCGAGCGGAACTTATGAATGGACAATTCTTGCAAGTTCAAAAGAAGGATTTTCTCTAAATGCAGAAAAATATAATACTTTTGTTGTAAAATCCGTTTCTAAATTGCAAAAACCTGTTTTAACTTCTCCAAAAAATGATTTTTTAATCGATTCATCATATTTAAGAAAAAATAGAAATATAGTTTTTTCTTGGGAAGAAGTTTTAGGTGCAACAGATTATACTTTTACGTTGTATCAGCGAAATGATGATGGAACAATTCGCCAAATTTATACAGAAAAAAATATAAAAAATAATTCTATAAAATTTAAAAAACTTTCAAATCTTGATGTTGGAAATTTTGAATGGAATGTAACGGCATTTTCTCACGCAAAAGATGGATTTGAAGAACAATCTGGAATAACAAGCGTTGGAAAATTCAAAATTCAATTTAATCTTCCACAAAAAGTAAAAACAAATAATCCGGGGCGAATTTATGGTGAATAAATTGCGACTTGGAATTCTTTTTATATTTTTTAGTTTTGTTTCTCTATTTTTAAATGCACAAGAACATCAATTTGTTCAAAAACTTTCTTGGCAAAATGATGAAAATGTTTTTTATTATGAAGTTGAAATCAAATCTGAAGATGAAAATTTTTATAAAAAATTGGAAACGGATTTAAATTTTGTTGAAGTTTCGCTGTCTTCAGGAAATTATAAATATAGAGTTTTTGCATACGATTTTTTGGGACGAGAAGCAGATGTTTCATCCTGGCAAAAATTTACAATTTTAAAAGCTCAAACTCCAAAAATCATTGAAACAAAAAAAATCATCACTCCAGATTTAAAAGATGAAAATATCAAAATTGCTATAAATATAGAAAATTTGGAAAATGATTCAAAAGTAAGTTTAATAAATTCAAAAACAAATGAAGAAATTTCAGGAAATCTTGAAATAAAAATCAATTCAGAAAATAATTTTGTTGCAACAAATGCAATTTTTCCAAAAGTAAAAGAAGGAAATTGGAAATTAAAAATTACAAATCCAGGTGGACTTTATAGCGAGTCAGAAATTATCAAAATTGAAAAAGAAAAAGATTTTGAAGAGGAAAAACGTCTGGCAGAAGAAAAATTAAAACTTGAAGAAGAAAAGCGTCTAGCAGAAGAAAAGCGAAAACTTGAAGAAGAAAAACGTCTAGCAGAAGAAAAATTAAAACTTGAAGAAGAAAAGCGTCTAGCAGAAGAAAAATTAAAACTTGAGGAAGAAAAGCGTTTAGCAGAAGAAAAGCGAAAACTTGAAGAAGAAAAACGTTTAGCGGAAGAGAAATTAAAACTTGAAGAGGAAAAACGTCTAGCAGAAGAAAAATTAAGACTTGAAGAAGAGAAACGTTTAGCAGAAGAAAAATTAAAACTTGAGGAAGAAAAACAAATTCTGGCAGTCAAAAAATCAAAGCCTGCAAAAGATATAAGTTTAATTTTTGGAGGAAGATTTTTATTTGAACCTTTTGATGGCGATTTTTCTGCTTTGAAAGATTATAGTGAAAGTTCAAAAAGTTATCATGATTCGTTTTTTTGGCAAACATATTTTAATCTTCCGTTTGTTAGAATTATGGATTTTAGATTTTGCGTTTTACCTTTTAAAACAAAACAATGGAAATTTGGTTTTGAACTTGCAGGTCAATTTTCAGAAACTTATAAAACAAATGAATACATCAACGCAAAATTTCCAATTATTTTTGCAGATTTTAATTTTGTTGTTCAAAAACGACTTTTTACAGATAAATTATATTTTGCATTAAAATTTGGTCCGTCAGCAATTTTAGTAACAGAAATTGTTGAATATAAAAAAGAAACATCGCGTTCTGCGTTAAATTCAGGAAAAATTTACGGAGAATTAGGCGTTCAGGCTGGAATTTCCTTTGTTTTTATACCTTTAAAACATTTTTCTTTTGAAATTGGAGCAGATTGTAATCAATTTTTTGTACAAAAATCCACTTTTGGTTGCGTAAGTCCATATATAGATTTAGGAGTTAGATTATGAAAAAGATTTTTTATTTTATTCTACTTCTGTTTGTGTTTTTTATTTTTGGTTGCGATAATTTTACTTTTTTTAAAGGTTTTGATGACTTAAAATCTGATATTTATACAACTTATTATTTTTATGCTTCTGATGAAAAAGATTCAAAATGCGTTAGTTTTTCGTATGAGATTGGAGAAACTTTTTCTCCGCCAGAAATTGATTCTGAATTATGTAAAAAACTTGGAAAACAAGGTTATTTTGCAAATGGATGGAATATTTGTAGTGCAGAAAGTGAAAAATCTGATGATTTAACAAAAATTCAATATAATGATTTAGGTTATGTTTCAAATTTTACAGTTTCTTATGATTCGTATTCATTTTATGTGGCAGATTGGATAGCGAGTCCTGATACAAAATACAGTGTTCATCATTATAAACAAAAACTTTCTAGCGATAAAACTTCTACAATTGATGATTATGAATTGTTTGAAACATTCATTGAATCTGGAACAACAGGAGAACAAACTAATGTTTTAGAAAAAAATTATCCTGGTTTTACTATGAAAAAAATTAAAAACGTAGAAATTTTGCCAGATGAAAGTGCAATTGCAGAAATTTATTATGATAGAAAAAAATATCAACTTAATTTTATTTCAAACGGCGGAAATGGCGATATTTCTTCAATGGAAGTTGTTTTTGGTGGAGAATATAAATTGCCAAAAAATACATTTACAAAAGATGGTTACAAATTTTGTGGTTGGGAAATAAATTCTTTAAAATATGAAGATGAAGAAAAAATAGAGATTTCAAGTGAACAAATTGTAAATGACCAAATTTCATCAATTGATTTATGTGCAATTTGGATTTCTGAAAGTGGTGGTTCTGCGACAAATCCTTACGAAACAACTGTAAAATTTACGTTTGATGAACCTATTACAAAAGGTGATTTTATTCATATAGAATCTGATAAGCAACTTTCAAATTGGAATGTGCATTGTTATTATATGGGAATTGATGAGATTTCTTGTAAAATTTTAACCGAAAAAGATATTTCTAAAATTTATACAGAAGGTGCTTTATCTGATATTTATATTTTTGTTGAAGATTCTTGGAAAAATGGAAATTATACTTTCATTGTAAATGGAATTTATAATGAAATTGGTTATTCTAGCGAAAAAGAATTTACTTTATAAAAAGTTAAAATAAAAACCCTAATTTCTTTCTTTGAAAAATCATCATTTCTTCAAAAATAAAAACTAGGGTTGAAAGAAAAATTAATCTTACAATTAATCTTTCATAGATTTATAAATATCAAATTTTTTTGCAACTTCTTCATTTTGTTTTGTGCAAAGAGAAACAACAACTGTAACTACAAGACAAACTAAAAATGCTGGAAGAATTTCGTAAATATCAAAAATTCCACCATGAAGATAATGCCAAACTACATCTACAATTCCTCCAGAAATCAAACCAGCAATTGCTCCTTGAACAGTTGTTCGTTTCCAATAAAGTGCTAAAAGAATTAAAGGTCCAAAAGTTCCTCCAAATCCTGACCAAGCAAATGAAACTAATCCAAAAATAGAAGATTCTGGGTTTAGTGAAAGAAGTAATCCTACAATTGCAATTAAAACTACACTTAAACGACTTACAAAAAGAACAGTTTTATCAGAAGCATCTTTTTTTATAAGACCTTTGAAAATATCTTGTCCAATTGCTGATGATGCTGAAAGAAGTTGAGAGTCTGCTGTAGACATTGACGCTGCGAGAATTGCACATAAAAATAATCCTGCAATAAATGCTGGGAACATTAATTTCATCGTTTCACTAAAAACTGCTTCTTGAGTACCAATTCCTAAAACTTTTACACCTTCGATTGCAACTTCTGAAGATTTTGCACCCAAAAGAATTCCATGATTTAAAAGATAAGCAGTTCCTAAAGTTCCAATAAGGAAAGTTCCAATATAAGAAATTATCATCCATAACATTCCAACACGGCGAGCGGTTTTTATTTCTTTATTTGAACGAATTCCCATAAATCTAACAATAATATGAGGCATTCCAAAATATCCTAAACACCAAGAAAAAGCCGAAATTGCTTTCATTGGAGAATAAGACTTATTTGCTGCAAAATTTTCCATAATGCCTTTTCCAAATTCACCAGAAACCGCTCTATTTGTAAAATTATTTACTTGTTCGATGGCATTTGTTGGTCCACCAAGAGAAATTACAATCACAAGTGCAGAAACAACAAAAGCAATAAAAATTAATGTTCCTTGAATAAAATCTGTTGTACAAACTGCTTTATAGCCACCAAGAATTGTATACGAAAGTATGATTGCAAACCCGATGAAAAGACCAATTTCCCATCTTAAACCAAAAACTGAATTAAATAATTTTGCACAAGCAACGAATCCTGATGCTGTGTAAATTGTAAAAAATAAAACTATAAAAAATACAGAAACTATAGTAAGAATATGTGTTTTATCTTGAAAACGATTTGTAAGAAATTCTGGAATTGTAATTGAATCATCAAAAGCAATAGAACATTTTCTTAAATTTTTTGCAATAAATATCCAAGCAAGATAAGTTCCTACAATAAGCCCCAAAGCTGTCCAAAATGTTTCTTTAAATCCACCAAGATAACATAAACCTGGAAGTCCCATTAAAAGCCAAGCTGAAGAGTCCGAAGCTTCTGCAGAAAGAGCGGTTACCCAAGGCCCAAGTTTTCTTCCACCTAAAAAAAAGTCAGATGCTGTGTCGTTACCTTTTGCAGTTCTTAGTCCTACTACAATCATAAGACCAAGATATAAAATAAAGGCAATCATCATTGCAATCATTTTTGCTGTCATTGCATTCTCCTATAAACTATTTTCAAATATATTTGCATAACTATACATTTTTTTTGTATAAAAATACAGTGCTTTTTTAGAATAAAGACTTGTTTGTAGAATTTTATTGGAAATCCTGAAAAAGTTTATTATATTTAAAAAAAATACATTTTTTATGATTATGGGAGCAAATATGTCAGAATGTAATCACGATTGTAATTCTTGTGGACAATCTTGTGAAAAAAGAGATTTACACGCAAATTTAAGAGCAGGAAGCAGTGTAAAAAAAGTTATTGGAATTGTTAGTGGCAAAGGTGGCGTTGGAAAATCTTTAGTAACATCACTTTTAGCAAGTAAAGTAAATAAAGATGGTTTTCGTACTGCTATTTTGGATGCAGATATTACAGGTCCTTCAATTCCAGAAAGTTTTGGCGTTGGTGATGTAAGAGCAGAAGCGGTAGAAAATGAAGATGCATTAAAACCAGTTGTTACAGATTCTGGAATTCAACTTATGTCGATGAATTTTCTTTTGCAAAATGAAAATGACCCTGTAATTTGGCGTGGACCAGTTATTTCTGGAGCGGTAAAACAATTTTGGACTGATGTTGTTTGGAAAGATGTTGATTTTATGTTTGTTGATATGCCTCCTGGAACTGGCGATGTTCCACTCACAGTTTTTCAATCACTTCCAATTGATGGAATTATTGTAGTTTCTTCACCACAGCAATTAGTTCGTGTGATTGTTGAAAAAGCGGTAAATATGGCAAATATGATGAATATTCCAATTCTTGGAATTGTAGAAAATATGAGTTATGTAAAATGCCCAGATTGTGGAAAACAAATTACAGTTTTTGGAAAATCAAATATTGATGAAATTGCAAAGAATTTCAATCTTCCAGTGCTCGCTCGTCTTCCTATGGAAGAATCAACTAGTCGTGCAGTAGATGCTGGTGACGTAGAAAGTATTGCAATGCCAGAAATAAACGAAGCCGCAAAAGTTGTAGAAAATTTATTAAAATAAATATAAAATTTTATACTATGAACGAAAATAAAGACAACAAAAGCAATGGTCTGTCTAGTGAATTGGCAGAAGAAAATATCAAAGAATTATGTCATCTCATAAATAAAATTGATGATGATGAATTTTTATATGATTTTTTCAACTGCCTTTTTACCAAAACAGAATTAAAAGAATTTGCTAGTCGCTGGATTTTAGTCAAAAAAATTGATGAAGGCGTAACTCAAAGAGAAATTGCAAAACAATATAATATGTCACTCTGTAAAATTACAAGAGGTTCTAAAGAATTAAGAAAAGACGAAAGTGCATTCAAAAAAGCTTTAGAACTTCTAAAATCAGAGAAAAATTAAATTCTTTATGTGATTTTAAAACTTTATCTAAACAAAGCAACATATTTCTCCGATTAAAAAATTATAAAACTGATTTTTTTATGGGAAATCAATCAAAAATTTTTGAAATAATCAGAATTTTGATTTTTTTGGGAGAAATTATGAATAAAAAGATGTTTTTTTTGTGTTTAGTTTGTTTAACTTTTTTTGCTTGTAAATCTACAAAAACACTTACACCACATGAAATGATAAAAGAAAATAAAATTGATGAAGCAAAAAATCAATTTATGATGCCAAGTGATATAAATGCTGTAGATGAAAAAGGAAATACAGTTTTACATCTTGCAGCACAAATAAATGATGCAGATTTGTGTACTTTTTTTATCATAAAAGGTGCTGATACAGAACTCAAAAACTACGAAAGTGATACTGCTCTTCATCTTGCTATAAAAAATAATAGTTTTGATGCGGCAAAAGCAATTGTTGAAATGAATTGCAAAAGTCTTTTTTCTCGCGATGCAAACGGAATCACTGCGTTAGATTTAGGCTTAGAAACAGATTCTTCTTATTATGATATATTTATTAATGAAAAATCTGGTGAACTTTTAGATGATAATGGTCAATCAATCGTTCATTATTTTGTAAATTCAAAAAATTTAAAAGGTATTCAATCTTGTATAGAAAAATCTCTTCCAATTTCAATTTCTGATAATGATGGAAATACTCCTTTAGATTTAGCTTTTAAAAATTGTGATGATGAAATTTCTGTTCAAATTGCAGCGACTTTAATTTTAGGAGGAGCTGAAGAAGTTGATACAGATTTTTCTTATTTTCAAGAAGCAGTTTCTTCAAGAAATTACAGTATGCGTTTTACAGACGGACAAACGCCTTTACATTTTTCAATCATAAATAATCATATTGCAATTACAAAATTTCTTTTAGAAAATGATGCTTCAACTCAAGTTCAAGATAGTACAGGAGCAACTCCTTTGCATGAAGCAATTCGTTATGGAAGAACAGAAATTGCAAAACTTTTGTTAGCGGCGGGTGCAAACGTAAATGCTACAGACAATCTTGGAAAAACTCCAATTATGATGATTATGCCAAAAGAAAAAGTTCGCGAACTTTATGTACTTCTTATTTCTTACAAAGCAGATTTAACTCAAAAAGATATGTATGGTGATTCTGTTTTACATATTGCAACAATGATGAAAGTTAATATTGATGAACTTTCTATACTTATAAATAACGGTGCTGATGTAAACGCTCGTAACAAATATGGTGTAACTCCTCTTCTAATTGCCGTGCAATCAGATGATTTAAAAACTGTAAAACTTCTTACAAATGCAGGTGCAGACATTCACACAAAAGATACTTATGGAAAATCTCCTTTAAGTATGGCTTTTGCCGGTTCTAGTGAATTGTTTGAAGCAGTTATCAATTCAAAAAATGCAACATCGCAAGATTCAGATGGAAATACACCTTTGCATATTGCTCTTTTGAATTCTGCTCCAATTGCTAAAATTATGTATGTTATTGGACTCACTTCTGATGTTGATATAAGAAATATGGATGGCGATTCTGCTTTATATATTGCAGCAAAAAATAATATGAAAGAAATTGGCGAACTTATTCTTGTTAAAGATGCTGATATTTTTGCTTCAAATAAACAAAGTGATTCTCCTTTACGAGTTGCTCTAAGAAATCCTTCTGTGCAAGATTGGCTTATAACTTCAAAAACAATAAAAGCAACTGATGGTAGTGGAAATTCAGTTTTACATTATGCAGCAGAATGGAAATATGCGGATGCAATCAATTCTCTTCTTACAAAAGGTGCAGATATTCAAGCTAAAAATGCAAATGGAGAAACACCTTTATTTAATGCTGCAAAATCAAATTCACCAGAAATTATACAAGTTATAGTAAATGGTGGAGGAGTAGTTCAAGCAAGAGATAATCTTGGTTCAACAGCAATTCATGCCGCTGTAAGATGGGATGCAGATAAATCAATTTCAAAATTAGTTTCTTTGGGAATAAATATAAATTCTCAAAATTTATCAGGAAAATCACCTTTGGCGGAATCTGTAAGTTCTGGAAAATATGATATTTCTAAACAATTGATTTTACTTGGTGCAGATACAAATTCTTGCGATACAGAAGGCGTTACAATTCTTATGAATGCAATCCGTGATAGAAATCTTGCTAGTGTAAAACTTTTACTAGAAAATGGAGCAAATCCTAATATGCAAGATATAAATGGAAGAAATTCTTATCACGTTGCAGCACAAATGCAAAATAAAGAAATAATAAAACTTATTCGCAATGCTGGAGGAAATCCACTTTCTCGTGATAAAAACGGAAATACTCCATTTTCAATTGTTTTAAAACTTGATAATGAAATTATAAAAGAAGTTCTTGGTGAGAATACAAATATTACAGATAGTGATGGAAATACTCCAATTCATATTGTTGTAAAAGAATCATCTTCAAATGATAAACTTTTAAATTATTTAATAGAACTTGGGTATCCAATTGATACAAGAAATTCTGATGGTTATACTGCATTAAATTATGCAATTGAAAAAAATAATACAAAAATGGCATTAGTTCTTCTTGAAAAAGGTGCAAATCCTTTCCAAATGATAGATAAAAAAGGAACAAATGGAGTTTCAATTGCTCTAAAAAATAGAAATAAAACAATGCTTTTAAATATTGTAAAATATGCTGGAAAAATGACAGATGTTCAAGGAAATACAATTCTTCATTATGCAGCAAAATCAAGTACTTATGATGTTGTAAAAACTTTGATTTCTTATGGATTGGATAAAAATGTAAAAAATATCGCTGGCGACACACCTTATGATATTGCTGTTCGTTGGAAACATTCTGATATTGCAACACTTTTAAAAGAATCTGATGCAAAATAAGTTTTTTTTAGTAAGTTTTTTCTAGGTGGTTTGAATAAAATCTGCCACCTAAAAAAGTTTTTTATTTTTCTTTACAGTTTGGACAAAATCCCCAAATATAAGTTTGAATTTTTTTAATTTTATAGTTTTCTGGAATTTTTGGATGTGAATTTTGTTCTTGAGGAATATCAAAAATATTTCCGCAATTTTTACATTTAAAATGTATATGTTGAGTGATATTTGCATCAAAACGAAGTTTATCATCTTCAATTTTTACAGATTGAACTATATTTTTTTCTTCAAAAAGTTTTAACGTATTATAAACTGTCGTTTTTGAAAGTGTTGCGTAAATTGGTGCTAAATCTGAATAAATTTTTTCTATATCAGGATGGATTGGATTTTCACATAAATATGAATAAATTGCTACTCGTTGAACTGAAGGTCGAATTCCAGCATTTGATAAAATAGCACTATAATTTTTAATTTCTTCTGACATTTTAAAATTTGTTTCCTTTATAATTTTGTAATGATTATAATAATGTAAAAAGTATAATCTTTCAAGAATTAATATATTTATTTTTACAAATCAGTTAAAACGTTATATAATAAATAACATATTGTTTACGTAAAATAGGAGTTCGCTGATGAAAGAAAATTCTGTTAAATTTAAGGATAAAATTAGTGTTCGATTTGGTTCTATAATGTGTGTCGTTATTGTCGCTTTATGTTTTGCAATGGCTTTTTCTGTTTCAAAAACAATACAAACTCAGTTTACAAGAACAGTGTATGCTATGGCAGAAAATATTGTAGGTGGCAGAGCTGATGAAATAACAAATTGGATAGAAATTTATAAAAATGATTTGAAAGTTTATTCTGGTGCAGAAATTAATAAAACAGGAGATGATGAAAAAGTTATTTCTTGGCTCAAAACTAGAACTGATTTACGAAATGAAGATTATGATTATATGTTCTATTGTACAAGTGATGGAACTTCTTATCGCGATACAGGTCTTGTTGGTGGAAAAGGAGCTTTAAAAGATAGAGATTATTACAAAGCTCTTATGTTGCAAAATAAAGATTTTTTTGTTGGAGAAATGATTCTTTCAAAAACTTCTGGGCAATATGTAATTCCAATTGGAAGAGCTGCTAAAAATGAAGCAGGAAAAACTTTTGGTTTTTATATTGGAATGCTTGGATTCCAAACTCTTTCAAATAAACTTACAGAATTTCAAGTTGGAGAAACAGGATATTTCTTTTTAGTTGATAAAACTGGTCGAATTATTTCTCATCCAGATAGTTCAAAATTTCTTACAAATTTAGACTCTCAATCTGAACTTTACAAGGCAGTTGTTTCTCGAACATCGGCAAATTTTGATGCTTTAAATAAAACTGAACTTTATCATTATACTGTTGTTCCTATACAAAATACTGATTGGTCTTTGTGTATGTCTATTGCAGATAAGGAAGTTCAAGCGTCTGTTTTAAGTTCTCGTAAATCAATGGCAATTTGGTCTGTTGTAATGATGATTTTAATTATCGTTATTCTTTTTGTTTGCATAAATGGAATTTTAGGAAAAGTAAAAAGCGTTAATAAAATTATCGATAGTCTTTCTGAAGGTGATGCAGATCTTACTGTTCAATTAAAAATCAAAACTCAAGATGAAATTGGATTACTTATTGCTTCTGTAAATAAATTTTTATCAAAATTCCGTTCAATTATGACAACAATAAAATCTTCAGAAACTAATTTGGAAGAAGCTGGCGGAGTTCTTACAAGAGAAATTGCTAATACAACTACAACAATCGACCAAATGTCAAATAATATTCGTCTTGTAAATGGTCAAGTTCAAGAGCAAGTTGTTACTGTAGATAATTCTGCTTCTGCGGTTGAAGAAATTACAAAAAATATTGAATCTTTAGATAAGATGATTCAAACTCAAGCGTCAAGTGTAACTCAAGCATCTGCGGCAGTTGAAGAAATGATTGGAAATATTGGTGCAGTTGATAAATCTGTTATGAAAATGTCAGAAGAATTTAAATCTCTTGAAAGTGATACAAAAAATGGTATTGAAATGAATGATTCTGTAAATAGTTTAATTCAAAAAATTGCAGAACAATCAACTTCAATGGCTGATGCAAACACAATCATTCAAAGTATTGCAGAACAAACAAATCTTTTGGCAATGAATGCAGCAATTGAGGCCGCTCATGCTGGCGAAGCTGGAAAAGGATTCTCCGTTGTTGCAGATGAAATTCGAAAACTTGCAGAAACATCTTCTGAACAATCAACAAAAATTAGAAATGAACTTTCAAATATTCAAGATGGCATTGCACAAGCAGTAGAAGCATCTTCAGAATCAGAAAAATCTTTCCATAATGTTTCTAATAGAATTTCTTCAACGGGTATTCTTGTTTCTCAAATTCGTTCTGCAATGGAAGAACAACAATCAGGTTCTCAACAAATTCTTGAAGCTTTACAAGCTATGAATGATAGTACTTCTGAAGTTCGTGGCGCTGGAAACGAAATGAACAAAGGTGGACAACTTATTATGAAAGATGTTTCAAAACTTCAAGAGTCTATGAATAATATTCAAAATGCTGTTGGCGAAATTACAAGTGGAACAGATTATGTAAACGATTCTACAAATAAACTAAAAACTATTTCAGATGCTCTTCAAAAATCTATTGAAGATATTGGAAATG
Source organism: uncultured Treponema sp. (assembly GCA_964410365.1). GTDB lineage: Bacteria > Spirochaetota > Spirochaetia > Treponematales > Treponemataceae > Treponema_D. The sequence continues at coordinate 88,279 of CAYPGB010000002.1, forward strand.
ATGTAAATAGATTTAAAGTTTAATAGTTTTTGGAGTTTTTATGTCTGATTTGAGTGATTTTCTAAAATGGAGAGGCGATTTAAGTTTTGAACAATCACCTTTTAATAAATTAGATGCAATTTTATTAGCTCATATGAGTTATAATATTTTTGATGATTTAGTTTCAGAAGATTTCTCTAATCAGATAACTTTGGAAGAACTTGCAAAAAAATTTAAACAAACTCAAGATTACGAACAACGAAAAACTATTGGAGCAATGATAAATGATAGAACTTCATCAGTTTTTGAACTTACCGCTTCAACTCAAAGATATAAAAATGTAAAAATTTGTGGATATAAAACAATTCTCAGTGAAGAAAAAGAAGAACAATTTGCTGCTATGACTTTTGTTATTGGCAAACTAAATGTAATTTCAATTCGTGGAACTGATGATAGTTTAATTGGTTGGAAAGAAGATTTTAATCTTGCGTACAAAGATGATATTGCTTCTAAAAAAGATGCAATTATTTATTTTGAAAAAGCAATAAAATCTCTAAAAGGGCGATTTATTTTTACAGGACATTCAAAAGGTGCTCATGTTGCAATAAATACGGCTGTAAATTGTTTGCCTTGTTATCAGAAAAAAATAGATGCAGTTTTTAATTTTGATGGTCCGGGATTTCATGAATATTTCTATGAAAAAAATGAATATAAAAAAATAGAAAATAAAATTTATTCCTATTATCCAGGATGTTCTATTGTTGGAATGATTTTTGAGCATCCAAAAAAGTATAAAATTGTAAAGAGTGATGCAATTGGAATAAATCAACATGACCCATTAAATTGGCAAATGCAAGGAAATGATTTTATTTATGAAGATGATTTCCAGTCAGAAAGTAAATTTTTTTACAAAGCAATAAATGATTGGGCTTCAAAAATGGATATAGAATTGAGAATGCGTTTTGTAAAAGCGTTTTTTGGAGTTTTAGATGCTTCTGGTTGTAAAACAAATTTGGAACTTCAAAAAAATCTTTTAAAATCATCAGCGAAAATGTTACAAAAATATTCTTCTTATGATAAAGAAACAAAATCTCAAATTCATAAATGCACTAGAGTTTTAAGACAAGCGGTAATAGAAGATTTACCAATATTAAGATTCTTTACAAATCAAAAATAAATTGCGAATAAAAATTTTAAGGATATAATAAAACTATGAGTGATAAAACAATTGTTACAAGTAGTCCTGTTGGACAACATTTAGATGCTATGGGTGAGTCAAAACCGGCTTCTTATTTAATGTTTAATAATAAACGTATTAATTTGGTTGCAAAAATTACTATTGGACGAGAATCTGATAATAATATTGTTGTAGATAATAAACTTGCAAGTCGCCATCATGCTTTGATACAAAAAATAAAAGATGTCTATTTTTTAAAAGATTTAGATAGTACAAATGGAACTTGGTTAAATGGTGCAAAAATTCCTGTGGATAAATATGTAAAACTTCAACCCGGTGATAAAATCACAATTGGTAATATGAGTTTAGTGATTATATAATTTTTAATGCAAAAAAAACTAAAAGAAATAGAAAATATTTTACAAAATAAAAAATTATCTTCTCATGATTATGTTTTTGATTTAGCTTCAAATGCATCTGAAATTCTGGAAAATGAATCATCAACATATCGTCCTTTTGATAAAAATAATAAACCTGGCAGTTTGTTGGATTTTTTGAATGATGAGATTCCAATGGTTGTAATTCCAGATATTCACGCAAGAACTTTTTTTATAAAAAATATTTTGGAATGTATTTTACCAAGAGATTTTCTTCCTTCTACAAAAAAAAATTATACAATTTATGAAGCACTTTCAAAAGGTTATATTCGTTTAGTTTGTGTCGGAGATGCTCTTCACACAGAATATTTTACAAAAGAAAGATGGTTAAATGCTTGGGAAGAATTTAGAATTGGGATTTATACAGGACCTTCTATGAGTTGTGAAATGCTTTCTGGAATGAATACAATTTGTGCTTTGATGAAATTAAAAGAATTTTTTCCGACAAATTTTCATTTTTTAAAAGGAAATCATGAAAATATTATGAATCGCACAGGAGAAGGTGATTTTTCTTTTATGAAATATGCAAACGAAGGTTTTATGGTTCGAGAATTTATTCATGAATTTTATGGAGATGATATTCTTTATCTTCTTTCTTGCGTAGAAAATGCAATGCCTTTAGTTTTAGTTAGTAAAAATTGTGTAATTTCTCACGCAGAACCAAGAAAATCTTACACAAAAGAACAAATTATTAATGCTAGAAGTGATGGTCAAATTGTTGCAGATTTTACTTGGACCGCAAATGATGAAGCAGAAAACGGAAGTGTAAAAAATATTATAAAATCTTTAAATCCATCTGCAAAAATTGAAGATTATGTTTATCTTGCTGGGCATAGAACTGTAAAAGAAAATTTTGCTTTAAGACAGAATGGACTTTTTGTACAAATTCATAATCCAAAAAATCAAAATGTATGTCTTGTTTATAAAAATAGAAAATTTAATCCAAAAACTGATATTTTAAAAACAAATAAAGAGGAAAATGATGAATAATGAAATTCCAGAAATGATTGGTAAATACAAAGTTATAAATCTTATTGCACAAGGCGGAATGGGAGCTGTTTACAAAGCAATTCATCCTTCATTAAAACGTTATGTTGTAATAAAAAAAATGATTGGAAAAAATAAATCTGGGAATGCAGAACGTTTTAAAAAAGAAGCTCAAATTCTTTTGGATTTACAAAGTCCATATATCGTTCATCTTTTTGATTATTTTACGGAAGGAAGTTTTCGATATATGGTGGAAGAATTAGTTGATGGAATGGCTTTAGATAAATTGATAAAACGTCAATATTCTCTACCAGTTCCTTTAGCAATGTTGATAATGCAAGATTCTTGTTATGCTTTAAAATATGCTCATTCAAAAGATATTGTTCACAGAGATATAAAACCCGGAAATATTTTAATTTCAAAACGTGGAGAAATAAAATTAGCAGATTTTGGAATTGCATCTGACTCGCAAGATGAAGAAATAACAAAATCTGGAATTGCATTAGGAACACCAGCGTATATGCCTCCAGAACAATTTGAAAATAGTTCTAAAGTTGATTCTCGTGCAGATATTTATGCTTTAGGAATTATGCTTTATGAAATGGTAACTGGAACAAAACCTTATTCTGGAGAATTTACTACAGAAAATCTTAAAATTATAAAATCTGGAAAATATATTCGTCCAAGAAAAATAGATAAAACTATTCCAAAAGAAGTAGAAAAACTAATTCATAAAATGATTCGTCCAAAAGCAAAATCACGTTTTCAATCAATTGAACAAGTTTTGCATAAAGTAAAGAAATTTTTAAAACATTATGATACTCATGAAATTAGAGTTCAACTTGCAAAATCAGTAATTTCACAAAAACCTTATGAATTTGTAAATCTTCAACAAAAAGATAAACGTTCTCGGCTTGTAAAAAAAATCATTTTAAGCGTTGCTAGTTTTTTGATAGTTTGTGGTTTTACTTGGAAAAGTGGATTGATTTACAATTTTATGCTTCGTCCTTGGTTTAAACCTGTGAGTTTTGAAGTTATAATGCCACGTTCATCATTTAATAAAATGGATCTTCCAATGAAAATTACTTTTTACGAAAATGATAATAACGAAATTCCCGAAGTAAAAAATTCTTCTCGTAATTTTAATGTAAAAGGTACAAAACTTTATGAAAAAATTTATAAAAATGGCGTTACTCTTGAACACGACAGACCAGCAGCGTTGAATAAAACTTATACAATGTTTCCAGTTTGGCTAAAAAAAGGTGATTATCGGGCAAAACTTGTTGTAGGACCTTACGTTTGGTGGAATAGTTTTACAGTTGGAGATGAACCGTTCACCTATACTTGCGATTTTCTAAAAAATATGAAGCGCCCTTTAAATATTAATGCTTTTGCGTACGATTCTGCAACGATGGAAAATATCACAGAAAATACAAATTTTCAAATAAATTATAAAAATCATTGGGTTAGTTTAAACGAAATTGAAAATAATGAATTAGAATCTGGAACTGTTTGGAAAATAAAAGCAAGTGCAGAAGGTTATGAAGATGAAATTTTCTCGTTACTTATAGATTGGTATCAAGATCAACTTTTTGTTTCTGCTTCTTTGAAAAAAATAGAAAACTAAATTTTATTTTAAATGTTTTATTTGATTTTATAGTATTTCATTATTATATTTAACTTTATGAGTAGTAATGATATTGTAAATTCAATTGTGCCTTCAGAACAGGCTTTACCAGAAAAATTAACTATAATTCCATTGCAAGGAAGACCAATTTTTCCGGGAATTTTTACACCTCTTATGATAAATGCAGTTGATGATGTAAAAATCGTGGAAGAATCTTATGAAAAAGATGGATTTATAGGAATTTGTCTTTTAAAAAATGATGTAGAAAATCCTACTCTAAGTGATGTTTTTAAAGTAGGAACTGTCGCAAGAATTATAAAAAAAGTAAATCTCCCTGATGGTGGAATAAATATTTTTATTTCAACTGTAAAACGTTTTAAAATTACAAAGGCAATCAATAATTCAAATCCAATGGTGGCTTTTGTAAATTATCTTGAAGAAGAAGAAAACGATACTTTTGAAGTAAAAGCGTTAACGCGAGCATTGATTAGCGAAATGAAAGAAGTTAGCGAAAATAATCCTCTTTTTTCGGAAGAAATGCGTCTAAATATGGTAAATATAGACAATCCAGGAAAAATTGCCGATTTTATAGCTTCTATTTTAAATATCGATAAAAATGATCAACAAAAAATTTTGGAAATGACAAATGTTCATCAGAGAATGGAACAAGTTTTAGTTTTTATAAAACGAGAACAAGAACTTTTACGCGTGCAGAAAAAAATCCAAAATGATATAAACGAAAAAGTTGAAAAAAATCAGCGAGAATATTTTTTGCGAGAGGAGATGAAATCAATTCAGCAAGAACTTGGCGAAAACGGAGATGGTGTTGCAACTGATTATCAGAAATTTAAACAAAAAATAGATGAATTAAAATTTGAAGGTGAAATAAAAGAAACTGTAGAAAGTGAACTTGCAAAATTTAATCTTATGGACCCAAATTCTGGAGAATACATTGGAACAAGAAATTTTTTGGAATTGGTTACGCAACTTCCTTGGAAAGATAGTGAAGATACAGAAATTGATTTATTAAAAGCAAAATCAATTTTGGATGAAGAACATTATGGACTTGATGATGTAAAAAAACGAATTGTAGAATATCTTGCTGTTAGAAAAATGAAGCATGATAAAAAAGGTTCAATCATCATTTTGGTTGGACCTCCAGGAGTTGGAAAAACTAGTATTGGAAAATCCATTGCAAAAGCGTTAAATAAACCGTTTTATCGTTTTAGTGTTGGCGGAATGCATGATGAAAGTGAAATAAAAGGGCACAGACGAACTTATATTGGAGCAATGCCTGGAAAAATCATACAAGGATTAAAAATTGCAAAAAATAATTCAGCAGTTTTTATGATTGATGAAGTTGATAAAATGAATGCAAGTGCTCAAGGAGATCCTTCTGCCGCGTTACTAGAAGTTTTGGACCCTGAACAAAATGTTAATTTTCGCGATAATTATTTGGATTTACCATTTGATGTTTCAAAAGTGCTTTTTATACTTACTGCAAATTCTTTGGAAACAATTCCAAGTCCTCTTTTGGACAGAGCGGAAATTATTCAACTTTCTGGTTATATTGACCAAGAAAAACTTGAAATTGCAAAAAAATATCTTATTCCAAAAAATCTTGTAAAAAATGGATTAAAAAAGAATCAAGTTCGTTATACAAAACTTGCATTGCAAAAAATTGCTGAAGAATATGCTCGTGAATCTGGAGTTCGTAATTATGAACGCCAAATTGATAAAATTCATCGTAAAATTGTTACAGAATTAATTACAAATGCAGAACTTTCAAAAACTGAGGTAGATAAAAAATCTCAAATTACAGTTGATGCTCCAGATTTGTATAAATATCTTGGTAAGCCTGATTTTGATGAAAGTCAAATAAAAGTTGCAAATGTTCCAGGAACAGCAATTGGTCTTGCTTGGACTAGCATGGGTGGTGATACACTTTTAATTGAAGCAACTAGTTTTAAAGGAAAAGGTGGATTAGTTCTGACTGGTCAAATGGGCGATGTAATGAAAGAATCTACACAAATTGCTTTTGACTGGGTTAGAAAATTTGCAATTGAGAAAAAAATAAAAAAAGCAGAATGGTTTGAAGATAATATAGTGCATCTTCATATTCCAGAAGGTGCAACTCCAAAAGATGGTCCAAGTGCTGGAATCACAATGGCTACAACATTTTTATCTTTATTAAAAGGTAAAGTGATAAAGAAAAATCTTGCAATGACAGGAGAACTTTCTTTAACAGGACAAGTTCTTCCAATTGGCGGATTGCGAGAAAAAACTGTTGCTGCAAAAAGAAATAAAATCAAAACGATTATTATTCCAAAAGCAAATGAACGTGATTTGGAAGAAATTCCTGAAAATGTAAAAAATGGAATTACTTTTATTCCAGTTACAAAAGTTCAAGAAGTTGTGAATTTTGCACTTGGAATAAAATAATTTTCTAGTTTTCTAAAACTTCAACGACCTTATTGTAATCGATTTTTTTTGTAAAATCACTTTCATAAAGTCCACAATAAGGTCCGTTCATTTTGTAGCCATAACTAGTTGGAGATGCATTTGGGTCGTTTACGAGTCCCCAAATAGAAACAACTTTTAATGGTGAATTTTCACTAGTATTTATTGATTTGAGCATTTTAAAAAAGTTTGCATAAAAATCAGCATGTGCAATTTGGCTGTTATAATCATTTTTGTAATTTCGTAGAGCTAGTTCTGTTAGTTGAACTTCAACATCAAGATTATTTGCAAATTTTGTGATTGCATTTTTTACAAGAGAAATATCACTATTTCTCATACAACCATCTTGTTTTCCGTATCCGCCAATGTAACCTTGCATTCCAACTCCATCACAAAGTTTTTCATTTTTATTTATACTTTTTACAAGATTTATGATTGCATTTGTTTTATCATTATAAAAAGTGTTGTAATCGTTGTAGTAAAGTGTGATGTTTGCATTATTCTTTTTTACAGCATCTTTTGCACATTTAAAAGAAAATTCTACATAATCATCACCAATAACTTTATAAAAATAATTTGTTGTTCCTCCGCGAGAAGTTCTAACGCGTCTTTTGTCGGAAGGAATGCATTCATTTGTGCCATCTGCAACAGCTTCATTTACAACATCCCAACAATAAATAATTCCAGGATATTTTGTTTCAAAATGAGTGATGACATCATTTATATAATATTCAAGGCGCTTTTTTATAGTTTCAGAATCAACAAGATTTCCACTTTTTAAATAATTATCACGGAAAAACCAATCTGGCATATAAGCATCCCAAACTAAAACGTGTCCGCGAACTTTTAGATTATTTTGTTTTGCAAAATCCATAATTGCATCTGCTTTTGAATAATTCATCACTGGCATTTTTGAAGGATTTCTTCTAGTTTCGCCTTGAGAAAGAAGCGAATAAGCTTTAAATTCGTTAGAAGCGGTTATACTTTCAAAATCTGCTTTGATTAAGTCTAAATATTTTGGTTTTTGTAAATCTGCATAAGAAATTACAGCTCCCATTTTAAAACCATAATTTTGGGTAAGTTTAGAAAGATTTTGAGCAAACAATGAAGATATAAAAACAATACTTGTAGCAAATAAGAAGATTTTTTTCATAATTTTATCCTTTTAAGGCTGAAATATTTATCTTATTGTATTTTAATTTTTCCATCTGATAAATCAAGCATTTTCCCTACAAAAGATTCATATTGATTTTGGCGAATTTTTCCTTTTAGAGTGATTTCTGTTTGAAAATCTTCTTGTAAATCGTAAATATCAAATAGTTTTAGATTGTTTTTAATAATTTTATAAAGTGAATAATTTGTACAAAATGAAAAATCTTTTTTTTCGACTAATTCTGCAAACTTTTTTTCTAAATCTGCTTTTTCTATAACTTTTTTTGCTCCGTTAGAATATGCTTTTACAAGTCCTCCAGTTCCAAGCAAAGTTCCTCCAAACCATCTTGTGATTGTGAGCAAAGTGTTTGTGCATTTTCGACCTTTTAAAACGTCAAGGGTAGGGCGACCGGCGGTTCCAGAAGGCTCTCCATCATCACTCATTCCCATAATTTCAGCATTTTTTCCAATAACAAAAGCGTGAACTACATGAGTTGCGTCTGCATATTTTTCTTTTTGCGATTTTATAATTTCTCTTGCATTTGATTGACTTTCGCAAGGAAATAATTCTGATAAAAATCTAGAACCTTTTATGTTTTCTTCAAAGTTTAAATATTCTTTTAAAATTTCCATAATTTTTATAAATTATTCAGCAGTGAGTGATTGAACTTCTCGGGTGGAAAGTCTTACTCCTTTTGCTTTTAAAGATTTTTCTTCAAATTTTGATGCCTTAATTTTTTCAGTGAGAATTTTTATTTTTGGCTTTTTTACATAATCTAATTGGAAAGTAAAATCTTTTCGAGTATCAATATGAAGAATTTCCATTCCATCTGGTGCTAAAAAATAATCTCTATTCATAATAAACGATGGAATTCTGCAGCGTTTTATGTAAGCATATTGAGTTTCTGGTTCTCTATAAATAACAGTAAAAAGTACTTTAGAAAGACTCTCTTTATCTGCAAGTCCACAATAAGCAAGTTTTGGACCAACAAAAATCTTTTTTGGACTTTCTGAAACTGTGTAAATTCCACTTTTTCTAACATAAAGAACTTTATCGTAAGGTGTAACTTTTAATAATTCAACTCCGCCACTAACTTCGGTTCCTAAATTTCCAGATTTTTCGTCGTATTTTAAAGGAATATCACGTTTTACAACAGCTTTTACATCAACTGCATTTATATTTGTGATTTTTGTTTTTCGTTTTGAATTTTCGGTATCAAGTTTTTTTTCAATTCCATCAAGATAAGAAATTGCATATTCCACAAGATGTTTTAATAATTTATTAATTTCTTTTATTCTGTCGTTGATTGCTTTTACTTCTTGTTTATTTTTACTTATATCATAAAGCGAAATGCGACGGATTGGAATTTTCAAAAGATGCTCAACGTCATCATCTGTAATTGGACGAATTAATTCTTCTAAGAAAGGTTTAAATCCATCTTTTACTGCTTTGTTAACGCCTTCTTCAGTTTTTTGAGTTTCTATTTTTTTGTAAATGCGTTCTTCAACAAAAATGCGTTCTATTGTTCGCAAGTGAAGTTTTTCTGTAAGTTGACGTTTTTCGTATTCAAGTTCTTCTTTTAAAATTCCAACTAATTGTTTTGAGTGATATTCAATAACTTGAGTACAAGTCATTTGAACTGGCATATTATCTTTTATAACAAGAAGATTACAATAAACTGTTTGTTCACATTCTGTAAAAGCGTAAAGTGCATCTACCACATCTTTAGAATAAACTCCGCGTGGAAGTTTGATTTCAATATTTACAGAATCAGAAGTGTAATCTTGTATAGAAGAAATTTTTACTTTTCCGTTTTTTGCCGCTTTTTCTACAGAATCGCAAAGACTTTCGGTTGTTGAACCATACGGAAGTTCTGTAATGATGATTTTCTTTTCATCACTTGTGTCCATTTTTGCTCTTGTGATGATTTTTCCAAGTCCATCTTGATAGTCAGAAACATCAATCAAACCGCCAGTTGGAAAATCTGGAAAAAGTTGAAATTTTTCTCCACGCAAACATTTTCTTTCAGCTTCTATAACTTCGTGAATATTATGACTTAAAATATAAGTACTCATTCCAACAGCAATTCCTTCTGCTCCCATTATTAAAATTAGAGGAAGTTTTGCTTTAAAAGAAACAGGTTCTACATCACGACTATCATAAGTATCAACATATTGAGTGATTTCTGGATTTGTATTTAAAATTTCTTTTGTAATAGGATTTAATCTACATTCAATATAACGCGGTGCAGAAGCTCCATCTCCGGTGTAAAGATTTCCAAAGTTTCCTTGTTTGTCTATGAAAAGATTTTTATTTGCAAGATTTACTAATGCTGTGTAAATTGAAGCATCTCCGTGAGGATGATATGCCATAACTTTACCCACGACATTAGCTACTTTTGTAAATCGACCATCATCATTTTTTATTAAAGTGTGAATAATTCTTCGTTGAACAGGTTTTAATCCATCTGTAATTTCTGGAATTGCTCTATCTCGAATAACATAACTTGCATATTGAATAAAATTTTGATCAAACAGATTTTTTACGTAAGCCATTTTTCCCACCAAATTTTGTATGATTTTTCCCTCAAATATTATAAAGAAGATTAGGGGAGTTTTCAATATTTCTAAAATTTAGGTTCTAAAACGAATTCCATTTTTTTATTTGTAGAAGGATGTGTAAAACTTAAAAATCTGCAATGAAGCATTAATCTTTCGCCGTTTTCGCATTTTCCATACAAAGAGTCGCCAATAATTGGTAAATGAAATCCGTGAATATCGCTAGAAACAAGTCTTAATTGATGTGTTCTTCCTGTTAGAGGCATAAAAAGAATTCTTGTTGCTGGTTTTGTTTTTTTTGTGAGCGGATTTGTATAATTTTCTATATTTAAAAGTTTCCATTTTGTAATTCCAAGTTTTCCATTTATTTCATCATAAATTTGGTGAGGACGATTTTCAACATCTAAACGGAATTTCAATTCAATTTGACCTTCAGATTCATTATTTTTTGGAGAAAGTTCCCCATCCGCTTTTTTTAAAACTCCATCTAGTAAAGCAATATATTCTTTATAAACTGTGTGATTTTCAAATTGTTTATTCAAATTTGCGTGAGATTCTTTTTTTAAAGCTAAAATCATTAAACCAGAAGTTTCCATATCTAAGCGATGGACTGAAGGTTGTTCTATGCAATTTGGAAAAAGATTTTTTACTCTTGAAGCAATGCAATCTTTTTTATCTTCAGTTCGACCAGGAACTGACAAAAGACCAGAAGGTTTATTTACAACAACAATATCATCATCGGCATAAATAATTTCGAGCCCCAAAATTGAAGGAAGAATAAAGCCGCAACGTTCATCACACGGCGGATAAGATTTTAGATTTTCTTTATTTTTTGTATTTTTTCCATAAAAAACTTCGTCCATACTTAAAGGTTGCAAATTTTTTGAGAATGCATAAGATAACAATTTTGGAGCACAACAATCTCCAGTTCCTGTCGGTGGAAGTTTTTCGTTATGATTTTCTATAATTTTATTTAAACTGATAGATTTTCCGTCAAAACGAGTAAAATTATAAAGCGAAAAAACATTTTTTAAAGATTCGTCCGTAAGTTTTGTTCTTTGTGAAATTAATTCTTTTTCACCAGCGTTTATTTTTTCTGTGAGAATGTGAATTTCTTTATCATTTTTTTGTAAAGCAGAATTTATTTTTTCGTTAGAAACTATTGGAGGAACAATTTCATAATCAAAGTTAAAAGATGATTTTTTTATTTCAATTTGGCGACTAATTCCGCTCACGCAAAATAAAACTTTTTTCTTGTTAGAATTTTTTTCTTTACAAACAAGCGAACCAATCATCAGTCCGTTATTTTCGCGTTCTTTACTGAGTGATGTAACTTGTTTTAAAACTATATTTTTATTTTCTATTTGAGAAATTAATTCTTTGCAGTAAAAATTTGCTTCATTTTGATTGAACGGAGGAAACATAAATTAATGCCAATTTCTAATTTCTACTTTATCATCTTGATTTACAACAAAAACGATTGGTTTGTTTTTACTAAAAAGTCCGTTTTCTACAACGCCAACAATAGAATTTATTTTATCTTCCATTTCTTCAACGTTAATTGGATTTTTCCAAGTACAATCAAGAATTTGATTTCCATTGTCTGTTATAACTGGTCCACATTTTCGAACGCCTTCTCTTAAAACACAATTTGCACCAAGTTTGCACAATGCATTTGTTACAGGAATTCTTGCTTCTCCAATAATTTCTACAGGAACAGGAAATTTTGTACCGATATTTTCAACGGCTTTTGAAGAATCTGCAACAACTACAAAAATTTCTGAATTATATTCTACAAGTTTTTCTCGAACATGTGCTGCTCCGCCACCTTTTATACAAAAACATTCTGGAGTAACTTCATCTGCTCCGTCAATCGCTAAATCTAATTTTCCACCAATGATTTTATCATTCATAGAAAAAACAGGAATTCCATAATCTTGGCATGCATTTTGAGTTTGAAAACTTGTAACAACTGCTTTTATATCTTTGATTGTTCCATTTTGGATATATTCTGCAAGACGTTTTACCGCTGGCATTGCTGTTGAACCAGTTCCTAAACCAATTTTCATTCCGCTAAAAATTTTCTTTTCTTTAATTAAAGTGTCAATTGCGGTATTTGCAACTAAGATTTTTTGTTCTGATTGAGTCATTTTTATTCTCCTATTTATAATTTATGATTCTATATTTCCTAAAAAAAGTTTTATTTGTTGCTTTGTTGAATATTCAAACATCGATTTTCCGTTTAAAGTTTTACAACCAGCTTGAACTGCTCTTCGTCGTAAAGGCGTCATTTCTGGTGAATAGACTAAATCCATCAGCATTTCATCGCCTCTAAATTTATAAAAAGGAATAGGATCTGACATTTTTTTGTTTGCATCTTGTGTGTCAGAACCAATTGATGTTGTTTGAATTATTAATCCAGAATATTCATCTAAAAGTTCTGCGGAAGAAGGTTCTAAAGTGCTATAAAAAAATCCGTATTTTTCTGCAATGACTTGTGCACGTTCAAGAGTTCTATTAAAAATGCAAACTCTTGCTCCTTTTTGATGAAGAATATATGCTACTGTTCGGGCAAGTCCTCCCGCACCAATGATTGCAATTTTTCTATGCCAAATTCGTATTCCATTTAAAAATTCTTCTAGTGAAGTTTTAAAACCTTGAGCAAGAGTATTAATTCCTTCCCATTTATTATTTTTTCGTAAAACTGTATTACAAGAACCAATTTGTGCAAGTTCTGAAGATTGTTCTGATAAATAATAACTTGTTGTTTCTAAAAAAGGTTCGTTGATAATTAATCCTGAAAAATTTAATTGTTCTGCAAAATAAAGACAATCAGAAATTAAAGGAGAACGCAAAGGAATTAAAACTGCATCAATATTTTGTTTTTGAAATTCTTGATTTAAAATTTGAATAGCATATTCATTTTGAGCTGGCCATTCTGCAATTCCAAAAAGTTTTGTCGTGCTAGAAATATTTTTAAAATTATAAAGGTCAATCATCGTTTGTGGGTCGATATAACCTAAATCTTTTGTTTGTTTTAAAGTTTCTTCTGGAGAAATATAAGTTAGAAAAGAACCTGTAAGTTCTGCAAGAATTCTCGAAGGTAAACCTTGAATGCCTAAAGCGGTAACAATATGACTATATTTTGGAAGAGATTTACATTCTGTAAAAATAGTTGCTACATCAGAAAGATTATTTGGAAAAAAATCTATTTTTGGAATTTCGTAACCAGTTTTACGCATAGAATCACATTTTTCTCTTATATTGATGATATTTTCATTCATATTGTGAAAACTTCGGATGATTCTAACACCAAAAGCCATTGCAGCATCTTGAATACTAGGAATTTGGAAATCTTCTTCAAAATCTACGTAAGCAAAATTTTTTGATTTATTAGGATTTGCAAAAGCAAGTGCTCTTCCAAAAAGATTTGTTCTAGAAAATTCTCCACCATTAAAAAGTCCTCCATCAATTTTGCGACGAATTGTTAAAATGCAAGGTTGATAGATTAAAGCAGGAAAACGTTTTACGTATAATTGTTCATCTTCATTTAAAAAATCTACACGAAGTTCTACAAGGTCAATCTGTTTCTCATATTTTTTTACAAGAGCATAATCTTCCTCGAGAGTTTTGCCTGCTAATGTCATGCAAATTAATGGTCGATTCATTTTTAATTTATAACCTTTTTTGCCCTTTCTTTATCTGCAACATAAAGTACAAGTGTTGTTCCGTGTTTTACTGAATATGGAATTGTAAGATTTCCACCAGGATGAACAAAACTTACAATTGTGTAAGAATTTCCTTCTTGAGGAATTGCTTCAAGTCGCATTGGAGTAGGGTAAGGCATATTTGCAACTTGTTGAGAGAAAATTCCATAAACATTATCACCAACATCTTTTTCTGGCATAGCCATATCAATTTTAATTCTTGTGTAATTTGGAACGTATTCAGATTCTGGCATTTCCATATTTGTTACAGTTCCTGGAGTTTCTCCATCACTTACTGTATGAGTTGAAATGTCAAAAACAACTTTACTCCAACTGATAGTTTGTAATAAATCATTTATACTTTGTCCAATAACGTAAGGAGGTTTTGTGTTTTCATAATTTGGTCCACGACTAACAATTAATTGCACTGTTACTGGTTCAGAAATATTTGTTCCAGCTGGAGGCTCTTGTTCAAGAATTGTTCCCGCAGTAGATGAGTCTGGAATGTATTCTGGAGATGCAAGAACAATCAGTGGTTTTGTTTGTCCTGCAAATAAAGTTTGAATATTCATCGCAACTTCATCATAAGTTTTACCGATATAATCTCCAACAGAATCAACAATTATGCCACGACTTACAACTAAAGAAATTCTGCTGTAACCTTTTGTGATTGCACCTGGACTAGGGGACTGTTCAAGAATTGTTCCTTCATCGCCAGGAATATCTGAATATCGAAGACTTATTTTTGGATAAAGTTCTTTTACTTGAAGTTCTAAAAGCCCATCTTCCAATCTTTTTCCTACAACATTAGGAACAAGAACTTTTTCAGTTCCTTTTATATTTGCAAAAAATATTGCACAAGCCATAATTAACATTATGATAAATGCAAAAACTACAGTAAAAACAAGAGCGGGAATATTTGATTGTAATTTATCATAAGTTCCGCCAATATTTATTCTTGCTTTTTTTATTCCATTTTTTAGATTTTCTTTTTTAGACATATTTTCCTCAATTTAATATTTTATTCTAGCACGGTTCCTATAAAATTTCTCGCACCGTTTATAAAATCTTTATAATTCATTATATTTTTTCCTTGTCGTTGTAATTTTGTTACACACAAGATTCCATCTCCAGTTTTTATATAAATTCCATTTTGTTTTACATAATCTACAACAGTTCCAGATTTTTGTGAATTGTATTTATTATTTTCTTCTGGAATTAGTTTTGCTTCTAAAATTTTTAGCGGAATTGAATTTTCTGTAGTCCAACAACCTGGTTCTGGATAATATGCTCTGATTTTTGCTTCTAGATTTTCACTTGTGTCTGACCAATTAATTTTTCCATCTTCTTTTGTGATTTGTTTTGTATAAGAAATTTCTCCTTTTTGATGAATTCCTTGTGGTAAAATTCCTGTTTCTGCAATTTGAGAAATTATAATTCCTAAAAGTTCGGCACCTTGTTCTGCTGCATAATTTAAAAGTGATTCTGTAGTTTCTGAACCTTTTAATTCTATTAATTCTTGTGCAAGAATATCACCTTCATCCATTTTTAATGATAAAGTTTGAATTGAAATTGCTGTTTGTGAATCTCTATTTAAAATTGCATTTGGAATTGGAGTGCATCCTCTATATTTTGGTAAAAGTGATGGATGTAAATTTATTCCACCAAATTTAAAAAGATTTAGAAATTTTGACCCAAAAATATGTCCGTAAGCAAAACAAACTAATAAATCTGGTTTTAAAATAGAAATTTGTTCTCTAAGTGATGAATCTAAATGTTCTGGTTCAAAAACTGGCAAATTATTTTGTCTAGCAAAATTTCCGACTGGAGTTGGAGTTAATTCTTTATGTCTACCTTTTGCAGTAGGTGGATTTGTTAAAACTCCAACAATTTGAAATCCGAATTTTGATTGAGAATTGTAAAGAGATTCTAATGTTTTTGCCGAAGCAGAAGGACTTCCCGCATAAAGAATTTTGATATTCAATCTTTCCTCACATAAAAAAGTCAATGATGAAATTTCAATTTCCGATTTGACTTTTTTTTAACAACTTCGCAATGAAATGAGAAGTTGTTGTTAATAAAGAAGTTTGCAACGCAAACTTTATGCAGGTTAAAAATAAATTCTTAAGTTTTAATTTTTCAACCTGCACGCGAGTTTTCCTTTAGAAAACTCGTATAAAATTTTTTCTTTCGTTTTATCTTTTTTTAGCTTCTTTTGCTGCTATTTTTGCCGCAATTCTAGCTTGTTTTGCAGCTTTTTCTTTTGCTTTTTGTTCAGCACGTTCTGCACGTTTTTTAAATTGTTCTTCTGTTTTTTCAGCAAAATTTTTATCTCCGCGATCAATAAAAATTATTCCATTTAAATGATCGTTTTCGTGTTGAATAATTCGTGCTAAAAGTCCATCTGCATCAAGAGTAAATAATTTTCCATTTTCGTTTAGTGCTTGAACTGTAACTTTTAAAGGTCGTTCAATTGTTTCGTAAATGCGAGGAACACTTAAGCATCCTTCATCATAAGGTCCAATTTCTTCAGATGTTTTTATAATTTGCGGATTGATAAATACTCTACGAACATCATCATCAGCAATTATAACGAACATTCTAATGCTTTTTCCAATTTGAGGAGCTGCAAGTCCAACGCCATTAGCTTCTATCATTGTTTCAAACATATCTTCTGCTAATTTTTTAATTTCATCATTTACTTCTGAAACAGGTTTTGCAATTTCTCTTAAAACTGGTGAGCCAAGTTTTTCTATATCTAATAACATTTTTTCCTCTTTTATTGTTCTAATCTGATTCTAGCGGCTCTTGCATGTCCGGCTAAACCTTCAGCATCGCCTAAAAATCCTGCTGCTATAGAACTTCTTAAAGTTCCTGGTTTATCTTTTTCTGCACGCAAAGTTGTTACAGTTTTTAAAAACATTCTTACACTCAAACCACCAGTAAATCTTGCAGAAGATGATGTTGGCAATGTGTGATTTATTCCTGCTGCGTAATCGCCTAAAACTTCTGCAGAATAATGACCTAAAAATAAAGAGCCATAATTATAAAGTGATTTTTCTACAAAATTACGCTCTTTTCCTTCATCCATTGCAATTTCAAGATGTTCAGGTGCTTTTTTATTTGCTATGAGGCAAGCGTGTTCTAAAGAATCTACAATGATAATTCTTCCATAATTATCTATACTTTTTCTTGCAGTTTCTTTTGTAGTTAAAGTTTCTAATTGATTTTCTATTTCTTTACTTACATTTTGTGCAAGAGTTTGACTTGTTGTAACTAAAATTGGTTGAGCAACTACATCATGTTCTGCTTGTGCAAGTAAATCTGCGGCAACCCAAGATGGATTTGCACTTTCGTCAGCAATGATTAAAACTTCTGTAGGTCCTGCAATCATATCAATTCCGACCGAACCAAAAACTTCTTTCTTTGCACCAGCAACAAATTTATTACCAGGTCCAACAATTACATCAACTTTTGGAATACTTTCAGTTCCATAAGCCATTGCTCCAATTGCTTGCGACCCTCCAACTGCATAAAGATGATGAACTCCACAAATATATGCAGCAGCCATAATTCCTTCATCGGCGTAAGGTTTTCCACCAATAAAAGCGTTTCCTTGAATTCCTTTTCCTTTTGTACTTGCTTGTTCTGCGTCATCTGGATGAACTCTTGGCGGTGTACACATAATTACATTTTTTACTCCAGCAGCAATTGCCGGTGTAACTGTCATTATAACTGTAGAAACTAAAGGAAATCGTCCTGCTGGAACATAACAACCTGCGGATTCTACAGGAATTGTTTTTTGTCCGGTGAAAATTCCAGGTTCTAATTCTTCTTCAAAATCTTTAAATGATTTTCTTTGTAATTTTGCAAAACGCAATGCTA
The DNA here is from genome assembly GCA_964410365.1 of uncultured Treponema sp. Taxonomy (GTDB): domain Bacteria; phylum Spirochaetota; class Spirochaetia; order Treponematales; family Treponemataceae; genus Treponema_D. The sequence goes on from CAYPGB010000002.1 coordinate 106,249, forward strand.
AATTGTGAGAATAAACTATTGCATCATATTCATCACGATTTTTGATTTTTAAATTTTCAGCAGCATTTTTTAATTCTTCTTGCGGAACTTCAAAACTTTGAGGAACTGAAACATCAAATTTTGAACCGTAAATGCGTAATGCAGCATCTCCTTTTGATTGAACTTCTTCTAAGACAGATTTTACAGTTTCGTCAGTTTTATTACCAAAAGAACGTGCATTAAAAAAATCATCTTCAAGTTCTTCATATTTTGATATTTTTATCATATCTTCTCCTGTGCTTATGCAGGTTAAAAATAAATTCTTAAGTTTTAGTTTTTCAACCTGCATACGAGTTTTCATTTGGAAAACTCGTATAAAGTTTTTCTTTTTCAATACTGTGTTTTATAAAGAAGTTTGTAGCGTACACTTTAGTTAGATAAAACTACGATATTTTAGAAGTTTATCTAACACTCCCGTAAAACGTTTTATTTTTCTTTATGACGTTTATCAAGTTCATCATAAACATCTTTCCAAGTAACACCTTCTTTATAAAGTAAAACGTTTACAAAATAAATTAAATCTGCGGCTTCCCAAATAACATCATCTTTTGTTTCTGCTTCGCAAAGTTCTTCTGCTTCTTCTTCAATTTTTTCGCGGACACGTTTTGCGTCAAGAGTTGCTGTGTAAGAACCTGGTTTTGGATTTGCGAATCTATTTGCAATAATGGAATAAAGTCTTCCCATTGAAGAAGGTTCTCCCGGTGCTGTAGAAAAACATGACCAAGAACCTGTATGACAAGCGGGACCTGTAGGAAAAACTGTTGCAAGAATGCTATCGCGGTCACAATCAGCACGCATTTTTACTAATTCTAAGAAATTGCCACTAGTTTCGCCTTTTGTCCAAAGTTCATTGCGTGAGCGGCTCCAGAAAGTTAATTTTCCACAATCAAAAGATTTTAAAATTGCTTCTTTATTTGCAAATCCTTGCATTAAAACTTCTCCATTTACACTTTGAGCAATTACTGGAATTAAAGGAGATTTTTCAAAATCAAGACAATTTACAAATGCATCTTTTAAACTTACGTTTTGAGTATATAGAGCCATTCCAAGTTGAACATCACAATGAAGTTTTTCAAGTTCTGCAATTTCTTCTACGCTAGAAACTCCGCCAGCAACAACAACTCGACATTTTACCGCTTCTCTAAGTTGCTTAACATATTCCATATTTGTTCCTTGCATACAACCTTCTTTTTCTACGCAAGTAAACAAAAGTTCTGAACAAAATTTTTCTGCTTGTTTTGCTCCATCAACTAAAGAAATATCAACAGTTTCTGTCCAACCTTTTATAGCAATTTTTCCATTTAGAGCATCTACACTTATGATGATTCTGTCTTTTCCAATCGCGTCTACTAATTCTGTTAAAAATTCTTCGTTAAGAACAGATTCTCCTTGTTTTGGATTTGTTTTCCAAGCCGCAGAACCGATAATAACTTTTTCTGCACCAAGACTGATTAAATGTTTTGCTTTTTTTACAGTTCTGATTCCGCCTCCAGTTCTAACATTTCCTTTATGAAGCAAATTTTTAAGTAAATCAGAATTTTGAGTATTTCCTTTTGCGTCAATATTTCCAAGTGCAGCGTCTAAATCAATAACTGCAACTTCGCCATACATATTAAAATCTTTAATAAGATTATCAGCATCATCTCTTTGAAGCATCAAATCTTTACCGTTTTTTAATTGAACAACATGTCCATTTTTTAAATCTATAGAAGAAATTACCATAATATGTATTTTAGTAAATTTTAATAATATGTGCAAATGCAAGTTTTTTTGATTCCCGTGACAGATTGTCGGGTCAAGCCCGACAATGACAGTTTATTCAATACATGCGACGTTTGCGAAGTAAATTCGTTCGATGCTGCAAGCAACACATTTATTCCCGTGCTCTTGCCTGTCGGCAGACAGGTTGACACGGGAATCTTTTTTTGAAAAAAAATTAATTTTTTTTGTAACCTTTTATATAGAAAATGGTTGTTTTAGTGTAACTTGCTTGCAAATGACTAGTGCGATTTTTTCATAAAAAACAAAACTTTTAAAGACTGCCTTTTCCTCCTTTTGGCAGTCTTTTTTTTGTTTCTATTATTTTGTGCTAAGATATGGAAATCTTTTTATAAAAAATCTTTTAAAAATGGATATTGAGATAAAAATTCTTGATTTGGAAAAGAATTTATAATTTCTTGAAAATTTGAAAAATCATTTTTTTGTGAAAAAGATTGTGATAAAAAATCATTTTTTTGTTTTGTTATATCTTTCAGTTTTAAAACTTCTTCAATTTTTTTTATCTTTACACCGGGAATTTTTAATCCTTCTGGGCACAAAGTAAAATTTTTTATTTCTGGAAAAGATGCAATTTTTGCTTCAAACCACCAAGCAAACATTTTCATTTTTGCGTCTGTGAGAACTGGTTTTTCTAAATAATTTTGTGCAATTTCTGGGAATGCATTAAAAAGTGATGATATATTTAATTTTTCTGAACTAAGAATTTTATTTGAAATTTTATGAAAATTTTGTTCTGAAGAACTTCCTTTTATATGAGTTTGTTTTTCTGGAAAAGATAAATCTAATCCTGCAAAATAAATTTCTTTTGAGCCACAAAATCGAGCAAAATTCCAAGCAGCAGATGCAACCGAACCTCCAGTTCCTAAATCACCAATTGAAAGATTTAATTTTTTTTCAAAATATTGTCCAATCGGAAATTGAGAATGGCAAAGAACAATTTTTTTACATAAAAATCTAAAAACACTCGGATAAACTGAAATTTCTGTGATTAAAACGCTTTTTGGAGATTTTAAAGATGCGATGTGTTTGTACGCCCAATATTGTGGGTCTAAAATAATTATAAAATCTGGTTCGATATTATTTTTTAAAAGAGTGTGAAGAGCGGTTTCCACACAAATTATAATCATCTTTTTTTGTAATTGTGCGAGATGAGGAATGATATTTTTTAATGAAGGTCCAGCTCCAATTAGTAAAAAAGGTAAATCGGTTTTATTTTCAAAATTATTTATAAAATCATGATTTTTTAGTTCAAGGATATTTTTTTTGGAATTTTTACACCAAAGTTTACCAAATTTTTTTAGAGTTGCTTCATTAATTTTATTTTTTTGAATATTTCTATCAATGAGAATTTTTACAGTATCAAAATAATTTTGTGAATGTTTTGTAAACGTTTTTAAATTGAAGAAAAAACAATCAGAAACGCCAGTATTTCCAATATTTATTTGCGATTGATTTTCTATTAAAGATAAAATTTCTTCTGGAGAACAAGATAATGCAATTATTAAATGTTCAACTTCAAAAACTTCTGTCCAATCTAAAAATAAAAGTGCCGAAAAAAAATGAACATAATCTGGTTCTATGATGATAAGTTTTTTATCTGTTTTTTTATAAATTTTTGCCCATTCAATAATGTGGTATCCAAGTCCAAATCCAAAAAAAACTGTCCCTGATTTTTCTAAAATTTCTTTTTGATTTACGGCAGAAAACGCTTCTCTTGAAGGTGAATAACTTGAATGAAGAAAAATTCCATTTTCAGACGCTGTTAATTCTCCGTTTTTTGCTGCTTTTATTTGCCAAAAAGGATGATTTTCTTGAGAGAGTTGATTTGATAGAATATTTTCTTCAATCTTTTTTATTTGTTCATTATAAATTTCTGCTAGTTTTGGAAATCGATTTGTAAAACTAGAAATATTTTTATTCCAAATAGAGTTCAATTACCATATTCTCCGTAATTGTTGTTCCTGGTTCTGGAGATTGACTTACAACCCAACCACTTCCATTAATATTTAATTTTACTTTTGAATTTTCCAAAAGTGGAAGTAGTTCTTTTTTTGATTTTCCTATGAAATTTGGAACATTATTTTCTATTGTTATAGGTGAAGTTTTTGTGATTGTGATTTTTCCATCATGTTCAAAAGAATCTGCATCTCCGCGACTAATTCCCAAATGGTCAATAATAACATCAGCAGCTTCTGCAATAACAGGAGCAACAATTCTACCAGCGTAAGTTTCTCCTTTAGCTTTTTCTACAACAATGTAAAGAACAATTTGAGGTTCTTCTATTGGGAAAATTGCCATACAATTTGAAAGAAAATCTGTTGTACTGTAGCCTCCATTTTTTTTATCAGCCATTTGAGCAGTTCCAGTTTTTACACCAATAGAAATATCATTTAAATTTGCACGACTTCCTGTTCCACTTGTCGCAGTAGTTTCCATGCAACTTAAAATATAATCAGCAGTTTTTTTAGAAAAAACTCTTTCGTTGTAAGTTGGAGAATGTTCGTAATAAATTGAACCATCTCTATTTGTAATTTTTTTGATTAGAGAAAGTTTTAAAGGAATTCCATTATTTGCAATTGCTGTTGTTGCTTGAACCATTTGCAAAGCAGAAACAGAAATTTCTTGTCCCATAGCGATTGTCGGTTTTGAACGAGCAGACCAAAGTCGACTTGTTGTATCTTTTACAGAACCACTTGTTTCTCCAGGTAGTTCAATTCCTGTTTTTTTACCAAAACCCAAAAGTCTAATACTGTCAATAAAAGATTCTTCATCAATTCTATCAGAAATTTGGCAAAGAACATCATTACAAGAAAATCGTAATCCATCTCGCGGAGTGCACCAACCATGATGGTCTAGACAAGTAATTTTTACAGTTTCTCCGGAAGTTCGTTTTTCATAAAGTCCATCACAAAGAAAACTTTCATTTGGAGAAATAAGATTTTTATCATAAGCAATTCCAACTGTAAAGATTTTAAAAACTGAACCAGGTTCATACGCATACATTGCTGGTCTGTCTATGCGACTTTCTTGAGAAGATGATGAATATTCGTTTAAATCGGCAGCAGGAAGACTGATATATGAAAGAATTTCACCCGTTTTTGCATCTGCCGCAATGAGCATCATACTTTCTGCTTCGGTTTTTTCTATTGTTTTATATGAAATTTGTTCCAATTTATATTGAAGATTTGCATCAATTGTGAGAAAAACATTTCTTCCTTGAATTTGTTCTTTTGTTTCAGATTGAAGATTTGTATTTTCTGGTTGTAAAATATCTTGTTGGGAAAATTCAATACCGGCAAGACCTTTTCCATCATCACCCATAAAACCAATTAATTGAGAAGCTAAAGCGTGATTTGGATAATTTCGTCCAGGAATTTTTTCGTAACTGACAAAATTAAAATTATATTTATCTGTTAGTTTTTTTGCTTCTTCGTAAACAGTTTGATTGATTTTTTTCTTTAAATAAACAAAATTTTTTGAAGTATTAAGAGTTTCTAAAATTTCATTTTCTGATAATTCTAAAACAGGGCCAATTATTTTTGCAAAAGTTTCTTCAGATTTTTGGCTATCTTTTAAATTTTTTATGGAAACTCCAACATGATAAAAATTTGTTTGAACAGCTAAAGGAAATCCTGAACGATCTACGATGGAACCGCGTTCTACTTGAGGAATTTTTTTTACAATTGGAGTTGCAGGTGATAGAGCAATACTTGCATATTTTCCAATAAGTGCAAAAATTAAAATTGTGCAAACGATAAAGAAAAAAATAAGTCTTTTACTTTTATAAAAATCATTCATGGATTATTTTTAATATACATTGTCTTTGTTAAAAAATCTATAAGGGAAAATAGAATAGATTTGGAAATTAGTTTTTGAAATGTTGTTGTGGTTGTGTTTGTAGAAATCACCGATAAAAAATTTTTGCAGAAGGATTGTCGGGTTGTCATGTTAAAATTTTAACAATCACTTGACAATCCGACAATTAATGAAATGTAAAATTTAGTTAATCTTTATATAGCCACTTGCATCGCCATAATTAACATCTTTGTAAATACCAAATGTTTTTTGAGTAGAATTTACTGAATTTTGTGTAATTGTAGTACCAGTTCCTACCCAAATGTATACATCGTCAGTGTAGTATTTGTTTTCAAGTTGAAGTTTAACTGTGTTTTCGTCTGAAAGGGTAGCAATGGAACTAAGTTTTGTGTAGTTTCTGTCAGTAACAATAAAATCTATAGAAGAAAGTTTTCCTCCTAAAATAGAATTATCATATGTGATAGAGTATAAGCCATTTGAACCAGAAACGTTGAAAAGGCTTTTTTGTGCAGATGTTATAGAGTCATAATAGTATTCGCCTTCTGCGAATATAGTTGGGCTTATAATGTAACTTGGTGATTTTGAATATAACTCTACAGTTTCTGTTGTACCATATATAGTTTTAGCACTTGTGTCATAGCTTGAATATGCTTCATGTCCATAACAAATTGTACTGTTTTTGTTTTCTTTAAGGGCACTTGAGCGAGCAGGGGTTTTTGTTACAAGACGATAACGTGTACCTACTTCCATTTGTGATGTTGTAGCTACGTATGTTTCGTTCTTGTTATCATACGCAAAATTAAGTGATACATCAGTCCAAGTTGAATTTCCTGGCTTTATTACTTGAATGCTATATATTGTTGCAAGAGTAGATGCTAAGTCTGTAGCAGCTCTTGATTCAGCGTTGCCTGTTGAAAAGTCATAATACAATGCATCGTCTGTAGTTACTTTAATTGCAGCGTTACTTTCTAAAGATAAACTTGGTGTTTGTGTTATTGCGGCAATTGGATATGTTGGACAGAAGTCTTCTTCATAGATATAGTGCAAAGGTTTTGTTACAGTTCCATATGCTTTTAAAGTTACACCTATATATTCTACATAACTATCTGTTGCTTCACCGCATGTATCATTATTATCTGCATTAAGAATAAGACTTCCTTTTTTGTCTTTTAGTACAGTTGCATCTGCTAAAAGTGCTATAGCCGATGTTTCAACACTAGAAGTGTCTACTGTAAAACGTACAGTGGTTGTTACATTTTTAGAAGTTGCATTACCAGAACTGATACTTGTTGTTACATCTTTTACGCTACTTGAAAGTTGTGTTTCTCGAATTGGTGCACCGTATTTGAATGTAGAATTATCTTTCAAAGTATAAAATTTGAATGCTTTTGCAATGCTATTTTCATCAAGTTGTGTATAACTTTCCAATGTAAGTGCTACTTGGCTAGATGAACTTGCACTGTCAATTTTTGGTGTTGATATGGTAAAAGTTGCTGAGAGTGCTGTTGTTGGAGCTAGATTTGATGTACCCGTTGTAAAACTTTCAGCCTCACTAAAATCTGCTGTTTGTGCTGTAAAATTACTACCAGTGAAAACATTATTGCAGCCTGAAAAAAGTACTAAAAGAGTACTCATTGCTGTTAGTAATGAATATTTTTTCATAAAATTTCTCCTTGTATTATATTTTTTCATAGTGTTCTCCTATGTTTCTTTTTTTTAGAAGCGAAGCCCTAAATTTACATTTAGTTGCCATCCTGTGCTTGTCAATAAAATTGTGTCAAGTTGAGCATGTTCTCCTAAGAATAAAGTGAATCCAATTGCAGCATTTACTGATGGAGTTGAACTTGTAAAATTTGTTACCTTTGTTTCTGCAGTTGCATCTCCAGCTGCTGGTCCATCACCATTTCCTACTGTTATAGTACTATAAGTTACTTCTTCACCTGCATAGTTTGTAGTTGTTGTTGTATCTATTCTAGGAATATTGCTGTTTGTAGTTGTAGTTTTAGTCCAAGTAAGAACTCCGCTTTTTGCTCCCATTCCAATATTTACATTGAACTTGCCTGGTACAACTTGGTAAACTAAACCAACATCAAATTTAGGTGTTACTTTTGTTGTAAATTCATCTTTATTTGTTGCAGAACCAGTAGTGGTTACTTGCTTTATGATACTTGTATCTCCTGTAATCTTGTTTTCAGTTGTTGTAGTAATAGTTGTTGTTGTTCTATCTGCTGCTGTATAAACATTACCAAAAGAAACTTCAGCTTGAGCTCGTGTTTTTAATGTTATGCGTTCACCAAGGTCAAAAGAAAAATCTGCACGTGGTGTAAGTGTGTTCTTCCAGTCTTTATACTTTCCAGGATTTAATTCGTAATTTGTATTTCTTGTTTCTTGTACTGTTACTGTGTTTGTTGTAAGTTGATTATAGTTATAAGAATTCTCGTACTTTCTAAAAGTCATTTGGAAATTTTCAATAAGTATAAAACTTGGAGTTACTACATTCCACAATTTTTTACCAGTGATTCCAGTTTCAAATTCCAACGCAGGAGTTATTTTATTCAAATTATAAGTTCCTGTATAACTTGCAGTTCCAGTTGGTGTTTTAAAACCGTTTAATGTTGAAGTTTTGTCATAACCAACGTTTATATAATGATTATCTATTTCAACACTGATTGCATTAAGTGCAACGTAGAAGTTCAAGTCACCGAATAAATTTGGTGTAGAAACTCCGTTAAAGTTTAAACCAAAAGTGTTTTTTGCAAATTTGTTGTTAAGTGCATTGTATATAGTGTTAGTTTTTGTTCCATTGCTTGTTGATTCTGTGCTAGAACTAGTAGTAGTTGTTATCAATGTAGAAGTTGTATTAGTAGTACCTAAGAGAGCACCAGTCGGATCTGTATTATCATAGTAATTATCCCAAATTGTGTCTGTATTCCAGAAGAATGTACCACCAATTTTTTTGTTTATATACATACTGAATGCAAGATTGTTTTTTAGATTATTGTATCCTTTTATAGTTGCCTTGTTAGAATTATCAGTGTAGTCTATGTTTACACCATCACGAGCCACACTATCGCTAGTTGCACTATCAGTATTTGAGGTATTTCCATATAGATAGTATCCATCATACAAAGAGAACCAAAGTGCATCTCCAAATCCTTGACCATAACCAGCTTGAATTAATTTGTTTGTAGAATCGTAGCCACCAAAGAATAACGATTTCTGTCCTTCTGCTCCAGTGTCCAAATTGTCTACAATCTCATCTGTTATAAGATCTTTTGTAACAATCTTAGTGTTTGAATTAGGCATTTGTGCAAAAATTGCCTGAACCATAAATGCTACACTTACAAGTGAAAGCATTTTTTTAAGTAGTTTTTTCATAAATACATCTCCTTTAAAAAAACTTTGTTATACTCTACCCCCCCCCCGTATTATTTTGTCAATATTCACAATTAAAAAAACGTAAATAAGTTTAAAAAAAAATAGTCATTATTGGGATTGTGATAATAATTTGTGCAAGTTCGTAATTTTTTTAAACTGATTTTAGTGATAAAAAACTAAACTAAGATTTATAAAATCCGAAAATTTATTTATGGAAATAATTAGTTTTGTTCAAGATAGACCACATGCAAGAAAATTTAATTTTTGGCTTTTTGAAAGAAAATCAAAAGAAAAAAAATCTTCTATCACTTTTTCTACTTACAATACAGAATTAAAATCTTTTGGTGCAGAAAAAGTAAAACCAAAAATATCTCCAAAAAATATTTTTATAGAAATTGGAAGAAAAATTTCTGTTGTAGAATCTTTTTTTGCTGAAAATTTAAAAAAACTTCTATTAATTCTTTCTATTTTTGTAACAATCACAGTTTTGTGCATTGGAATTTTTGCTTTTATTTCCTTTAAAAATAATTATACTGGAACAATAAAACTTCCTTCAGAACATTCTCTTGATATAGAAGCTTTAAATAAATTGATGTCAGATTTTGCAATGGAAGGAAAAGTTGATTATGATGAAAGTGGAAATCTTTTAGACGCAATCAAAACTAATACAATTTATACAAAACCTGTTTCTTATCAAACTTATAAAGTTCAAAAAGGTGATACAATCAGTGGAATTACAAAAAAATTCGGACTTTCAAATATTTCAACTTTAATTTCTGTAAATGATATTGGAAATGTTCGTCAATTAGCGAGTGGGCAGAAATTAAAAATCCCTTCGATTGATGGAATTATTTATACTATAAAAAAAGGCGATTCTTTAGATTCAATCGTAAAAAATTATAATGTAAAATTGGAAACGTTGATTGATGTAAATGAACTTGAATCTGAAATTTTAATTTCTGGTGAACAATTATTTATTCCTGGTGTTGCAATGGATTCAAAATCATTAAAAGAAGCGATGGGCGAACTTTTTATTATGCCAATAAAAGCAAAATTCCGTTGGACATCACCTTATGGTTCAAGAATTGACCCAATCGCTGGTGTAAAATCTTTTCATACAGGAACAGATATGGCTTGTCCTACTGGAACTCCAATTTATGCAAGTATGAGCGGAACAATTTCTACAACCGGAGTAAATCGTGTTTATGGAAATTATGTAATTATTGACCATGGAAATGGTTATCAAACATTGTATGCTCATATGTCAAAAATAATTGCAAAAAAAGGTCAATGGGTTAGTCAAGGAACAAGAATTGGACTTGTAGGTTCAACAGGATATTCAACTGGTCCACATTTACATTTTACAGTTTATAAAAATGGAAAAATGATAAATCCGATGACAGTTTTAAATAAGTAGGTAAAAATGAATAATATTTGTACTGGTTGTGGAAAATTAATTAGTGAATCGTATTATTATTGTCCTTGGTGTGGGTATTCTAGAATTTCAGAAGAAACAAAAGAATCCTTAAATTTAAGATATGAACAATATAAACAAAAAAAATTAAATCATAAACTTAATCAACTTGAAAAAATGAGTGAAGAATTAGATGCTCTTGAAAAAGAATTATCAATTTTAGTTTTGAGTACGGAGATGCATAAATGAAAAAGATATTTTTGTTTTTTTTTACAGTTTTAATTTCAAATTCAATTTTTGCAAAAATCACTTTTGGAACTCCATCAATAAATAAAAATGATGAAGTTCTTTTTACTATAAAACAAGATTTTTCTGGAACAAATCCTTATGAAACGCTTTTTTATGTAAAATTAAAAGACGGTACACCAGAAAAATCTCCACTCCCAATAACAATTTATCCAGAACAAATGGAACTTTTGGAAAATGGAACAATTCTCCAAATTAGAAATCGTTACGGAATTGCTCAATATTCATCTTTAACTGAAAAATTAAAATGGATTTCTACAGAAGACGGTCTTTCTGTAATGGCTTTAAAAACTGTTCCTTATTCAGTAAGCCCAAATGGAAAATATATTATAAAAATAGAAAAAACAAATCTTTGCGAAGGAAATTTAGTTTTACAAAATGTAAATACAAAAAAATCAGTTGTGATTTGTAATTCTGTTGTAAATTCTTATAATGAAGTTCCTGTAAAATGGGCTCCAGATAGTTCTATTGTTTTGTATGAAAATCAAGGATTTGTTCAATTTTGCAATCCAGAAGCAATTTTACGCGGTGTAGAAGTTGATGAAAAATACAGAAAAATTGGAAGAGGAACAATAAATTCAGTTTGTTGGACATCTTCAAAATATCTTTCTTATATTGATGATTGTATTTTGTATAAAATCAATTCAAAAGAACTTTATACTTTGGGATTATATTCAGGAATTATCGGACAAGGAATTGCAGTTGGAAGACTTCCTTTTCAATTTAATCCTTACTCAGACCGTTTTAGTTCAAATGATGATGTAAATGCAATTGTAGTAATTCAAAATGAAAAATTATTTACATATTTAAAAGCTGGGACAGAAACCTTAAGTTATATGGATGTTGAATTTTCTCGTCCTTACACCGACTCAAATGCTTCTTTATCAGATTCGTATGTTTTTTGGACTTCAAATGGAAATCCTGTTTTATGGCAAGAAAAATTACCTTATAATGGAAGCAAAAATAAGGCAGATGTTTATCAACTTGGGCAAAATGCAAACGCAATAGAAATTTTATCAGTTGGAAAACCAGTGCTTTCTCCAGATAAAACAAAAATTGCAATTTTTAATGAAACTTCCATTTCAATTTATGATATAAATTCTCTTCAGAAAATTTCACAGTTAGAAGGTGAATCTGTTGTAAGTGCAGTTTGGGCAACTAATAATATGCTTTATGTTGGTGGAGAAAAAACAATCAAAAAATGGCGACTTTCTTCAAATGCAACAGAAATTATTACATTATCAAGTGCAAATTTTGCTTTTTGGGAAAATGATGATAGTACAATTGTTGCAAAAGTAAGTGATGGAATATTTAATAAATATAATTTTGAAAATGGAACTTGGAAATCACAAAGTGCAGAACCAATTTCAACTCCAGTAACTCAAAATAATCGATATAGAATTTTTACAGGAACAACTCAAAATAAAAATTTTGAAAATGCATTGTACGTGCGAATGCTTTCAAAAAAAGTTATTACAAAACCAATTTTTCCTCAAAGTGTAGAAAAAAATAATTCTTCAAAAAAAGTTGCTCTAGTTTTTGATGCTTATGATAATACTGATGGGCTTCCAAAAATCCTTTCTACGTTAAAAAAATATAATCTTCCTGCAACATTTTGTATAAACGGCGAATTTATAAGAAGATTTCCATCTGAAGTAAAACAAATTGTAAATAATGGTTATAATTGTGCATCAATGTTTTTTACAACAACAAATCTTACTGATGAAAATTTTATAATTGATGAAGATTTTATTCGGCGTGGTCTTGCAAGAAATGAAGATGAATTTTATGCAACTACAAACAAAGAATTAATGCTTTATTGGCACGCACCTTATTATAAATCAAATTTACAAATTCAAGAATATGGAAAAAAAGCAGGATATACTTATATACAATCTTATCATAAAAAAAATGATGATGAAAAAAATACTGAAAATCCAAAAAAAATAATTCAAGATTATTATGATGATTTAGTAAATTCAAACGGAGGAATAATTCCAATTTCAACAGGATTTTCGTACAGTAATAAAAATGAACCTTTATATAATTATTTAGATTTATTGATTTGTGCTTTGCTTGATAACGGATTTGAATTTTTTTCTCTAGAAGAATTATTTTAATGTTGATTTTAAACTCATATAAAAGTATCTTTTAAGTAAATTACTTAATTTTATAAAAAAGGAAGAAAAAATGAAAAAGATTTTATCTGTTGCTGTTGCAACTCTTATGTTCGTTGGTTCAATTTTTGCAATTGATTTTTCTGTAGATGGAAATTTTGCTATTCCTTTGGATTTTGCTAAAACTGAAACAAACAATGAAATTTTAACTTTAAAATCAACAACGACTATAAATTCTCAAGAAGTTGGTTTTGGTGGTGATGTTGGAATTAAAGCAATGCTTACAAAGAATTTTGGTTTAAAACTTGATTTAGGACTTTATTTCCCAAATAAAAAATCTGATAAAACAACAACTGTTACTACAATTGGTAATAATACCACTAAAACAGAAGCTGATGGAGAAATTGTTTATTCAGATATTTATGATTCTTTCACATCATTTAATCTTTTTGTTGGACCTGCAATCCGTCTTGCAAATAAAAAATCTTACGCTTTTTGTGTAACTCCAGGTTTTAGTTTTGATTGGAGAACTGCAAAATATACTGTTGGAAATAATTCAACATCTATTAAAACTACAACTTTAGGTTTTGGTGCAGAACTTGATGCAAGATATAATATTACAAAAAATATTTATTTAAATGCAGCATGTCCTTTTATTTATCAGTTTAAAGTTATTAGTGAAAATGATGAATCAAAAATTAATGCATTCTACATTGTTCCAAAAATCGGTTTAGGATATAGATTCTAATTTTTTTAATCAAAATGACTGTCAGTTTTCCTGATGGTCATTTTTTTTGTGCAGTCAATACAGATATTCAATACTTGCGATGTTTGCGAAGCAAACTCGTGCGTTGCGTAAGCAACACAGTCATTCAAGACTTGCGACGTTTACGCAGTAAACTCGTGTGTTGCGTAAGCAACACAGTCATTCCCGTGCACTGACACGGGAATCTATCTAGTAAAGATTCCTATGTTTTTTGTCAACAGAACGAGAGCTCCTGATTCCGTAATT
>CAYPGB010000003.1:0-94763 GCA_964410365.1 uncultured Treponema sp.
TGGTTTTTCTTTTTGCGCCCTTTTTTGAATTCTGTTAAATAAATTTTGAATAAATGCTATATTTTTCTTATGAAAAAAATTTTAATTGCCTCGGATAATGAGGAGATTGTTGATACCGTAAAAAATTCTTGTGCATTGTTTCCGATGTTTTTTACTTCTGAAAATTATGTTTCGACGGATGATATTATACGATATGTTGATTATGAGCTTCCTGAGATAAAAATTTTGGATTTTTCTTCGGATGTTATTGATTGTGAAAAAATATTACAAACTATAAATGATGATGAGTGGCTTCATTATGGTGGTATTATTGCTGTCTGCAAATCTCATAAGGATGTTGAGGAGCTTGAAAATCGTAAGGATTTGAATATGCTTGCGATTCAGACTGTGTGTGAATTCCGGGAGCATTTTACACGGATTTTGCGGATTTTGTATCAGAATCAGCAGTTTTTGCTTAATCGAGGAATGAGAAACGTTATCGGCGGTGAAGAGTCCGGTTCTTTTGTTTTTGGAAATGATCCGATGGATTCGCATTTTTATACTAATTTTTTAGTAAGTTATCTTTATAATACCAACCGGATTTCTGATGATGAGCGGTTTGATTTGCAGATGACTTTTAGCGAACTTTTAACTAATGCGCTTGAACATGGAAATCTTGAGATTGATTATAATATGAAAACTGATTTTCTTATGCAAGGCGGGGATATGATTAAGCTTATTCAGGAGCGGGCTAAAGATTCCAGGTTTGCGGATAGAAAAATTCGTATTTCGTATTTGATTGGAGAAGATGTTTCAACTTTTTCAATAAAAGATGACGGCCATGGCTTTGATTGGAGAAAAATGCTTGAAAAAAAAGCGGATGAAGGTATGCTTCATGGGCGCGGAATTTCTTTGAGCAGAACGCTTGTTCAGTCGCTTTTGTATAATGAAAAGGGAAACGAGGTTAAGTTTGTAATTTCTAATTTGCAGCATACTTCTAGTGCGGTTCCTGGAAAGATGCGGAGTTTTGAAACTGTTAGCTTTAAGAACAAGGAGATTGTTTGCCGCGAAGGTGAAATGAGCAATGATTTGTACTTTATTGTTTCCGGCAGATTTGCAGTTTATTCTAATAATAAACTTGCTACTGTTCTTACTCCTAATGATTTGTTTATTGGCGAGATGGCTTTTTTGCTGAACGACAGAAGAACTGCGACTATTCTTGCAGTGGGAAAGTGCAGGCTTATAAAGATTCCTAAGTCGGATTTTTTGATGATGATACGAAAAAATCCTCATTATGGAATTTTTTTGAGCAAGATGCTTGCGCAAAGACTTGCGGCTCAGACTGGAAAAACTGTTGCTCTGAAAAAAGAACTTGCGGAACTTAAGGAATCTGTTTGATTTGTAATGTTTTGCATTTGATTCAAATATGAGAGGATGAGAAGTTTTCGCGCTTTTTGGAATAATTGTTTCTTTTTAGTTTATGAAGAGGAAATCCACCCGGATAAAAATATAAGCGGGTGGATGTAAATGCGTTCAGAAATATTATTTAGAGAGTTTTTTTGCGAGTATACTTACCATTATAGTCAGTAGAAATGTGATTATCATATCAGGGAGTGTGTTTCCTAAAATAAAATCTGTTTTCATCAGGATTCTGTAAAGTACAAAACCGATTGCCCAGATGATGATTTTTGAAATGTTGATTTTTTTTTCGGAAGAATCTGTTTTTAGCACAAAGAAATCTGCAAGTTGTATTGCTATCATCGGGGCAAAAACTGAACCGATAAAGTAAAGGAAATCTGTTATGTTGTCCATCGGAAATATTATTGCCGCTATTGTTCCGATTATTGTAACGGCAATGGCAATCCATTTTTCCGGAAGTTTCTTCCAAATTGTGTTGCATGAGATTCCTGCGCTGTAAGCATCCAAAAATGTTGTTGTTACAGTGGAAAGAATAAGAATTACAAGTGCGGCGATTCCAAAGCCGGATTTTAACATTATTTTTGCAATGTCTGTTTCGCCTGTGAGAATGGCGGCTCCCATTCCGATTATGTACATCCAGCAGGAAACAATTCCGTAAGTAACGGATGAGGTTAATGTTGCTTTGAACGGCTTTTTTGCGTATTTTGTGTAGTCGCTTATAAGCGGAAGCCATGAAAGCGGCATTGCGACTGCAAGTTCAACTGCGCTGCCAAAACTTAGAACATTCTGATTGTTTTGCAATGAGATATTTCCTGATGAAAATATTACTTTGCTCATAAAAATTGTAAGAATAAAAAGTGCGGCCATTGCTATTGTGTTGAATTTTCCAAGGTTCGTAATTCCGATGGAAATCCATAATATTATAAGAAGTCCGATTATAAGCGGCCAAAACCATTTTCCTGCGGAAAAAATTTCGTTCAGTGAAAGTGTGCCGTCGTAAATCATTATTCCTGTCCAGCCGGTAAGCTGGATTACGTTTAAAAGTGCGAAAAATTTTGAGCCAAGCAAGCCGAAACTTGCGGCGGTTGATTCCATGGCTGACTTTTGCGAAAGGGCTCCGATATAGCCGGAAAAAAATAAAAGGGCGCAACCGATTAAATGACCTATCAGAATTGCGGAGATTCCTTTTTTGAAGCCTAAGGGAGCGAAATATGTTCCGGTTAATATTTCTGCGATTGAAACTGCGGCGCCGAACCAAATAAGCGCGTTTGAAAATGTATTTGTTTTGTTTTCCATAAAATTTTCCTTAATTTATATTGATGTTAATAGGTTGAAGTTCGAGTTTTTTTCAAACCATTAAAATTGTTGGAATGTACAAACGATGATGTCAGGGTTTGTGAAAAACGGATTTTGTACACGCCTGTATGCTGAAGTTGCAAACCAACCTCCAACAATTTCGTTGCAACGTACACAACGTTGGAGAAAATCGGCTTTTCGCGGAAGTACAAACAATTTTTTTATGAACTTTCTAAAACTTCGACATTTTGCTCTAATAAATGTTTTTTACGTTCCAATTGTGAGCTAACGGACCGGAACCTTTTCCCAAATCAAGCATTGCATTCAGCGCGTTGCTTAAATAATCTTTTGCGTTTTTTACGGATTTTTTCAGCGGATATCCTTTTGCAAGGTTTGAGGCGATTGCGCTGGACAGCGTACATCCTGTTCCGTGCGTATTAGGATTATTTATGCGTTTTCCGTAGAACCATGTTCCGATTTTTCCGTCAAAAAGAAAGTCGTTTGCGTCGTTCAAATTGTGGCCGCCTTTTAAAAGAACTGCGCAACCGAATTTTTCGTTGATTGATTTTGCGGCGTTTTCCATATCTTTTTCTGAAGTGATTTTTGAGTCGCAAAGAACTTCTGCTTCCGGAATGTTTGGCGTAATTACTGTTGCAAGCGGTAAAAGTTCATTTTTAAGAGTTTCGATTGCATTGTCGCTGATAAGTTTTGCTCCGCTGGTTGCAACCATAACAGGATCTACAACGATATTCTTGAGGTTGAATTCCTTTATGGATTCTGAGATTGTTTTAATCAGTTCGGAAGATGATACCATTCCTGTTTTTACGGCGTCTGGAAAAATATCTTCCACGACATCTTTAATCTGCTCTTTTAAAAAGTCTGGCGAGACTTCCATGATTTTCGTAACGCCGGTTGTGTTCTGTGCGGTTAAAGCTGTGATTGCGCTCATGGCGTAGATTCCATTGCAAGTCATAGTTTTAATATCTGCTTGAATTCCGGCGCCTCCGCTTGAATCGCTTCCTGCGATTGTTAAAGCGGTTTTAATTGTAGTTTTCATTTTTTACTCCAATTTTTCCTTCAGGCGGTGCCCTCAAGAAGGATTTTTTATTTTATAAAGAAGTTTTCTGCTTCTTCATAATTTTTACAGTAAATTGTGCTGAATTTTTTAATTTCTTCAGTATCGTTTGTGTATGATTCGTCATAAATTCCGCAAGTTTTAAACCCTGCGTTTTTTGCGGTTCTGATTGCGTAAAGAGCATCTTCAAAAACCCAGGTTTCTTCCGGTGCGGATTTTAAAAATTCTGCAACAGAATAAAAAATTTCCGGATGTGATTTTGAAGTTTTCATTTCGCTTGTTGTGAAAATTCCATCGAAATATTTGTTTGCGTCCAATCGTTTTAATGCCGGCGAAAAAAGTTCTCTGTCTGTGTTGGTGCAAAGAGCAATTTTGGTTCCGCTTTCCTTTAGATTTTTTAAGAAGTTTTCCGCGCCGTTTTTGAAAACAATTTTATGCGCATAGGAATCTTTTAAAATCCCGTTGATTCCGCGGCAGATTTCCAGAATGGAAAGTTTTATTCCGTATTTTTTTGAAAGATATTCCGCTCCTTGCTTCATATTCATAGAAAGAAGTTTTTTGCCAAGTCCGATTTCCGGCTCTAAACCAAGCGACTGAACATAAAGTTCCCCGCAGTTCATCCAAAAAAACATTGAATCTAAAAGAGTTCCGTCCATATCAAAAATTGCTGCTTTTACGTTTTTCAATTTTGCCGCCTTAATCTTTAATTATTTTTTTTACGCGAAGTTTTAACTCTTCTGTTGCTGATTTTATATCTTTTTGCCCAAAAATCGCGCTTATCACAGAAATTCCGCAAATTCCGCTTTCTTTAAGTTCCTGCAGATTGTCTTTTGTGATTCCGCCGATTGCAACAACTGGAATTTTTACTGCGTTGCAAATCGATTTTAATGTTTCAAGAGGAACTTCGATTGCGTCATCTTTGCTTCCAGTAGGAAAAACCGCACCGACTCCAAGATAATCTGCGCCCTGTCTTTCCGCTAAAACCGCTTCGCTTACAGTTTGCGCGCTTACTCCGATTATTTTTTCGCTTCCAAGAATTTTTCGCGCTTCAAGCGGATTCATATCGTTTTGCCCGATGTGAACTCCGTCCGCATTTATTTTCTTTGCAAGCGGAACATCGTCGTTCACGATAAACGGAACTTTGAATTTTTTGCAGAGTTTTTGAATTTCAAGCGCTTCTTTTTCAAAATCCTGTTCATTCAAATTTTTTTCGCGAATTTGCAAAAAAGTTGCTCCGCCTTTGAGCGCTTCTTCCGTTTGTTGAATCAAGTTTTTTTCGCCGGTCCAATGGCGGTCAGTTATGGCGTAAAGCAAAAGCGCAGAACGAAGATTTTTTTTGTCGAATCCGTATTTAAACTCGTTTTTATCGGATTTCAAATTTTGCTCCTTTTTCCAGCTGTTCTCCGGTCATATTATAAATTGAATCGATAATTCTGTTTCTGTAAGTTGAATTTCCGTCACCTTTTTTCATATTTTTCCAAGCGATTTCGCCTGCAAGTCCCATTGCGCAAACAGATGCCGCCGCCGCTTCCAGAATATTTTCCGGATTTGCAACTATAAACGCGGTCATAATTCCGCTGAGCTGGCATCCAGTTCCTGTGATTTTTCCCATTTCTGCTTTTCCGTTGCGGATTATGTAGCATTTTTCTCCGTCAGAAACCAAATCTATTGCTCCGGTTACTGCCGCAACGCATTTTGCATTTTTCGCAAAGTTTTTTACAAATTCAACTGATTTTTCAAGATTTGAATCATTGACTGCATCTTGAACATCTGCGTCAACACCTTTTGTTGTTCCGCTTCCGAATGCGAGCGTTTTTATTTCAGAAATATTTCCGCGGATCACATCCAATTTTAATTCTTTCATAAGATTGAGCGCGGTTTGTGTGCGGAGTTTTGAGGCTCCTGCTCCAACCGGGTCAAGAAGAACTTTGTGTCCAAGCAAGTTTGCTTTTTTTCCTGCTAGAAACATTGAAGGAATCGTGTTTTTATTCAGCGTTCCGATGTTGATGTTTAGTCCGCCGCAAATGGAAGTTATATCTTCAACTTCATCTGCATCGTCGCTCATAATCGGGCTGGCTCCGCAAGCAAGAATGGCGTTTGCGACGTCGTTTACAGTTACATAATTTGTAATGTTGTGAACTAAAGGACACGAATTGCGTACATTTGAAAAAATTTTTGAGAACATAACAAGCCTCTTTGAAAACGCGGTGATTGACTCTGTTATTGAAAGCCAAGTCGAAGTATCGAAATCATATTAGAACAAAACATCTTTTATGAAATCTTGACTTTAATCAGCGTTTTATAAAAAAGATTTGCCTGTTTGAATAGAATGCGGACATCGTTTTTCCGATGTTATTTTGATAAGAAACTGATTCCCTACGTTGGCATTATCCAAATCAGGTTATGGGTCAAGACAAATCAGTCTACTCTCAGCCGGGTTCACCCAGCTCCCCTTTGTTTTTTCTATTATTGTGATTTTTTTGAATAAATGCAATAATTTTAGAAAATTTGTTTCGAGGTTCTTATGACAAAATATTTTCCACTGAATAATGATGAGCTTAAAGAAGTTGTTAAAAAATTTCCGACTCCTTTTTATATTTATGATGAAAAAGCAATCCGCGAAAATATGCGCGAATTCACAAAAGCTTTCAGTATTTTTCCTGATTTCCGTGAACATTTTGCGGTTAAGGCTTGTCCGAATCCTTATATATTGAAAATTCTTTCTGAAGAAGGATGCGGTGCGGACTGTTCAAGTCTTCCGGAACTTATGTTAAGCGATTTAAGCGGTATTAAGGGCGAAAAAGTTATTTTCACTTCAAATGAAACTCCTGCGGAAGAATATAAATTCGCTTATGAAAAGGGAAATATAATCAATCTTGATGATTTTACCCACATTGAATATCTGAAAAAAACGTTGGGAAAACTTCCTGAAACAATTTGCTTTAGATACAATCCAGGTCCTTTGAAAAAAGGCGGAAACGCAATTATCGGAAAGCCTGAAGAGGCAAAATACGGACTTACGCGCGAACAGATTTTTGAAGCGTACAAAATTTGCAAGGCGGAAGGCGTAAAACATTTCGGTCTTCACACAATGGTTGCTTCAAATGAACTGAATCCTGACTTTTTTGCGGATACGGCGAAGATTCTTTTTGAACTCGCAGTTGAAATAAAAGAAAAATGCGGAGTTAGAATCGAATTTACAGATTTGGGCGGTGGTCTTGGAATTCCGTACAAACCGGATCAGAAAAAAGTTGATTATAATGAAGTTGCGCAAAAAATCAGAAAACTTTACGACCAGATTATTGTTCCAGCTGGACTTGATCCGCTTGGAATCTACTGGGAGTGCGGTCGCCCTATAACTGGTCCTTACGGCTGGCTTGTTTCAACCGCAATTCACGAAAAACATATTTACCGCGAATACATTGCTCTTGATTCTTGTATGGCAGATTTAATGCGCCCTGGAATGTACGGTTCTTACCATGAACTTACAGTCAGCGGAAAGGAAAACGCTCCAAAAGACAAAATTTACGATGTTGTAGGAAGTCTTTGCGAAAACTGCGACAAATTTGCAGTTCAGCGCGCTTTGCCGAAAATCGACATCGGCGACTTGGTGATAATCCACGATGCTGGCGCTCACGGAAGGGCAATGGGATTCAACTACAACGGAAAACTTCGTTGCGGCGAACTTTTGCTCCGCGAAGACGGAAGCATAATTCAAATCCGCCGAAAAGAAACGATTGACGATTTGTTTGCAACTTTGGATTTGAACGGAGTAGAGAAGTTTAATTAGAAAACAGGAATTAAAATTATTTTCCGCATATTCCGCTGATTTTGCAGATTTAGAATTCTTATTGCGGAAATTTGCGTTATTTGCGGAAGATATTTTTATTTTAGAGGTTTTATGAAAAAACATTCTTTTTTGTTCGTGTTTGTATTTGCGATTTTAAATTGCATTTTTACGTTTCCGCTTTTTTCAGAAAAAACACCGGTTGAAAATCTTTACGAATACAAATTGGAAAACGGTCTTACACTTTTTGTTGCGGAAAATCACAACGTTCCGCTTACATATATAGAAATTGCAGTAAAATGTGGTGCTTATACACAGTCGAAAGAAACTTCGGGGCTTTTTCATCTTTACGAACACATGATGTTCAAGGGAAATTCTTTGTATAAAGATGCTGCCAGCGTAAACCGCGCATTGAGCGATATGGGAGTTGCTGAATGGAACGGAACAACCGGACTTGAATGTGTGAACTATTATTTTACAGTTCCATCTGATATGACAGAAAAAGGACTTGAATTTTGGAATGCGGCAATCAGAAGTCCGCTTATGAAAAAAGATGAATTTGAAGCGGAAAAGAAAGTTGTTATTTCGGAAATAAACGGAAGCAGAGCAGATTCTTCGCATATTTTGATGGAAGCGCGGAACAACCTGATTTTTGCGGATTCACCGTATACTATGAGTCCAAGCGGAACTGAAGATTCTGTAGAATCAGCAACTTTAAGTCAGCTGAAGAAAATTCAAAAAACTTATTATGTTCCTAATAATTCCGCACTTTTTGTTGGCGGAGATGTGAATCCAGATGAAGTTTATAAAATGGTTGAAAAAATATTCGGAAGTTGGAAAAAAGGAAAAAATCCATTTGCTGACGGAATGGCAAAACATTCTGATTCACCTTTCAGCGAACCGGTTTATAAAGTTATGCCTTACGACAAACTTTCTGATGAACTGGCTCAAATTCTTGTTGATTTTCGCGGACCGGACGCTGCTTATAACATAGATGATACTTATTCAGTTGATATTCTTTCAAATCTTATGGAAAATCCGGACGGAATATTTAAAAAATCTCTTTGCGAAGATTCTTTGATTGGAATTCCGGATTCAAGCTATGTGGGCGGCGGATATCAGACTAGAAAAACTTGCGGTGTTTTAAGTTTTTACGCAATGCTTGTGCAACCGGAACTTGATATTGCAGAGCGCACAAAATATTTTGCTCAAATTTTGCCGGATGTTCTTGAAAAAACTGCACTTTCTGCATCTGAAACTTCTTTGAACAAAGTGTGCGGACGTCTTGGCGACGATAATATTATTTCCAGTCAAACAGCGCAAGGGCTTTTGGGAACTTTGCGATTTTGGTGGACTGTCTGCGACGAAAATTATTATTACACCTATAATGAAAAAATGTCGCAAATAAAAAATATTCATCTGGAAGATTTTGTGAAAAGATATGTAAAAGGAAAAAATCCTCTTGTTACAGTTCTTGTAAGTCCGGCTGTTTACGAAAAAACAAAAGAGCAGTTTGATAAATTCG
The DNA here is from genome assembly GCA_964410365.1 of uncultured Treponema sp. Classification (GTDB taxonomy): domain Bacteria; phylum Spirochaetota; class Spirochaetia; order Treponematales; family Treponemataceae; genus Treponema_D. Next base: position 9,082 of record CAYPGB010000003.1, read on the forward strand.
GTTTTGAAAAGATTAATTCTGAGCAAAAAAATAGAGCTGATGGAGAAATGTCAGAATGAAGAAGAAATTTGCTGTTTTTTTATTTATTTTAGTTGCCGCGCATTGTTTCGCATCAAAAACTCAAAAGTATGTTTTGAAAAACGGAATACCTGTTTATATAAAAAATGATGATTCAAGCAGACTTACGGCGCTTTACGTTGTAATCAAAGGCGGAGTTGAATATCTTACACCGGAAACCAGCGGACTTGAAGATGTAACGCTTTCACTTATGGCTTTAGGTTCGGAAAAATTCAGTTATGAAGATTTAAAATCTTTCGCTTACGAAACTCAAGGCGGATTTTCAAATTATTCAATAAATGACGGTTCTGTTTTTGGAATGACCTGCATTGAAAAATATTTTGACAAAACTTTCGAGCGTTTTTCCGATTGTTTTTTTGAACCGAAATTTGCAGAGCGCGAATACAATCTTTTAATGCAGGATTTCAGACAAAGTGTTGCTTCTTCTATGAATGAACCAGCCGGAATGCTTTCTTATTATATGAAAAAAATTATTTATCAAAATCATATTTATGAAGCAGATACTTCGGTAACTCAAGATTCTGTTGAAAATATAACTTTAATCGCAATAAAAAATCATTATGAAACATTGAAAGATTCCAGACGCATTTCTATTGTTGCAAGCGGGAAGGTCGATTCGGAAAATGTTGTAAAAAAATTGAATGAAACATTTGGAGTTTTGCCCGCGCGGAAGTCTCCTTTAAAATCGGAAAAGATTCCGTCTTTATCAATAAATGGTGCGCCTGTTGTTCTGGTTCAAAAAAATGCCAGCGGTGCGGGAATAGCGCTTCGTTCGTTTGTTTCGCCTAATGTGGATTCTCCAGATTATCCGATTGCGCGTGTTGCTTCAAATATTTTCAGCGATGTGCTTTTTAATGTAGTCCGCGAAAAATACGGAATTTGCTATACGCCTTCCAGCAGCGTTTCTTCCAGCGATGCGGCTTTTGGTTGCGATATGTTTTATAGAATTACGGATTTTGAAAAACTACCGGAAGCGTATAAAGAAGCTGTTTCGTTTATGGAAAAAGGAACTTTGATAAGCGGAAAGAATAAAGACGGTTCGTATACAACTGATTCATTGGAAAGCAGACTGCAAGGCTATAAAAATTCTTACATTAACAACAAATATTCAACGCAGGCTACGGTCGGCGGAGTAGCTTCCAGAATGGCAGCCAGTCTTCTTCAGTTTGGAGATATTGATTCAGCGGACAATCTTACGGAAATTGTAAAAAAATGCACTGCAGAAGATGTTTTGCGGGTATTCAAAAAATATTGGCAGAGCGGAACTTGCCGCTGGTTTGCAGTTGTCGGAACTGAATCAGAAGAAGAATCGGAAAAAATCCTTTCCGAACTGTAAAAAAGTTGCGTTTGGGGGAAATGGATAAAAAACTTGTGGTTTTGAAGGAGTTGAACACCGTTTTTTTTTCTTTTTGCCCTTTCTGACTAAGTAAATACCGTTTCAGCGGTTACTTCCCGAAAAACTAACTTTTTAAGTTATTACTTCTTAAACTTCCGGAATAATTCTGCCGCAACCATAAAATGTTTTTTTCCAGTAATTTTCGTTTAGTCCGCTGATAATCACGCCTGTTCGGGGACCTGCGCTTGCTGCATTTAAAAATAAATTCTGCGTTCCAAAATCATTTTTACCGGGATTTTTTCCAAGATAAATTCCTACATGCGTAATTCTGGTATCCGTAGAAGCTTTGAAAAAAATCAAATCGCCTGGAAGTGCTTCTCCCAACGAAACTGGGGTTGTTTGGTTATATATATCCTGTGCATTTCCTTTTATATCAATTCCTAAACTTTGTTTTGCTGTGTAAGAAATAAGACCTGAACAGTCAAAACCTGGTTTTGGAGTTTTTCCGCCCCAAACATATGCGATTCCCCTGTATTCCATTCCCCAATCAATGAATTTTTTACGCATATCTATTATAGAATCCATTTTTTGTTCAGATTCTTCAATTGTCATATTTTTTTTCGGATTGTTATCTTGGCTTTTTTTTACGTCGTTTTTTTCTTGTGTTGTTTTATTAGAAACAGATTTATTTTCTTTTTGCTTGTTAGTATTCGGAACAGTTACATTCTTTTTGGAAGCAGTGTTTTCCTTTTTTTCTGATTTTTGCTCTGTTTTTGTTTGATTTTCTTTTTTTAAGTTTTTATTTTTTAAGCTGGCTTTATTTTTTTCCAGTTCCTGTTTTGCTCTTTCCGTTGCTGAAGAAAGTGTTTTTTTTGAAGATTCCAGTTTTTGTCGTTCTTTTTCAATATTTTTCAAAATATTCAGTTTTTTTTGTTTTACACTTTCAAAAAACTTTGAATTTTCATCTTCAATTTCTTTTTTAGAAGGTTCAGTGGTAATTTTGTAAAAATCTCCATCTTCAATTTTTTGATTTTCAAAAATATCATCATCTTTATTTTCTGCGTATCCAGTAAAAAGTACAGAAAAGAGAATGAAAGTAAAAATTAATGTCTTTTTTTGATTTTTTTTCATACAATCTCCTGATCAAAAATTGCGATAATCAGATTTTTTTCCAAAAAAAGAGCTGTCCAAAAAGAATAAAACTGTTAATTGAGATTTTCGAAACCTTTAGGTTGAAAATGTCGAAACTCTCAATGACTGCCAGATTCTAAACTTATTAGACAGCATCTTTGTTTTTTTATCAAATTACAAAAATGTAACGATAACGTTTGATTGTAATTTATTCTTCATCAAGAATTTCTTCAGCTTCAATGTTAATTTCTTCATCATTAGAAGTAATCATCATATTCTGAAGTTTTAGAGAAAGAGCTTCTTTCAATGCTTTTCCTTCGCTTGTATTGTCTTCCACTCTGCTCATCGCATTTTGAAGTTGAATGTCGTAAAGTTTTTTCGGCATTCCCCAAACTGCATAATATTCATAATAAATTTTTGATTCTTTTGCTTTTTTTGAAGTTTTTACTTCTTTTTGAATCCAATATGAAGCGATTTTTTCAAGACCATTCAATTCAACAGCGGAAACTGCTTGTTTATACATATTCAATTCTTGTTCCAAAGAAGTTGCTTCTTTTACATCTCCGCTCTGTTTAGAACGGCCTTTTTGAGCGGCAGAAACTGCTTTTCCTACAATTCTCTGCATTTCATCGCCAACTTGAACTTCAACATCAACCAAATCTGCCCATTGTTTTGTGAATTCAAGATTGTCGCCACGAGCAACTACAACAAATGCTTTTTTTCCAGAAATTCCTGGCATAATTGGAGAAAGATATTCTGCAGAATAATTTCCATTTCCAATTTCAACAACCCATTGTGGAATTTCAGAACCAAAAGATGCTCCCTGATAATCAAGAATTGTTACGTAATTTTTCTGAACTTTAGAGGCTTTGCCTTTAATTCCAGAACCAGAAACTTTAGTTGTTCCACAACTGCTAAGCAAAATTGAGGCTACAACAGAAAAAATTAAAATACTCTTTTTCATTTTTTTCTCCTATAAAAAGTCATCCTATATATTTTTATAAAATAAAAATAATTGCCAAAAGACGAATCTTTCCAAAATTAATTCTCAAAAGAAAGATTGTTTATATAAGAATCAAAATTCTTACTGAATTGATTTTCAATGTCTTTTTCAAGAACACGATACGTTCTGTTTATTGCATCAGATTCAGAAATTGAACCTTCTCTTCCTTTTAAATTTATTGCAAACAAAGATTCTGATTGCAAATCGTCAGAAAAATCTAAATCAAGTGTGTAAACACAGTAAGTGATTTTTCCTTTTCTTGAAATTTCAGAAGAATATTTGCCTTCAAGAATATATTTTCCCTTTTTCGATGATGAAGTTTTAAATCCGTATTTTGAAAAAATATCTTGAAACGCAGATTTTATTTTATTGTCTTTGTCCCCAAGGATTTTTACAAAAATAGTAATATCTTCTGCGAACTTTTTCTTTGCCAATTGCATTTTCTGAAGAGAAACAACTTTTCCGCTGATTTCATTGCCTTTCTCAAAATCAATCACAGTAAGATTTTTTACTAATTTGTCGTTTTCGGCTGCAATTTCCGTTGCAAAACAGATTTCGCTGTAACCATAAAATGTGCCCGGATTTTTTTCAGACTCTTTTATTGCCTGGCGGATTGCCACATCATTTTTTTCTATATAGTCCTGATAAATCCCCGCCGCTTTTTTTCTTTCAAGAATTGCGATTGCATACCATTTTTTTTCAGATTTATTATAAAAATATTCTGCAATTTCAATTCCGATAAGATTTTCTGCTTCAATCTGGCTTGTTATATTCTGCTGCAAATTTTCTGTTGAAGAAAAAGAAACTTTTCCGTCAGAAAGAGCTTGTTCCATTTTTTTTGATGCAACGTTATTTGATTTTACTGTTTGCCCAAAAACAGAAGAAAGATTTCTTACAGCGTCAAGTTCTGCCGTTTCCCGATTTATTCCAGAACCAGTTCCATTCATATATTTTTCTGATGGATAAACGCTGGTTGGCAAAGTTATCCATTCCGGAATTCTTTTTTTTGCAGCGAACAATAAACAAGTAGAGAAAATAAAGAAAAAAGCAAAAATATTTTTTTTCATAAAAATCCTGAATTATTTTTTAATCAATCTTAAAACTTTACAGCCGATTTTTTTATGTATTTTTTAATATCGTTGTTTTGGTCTGACCAAATAATTCTGTTTGTTTCCAAATCAATCAGCTGCATATCAACCTGGTAAGTTCTTACTTGTTGTCTTCCGACGGTATCTACAATTGTTGAAACAGAGCCTTGAAGCATAAAATCTGCCGCAATTTCGTTTCCGATAGATTTTGCAGTTTCGTAAGCATTTTCCGCCTGGTCATATTTTTCTGCACGGAGTTCTTCTCTTTGATTTGCATCCGCTACGAATTCCAAAGTTCCATCGTTGATAATTACGTTCTGAAATCTTTTTGAAAGGATTGAAGTGTCAATATGCTCAACGCTTTTATTTTTTATCGTTCCGATAATTACAACTGGAGTTCTGCCCTCAGTCGCTTTAAAGTTTGCAATTCGTTTTGATTTTATACATGAATCAATTAAAGTTGTGCAAACTTGGTCAACATCATTTGAGTTCCAATATCCGCTCAAATCTTTAACGCTATCTTCAGCTCCATATCTTTTTACAGAAGTTGAAGCACAAGAAAATAAGAACAGAGAAGAAATAGCTATCAAATTAACTAATACTACTTTTAATTTCATAATTCACCTCAAAAATAAATCTATTTTATACAAGAAGAAACAACTAAAGATGGTTTTCCTTCTTTTACTTCCGTTTTAAATGTTTTTTCTACAACGCTTCCGTCTGAAAAACGATAAATTACTTTGCCACTATAAGAACCTGCTGGAACAGTAAAACCAGCGGCATTTACAGTTTCAGGGAAAAATTCACCTTGTCGGATATCAGCAGTTTCTGTTAAATCAATGGCAGAAAGCCCCGCAGCAGTTGTACTACATAATGTATTAAAAGCAACTGAAGATAAAGTGTATACAATGCTGTTTCTTTTCAATAATTTCAATCCTTCATAACTTGCATTTATACTTGCAATTCCTGCAACAACGCCACTAACTTTTTTTGCAATACTACGACTCATACTTGCAGAATATTCTTTTCTAGCTCTTAGTTTAACAGATTTTTCAAGATTTGCATTAAAATTTTCTATTACTATAGTTTTTTTTGTTCCTACATTATTCAAAACTACATCAACACTGGAAACTGTGCTTTTTTCTTTATAAACAGGATATACAAACTTAAATTGAACGGGCAAAAATTTATATGAAGAATTTCCTGTTGGAACATAAAAATAAGTTGATTTTGAAGGAAAATATACTTCTTTAGAAGTTTGCTTTCCAATCAATCCGGCAAGAGCAATAACATTTACACGTCCTTTTCCTGAAGGAATTGCCGAATCTGTAGCATCAAAATTTCTGACAAGTGATTTTAAAACAATTGAATCTGAATCAATTTGGCTTTTATCGCCATCAGCCTGTCGTAGAATCAAACTTAAATATCGGGCAAATGAAGATTCTTTGTAAAGGTCTTTTTCAGTAGGCTTTTGAGGTAAATTTGCCGTAAAAACGGAAGAGTCAATATTATAAGATTTTAAAGATTTTATATCCTCGTCAAGTTTTTCTTGAGCAGATGGGTCTAATCCTTCGTTTACAATTACTTCGCCATACATCCGCCGATATTCAGGAAGTTTTACAGTTGAAAGTTTCGTAAGCTGATTTATGGCGTTATCTAAATCGCCTTGTAAATAATAACAAAGAGAATTCATCGTGTTGACTAAAAGATATTCGTAAACATTTCCCGTATATTCTTTTAAATTTTCGTTTAAAACTGCTTTTCCAATTGATTTTGTAATACTTTTTGTAAGTGCATCAAACATTTGTTCATCAGTTTTTTCAAAAACAACAGAAGCTTTTGCATATTCACCGTTTAGAAAATAAAGCATTGCAAGGTCTAAATTATCTCTTATGTTTGCCTTTCTTTTTGTTTTGTGCAAAAACATTTTAAGACAAGTTTCATAATCTCGATTGTTGTAAGCAATTTCAAATTCTTCTTCATTATATTTGATTGGTTTTATTTTTTTTTGCTCATCTTTTTTTTCAATATAAGAAGTTTCATTTTCATTTATTTTTGAAGAAGCACATGATGATAATATACAAACCGACAAGAATACAAAAATTCTAATAATTTTTTTCATTTTAATCTCGAAATTTTTAATATTTTTTTGGACGTTTAAAATTTTAGGTATCATTATAAAGTCTACTATAAAAGTCTAAAAAAAAACTAAAATTTTTAAGAAAAATATTAAAATTGTTGAAAGATTGTCGTATCAAGTACGACAATGACAAAGTGGATAAAATTGACAATAACAAAAGGATAAGAATAACGATGACAAACTGGACGAACTTAACAATGACAAAAAAATATAAGTACGACAATGAGAAAAGTATAAAAAAACAAGGATAAATCATGATTAATTCTAAAAACAAAATTCTTTAAACAAAAAAAGAAACGTACAAATATAAAACTTAGTAAAAATTACTTCATACAAAATGCATTCTTTATTTGAAAATTATTTCTATCAATTTTGCTACAACAACTAATTATTATTTAAAAATAAGGACATTCTTTGTGTTTTATATTATATTTAAAATGTATTTTTATCTTTTAGCAAAATCCGGAGGTTTCTTTATGATTGAAGTTTCCCATGTTTCTCGGAATTTTGGGGATTTTCGTGCGGTAAATGATGTTAGTTTTTCTATTCCAACAGGTCAAATTGTTGGTTTACTTGGTCCAAACGGTGCTGGAAAAACTACAACTATGCGAATGATAACTGGTTTTATTTCTCCAAGTGAAGGTCAAATTTTAATTGATGGAATAAATATTGCGGAAAAACCTGTAGAATCAAAACAAAAAATTGGTTATATGCCAGAATCTGCACCACTTTACGGTGATATGATTGTAGAAGATTATTTAAAATATGTAGCAGATATTTATGGTCAAGATTCTGAAAAAAAAGTTGCTCTTTTATGTGAAGAATGTGGATTAAAAGAAGTAATGAGCAAAAATATCAATGAATTAAGTCGCGGAAATCGGCAAAGAGTTGCTTTAGCTCACGCACTTATGAATGATCCAGAAATTTTAATTTTAGATGAACCAACTTCCGGTTTAGACCCAAATCAAGTGGAAGATGTTCGTGCAATCATCAGAGAAATAGGAAAAACTCGCACGGTTATTATTTCTACGCACATTTTGAGTGAAGTTGAAACTTTATGTTCGCGAGCAATCATCATTTCTGGTGGAAAACTTGTTGCTGATAGTCCAATCGAAGAATTAAAAGACCGTTTTGGTCATGAAACTATGGTAAAAATTGCAGTTGATGGTGATTTTGAAAAAATCTGTTCTGTAATCAAAACTATTGACGGTGTAGATAAAGTTTCTAAAACTGATGAAAAATCTGAACATCAAATAATACTTATTTCTGTAAATGATGATTTTGAAATTCGTCCTACAGTTGTAAAAAAATTAACAGAAAATAATTTTAATTTGTATGAAATGTCAATTCAGAAAAATAGTCTTGAAGATGTATTCCATGCTCTTACAAATGTATCTATAGAAAATGTGGAAAGAGAGGAAAATCATGAGTAATAAAAGAAAAAATCCTACTTTTGTAATTATGAAGAGAGAATTAAAAGCATATTTTTCAAGTCCAGTTGCATACATTGTTTCTGCATTATTTTTGATTGTATGCGGAATTTATTTTTTTATGTTGAATGCATTTTATTTGCAAAATAGAGCGGAATTAAGAAGTTTTTTTGGTAGTTTGCCTCTAATTCTTTCTTTTTTTGTTCCAGCGTTAACAATGCGAATTTTTTCTGAAGAAAGAAGAGTTGGTTCTTTAGAAACTTTAATGACATTACCAGTTACAGAAGTTAATGTAGTTTTGGGAAAATATCTTGCTAGTTTGATTGGAACTCTTATAATGTTAATTCCAACTATTTTTTATGTAATTGTATGTTCAACTTTTGGTTCTCCAGATTACGGACCAATTTTCTGTGGTTATTTAGGTGCAATTTTTCTTGCTGCAAGTTTTACTTCAATCGGAATTTTTGCATCATCTATCACAAAAAATCAAATTTTAGCATTTTTTACAGGATGCATTATTTGTGTAGTTTTAACTTTATTAAACACAATGTTGATTTTTCTTCCTGCAAAAATCGTTAATTTTTTAAGTTTTCTTTCAATCAGTCAGCATTTTAGTTTAATTTCTCGTGGCGTTATTGATACAAGAGATTTATTATATTTTATTTCTTTGACTGGTCTTTTTCTGGTTCTTACAGTTAAGGTTCAGCAAAACAGTAAACGTTAGGATGGCAGAAAATGAATAAATTTTTTAAATATTTAAAAAGTTCAAAATCAGATTTTGTTTTATTTTTGATTTTTTTAGTTTTAGCAAATCTTGTTGCTCATAAATCTTTTGTGAGATTTGATTTAACTTCTCCAAAATCGTATACGCTTTCAAAAGCAAGTAAATCAATCGTAAAAAATTTGGAAGAACCTCTTTCTATTCGTGTTTTTTTTGATGATAATCTTCCAGCTCCTTATAATTCAATTTCGCAATATGTAAAAGATATTTTGTTTGAATATGAAAATGCCGGAAATAAAAATTTTTCAGTTTATTATATGGATATGTCAAAACCAGAAAATCAAGAATTAGCTTCAGATTCTGGATTACATCAAATTCAAATTCAAGAAATTAAAAATGATGAAATTGGTTTTAAATCTGGTTATATGGGACTTGTTATAAGTTACGGTGATAATATTGAAATTTTTGATGGAATAACTTCTACAAATAGCCTTGAATATAATATTACTTCAAAAATTACAAAAATGATTAACACAGCAGATGCGTTATCTTCTTTAAATGATAATCAAAAAATTTCTGCGACACTTTATCTTTCTGAAGAATTAAAAAATCTTGCAATTAGTAATATTGAACAAGTTGAAGATTATGTTAGAGAAATTGTAAATTCTGTAAATAGAAAAAATCAAAATAGCCTTAATTTTAATCTTGTTAGCCCAAAATCTGATGAAGTTGATGAAATTGCTCAGAAATATGGAATTCAAAAAATTTCTTATCAAAATGAAGAGCAAAAAGTTCAATTTGCTGGTTTAGGTTTTGTTGTTCAATATGAAGATAATTTTAGAACAATTCCTCTTACAATTCAGCGTTCGTTCTTTGGTTATGCAATTGATGGACTTACAGATTTAGAAAATAATCTTTCTACAAATCTTCAAAGTCTTTTGTCTAAAGTTTCTTCAATTGGATATGTTATTGGACACAATGAATTAGACCATTTAGATGAAACTTATAGTGGTTATTTAGATAAAGCTCTTCAAACAATGTATAAAATAGAAGAATTAGATTTAAATACATCAGAAATTCCAACAAGTATGAATACAATCATCATAAACGGTCCTCAATATGATTATACAGAAGAAGAACTTTATAAGATTGACCAATTTTTAATGCGTGGCGGAAATATTTTATTTTTTATAGATGGAATGAATCAAGATGGAACTGCACAATACACAGGCGGTCAGCAATTTGTAAAAAATGAAATAAATTTGGACAGACTTTTAGAATCTTACGGAATTGACCGCAAAAAAAATATTGTTATGGATAAACAATGTTTTGTAAATAATCAAACTCAATATGGAACTTTAAATTATTATTGGGCTCCAGAATTGCAAAAAAATCAATTGGCAAAACATCCAATCACAAATAATTTGGGTTATGTTTATATGTTCCAAAATGGTGAACTTGATTTAACAAAAGCAAAAGAAAATAAAGATTTAAATGTTACAGTTCTTGCAAAATCATCACAAAAATCTTGGACAATGGATTCTAATATTATGTTAAATCCTATTTATATTGCTTCTCCAGAAGATTCTCAATTAAAATCTTATGATTTAGTTGCTCTTGTAGAAGGAAAATTTTCAAGTGCGTTTGATGAAGCACCAACTTCGGAAGAAAATACTGATGAAACTTTAAAAGCATCAAATCATCTTTCTTCAAGCATCAGAAGTGGAAAAATATTTATTTCAAATTCTTCTTATATTACAACAAGAAATGTAATCAATGAAGAAGCAAATACTCCAGTTGCAATGTTTATTTTAAACGCTGTTGATTATTTAAATGGCAATGAAGATTTGTGTACAATGCGAACAAAAAATCTTTCTGCAAATACATTAACAATTACTTCAAGTTTTGCTGCAATGTTCTGGAGATATTTCTGTGAATTTGGACTTGCAATTCTTGTTGCTGTTGCAGGATTTATTGTTTGGAGAATTCGTTCAAAACGAAAACATTTAATTAATGAAAAATATAATCCAAATGATACAAGAACAATTATAAAAGAAAAAAAAGAAAAGAAAGGTGAGTAATATGAAAACTAGAAAAATTGTATTATTAGCGTTAGATGTTATACTTTTCGTAATTTTAATTTGTCAAATTATTTTTAGTGCTGGTGAAAAAACAAAAAATCTTCTACTCACAAAAGAACCTACAGAAATTACAATTTCTACTCCATCAGAAAAATTTTCTCTTGTAAAAGAAAATGATTCTTGGTTTGTTGGTGAAAAAAAATATCCAGCAAATGAAAATTATGTAGAATCTGTTTTAAGAACAGTTCGTTCTATAAAATTACTCGATAAAGTTGGAGTTTTAAATTCTGAAGCAGAAAGCATTCGTTATGAATTAAGTGATGATAAAAAAATTGAAGTTACAGTAAAATCTGATAGCGAAATTTTGAGAACTCTTACAATTGGAAAAGATGCTTCTAACGGAGTTCAAAATTACGTTTTGGTTGATGGTTCAAAAGATATTTATCTTGCAACTGGAAATCTTCGCTCACAATTTGACAGAAATACAAATTATTTCCGTTCAAAAATTGTTCTTGATTTAGAGCCAAATGAAATTTCTTCAGTTGAACTTACAGATTCAAATAAAAATGTTTGGTCAATTAGCAGAATGGGTTCTGGAGATGATGTCGTTTGGAATTCGTCGCTCAAAGAAATTGAAATTGATAGCGAAAAAGCAATTGACTGGTTTGAAAATCTTGCTTCAATCACAACTCCAAAGTGGTTTGATGATACTCAGGCTGGAGAAAAAATTATTTCTGCAAAAATTATTGCTGGTTTTAAAACTATAACAATTGATATTTTTGAATTGCCACTTGTTGAAGGAGAAACTCAAGAATATTGGGCAAAATGTAGTGAAACTCCATATCCTTTTGAAATGGCTTCGTATACAGTTCAAAAATTCCAAAAAACAATAAAAGACTTTTCAAAATGATAAAACTTGTAGCATTTTTAGGAAATTATGGCAAAGAATACGAAAAAACAAGACATAATGTTGCTTGGTATTTTGAAGATTCTTTGCCATTTGCAAATAAATTTAGTTGGCAAAATAAATTCAAAGGCGAAATAACTTCTTTTTCGCCAGAAGAACTTTCTCAATGGGCTTGTGATTTTAAAATTTGCTCAAAAAAAGACGGTTCGCCTGTTTTAGTTCCAGAAGATTCACCATCGCATATTTATTTTTTAAAACCTCAAACTTACATGAATTTGAGTGGAGAAAGTATTATTGAAGTGGCGAATTTTTATAAAATTGCTCCTGAAGAAATTTTAGTTGTTCATGATGAGTTAGAACTTCCTTTTGGTTTTGTAAGTTTAAAATGGAGTGGCGGATTAGGCGGTCATAACGGATTGCGTTCTACAAAATCTGTTTTAAATACACCAGATTTTTGGCGTTTGCGATTTGGAATTGGACGTCCAGAAAATGAAAAAATTGGAATTGCTGATTATGTTTTGAGCCAATTTTCAACACAAGAACAAGAAATGATTCAAAATGTTTTTAGTCAAACAAATCTACTTTTAGTAAAACTTCTCTTATCAAAAGAACCAAAAAATTTGATACAAACTTGGGGTAAGAAAAATTTAATTTAAATAATTATGATTTTGATAAGATTTTATCAGCGGTTGTTTATAAAAACAGTTGGTTTAAGCAATACAGTCATTCCCGTGTTCCGTTTTTTTGTCATTCCCATGCTCCGTTTTTCTTTGTCATTCCCGTGCATGACACGGGAATCCATATAATACATAAATTTTTATTCTCTCTTTTTTCTATAATTTTTTTTACACCGACATTCTATGACGCTCACGTGTCTTATAATAAATTCAGTAATGATAGAAAATTGTAAAATTTTTTATCTACAGTTGTAGTTGAAACGATTTTTTTTTATGAGAGGCACAAAATGAGTAAACAAATTTTAATTAAAAGCGGAAAAAATTGGTTTGAATTTTCAAAAAGTCAAACAGGACAACTTGATTTTTTAGGAAAACTTGAAAATTCTCAAAATATTGATGTAACTAATTTTGAATGTTTAAATGGAAGTACATATTATTCGCCTACAAGATATGTTTTTTTACAAGAAGATTTAAATTTTTCATCTCAAGTATTTGTTTCTCCAGAAATTGACATCTCTGACAAAGATACTTTTGATTTTTTATTTCACATTGGTGCTTTACTTGGAGCCGTTGAAGCAAAAGATTCTTTTTTGGCAGGACAACTTTATTTTTGTAAACAATCATCATTTGAAAAATTTGCAAAACTTACTGAATTTATTTTAGAACCACTTTGTGTTGAAATTTTATTTACTCTTTGTTTTGGAATTTTACGAAACATTGATGAATATGAAATCCCTTTGATTTTTAATCTTACAAAGAAAAAACTTTCGTATGAGCCTTCAAAAGAAAATCTTTCACAAGCGTTTATCCGTTATTTTAAAGATAAAAAAACTACAGTTACGTTGCCAGTTGTTGGAAATAACCATCATAGTTGGGGTATAAAATCAAAATTTTTAGATAAAATTCCATCACATTTTTCTTCTACGGATTTTATAAAAGAAACGGAAAAATTTCAAAAAACAAAAACAGATTTTTACAATTCTTTAAAAGTTTGCGTTCAAGCGGAGTTGTATAATCATGCAGATGAAAATGCAATTTCAGTTTTAATAGAAAATATTGATTCAAAAATTTCAGGAAAAGAATGTTTTTCAAAAGCAGGATTTATTCGTGCTACAGCAGCAGAAATTATTCGATGTGCAAAACAAAAAAAACTTTCTTATGAAGGAAAACTTGTTCGTTTTAATTATAACGAAATTGTCGTAAAAATCGATTTTTAGGATGAGTTTATGGATTGTGCAGTTTTAACTTTATTTATTACAATTTACGCAGTTGTAACAGTTGGCTTCATTTTTATTTTGAAAAAAAAGACAAAACAGGACTAGAAGAGAGTTGATAAAAACTGATAATTTGGCGAGCGGTTATCAGTTTTTATTTTTTGAAGTTATTTGTCATAGGTAAATGCATACTCCCCAGGGAGAAAATATTTGGTTAAAAAACGACTTCTCCCAGGAAAAAATGCATTCTACGTTGCCACCGTATTCTCCTCCAAAAAATCCCACTTGCTGCGAGAATTGAGCAGCGCGGAGTGGTCGCGAACGAATGTGAAGCGACTGAGGGTTACCGAACTGCGAAATGCGAGTTGGTGGAAAGTATCAGCCCTGAAACAAAAAATTAAATTATAACAAAAGATTATTTTAAAACCTCTGAAAAATAGGCACTTGGCACACTTATTGCTGTGAAAAAAGTGTTCAATTTAAACGGAGGATTTTTTTAAATGAAAAAAATCGTTGGAATAATCGCAGCTGCTGCAATGGCTGCTAGTGTATTCGCTGTAGATTTGGCTTCTATGATTCAAATTGATGGTGATTTACTAAAGTATAATAAAAAAGATGGTTTTAAGGCTTTAATGGCAAAAGACTATGATCCATCTGGCGATTCTGACTACTTATGGAAGTTCAGTGTTTCTGGAGATAAAGCTGGTGCTGAAATTTGGTCATGGGACATTAGCGGTGCTGTTAGTTCTAAAAAAGTTTGGTTCAGTCCAATCGAAGCATTAAAAATCTCAATTGGAAATGTAGGTGGACAATCAATTGCAAGTCCTAACTTTGGTTGGTGGGCACAATCTATAAATAATTATGCATACGGTTATCAAGCTGAATTTACTTACAATGCATTGTATGCAAAACTCGCACTTGAACCAGGTGCTAGTGCTTACTGGTTTGACAATTCACAAAAAGGTCTTGCTAAAATTGGTGGATTCTGGGCTGAAGTAAAATATAATTTTGGTTCATTCGGAACTGTTCAAGCAATTGCATCACGAAATGCAACAGTTGGTGCACACGGATTCTCTAACTGGGGTTCATCACCTTGGGCATTTGGAATTGCTTATACAAATTTACCTTATGGTCAAACAGGTTATTATGCTGATGTTGTTGCAACTTTAACTTCAAAACAAATAAATAAAACAGATGACCACAAAGAAATCGTTTTCCAAGGAATTGACTCACAAATTGGTGGTCAATGGATGTACAACGGAATTGGTCTTCGTTTAACAAATCTTGTTCAATATCGTTTTGAAAATGCTTACGAAACAGGAATTGAATTAGGAAAAGGAACTTTCTCATACGGATTTGAATTCAAAGGCTCTTATGCATTAGACGGATTTACACCTTATATCCAAATTGACGGATACAATATTCTTTCAAAAGCAGAAGATAAAGTTAACATGGATGTAACAATTGGTGTTGAAACAAGTGTAGGTGCTGCTTCTATGTATGCAGGATTCAAAACACCTGTTAATTTCACAAAATACAGTTTTGGATTTGAAATTCCTTGTGAAATTACACTCAATCTGTAGAGAAAAGATTTAAATCAAAAAATATAGGAGTATAAAATTATGAAAAAAATAATAACAGCAGTGACTGCACTTATTGCTATGTCGGTTGCTTTTATGAGCTGTGGTTTTACAGATGGTGCAGCAGAACCTCAATTAGATTATCAAACTGTAAATGTCGATTTGGAAGAATATTCCAATACAGATTTAGGATGGTATCCAACTTTTGAAATGGTAGGTTCTGATTTTGCTGCACTTAAAGGTGTTGATAATCCTAAAATAACTTTTGTCGTAGAAAAAGATGAAGGTGCTGAATACTACCAAGTTGGATTACAATACGGAAATGGTTCTGTAGGTTCTTGGGGTTCATACGATGGAAAAATTTATGATAAAGAAGGAAATGTAATTTCTGTTAATAACGAAGGAATATTCCAAAATATATCAACTTTTGTTCTAAAACCAGAAGCAAAACAAATCGAATCACTTTTAGACAGAGGACTTGTTGTTCAAGGCGATAAAGCTACTCTTACTTCTGTTACAATTGAATATGTTGGTGATAAAGGTATCAATACAACAATCAGAAATATGGCTAAAGCTGATGGAACTTTTGGTGGAAAAGGTGAAGTTCTTTTAGATCCAGATAATGCAAACATCACAGTTTGGACAATTGAATCTAAAGAAGAAAATGTTGATGCTACATATAAATTTACAGGTGCAGCAGATTTGAGCAAAGTAACTTCTGTAGTTTTGAACGCAAGAACTAATTATAAATATGTAGCAGACACTTCATCTGGAGCAGTTTCAAAAGAAAGTGCTTATTTAAATGGTTCTCAAGAACAATCATTCCTCGCATATAATATTTATACATGGAAAGTATCAGATGGAAAAGTTAAAGATAAAAGTGGAGCTGTAGAAGTAACGGTTCCAAAAGGTGTTTTGTATAATTCTTACAATAATAATCAAACTATTTACTTAAAAGATGCTTATCCTGAATATACTGGAAATGCTTCAGATTATGCATATGGAAATAATAAAAATGAACTTAACAACAATAAAGATAAAGCTTATATGGCAAACAAAAATGAATGGTCTGATTGGTGTGTAGGATATGTTTTCAGTGATGAAGCATGTACAAATAAAATAGCTATTGTTGATTATACAGCTGTTACAGAAGATAATCTTATAATTACACTTTTTACAGACGATGATTATGCTTCTTCAATTTATTACAACGGTAAGTTATCAGCGGGTTATGCTGACATTGCACTTGAAAAAGCTGATTTTGTAAAATCTGGTAAAAAAGGTGCTGTTGATTTCACAAAAGTTGCAGGAATTAAGATTTCTACAAACTTAAGTACAGGAACTCTTTATGTAAAATCTATTACATTCTAGTTTTCCAACATTCTTGTAAATGTTTTCTAACAAACAAGACAAAGGACTATTCCAAATCAAACGGGATAGTCCTTTTTTTGCATAATTTTTCAAACCTTTCTACCAAGTTTTATATACGGGCGTTCCTTTTTTTGTTGCGACACAGTTTCAACAAAAAAGTTTCGATAATTCCTAGCAACAAAAAAAAGTCGGCAGTTCCAGCCTTCGCTAATCGCTCATTCCTCCGTTCAGGTTGTTTCGAGAATCTCAACAACCATCACTTCGGAACTTCGGGCTTCCATTGCCTAACGCGTAAAAAATTACCACCCGAGAATAACAAAATCCACGTAATCTGCAGGAAATAATAATTTAGGATTAGCATGACAATTTATTGAGGCTACGAGCAAACTCGTGGTGTTGCGTAAGCAACACAGTCATACAAGACTTGCGACGTTTGCAAAGCAAACTCGTGTGTTGCGTAAGCAACACAGTCATTCCCGTGCTCGACACGGGAATCTTTTCTGTAGAATTATTCTTGCAGATAAAAATGAATTTTATATAAGGAAAACTTACTTTTCAAAAATCATTTTTTCAAGTTGGCGAATACGTTCAGCTTGTTTTTCAATTTCAATATCTTTCTGTGCAATCAGTTTTTCATCTTCTGCTTTTTGTTGTTCAATACCTTCCTGAATACCTTCTAGTTTTCCTTCTATCTTTCCCTCTATCCTTCCTTCTTGCCTACCTTGTTCAAAACCTTTAGTTTTACCTTCATTAATTGCATCCATCTTCCACATTTGGATATTGATATAATTATTTTTCCAGTATTCATCGTTTTTGATTTCTTCAACTTTTTTATCAATCTCTTCTACAAAATCCATCTTAACTTCTCCAGTTTTTATGTATTCTAAAACGAATTTTTCAGCACAATCATCCAACTTTTCAAATGCACTTACATTATACACAACCTCTTTTCGATTGTCATTAAATTTGCATTCGGGATGATTTTTTATCGTTGTTTCGATTTCATAAACCGCTTCTCCGTAATCGAATGGGTCTTCTGTGCAGATAAACAAAACATAAGTTTGTTTCAAATCAGAAAAATTTTGACCTTTACGAATGAGCGACGTGTCCATCGAAGATTGATAATATCGCATTCGAAGTGGCAAATCTTTTTGCTTGGAAGTTTGAATTTCAATATCGAACGCTTTATCCGCGGATTCTGTGTAAACGTCAAAACGGACGCCTTTTGCAGAAATTCCAGATTGGAAAGTTTTTTGATATTCGGGCGGGATTTTCAGAGAATCAACTTTTACGTGAAGCAAAATTTCGATGAGGCGTTTGCAAAGTTTTTCATCAGAAAAAACGCGACCAAAAATAAAATCGTCCGCAATCGTGAGCGACCGCCATTGTTTTTCAAAATCGTTATTGTTCTCGTGTTCCGAGTGTATTGTCATTGCCGTACTTGATACGGCAATCTGCTTTTTTGATTGACGGGTTTTGCCCGACGACGACATTAAAGGAGCGTCAGATAATGACGAACCTAGCAATGACATATCATTTTCAAAATCGTTATTGTTCATATAAATAATATTGATTTTTTTGTGCAATTTCGGAGTGATTTTTGAAAAAAAAAGTAATTTTTTTTGGGGAAGGATTGTCGGGTCTAGCCCGACAATGACTGTGTTGCTTACGCAACACCACGAGTTTACTTCGCAAACGTCGCAGAAGTTGTTCAAGAGGATCAACTACCGGTTTTCATTCTTTTTAGACAACCCCATTTTTCTGAATAGATTGCCGTATCAACCTGTCTGCCGTCTGGCAGGACAGTCAAGAGTACGGCAATGACAAATTGTTCGGGGAGTGTCTTGCGTAATCTGCGGGAAAAATAATAAATATCTGATGTTTTGGAAATCTCGAAAAATCAAACTTCACAATATTTTCTAAATAAGGTACAATGAAAAATCGTATGAAAAACGGTTTCGATAATGATAAATATTTAAAAATTCAAACAGAACATATTAAAAAACGGATTGCCCAATTTGGCGATAAACTTTATCTAGAATTTGGTGGAAAACTTTTTGATGATTATCACGCATCTCGAGTTCTTCCAGGTTTTCATCCTGATAGTAAACTTCAGATGTTGATGCAACTTTCTGATGTTGCAGAAATTATTATTGTTATAAGTGCCATTGATATTGAAAAAAATAAAATTCGTGGCGATTTAGGAATTACTTACGATAAAGATGTTTTACGACTTAGAAATGAATTTCAAAAACGAGGTTTAATTGTTGGCGGAGTTGTCATAACTCATTACACAGGACAAGCCGCCGCAAAAGCATTTCGTTCAAAATTAAAAAAAATGAATATAAAAGCATATTACCATTACACAATTCAAGGTTATCCTTCAAATGTTCCTTTGATTGTTAGTGATGACGGTTTTGGTAAAAATGATTATATAGAAACTACAAGACCTTTAGTTGTTATTACTGCTCCGGGACCAGGTTCTGGAAAAATGGCAACGTGTTTAAGTCAGCTTTATCACGAAAATAAAAGAGGAATTAAAGCTGGTTATGCAAAATTTGAAACTTTCCCAATTTGGAATTTGCCTTTAAAACATCCTGTAAATCTTGCTTATGAAGCCGCAACAGCAGATTTAAATGATGTAAATATGATTGACCCTTTCCATCTTGAAGCGTATGGAAAAACAACTGTAAATTACAATCGTGATATAGAAATTTTTCCAGTTTTAGATGCAATTTTCAAAGGAATTTACGGTTCTAATCCTTATAAATCACCAACTGATATGGGCGTAAATATGGCAGGCCTTTGCATTTATGATGATGAAGTTTGTAGAGAAGCAAGTCGCCAAGAAATAATCCGCCGTTATTATGCAACTTTGAATAATTTTGTAGAAGGAAATGCATCTGAAGCAGAAATAAATAAAATAGAACTTTTAATGCATCAAGAAAATATCACCACAGATTATAGAAAAGTAACAGTTGCAGCGAAAGAACGTGCGGCAAAAGAAAAAGTCCCTTGTGCAGCAATAGAATTGTCCGATGGAAAAATTATTACATCAGCAACTTCAGATTTATTGGGAACAAGTGCAGCGTTAATTTTAAATGCAGCAAAATATCTGGCGGGAATAGACCACAAAGAAAAACTTATTCCAAAATCTATGATAGAACCAATTCAAAAAATGAAAGTTTCTTATTTAAAAGGAAATAATCCGCGACTTCATACCGATGAAGTTTTAGTTGCTTTGGCAATGCTTTCAAAAGAAAATGAAAATTGTCAAAAAGCACTTGAACAACTTCCAAAATTTGATGGTTGCCAAGTTCATACATCGGTTATGCTCAGCGAAGTTGATAGAAAAATCTTTAAAAAATTAGGTGTAATGCTCACTTGCGAACCGATTAGCAAAAAACAAAAAAGTTTAATAGTTTGAGCCCCATCTTTTCACCAACTCGCCTTTCGCGGTTCGGTAACCCTCAGCCTCCTCATTACTTTGTGCTCAAAAATTAGCCCAAAGTAATTGCGGTGGCCAAGCCGCTACACGCTCGGGGCAAGTGCAATCAAAAAATAAAAATGTTCGATTTAATTTCTTTAGCCAATAAATATGAAAATTCATCTTTTTACAAAAATGATCCTTCTCAATTTTTAAAATGGTATTCTGACACAAAAAATATAGAAACAGCATCTTTTTTTGCTGCGATGCTTGCTTTTGGAAATCGGAAACAATTTATTCCAAAAATAAAACAAGTTTTACAAACCGCAGACGAAACTTCTGGAAATTTTGCAAGTTGGATTTTAGAAAATGCAAAAAAATTTCCAACTGGACAACAAAAATTTTATCGATTTTATTCTTACGATGATTTGCATATTTTTTTTCAAGAATTAGTAGAAATTTTAAAAAAATCTGAAACTTTTGGAGAATATTTAAAAAATCTTTATGAAAAAAATAAAAATCTTCATCTTGCAGAAATAATTTCTCAAAGTTTTCCAAAATCAAAAATTGTTCCAAAAGGAAAAAATAGTGCAAACAAACGAATTCATATGTTTTTGCGTTGGATGGTCAGAAAAAATTCTCCTGTTGATTTAGGAATTTGGAATTGGTTTTCTCCCGCAGATTTAATTATTCCGCTCGATGTTCATGTTTTGCAAGAATCTATAAAATTGGGACTTTTACCAGAAAATGCAAAACCTACAAAAAAAACAGCTTTGGAACTTACAAATAAACTAAAAATTTATTTTCCTGATGACCCAACTCGTGCAGATTTTTCACTTTTTGGTTTAGGTGTCGATGAAAATAAATAGAAAATCTTAAAAAATCTACAAGAGTTTTTTGTTTTCAATATAAAAAAATTATTCTATAATCATTTTATGATACAAATTTTTGGAACAACGAAAAATTTTGACACAAAAAAAGCACAAATGTGGTTTAAAGAAAGAAGAATTCCTTTTCAATTTATTGATTTAAAAGAAAAACAAATGAGTTTTGGTGAATTTGAAAGTGTTTTAGGTGCAATTTCTAAAAATTTAGGTTCTTATTCAGAAACCGTTGAAAATATGATTGATAAAAATGCAAAAAATTATTCAGAAATTGCATATCTTGATGATGAAGATAAAAAAGATAAACTTTTTGAAAATCAAACTTTATTAAAACAACCAATTTGCAGAAATGGAAAAAATCTTGCAACAGTTGGACTTTCTCAAAAAATTTGGGAAACCTGGAAATAATTTTTTTTGAGATGGCTTTATAAAATCAACCATCTCAATTTTTTATTTTGAAATTATTTTTGGCCAAGCAGCATATTCACCACAAATAATTGGTGCTTTTAATTTTTCTGAAAAAGACATAAGTGTTTTGAAAATGTCTTCCAAAATTTTTGTATATTCTTCATTCCAATCAACAACTTCTTCTCTATTTTCTGTAGGTTTTTTATGCCAACAAAAAATTTGTGGATCATAATTGTGGAATTCAAAAATCAAATGATTTTCTACGCAATCAGAAGGCATATTAAATTGTTCTAAAGCGGTTTTACTATTTTTTCCGGCTGGAGCCATAACAATAAGATTTCTGTTTTTATTTTTTCCACCAGATTTTCTAATTGTATCAACAAAAAGTTGATTCCATTTATCGACCCAAAAAGATGCTTGTTTTGTTGGTTCTTCCCAAGATGCATTCTCATCAAGAATTTCGTTTACACTTTCAAATAAAAGTTTATCATCATAATCTGCAAAAATTTCTGAAATTTGAGTATAAATGCTTTTTAGTCTTTCTGAAAATTGATTATAAGAACTTTCGCAAGCTCTGACCCAACCATTTGCTCCGCCATCATGGTGCACATTTATAATACAATACATTTTTTCGTTTAAAACATAATCAACTACAATTTTTACACGATTTTTCCAATCATCATCAATAACATTATTTTCATTTAAATGTCCAATCCAAGTTATAGGAATTCTAACTGCATTAAAACCAAGTTTTTTTACATAATGAATCATTTCTTGAGTTGTAGTTGGCATATGCCAGCAATTTTCTGTAGAAAGTCCGCGAAGTTCAATTTTTTCTTCCCAAGAATTTGTATTTTCATTAAAAAAGCATTTTGCTCTGTAAGCATCTAAAGTATTTCCAAGATTCCAACCAACTTTCATATTATTTACACAATCTTTTGCAGACTCAAATTCTGAATGATGAGGAATTTCTTTTTTTTCGGAATAACAATTCATAATTTCAGAAATGACATTTTCAAATGTAGAATTTGTTTCGCGTCTTATTAAAAAATTTGTATCCCACCAAAAACTAGTAATTTCATTTTTTTGACACAAAGAATTAAAAACTTTTGCATATTTTGCAATTTCTGCATCATTAAATTTCATATTTATCACATCCTTTTTTGTTGATAGTTTATTATATTCTATTTTTCTTGAATTTTTGATATAACAAATATCTATGTTAATTGTTCATTGATAAAAAGTTTTAATGTTAGTAAAATCAAACTACAGATTTAAAAATAAGATTGTGAGGACAAAATGAAAATTAATACAAATTTTTTAGATTTAGAAGCAAATTATCTTTTTTCTACAGTTGGAAAAAAACAGCGAGAATATCAAGCAAATCATCCAAACGCTGATGTAATAAAACTTTCGATTGGTGATGTAACTCGTCCACTTTGTCCTGCAGTAATTGATGCAATGCATAAAGCTGTTGATGAAATGGCTGATGAAAAAAGTTTTCGCGGTTATCCACCAGAACAAGGTTATGATTTTATTTTGGAAAAGATTTTAAAACATGATTATTTAGACCGTGGAATCAAAATGCAAAAAGATGAAATTTTCCTTTCTGATGGTGCAAAATCTGATTGTGGAAATATTGGTGATATTTTTGCGGTTGATAATAAAGTTGCAATTTGTGATCCAGTTTATCCAGTTTATATGGATACAAATATTATGAATGGTAGAAAAAACAATATCATTATTATGCCATGTACAGAAGAAAATGATTTTATGCCAAAAATTCCTTCTGAAAATGAAGAAGTTCCAGATATTATATATCTTTGTTTTCCTAATAATCCAACAGGAGCGGTTGCAAGTTTTGAACAATTAAAAAAATGGGTTGATTATGCAAATGCTCATCATTCTTTAATTTTGTTTGATTCTGCTTATGAAGCATTTGTTACAACTTCCGATATTCCAAAATCAATTTATGAAATTGAAGGAGCTCGTTCTTGTGCAATTGAAATGCGTTCTTTTTCTAAAACTGCTGGATTTACAGGTGTTCGTTGTGGTTACACAGTTGTTCCTCACGATTTAGTTTTTGATGGAACAGAATTAAATCATTTGTGGAATCGTCGTCAAAGTACAAAATTTAATGGTGTTTCATATATCACACAACGTGCAGCAGAAGCTGTTTATTCTGAAGAAGGTCAAAAACAAATTCAAGAAAATTTAAATTATTATCGAGAAAATGCAAAAGTGATTTTTGATGGACTTACTCAAGCAGGATTTAAATGTTACGGAGGAATTTATTCTCCATATATTTGGCTCAAAGTTCCAGAAGGATATACATCTTGGTCATTTTTTGATGAACTTTTAGATAAATGTAACGTTGTAGGAACTCCAGGAAGTGGTTTTGGTAACGCTGGAGAAGGATTTTTCCGATTAACTGCATTTGGAAACAAAGAAAAAACAATAGAAGCCGTAGAAAGAATAAAAAAAGTGTATGGAAATAAAGAATAAATTTTAAGTTTTAGCAGGCGTTACGGGCGGCGTTTGAGCCCGTTAGAGAGGATAGGACGCAACGAAGTGCGGACGTAAGGGGAGACTTCCCCTTCCTAAAATTTTGAAAATTTATCAAAAATAAGTGAGATTTTTAGTTGTATAAATAAAACGACAAAACACCGTAGAATATATTTTCTATGGTGTTTTTATTTTAATTGACTTTTTATAAAATCAATAGCTTTTGTAGAAGCGGTTATAAAATCGTTACCGTAAAAACCGTGGTTTGCATCATTTATTTTTATAAGATTTGCATTTGGAAAAGAATTAATTGCTCGTTCTGAGTAAGAAATTGGAACAATAGAATCTGCTGTTCCATGAATGATTAAAACTTTTTTAGAATAGTTTTTTATCACATTATAAATATCAAAAGATTGAGCATCAATATCATAAGTTTTTCCTATTTTTACACCCATTACATAAGAAAAATCTGATGAATTTTGCGGATTTGGATTTCGTTTTTTACTATCATCTTGTAAAACATACGCTGGGTAAAGAGCGACTAAACCTGCAATTTCTGAAGGATGATTTGCTGCAACATAAGAAGAAACAAATCCACCTTGGCTCTCTCCAAATAAAAATATCCGATTTTTATCAATTCCATCATAATTTTGGAAAAAACTTAAAACATCTTCTAAATCTTTTGCTTCGGTAAGAACGGACATTTTTGAAGTGTCATTTCCACTTTTACTGTCTTTTCCGCCACCTATAAAATCAAAAACAAACGCAGAAATTCCATTTTTTGCAAAATTTATGGCATAACTTTCTGTATTTTTATAAGAACAACCAAAGCCATGAGAAAGGATTACAAGAGGATTTCCATTTTGTGTTTGAAATTTTTTCTCTTCTGTTTTGAAAAATCTTCCATAAATATTTTTATTGTCTTTTTTAATATAAATTTCTTCCATTTGAAACTCCAACTGTGATTTTTTTTCTAAATTTTTTCCATAACAAAAAATCATCATAAAAAGTAAATAAA
The DNA here is from genome assembly GCA_964410365.1 of uncultured Treponema sp. Classification (GTDB taxonomy): domain Bacteria; phylum Spirochaetota; class Spirochaetia; order Treponematales; family Treponemataceae; genus Treponema_D. Next base: position 34,081 of record CAYPGB010000003.1, read on the forward strand.
AATAGATAAAAAAATTTTTTTAGATAAATACATAAAATGATTTTAAAATAAAAACTCTTTTTCTTTAATGAGTAAAAATCCTTAAATAGATTTCTTGTTCTTTAGTATAACTTACGAGTGATGAAAAAGATGTTTTTTGATTTTACTATTTTAAATTTCAAAATACTTGAACAAATATTCAAATAAAAGTAAAATGTTTTTGTTAGTTTTAACTAACTAGTATTAAGTTTTCAAATTTTGTATCAAAAATTCCTTATTTAAATGTAATTTTTCGTTTTATTACAAAATTATTGATTTAGCTCATTGTCTTTTTGTAGGAGGTTTTATGAAAATTAGCAAAATTAATGATTGGTTCGAGAAATTTGGACTTTTTGAAGTTCATCATCGTTGGGCTTTTATAATTATCCTTTTTATTTTTACAATTTTATGTTCTTTGGGACTTTTCCGTTTTAAAAGTGATATGGGAAGTGAAGATTGGTTTGATAATTATGATGAAGTAAAATTAAATCAAGATCACTTTGAAGAAATTTTTGGAAGTACAGATTCTGTTTTAGCACATATTACAGTGCGTGAAGATTTGGAAAATGGCGTTTTTAATCCAAAAGTCTTAACAATGATTGAAAAATTAGGTGATGAACTTTTAAATAATGTTCCTTATGCATCTTCTATTACATCGTTAAAAACTATTTCTCTTCCAATTGGAACAGAAGATGGTTTTGAAATCGCAAGTCCTTTTTCCGACGGAATTCCTACTGATTCTCAAGAATTAAAACAAAAAAAAGATTTTATAATGAGTAGAGAGTCTGTTGTAAATAATCTTGTTAGTGAAGATTGCACAGAAACTTGGCTGATTGTAAATCTTGAACATTATACAGAATCTTTAGATTTAGCGATGAATAAAATCGTTCCTCCTGCAATGGAAATTTTTAATAAAGAAGAATATAAATCTGATGATTGGATTATTCGTCCTGCTGGACTTTCTTACTCAGAATACGAAGAATCTCTTGCATCAATGAGTCAATGTGTAAGTAGAATTATTATTGGCTTTGTTGTAATGATAATTTGTTTGATTATTTTTATTCGTTCTTTTAGAGGAATAATTGTTCCTACAATTTCAACTGTTTTTGCAATAACTTCTACGCTTGGAGCGTCTTCTTGGATTGGCATAAAAGGAAATACTGTTATGTTAATTGTTGTTGTTTTACTTTCAATGGCTTTAGCAGTTGGTTATGCAGTTCATTATATAAATGCTTTCAAATTACATTTTAGAAGTTCTGGAAAAAGAAAAGAATCTGTTGTTTTAGCTGTTAGAGATTCAGGTTGGGCTTTATTTTTTACAGTAATTACAACAATGGCAGGAATGCTTTCATTTCTTGTGGGTGGAATTAGACCAATGCGTTGGGTTGGTGGAATAACGGCTGCGTCAGTTTTTATGGTTTTTCTTTATACAATGATATTACTTCCTTGTTTATTTAGTTTTGGAAAAGATAAAAAAGTTGAATCAAAATACGCAGAATCAAATGGTTCTACAGACGCTGATTTTACAATTGAGCGAATGGGAAAACATATCTTGAATAAAAAATGGATTACAGTTGGAATAAGTGCTGCTATCATTGTTGCTTGTATTCCAGGAATTTTCAAAATAAAAGTAAATATGGATTATTCCGAAATGATGGGCGAAAAAACTCCTTATATCAAACGACTTATGGAAATCACACGTTCTCAACTTGGAAGCCAATACAGTTATGATGTTTTAATAGAATATCCAGAGCAAGACGCAATCAAATCTCCAGAAGTTTTGAAAAATATGGATATTTTGGCAGAACGAATTGGAACTTTGGAAATGACAAAAATTTCAAACGGAAAACCACGAGTTTCTTCTCTTACAAAAATTGTAAAAGAAATGAATAGAACATTAAATAATGATGATTCTTTGTTTTATGAAATTCCAGATAATCAAGATTTTGTAAGCCAAATTTTGTTTTTGTATGAAATTTCTGGTGGAGAAGATTTATATGATTATGTCAATACAGATTTTAATGCAGCGTATTTACACGTAGAACTTTCTGGATATGATGCAGAAAAATGCGTTTCTGATGTAGAAAAAGTTGAAAAATGGGTAAAAGAACTTTTTCCAGGAACAACCGCTTCTGGTGTTGTTGGTGAAGTTATGCAATATGCTTCTATGAATGGAAAATTGGTTCGAGGTTCAATAAAATCAATTGGAACTTCAATGATTATAATTTTTATTTTGCTTTCGTTAGCATTTTTCTCAATCAGAACAGGATTTATTGCAATGATTCCAAACGTTGCTCCAATTTTACTTATTGGTGGATTTATGGGATACGCAAAAATAAATCTCGATATGATTACCGCTTTAATTATGCCAATGATTTTAGGAATTGCTGTTGATGATACAATCCATTTTACAAATCACATAAAATATCATTTTGAAAAATGCGGAAATTACAGACAAGCAATTCTTGAATCTTATCGCGAAATTGGAAAATCAATGATTATGACAACTGTAATTTTGTGTGCAATGTTCTTCATTTTTAATTTTAGCACAATGTCAGCGTTAGTTAGAATCGGGTATCTTTCAATTTTAGGTTTAGGAAGTGCATTAATTGCAGATTATACTTTAACTCCAGTTTTGATGTATATAACAAAACCTTTTGGAAAAGAAAAAAATAAATAGGGCATTTCCAAGGAAGATAAACTTCCTTGGTCGGCAGTTCCACACTTTGCTAACGCTCGTCAAATTTTTTATAGAACACATTAATGAAAATGCTGCGACACGGCTCGCGTTTTCTTAATGCACAGGAATGTTAGATAAAACCGCTAAAATATCGCGGTTTTATCTAACTAAAGTTTGCGTTGCAAACTTCTTTTTTTAAGGTTTAATAAAAACCTTAAAAAAGTCAAATCGGAAATTGAAATTTCCTCATTGCCTTTTTTTATAGGAGAAAAATTATGAAAAAAATATTATCAATTTTTGTAGGATTAATTCTTACATTTTCACTTTTTGGTTTAGATGGTTACGAAATTATAAAAAAATCAAATGAAGTTTTAAATCCAAAAACATCATCTGTAAAAGCAACTTTAAAAATTTATTCTAAAAAAGGAGAACGAATTCGCGAAGTTTTAATGAAATCAAAAGATTTTGGAGAAGTTTCAAAAGAAGTTATCGTTTTTTTAAGTCCAAAAGATGTTTCTGGTGTTGGATATTTGATGTTTAATTATGAAGAAAAATCAGATGGTTCAAAAAAAGATTCTGATAATTGGCTTTATATGCCTGCAATGAAAAAAACTCGTAGAATTGCTTCAAGTGGCTCTGAATCTGAAGGAAATTTTATGGGAACAGATTTTACGTATGAAGATATGAGCGAACGTTCTATCAAAAAAGATACTTATACTTTGCTTGGTGAAGAAATTTTTAATGATGAAAATTGTTACAAAGTCGAATGTAAAAGTATTTCTCAAACAGAAAAAAATCCTAGAAGAATTGTTTATATTGGAAAAGACGATTTTATTTTACGAAAAGCGGAATTTTTTGACAGACAAAATAATCTTCATAGAATTTTAACAAATTCAGAATTCAAAACAATCAAAAATTATAAAACTGCAACAAAAATGAAAATGGAAAATGTTCAAACAGGTTCGTATTCTTTAATTGAAATGAATGAAATTTTTTATGACGAAGAAAATATTGATGATTCTTTATTTACAGTTGCTGCTTTGGAAAAAGGAAGAATTCGTTAGTTTTTAGGATTTCAGATTTATTATGAAAAAGAATTTTTTATTTGTAGTATTTATTTTTATTTCTAAATTAGTTTTTTCTCAAGAAGTTAATCTTTCTGGAAATATAAACACAAGTTGTGGAATTTTTGCTCCTTGGACACAAAATTCAGGTGATTTTTCTTTTGGAACAACAAATTTTATAGGTGGAATTGAAGCGTATTTTGGTGAAAGTTCAGCTTTTTTTGAAGGCAAAATTGGTTATAATTTTGCAGAATCAAAAATCTTATTCGATGTAAATGAAGCTTTTGTAGATTTTTCATCATCATTTTGGGGTTTCAGATTTGGTAGACAAAAAATTGCTTTCGGAAAAGCGGATGGAATTAACATAACAAATTCAGTTTTTCCAGAAAATTCAACATCACTATTTTTGGAAGATTCAAGTCTTGGAATAGATGGTTTAAGATTATCATTTTTTGGAAATTCTTTTATGATAGATGCTTTTTGGATTCCGTTTTTTAAAGCAACAAAACTTCCGTTAGATGAGTCTAATATTTTGAAAAAATATATTGTTCCAAATTCCATAGAATATGAAATTTCTGGTCTTGGAAATCAAATCATTGAATTAAATTTAGAAAAATTCGAAAGTCCTGAATTGAAATTAAAAAATAGTGAATACGCATTAAAAATTAGCGGATATTTTCCAATTTGTGATATTTCTTTTTATGGATTTTATGGTTGGGAAAAAACTCCAATGTTAAATGGAAAAATCGTAGAAACAAATGAAACTTACAATATTCCAACAAAAGTTAATGTTTCTGGAGAATATAAAAAACTCACGATGATTGGTCTTGATACTGCTTTTCCAATAAAAGAAATTGTTTTACGAACAGAAGCCGCATTTTTTCCAAATCGTTATCAACAAACTTCTTATGAATATATTTTGAAAAATCAAATCAGTTCATTTGCAAAAAATCAGATTATTGCACTTTGCGGAATTGATTGGATGCCTTCTACTTGGACAATTACTGCTCAATATTTTGGAGATTATATTTTTGGTTCGTTAGAAAATTTACAAAGAAATAAAAATTATACGCATGGTGCAAGTTTTAGCGTTTCAAAAACTTTTTTTAATGATGATAGTTTGGAACTTTCATTAGCTTCTTTAATTAATTTCCCAAATTTTGATTTTGTTATAAATTTAAATACAAATTATTCACTTTCTGACGAAATTAAATTAAAATTTGGAACTTATATTTTTTCTCAAGGTTTTAAATCTACTGGAACTTATGGTTTATACAAAAATTTATCAACCTTTTTTATAAGTGCAGAGTATAAATTTTAAAATTTTTATTGCTCTTTCTATTTTTTTAGAATAAAAAGAGCAATATTTTTAATGAGTTAAATTTTTGTAAATTACATTAAATTAGTAATTATCTTTACTTACTTCAAAATAACTTTTTGGATGAGCACAAACTGGACAAGCTTCTGGAGCTTTTGTTCCAACTACAATATGTCCGCAATTTCTACATTCCCAAACTTTTACTTCACTTTTTTCAAAAACTTGTTGCATTTCAACGTTATTTAAAAGTGCACGATAACGTTCTTCATGACGTTTTTCAATTGCAGCAACGCCTCTAAATTTTGCAGCGAGTCCAGCAAATCCTTCTTCTTCTGCTGTTTTTGCAAATTCTTCATACATATCTGTCCATTCAAAATTTTCGCCATCAGCAGCGGCTTCAAGATTTGCTTTTGTATCGCCAATTCCGCCTAATTCTTTAAACCATAATTTTGCATGTTCTTTTTCGTTATCAGCAGTTTTTAAGAAAATTTCAGAAATTTGTTCAAATCCTTCTTTTTTTGCTACAGATGCAAAATAAGTATATTTGTTTCTTGCTTGACTTTCTCCAGCAAAAGCAGTTTGTAAATTTTTTTCAGTTTTTGTTCCAGCATATTTATTTGCCATTTTTTGCTCCTATAAAAAATCATTTTTTAAGTGATTTTTCATTCGATTTTGCAACTAAGTGAAAATCATTGTTTTATAAATCAGTTCGCAACGCAAACTTGTCAAAATAAAAACTATCAATTTTAGACAATTTTTATCTTAAACGCAAAATAATTATTTAATTTTCCTATTGATTTTTTCATTTGTAAATAGGATTTTTTTTTCTCTCTCGTTAATTTTTTGTTATTCATTTGGCGGCTACCCGTTGGGTCGGAGTACTACAGGTTCCGCTTTCGCTTCAGCCTCCTCACTTTGTTGCGGTGGCCACTTCGTGCCTTTCGTATTCCTAGCCGAAATTTTATAAAAATCTATTCTACAAGTTTTCCATCTTTCAAATGTAAAATCCGTTGATTTTCTGAACCGCGAAATTCTAACATCAGATTTTTTTGCGAAAGAATAAAAGGTCCATCCACCAAAACATCAATGCAATTTAACATTCGTTCTGTAAAATTTGTAAATTTTCTTCCGCCGCTTTGTAAATCTTTTTCAAAAATATAACCAGTCCAACACCAAATATCTTTTGAAGGAAATTCTTTTTTTATTTTTTCTAAAAAAGGCGTTAAAACTTTTTGATTTTCTTCTTCAAAAGGTTCTCCACCTAAAAGCGAAAATCCTTTTATAAAATCTGGTTTTAATGCATTCAGAATTTCATTTTCGGTTTCTTGAGTAAATTCTTTTCCGTAAGAAAAATCCCAAGTTGCTTCGTTAAAACATCCTGGGCAACAGTTTCTACAACCACTTACAAAAAGAGAAACTCGAACACCTAAGCCATCTGCAACATCAAATTTTTTTATATTTCCGTAAAACATTTATAAATGTAAAACTCGTTCTTTTATTTCTTGAGTTCTTCCTTGATTCCAATATTGCGTTCCAATATATCCGCAAGTTCTACGGGCAACATTCATTTTTGCTTGGTCAGTATTTCCGCATTGTGGACATTTCCAAATCAATTTTCCGTCACTATCTTCTATAACTTGAATTTCGCCAGTATAACCACAAACTTGGCAACAATCAGATTTTGTATTCAATTCTGCATACATTATATTTTCATAAATGTGTTTTAAAATTGAAATAACTGCTGTAAGATTATTTTCCATATTTGGAACTTCTACATAACTTACCGCTCCACCAGGACTTAATTCTTGGAACTGGCTTTCAAAACTAAGTTTTGTAAATGCATCAACTGGTTCTGTTACGTGAACATGATAAGAATTTGTGATGTAATTTTTATCTGTTACGCCAGGAATTATTCCAAAACGACGTTTTAAACATTTTGCAAATTTATAAGTTGTACTTTCAAGAGGAGTTCCATATAAACTAAATGCAATTGATGTATTTTCTCGCCATTTTGAACAAGCTTCGTTTAATTTTTTCATAATTTCTAGTGCAAAAGGAGTTGCATCTGGATTTGTGTGAGGTTTTCCAGTCATATAACGAACACATTCACAAAGTCCGGCGTATCCTAAAGAAATTGTAGAATATCCATTAAATAGAAGTTTATCTATTGTTTCGCCTTTTTCTAAACGAGCAAGAGCTCCATTTTGCCATAAAATTGGTGCAACATCAGAAGGAGTTCCACGAAGTCTATTATGACGAGCCATTAATGCACGATAGCAAATTTCAAGTCGTTCATCAAAAATTTTCCAGAATTTTTCAACATCTCTTCCAGAAGAACAAGCAACATCAACTAAATTTAAAGTTACAACACCTTGATTAAATCTTCCGTAAAATTTTGGACGTCCTGTTTCATCACGATAAACTGTAAGAAAAGAACGACAACCCATGCATGGATAACAATTTCCTTCTTTTAATTCAAACATCTTTTTTTCAGAAATATAATCTGGTACAAGACGTTTTGCAGTACATTTTGCAGCAAGTTCGGTAAGATAAAAATATTTTCCATCTTCAGAAATATTATCTGGTTCAAGAACATAAATTAATTTTGGAAATGCAGGAGTAACCCAATATCCAGCTTCATTTTTTACGCCTTTGTAACGTTGTTTTAAAACTTCTTCAATAATTAATGCTAAATCTGCTTTTTCTTGTTCATTTCTAGCTTCATTTAAATACATAAAAACTGTTACAAAAGGACTTTGACCATTTGTTGTCATTAAAGTTACAACTTGATATTGAATTGTTTGAACACCACGAGTAATTTCATCTGCAAGACGACGTTCTACAATTGTGTCAAATTGTTCTTTTGTAAAAGTTACGCCAGTTTCTTCAACGGTAAGATTTAATTCTTTTATAAGTTTTTTACGGCTAACATCAACAAACGGAGCAAGATGAGTTAATGAAATTGATTGTCCGCCATATTGTGAAGATGCAACTTGTGCAATAATTTGTGTAGCAATATTACAAGCAGTAGAAAATGAATGTGGCGTATCAATTTTTGTTCCGCTAATAACAGTTCCGTTTTGAAGCATATCTTCCAAATTTACTAAATCACAATTGTGCATATGTTGAGCAAAATAATCAGCATCATGAAAATGGATAATTCCTTCATTATGTGCTTGAACAATATCATCATCTAGTAAAAATCTTCTTGTAATATCTTTAGAAACTTCTCCTGCCATGTAATCTCTTTGAACAGAAACAACAGTTGCATTTTTATTAGAATTTTCTTGTTTAACTTCTTCGTTTGCACATTCTAGTAAAGAAAGAATTTGTTTGTCGGTGGAATTTTGTTTACGCATAAGGGCATGACGATAGCGATAAGTGATGTATGCACGTGCAATGTGAAAAGCACCAATTCTCATCAGTTCTGTTTCTACCAAATCTTGAATGGCTTCTACATTTAATTCAACTTTACTTGCATAACAAGCATCTTTTACTTTTGCCGAAACCGCTTTTATATATTCTTCAGAAATTCTATCAGTTTCTGGAACAGCTGCATTTGCTTTTTCTATAGCACAGATGATTTTTTGTACATCAAAAATAGCTTCTTCGCCATTTCGTTTTATGATTTTCATAATTTCCCACCCAAACGATAGCGTTTTTTTTGCTATCAAAAATATTTTTTACACTAGATATAGTGTAATTGTAAAGAAAATTATATAAGATTAAGAGTGTTTTATTCAATATCAAACTAGAGTTTTCTCATCTTTTTTGTGATTTTTAGATTGACGTAAAATAAAAGAAATTACAAAATAAAAAAAAGGATAAAAAATGAAAAATGATGATTTATTTCTTGTAATTGATATGCAAAATGTTTATAAAAAAGGTGGAAAATGGGAATGTAAAAATACAGAAAATTCTGCCAAAAACATAAAAAAAATTCTCAATTCAGGAATTAAAAATGTCATTTTTACACAATTTATTGCAAATGAAAAAAATCCGTTTGGCGTTTGGAAAAATTATAATTCAGAATATTCTGATGTAAACAAAGATGAATATGCAAACAAAATGATAAACGAATTTTCAGAATATTTAAAAAAGTTTCCTTTATATACAAAATCAGTTTATTCATCACTTTCCATAAAAAAAGTAAAAAAAGCTGCAAAAAAAGCAAAACAAATTGTAATTTCTGGCGTGATTGAAGAATGTTGCGTTCTTTCTACAATTTTTGCATTAATTGATGAAGGTGTTTATATCATCTATTTAACAGATGCAATTTCGGGCTTAACCAAACTAAAAGAAGATGCAACCAAATTAATTTTGTCTGGACTTTGCCCGCTTCATTTAAAAATGATGACAACTGAAGAATATTTAAACTCGAAATTACATTAAAATTTTAGAAGCATAAATACTAATCACACTAAAAATAATTAGAGAAATTATTATTTGTAAACTTAAATAACCTGATGTAAATTCTATTGCGTCTTTTTTGTTTGCATACATACTGAGCAAAAATGATGTTGGAACAAAAAAATAAATTAACAGAGCAATTTTTAATGATGAAGAAAGTCCTATTGTAAAATGAATTATTGTCAAAACTAAAATACAAATTATTATTTGAATTCCGTAACGGAATAAAGCAAGTTTTAATCCTTTTTTTAAAATTTTCCAATCAAAAACTAATCCTGAACCAATAGAAATTAAAATCATTGGAGATAAAGGTTGAATGAAAAAATTTGTGATTTTGGTGTAAAGATTTGCAATTTTTGAATTATCAATTACATCGCCAAGATGAAAAAATGCACCTATAAAACCTAAAATTACCGCTATTATAAGAGGATTTGTTACAATAGAAACTGTGATTTCTTTTTTTGTCATTTTTTGTCCAGCAAGAAATTTTAATCCTGTTGCCATAACGGTAAAGCAAAAAACTCCGCTAAAAATATCCATAGAAACAATACTAAACATTGCATCACTTTTTTGCCCAACAACAAGAGAAATTAAAGCCCAACCAAAAAGACCACCTTCATAAGTTGTCATTGCGTAAGGAACATATCCATTGATTTCTTTTTCAAAAAATCTTTTAAAAACAAAACCAATTCCAAACGCTCCAAATAATGCAAAAAGTTCCAATGCAATCAAAAGTAAAGATTCTGATGAAAAAGAACCGTGAATTAAAGTGTCAAAAGCCATAACTGGCAAAAAAACATTTGTAGAAAGATTTTTTATACAACGAATTCCTTCATCAGAAAGAATGTTTTTTGCTTTTAAAAATTTTCCCAAAGCAATCATCAAAAAAATAGGAATAATAGTTTCTAATATTAACATTTTATTTACTCGCTAAAACGATTATCGCTTTTTAAAATTGTATTTTCAATATACTTTTAGTAAAGATTTTAAATATTCTTAAAACATTTTTTACATTTGACCAATATAAAAATTGATTTTATATCAGAACTTTTATAAAATATAGTTATATTAGGATTTTAGAAAATATGTCGGGCATTCTAAAGAAACTTATCAATAATAATCTAACAAAAGATAGAGCAAAACTTGTTGCAACTTTTTGTTCATCTTGTGCATTAATTTATCATATTCTCATATTTTTTATTTTTATTTTGCTAAAAGTTTATCCTATGATTTTTTATAATATTTTTAGCATTTTGTTATTTTCTTTAGTTATAATTAGAATTCAAAAAGTAAATAATTTTATAAAATTGTATGCATTGGCGTCTTTAGAAGTTATTCCTCATCAAATTTTAGCAGATTATTTTTTAGGTTCTTATGCAAATTTTCATTTTTTTATTTTGTTGATGGGATTACTTCCGTTTCTTGTATTTAAAAATAGATCAAAATTATTAATTCCTTTTGCATTTTTTACAAGTCTTCTTTTTATCATTATTGAAAATTTGCAAATTCAACCAAAATATCAAATTACACCTTTGATTCAAACAGTTTTGCGAATAACGAATGTTTCTCTTTCTGTTGGAATTATTTTCTTTATGATTTTGATTTTTACTTATGTTGTAGAAAATTATGAAACAGATTTAAGAAATACAAATCAAGCGTTGGCGAATGAAATTGATTTGGCAGCAATTATTCAGCAGAATTTTTTCAAACAAGATTTAGTTGGTTTAGAAAATGTAGAAATTTCGTGTTATAGCAAACCGATGGCTGGCGTTTCTGGTGATGTTTACGATTTTTACAAGACGAATTTTAAATTAGACGGTTTTGGTTTGTTTGATATTTCCGGTCATGGAATTTCTTCTGGACTTGTTACAATGCTTGTAAAAAATATTATAAATAAAGAATTTTATGAGCATAAAGATTTTGAACTTTGGGAAATAATGACTCACATAAATGAACGTGTAATTGCTGAAAAAGGTGATATTCAAAATTATCTTACAGGTATTTTAATTCGTTTTAAAAAACATGATGAACTTGAATTAGTTTCGGCTGGTCATCCAATGCCAATTTTATATCATCATGAAACTGGAAAATGTGAACTTTTAATACAAGACCCTTCTAGCATGGGTGCAATTGGAATTCCTGATTTTCCTGTTTTTTACAATTCAATTTTGGTTCCTCTTAAAAAAAATGATGAGATTATTCTTTATTCTGATGGTGTAACAGATGTTTTAAATGAAAAAAATGAAAATTTTGGATTACAAAATTTTATGGACGCAATAGAAAAATCTGCTCTAAAATCTGTAAAAGAACAATCTGAAGAAATTGCGAATGAAATTAAATTATTTAGAGGCGATAGAAAACAAACTGACGATTTAACTTTTATAATTTTACGAAATACAAAATAATTTTAAAATTATTTTCCCATTTCTGTTGATTTTTTATATGCGGCAGAAACGGCTTCTATTATAGCACTTCTAAAACCATTTTTTTCTAAAACAGAAACTCCTTCAATTGTTGTTCCACTTGGAGAAGTTACAGAATCTTTTAAAACGCCAGGATGAGTTTTTGTTTCTAAAACCATTCCCGCAGAACCGTAAACTGTTTGGGCGGCGTAAGTGTATGCTTGTGAACGAGGCATTCCACAACGAACAGCGGCATCTGCCAAAGCTTCAATAAACATAAACACAAACGCTGGACCAGAACCGCTGACGGCTGTTACACAATCCATAAGTTTTTCTGGAACTTGTTCAACTTTTCCACAAACACTTAAGATTTCTTTAATATCTTGAAGTTCATAATCTTCAATATCATCATTGCAACAAATTGCAGTCATTGCTTGCCCGATTTGTGCTGGAACATTTGGCATAATTCTTACAAAACGACATTCATTTGCAAGATGTTCAAGTTTTTCTAGTTTTACGCCAGCTGCCATAGAAATTACAACAGAATCTTTTGGAATATTTTTACCAATTTCTTGAAATAATTCTTCTAAAGCGTTTGGTTTTACCGCAATAAAAATATATTTTGAATTTTTTACCGCTTCTATATTTGATTCTGCAAAATTACAATTATTTTCTTCGGCAAATTTTTGCCCTTTTTCTGCGGTTCTATTTGTAACAATTATGTCTTTTGGGTCGAATTTTTTACAAACTGCACGAATAATTGCTCCACCCATTGAACCAGTTCCAATACAACAAATTTTCATTTTTCACCTCTATTCTGCTAAAAACAAAGTTCCGGTTTCTGAACCATTAAATAATTTTTCAAGAATATTTTCTTTTCCGCCATTTGCAACAAGAGTTTCTATTCCGTAAGAAGTTGTTTTTTGTGCTGCTTGAATTTTTGTTTCAATACCTCCAGTTCCAAAAGAATTTGCTTCTCCAATTTTAATGGATTTTCGTAATTCTGAAATTGAGTGAACATTTTCTATAAGTTTTGCATCTTTATTTGTTTTTGGATTATCTGTAAAAATACCATCAATGTCGCTAAATAAAATTAATAAATCTGCGGACCAAAGAATTGCCGTTAATGCAGAAAGATTGTCGTTATCACCAATTTGGAATTCATCTATAGAAACAGAATCATTTTCGTTTATGATTGGCACAACGCCTTCATCAATTAATGTAAACAAAGTATTACGAATATTTAAACTACGATGGTCATTTTCAAAGTCTTCTTTTGTGAGTAAAAGTTGCCCTATATGAAGATTTTCTTGTGCAAATGCTTTTCGCCATTGCGTCATTAGTTCAACTTGCCCGATTGCACATAGTGCTTGTCTAAAATGAACATCTTTTTTTCGGGGCCATTCTTTTAAAGTCGAAACTCCAGAAACTTGTGCTCCAGAAGAAACAAGAACAATTTGCTTTCCTTGTTCTATTAAATTTTTACATTGTTTTGCAAAACTAGACATAAATTCTGTGTTTTGGGTTCCATCTGGTTTTGCCAAAGTATTTGAACCAATTTTTATTACAAGTTTTCTTGCTTTTTTTAATGATTGTTGTATTTCGTTCATAATCTAATTTGACCTTCTCCATCAATTAAATATTTTGTTGTAGTAAGAGCGTTTATTCCCATAGGACCGCGAGCATGAAGTTTTTGCGTGCTGATTCCAAGTTCTGCACCAAAACCAAATTCTCCACCGTCAGTAAACCTTGTGGAAGCATTTACGTAAACACAACTTGCATCAATTTTTTCTTGAAAAAGTCTAGCTTTTGCCCGATTTTCTGTAATGATTGATTCACTGTGTTTTGTATTATGAGTGTTGATGTAAAAAATTGCTTCATCAATCGAAGAAACTGTTTTTATACAACATTCGTAATCTAAATATTCGTTTCCAAAGTCATTTTCGTTTGCTAAAACTGCATTTTTTAAATATTTGATGGATTTTTCATCAGCGTGAATTTTTACTCTTCCATCAAAAGTTTTTTCTAACATAGGAAGAAATTTTTGCGAGATTTTTTCATTCACGACAATGCATTCTATTGCGTTACAAACACTTGGTCGTTGAATTTTTGCATTTTCTGCAATTTTACAAGCCATTTCCAAATTTGCATCATCATCAACATAAAGATGACACACGCCACTTCCAGTTTCAATAACTGGAATTCTCGCGTTAGAAACAACATTTTGAATAAGATTTTTTCCGCCGCGAGGCAAAACTACATCAATCATTCCTACAGCATTTAAAATTTCATCAACATCAGAATGATTGTGCTCAACAACTTCAACTAATTCTATAGCGGAAGGAACTCCGTTTTCTGTCGTAGAAAGTGCTTCTTTTATGATTTTTACAATTTCTTTGTTTGAATTATACGCTGATGATGAACCTCGAAGTAAAATGGAATTGCCACTTTTGTAAGCAAGACTAAAAGCATCAACTGTAACATTTGGGCGACTTTCATAAATTATGCAAACAACTCCGAGAGGAACTCTAACTTGGCGAATTGTCATTCCATTTGGAGTTTTCCAACCAGAAATCTCTTCACCAATTGGGTCTGTTTGATTAATGACGTTGTAAAGGCTTTCAAGAATTCCATCAATTCTTTTGTCAGTTAGTAAAAGTCTATCTATTAAAGATTCAGACATTCCGTTTTTTTTGCCATTTTCAACATCTTTTTTATTAGCATCTAGAATTTCTTTACGTCTTTTATTCAAAGATTCTGCAACAAATTTAAGTGCATTGTTTTTTTTCTCAGCATTTTGAAGAGCTAAAATTTGATTTGCATTTTTTAAAGAATCCGTGATTTTTTTTATATCCATAATTTTTCCTAAATACAAAAAAAGCCGAAACTCAAAAGTTTCGGCCTGTTTATTTATTATGTTTAATAGTTTGCTAAAAAGTACATTCCTAACAACATTGCTATTTTACATTTTTTTTCAGACCAAGTGATTGTATTGGGTAAAGATGAAATATACCACCAAAAAATACCAAATTCGGGGTCAATTCTGAGAGTGTAAATTGCAAATTCTGGAGAGTCGGTTGATTGTCCAAACATCAAAAATACGGCTTGATTGATAATATCTCTAAAAAGTTCATAATTTTCTGTAAAAGAAGAATTTTCTTCTACAAGAAACGAGTCTAATTTGTATAAAAGTTGATCTTTTAGAGCAATATCAGATTTTTCTACCCAAGTTTTTTGGATAAGAAGTGTAAGATTATTCTTAAAACTAACAACAAGTTTTTGAATGTCGGAATCATTCATTTGTGAAAAGTTTTTAGTAAAACCAAATGCCTTAGCAATTATATCAGCAGATTCTTCAAAGTTATTTTCATTTTTCAAGAAAACTTCAAGTGAATTAATAGTTTCTTGATTAATGAATTCTTTTATAAACTCATTTTCGTTGTTCATATTATCTAAATATTAAAATTTTATTTACCTTTTTGCAAGTAGGTTATTAAAAGTTAGAAAGATGAAAAAAAAACTGGTGATTTTATTTATTTTAATCACCAGTTTTATAAAATTATTCGTCCATTGTAATTTTGTTTCCTGTGTAAAGGAAGTAGTAACGTCCTTTTGCATTTATTAGTTGTTCATGGTTTCCACGTTCTATGATGCGTCCATGTTCCAAAACGATAATTTCATCAGCATCGCGAACTGTAGAAAGTCTGTGTGCAATGACAAAAGATGTTCTTCCTTTCATTAAGGAATCCATACCTTTTCCAATAAGTGCTTCTGTTCTTGTATCGATTGATGAAGTTGCTTCATCTAAAACTAAAACTGGAGGATTTGCAACGGCGGCTCTTGCAATTGCTAAAAGTTGTCTTTGTCCTTGACTTAAACTTGCACCATCACCTGTGATAACTGTATCATAACCATTATCTAAATGTCTGATAAAATAATCTGCGTTTGCAAGTTTTGCAGCTTCATAAACTTGAGCATCAGATGCATCTAAATTTCCATAGCGGATATTTTCGCGAATTGTTCCTGTAAACAAATGTGTATTTTGTTGAACCATTCCGAGAGATTTTCTAAGTGCATCTTTACTTATGTGATTTAAAGGAATTCCGTCATAAGTTATAGTTCCATTTCCTTCTAGAACATCATAAAAACGAGATAAAAGATTGATTGTTGTGGTTTTTCCAGAACCAGTTGAACCTACAAGAGCAATTTTCATTCCTGGTTTTGCGTGAATACAAATATCGTGAAGAACTGTTTTTTCTGGTGTATATCCAAAAGTTACATGGTCAAAAATTACTTCACCTTTTAATTCTTTTAAAGAATTATCAGCAGGATTTTTCCAAGCCCATTCTCCTGTTTTTGCAAATGATTGAACTAAGCGAGTTGAACCATCTTTTTCTTTTGCGTCGTATGCATTTACAAGAGTAACTTTTCCTTCATCAATTTCTTCTTCTTCATCAATGATTCCAAAAATTCGTTCAGCACCGGCGAGTGCATTTAAAACAGAATTTGCTTGTTGGCTCATCATTCCAATTGGTTGTGTAAATGAACGCGTATATTGTAAAAATGCTGCAATTGTTCCAATATCTAACGCACCAATAAACCAATTTAAACTGATTTTTCCACTTGAACCTAAAATCATAAGTGCAGAACTTATAATTGCGATGATTGCGTATTGTGCGTGAGAAAGATTATTTGTTACAGGACCCATTACACCGCCGTAAGTCATAGCATCTGTTCCAGCTTTGCGAAGATTTTCATTTAAAACTGCAAATTCAGCTTTAGCTTTTGATTCGTGATTAAATACTTTGATAACTTTTTGACCTTCTATCATTTCTTCAATAAATCCGTTTAATGCACCAACGCTTTTTTGATTTTCGCGGAATGCTTTTACAGATTTTGAACCAATCACTTTGATAAGTTGAAAGATTAAAACTACAGTTAATAAAACTGCAATTGTGAGAAGAGGACTTAACACAATCATCATCACTAAAACACCAATAATTGTTAATCCTGAAGAAAGTATTTGAGGAATTGTTTGACTCATCATTTCGCGTAAAGTGTCTGTATCATTTGTAAAACGCGACATTAAATCTCCGTGAGTATGAGAGTCGTAAAATTTGATTGGTAATTTTTCAAGACGATTAAATAAATCACAACGAATTTTGTATAAAAGATTTGTTGAAATGTGGAGCATAAGTCTTTGATTGCACCAAGAACCTAAAACTCCAAGTAAAAATAAACTAGCAATTCTTAAAAGTAAAATTCCAAATTGACTCATCAGAGGAGCAATATCAGAAACTGAACCGCCATTTGAAAGAATTTCAAACATTGGAATTATATAATTGTTGATTGCAGGTTTTATCATAAAACTGCCCATAATTTGAGCACCGGAATTTAAAATTACACAAATAAAAACTAAAATCCAAAGAGCTTTAAAATTACTCATATAAGAAATTAATCTTGAAATTGTTTTTTTTGTATTTTTTGGTTTTGCTGTTCCTCGAGTTTTTACTGGTGGCATTATTCATCACCTCCTGCTAAATCTGCGTCGCCACTTCCTTGTTGTTGGCTTTCGTAAACTTCACGATAGATTTTGTTATTTTGTAAAAGTTCTTCGTGAGTTCCGCATCCGCTTAAAGTTCCTTCGTCTAAAACAAAAATTATATCAGCATCTTTTACAGAAGAAATTCTTTGTGCAATCATAATTTTTGTAGTTTCTGGAGCAAGTTCTTTTAATGATGTTCTAATTCGAGATTCTGTAGCGGTATCAACAGCAGAAGTTGAATCGTCCAAAATCAAAATTTTTGGATTTTTGAGAAGAGCTCTTGCAATACATAGACGTTGTTTTTGTCCACCAGAAACATTTACTCCACCTTGACCTAAATCTGTTTCGTAACCTTTTGGGAAAGATTGAATAAATGAATCTGCATCTGCGGCTTTACAAGCTTGAATAATTTGTTCATCAGTGGCATTTTCATTTCCCCATTTTAAATTTTCTTTAATAGTTCCACTGAAAAGAACATTTTTTTGTAAAACCATTGCAACTGAATCGCGTAAAGTTGTTAAATCATATTTTTTAACATCTTCACCACCAATTTTTACACTTCCAGATAAAACATCATAAAGTCTTGGAATTAGCGAAACTAAAGTTGATTTTGAAGAACCTGTTCCACCAATTATTCCAACAACTTGACCACTTTGAATTTTTAGATTGATATTTGTCAAAACGCGATTATCGTCTTTTTTGTTATAACTGAAATTTACATTTTCAAAAACGATTGAACCATCTTTTACATTTGTGAGTGGATTTTCTGGATTTTTTAAATCTGGAACTTCATCTAAAACTTCACAAATTCGGTGATTTGATGCTTGAACCATAACTAAAGAAATAAAAAACATTCCGAGCATCATAAGTGATGAAAGAACTTGAGTTACATAAGTAAAAAAGCTGATTAATTCTCCAGAAAGCATTTTTCCATTAATAACATGATTTCCACCAAACCACATTACTGCAATAATTGTTGAATACATAACAAGTTGCATGAGCGGTGTAAGAAAGATAACTAATTTTTCTGCACGAACTTGAGCATTTTTTACCGCTTCAGCAGATTTTCTAAATTTTTCTTCCTCATGATTTGTGCGAACATACGCTTTTACAACTCTAATTCCAATTAAATTTTCTTGAACTGTTCCATTCATAGAGTCAACTTTTTTCATCATTTTTTCAAAACGAGGATACGCACACAATGATATTATGATGATTCCTATTGCAATAACTGGAATGGCAATTAAAAATACAACTGCGAGCTCACTATTGATTTTAAAAGCCATTATTGAACCTGCAATAAGCATAATTGGTCCACGGAAACACATATGAATTATCATTCTGAAAACGTTTTGAGACATATTCACATCGGTAGTAAGACGTGTAACTAAAGATGCTGTACTAAATTTATCGATGTTTGCAAATGAAAAATTTTGAATTTTGTCGTAAAGACGTTTTCTAAGATTGTAACCGTAACCTTGTGCGGCATAAGTTGAAAATCGGGTTCCTAAAACTCCACAGGTTAAAGAAATACAAGCAAGTGCTACCATTAAAAGCCCAGTTTTGACAACATAATTTAGATTAGAATTTTGAATTCCAACATCAATGATTTTTGCCATTATAAATGGAATAATTACTTCCATTATAACTTCACCAATCATAACTACTGGAGAAAGACATGCATTTACTACATATTTTTTCTCCAAACCTGAACATAATTTTTTTACTGTAGACATAAATTTTAATTTAAATATTTCTTTTTTTTTTTGCAAGTTAATACAAAATAATATTGTGTAATAAATATTTTTCTATAGATGATGATTTGTGATTAAAAAAATTATTCTTCTAAAATAATCACTTCTTCAAAACCAACTGATTTCATAAATTGAGTTAAGATTTGAATTGCATAATTTCTTGCATCTTCTAAAAGACCTTCAGCAATTAAGTCTGCACAAGTTTCATCTTGAGATTTTTTAATTTCTTCTAAAACTTCTTTTGCAGTGATTGGAACAAAAATACTTGAATTTTCATCAAAAACATCTTGTTTTACAATTTCATTTCCTAAAATTTCAGCTGGAGGAATTTTTAAAAAAACTTTATTTTCATCAATTGAAAGGTTATACGAAATATCAGTTATATCTGCAATTCCCGCTCGTATAATTCCAGTGTATTTTACAATCGAATAACTTTTTGAAAATCCTGCTGATTTTTTTATAGTTGCAATATCGCTATATCTATATTTTAAAGTAACTAATTCTTGGCAAAATGAAAGTTGTTTTTCTACAAGTGCAGATTTTGTTTCATAAGTCGGATTTTGATATTTTTGTTTTATAAAATGAAAAACAACAACAAGACAAATTACAATAGTAAGAATTGTTACGATTCTAAGAAGAATTCTTCCAAAAAGTGTGATTTGTTTTTTTTCTGGAGAGTTTCTTTGTGAAGTTTTTATTCTTTTTGTTTTATCTTTTTTTATCATATCTTCTATAATTATAACCTAGATGAGTTTATTTTGCTTGTTTTTTTTTATTATTATTCATATCTTTTAAATTATCTTAAATTTATGAGGAATTTATCATGGCGGAAGAAAAATCAAAAAAAGGTAAAAAACACCATGTTGGACCAAAGTTAATTCTTACAATTATCATTTTGGTTATTGTTGCTATTGCTGGTTTTACAAGTTTTTATGTTGTTGATGAAACTGAGCAAGCGGTTATCACAAGATTAGGAAAATATACTACAACAACAGGTCCTGGACTTCATTGGAAATTGCCTTTTGGTCTTGAAAAAAATTATAACGTTCCTGTAAAAATCGTGCAGATGGAACAATTTGGTTTTAAAACTGTAAAAGCAGGAAGAAATAATGAATATAAAAATAATATCAGTTCAGAAAGTACAATGCTTACTGGAGATTTGAATATTGTAAATGTTGAATGGATTATTCAGTATAAAATAGAAAATCCTAAACAATGGTTGTTTGGTGTTTATGAAAAAGACAATACAATTCGTGATATTTCTCGTTCTGTAATAAATACTTTAGTTGGTGATAGAGCAATTTTAGATGTTATGGGAAAAGAACGTTCTACAATAGAAGAGTTGGGTCTTGAAATGATGAATGAAAATTTTAATCAACTTGGACTTGGAATAAATGTTACAGCGGTAAAATTACAAAATATTGTTCCTCCAGAAGGTGTTCAAGAAGCGTATGAAGATGTAAACAAAGCGACACAAGATATGAATCGTTTTATAAATGAAGGACAAGAAGCGTACAATGCAGAAATTCCTAAAGCTCAAGGTGAAGCCGATAAACAAATTCAACAAGCAGAAGGTTATGCCGCAGAACGTGTAAATAGAGCAGAAGGAGATGTTGCTCGTTACAATGCAGTTTATGAAGAATATAAAAAATCGCCAAAAGTAACAAAAGAACGAATTTACTTAGAAACAATGGATGAAATTTTTGGTGGCGAAACAAAACCTACTATTATTGATAGTGAACTTGAAAATCTTGTTCCTATAAAAAATTTAAAAGACTAAATTAGTGAGGGAAAATATGACAAAATCAATGAAAAAATTTATCGGTTATCTTATTGCAGTTGTAATTTTGCTTATACTTTTTCTTTTTACAGGACCTCTTTACATTGTCAATGAAGGAGAACAAGTTGCAATCACTCGTTTTGGTAGTATTGTAGATTCTCACACAGAAGCAGGTCTTTATTTTAAAATTCCTTTTTTAGACAAAGTAACAACTTATCCAAAATTAATTCTTTCTTTAGATGGAGATGAACAAAGAATTCCTACAAAAGAATATCAATATATAATTGTGGATACAACAGCAAGATGGAAAATTACTGATCCAGTAAAATTTTATCAAAACTTTATAACTTTGGATAATGCATACAACAAATTAAGTGATATTATCGATTCTTCAACAAGAACTGTTATTACAAGAAATAGACTTAGCGAAATTGTAAGAAGTTCAAATATCATCAATACAGTAAAAACAAGCGAAGAAGAATTAGAAGAAGATGAAGATACAAAAGAAATTGATAGTCTTGTAAATGCAAACACCCAAAATGAAATTGTTTTAAAAGGTAGAAATGCTTTGTGTAAAGAAATGACTATGGAAGCAAAAAAACAAATTTCAGAATTCGGAATTGAATTGATTGATATTGTTCCTCGCCAAGTAAAATATTCTGATGAACTTACAGATTCTGTTTATAGCAGAATGATAAAAGAGAGAAATCAAGTTGCACAAGCATATCGTTCTTTGGGTGAAGCAAGAAAAGCAAAATGGCTTGGAAAACTTGAAAATGATAAAAGTAAAATTCTTTCAGAAGCATATAGTAAATCAGAAGAGATAAAAGGTAATGCAGATGCACAAGCAGCAAAAATTTATGCAGAAGCATATAATAAAGATCCTGATTTTTATACTTTCTGGAAAAGTATGGAATCTTACAAACAAAATTTAAAAAATTATCCAGCAACATTTAGTACAAATATGGATTATTTTAAATATTTGTATAATCCTGACGGAAAAAAATAATGCAACTTGTAAAAATTGAAGATAAAGAAATTAGATTAAATTCTCGTTTGACAGAAACTTCTTTTGGAAAAAATGATTATAGTTCACTCATCAGTCAGACGGGAATTCTCGCAAAATGTGATTCTTATTCTGAAGGAAAATATCATTTTAGTTTTAAAAATTGGAATTTTGAAGGTGTAAAATCTTTAGATATTGATGATTCTTCAGAAAGATTTGTTTTTTATTATGGAAAATCAACAGGTTTTTCTAAAAAGGCAAAAACTCTTACTGAATTTTTAGAAAGTGAAAATAAAGATGAATCTTTTGAAGCGGGTTTTGTCATCATTTCTATTTTAACTCAAGCAGCAAAAGAAAATGTGAAATTGCCTTTAAATGGTGGCGGAATTCTTATTGATTTGAAAGGCGAAAAAACAACAGTTTTATTTTTGCCAGAAGATTTATTTAAATATTCGGTGGTAGGACTTCCTCCAGCAGATTATGCTTCTCTTTACGGAAATTGGTTAAATCAAACAATTTATGATTTGCCAGCACTTTGTTTTTTTCGTGGTGTGATTGCATATAAAATTCTTAGTGATAATTTTCCTTATCCAAATATAAATCAAACTGAAAAAAATGCTGATATTTTGGACAGAAATTTTCTTCCAATGGAATTAAGTGTAAACGGAATTGATAAAAATCTTGCTAGAGAAATTGATAAATCTTTAAAACTAAATTCCAATGCAGTAAATATTCCTGGAAAAAAACAAAAAGGAAAATCCAGTGAAGATTTAACTCCAACCGCCGATTTTCCTCTTGAAATTTTATATGCAAACAAAAATCAAAAAACTGAAAACAAAATTTCCGATGAAGAATTTGCACAAAAAGCAGAAAATTATTTAAAAAATAAAAAATCAAAAGTTTTGGTAAAAAGAAAAATCCGAAGAAATTCTACAAAAATTGTAATAGGTATTGTTGTGGCAGTTTTTCTTACAATTGTAACAGTAGATTTTGTTCGTGCAAGACAAGAAGAATATATTTCAAAAGGAATGACGTCTGTTCAAACTGTTCAAACTTTTTTAAATGGAATAGATGAAAAAGATACAATCACCCTTTCAAATCTTGTAAAAGGTCATGACGCTCAAAAAGTTGTAGATTCTGTAAGTCAAATTTATGTTGCCGGAAAGCAAAGAGAAACTTACAGTAAAGATAACGGTTTTGGTAATTGGGTAAGTTGGTTATTTTTTAGTAAAGATGCCGAATCAATGAATAAAGCCGGATTGTATGCAATTTCTCTTCCAAAAATTGATGGGCGTTCTATAGAATTAGAAAATTGTGCTTTTATGAGAAATGAAAAACCGGATGCTATTACTCAAGAAAATGGAATAACTCTTGAAGATGGAGCAAAATCTGTTCATAAAGCAGAATATCTTCTTTTTCATACAGAAGGTGAATTTAACGAAATTCAAGTTGATTCTATAATTCAAACTTATACTTTAACTTATAAAAAAGATAGTTGGTTTATTACAGATATTGAAATTGAAACTGAACAACTTGAATTTAATACAACAGCTTTTAAAAATGATTATCTTACAGCACTTATTCGTTGTGATAAAAATGTTGTAAATGCTGTTGAGCAACTTAGAATTAGTTATGATTTTTTACCTTCTAAAGAAGTTTTAGAAAAAGAACAAGCTCGTCAGAATGTACTTTTGATTAATCCTTTTGCAGATTTATAAATGCCGCTTGTACGGTGAATGCATCTTGTTTGTTTGAAAAGGCTGTTTCGCGTCTGTTTGAACCAAATTTTTCATTACAACAAGTGCATTCTTCTATTATGTTGATATTTTCGCTTTTTACTCCAATGTTTTTTAATGCAAAAAGATTTGCTTTTTCTAAAGATAATCTAAAAATTTTTCCGTTTCCGTTATTCCAATTTAATTTTTTTGTTACAAAAGATTGATTTTCTTCTATGAAAAGTTCTACACATTCTGGAGAAAAATTTTTCATAAAAAAATTTGCACGTTCTTCATTTACAAGATAGCAACAATTACGAATATGTGGACCTAAAATTACGCAAAAATCTTCGGGTTTTGAATGATAATTTTTACACGCCAAATTGATTGCATTACAAACAATTCCTGTTCCTTTCCAACCAGAATGAACAATTCCAAAAACTTCTGAAAATGGATTGTAAATAAAAAGAGGCATACAATCTGCAACAGTTACAGTAGGAATAAGATTTTTGTTTTTTGTGATAATTCCATCACCTTGAAGTAAAAATGTATCATTTTTGTCAGAAATATCATAAACAATGTGAGAATGAATTAATTCTACAGGAACAAAAGTTTTTTCTTTTGAAAGTGATTGTAAAAAATCATCACGAATTTGATTTTTTTCATTCCATCTAAAACGCATTGAACCTGCAGCACGAAGCGTCATTCCACAAATTGGTGCGTTTTTTAATTCTTGAGAATTAAATTTAAAAGGAAAGGTAATAAATTTTTTATTCGTTTTGTTGAGTTTCTGCATCAATTGGTTCCAATTCAGAAAGATAGAAAATTGATTTTTTTACAATATCATAAATTTCTCGTAAATTATCACGCCATTCTCTGTTTTGATGTCCTTTGATAGAATTCCAATTTTGGAGAGGTTCATGTGTTCCATCTCTAGTTTCGTCAAAAAATCCTTTTAAAACATTATCAATTTTTGTAGCACCAGTTTTGAATTTTTCTAAAATTTCTCTAATTTCACCTTCAATAGAAGCCATCATTGAGTCAATTTGATTTTGAACATTTAAAGTTCTCAATTTATTTGTAGATAATTCACCAAAAACAGAACCTAATACTCCGTTTGGAGCAAGTTTTTCAAGTAAATCTAGCATTTGTTTGTTTGTATTGGAAAATAAATTTAATCCTTCTGAAAATTCTTTACGATTTTCGTTTTTTATAAAAATGCCTTCAAGCATAACTTCATTTAAAGGCGTTATAATTTTATCGTATTGATTTGTTGCAAACCAAGAAAGAAAGCCTCCTGTTAGTTCATACGAAAATGGAATATGCATCCACATTTTTGTCCAAGGTTTTTGTAGCATAACAGGGAATTGTTGAAGTTGAAAATCATTTTCCAAATTTTTTCCCAAAAGTGCTTTTTTTCGTTCACGAATCCAATTATTCCATTGTAAATCAAGATTTTTTTTCCATTGATTTCTAAATGTCGGAAACCAAGCTTCAGAACTTTTTCCAGGATTTGGTTCCCAATCATAATTAAAATTTATCAATTTTCCAACTTTTACAATTGGAACTCCAGAAATAAACATTTGAATTGTCGCAAGATGTCCATTTGCAACCGCCATAAATTCTTTAATTGCTTTTTCAATGTCTTTTTCTTGTACATTTTTTGATAAACCTTTTTTTTGACTAAAAAGATAAAGTGCTTCTAAACATTCATTGTTAATTGATTTTATATCTGAAAAAGCTGAGGCAAAAATATTGTAATCTTGCTGTGCATTTGAATAAGGACAAGTGTAATTTGCTCCTGCGATATTTGTAAATTGTGATGTAAAATGAATAAAAGGCAATTTTGTATAAAGTCTTAACCAATTTAAAGAATTAATCGCATAATAAAGTTTTGAACGAATATTTGAATCCATAGAATTTAAAATTTCATCAAGTTTATGAACTAATTCTGATTTTAATTGTACTGTCGGATTTTTTGAAAAAGAAAGATTAAAGGGATCAACGTTTAGTTTAATATCATCATTTAATTCTGGTACGACAAAACTACTTAAAAAAATATAAAAATCACCGAGAGAATTTTCTACAAAACTAAAATATGGTTTAAAAAAATCAGCGGCATTTTTTAAATTGCATAATCTATCATAAAAAATTGAATCTAAAATCATATTATGATGATTGATAAGTCCAGGATGTTCATGATTTATTTTTTTTGAAATGTTAGAAAGTAAATCTTCATTATAAAGAGTCGTTGTTGAACGTTTGAAAAAAATACTTTTTAACCAGAGAAAAAATCTATAAAAAAGTGATTCTTTATTTAATCTTGTTTGCAAAGAAATTTTTGGTTCAATATCATCATTTTCTGTATTTACAAATTGAATAGTTTCTGGTGAATTTTTATTAATTCTTCCAAGCATTTCATGGCGTTCATCAGCATTTAAATCTGAAACTAATCTATCAAAAGTATCTCTATTATCGCTGTCAAACATAATTATTATGATAATTGATAAAATTGCTTATTGCAAGAAAACAAATGGAAATCTATAATTTGCGTATGACTGATATTAGAAAATTTTTTGCCGACATAGAAAGAATAAAAAAACATTCTCGCCAAAATAATAGTGGAATTTGCGATTATAATTTAATTCAAAATGAACTGAGAAATCTTTTTAAAAGAACAGCAAATTGTTCAAATTCTTTAACAGATTCAATTTTTTCTTTTTGGGAAAATGAATACATTTTTAAAAGTGAAAATTTTGCAGAAGAACCATCATCATTTTCTCTTGGAAAATTAGGTGCAATTTTAGCTTTTTTAGATAATAGTGATGAAGATGAAAATTTACTTTCTCAAGATGATTGGAATGAACTTGCAGAACTTGTAAATTATGAAGCAGAAGATTTACCTGTAGAAATGTTACAAGATTTGATGAAAATTTTAGTTTCTCATAATGCATATTAATTTAAAAATGAAATCTCAAGATTTTTATAAAAATTGTGAACAATGTCCTCGGAAATGTAAAATTGACCGAACTTCTGGAAAATTAGGTTTTTGCCAAGAATCTGATAGATTAAAAATTGCGTTTGCAGGACTTCATTTTGGAGAAGAACCTTTAGTTACAGTTTTTGGTGGAAGTGGAACTATTTTTTTTACGGGTTGCACTTTGAGATGTTCTTTCTGTCAAAATTATCAAATCAGCCAAAATGGAATGGGAAAAATTATTACAACTGATGAATTTGCCCAAATTTGTTTAAAATTACAAAATGCTGGAGCAGAAAATATTAATCTTGTAACGCCAAGTCATCAAATTCCACTTATAAAAGAAGGAATTGAAAAAGCTAAAAATCTTGGAGTAAAAATTCCTTTTTGTTGGAATTCTTCTGCGTATGAATCTGTAGAAATGCTTGAAATGTTAAAAGATTTAGTAACAATTTGGTTGCCAGATTTAAAAACTTTAAATAAAAATCTTTCTAAACAGGTTTTTATTGCTCCAGATTATCCCGAAGTTGCAACAAAAGCAATTTTATGGATGATGAAAAATTCTCCTTTACAAATAGAAGAAATTCCTTGTCCGCCAAATGAAAAAATTGTTGAATGGTCAGAAAAAGGAACTCCGAGAAAAAAAATTACAAGTGGAGTGATAATTCGTCATCTTTTTTTGCCAGGAAAATTTGAAGAAACGGCAGAAGTTTTATCTTGGCTAAAAGAAAATGCAGACAAAAAAGCAATAATTTCTCTTATGAATCAATATACGCCGGTAAAATTTGATGAAGATGAGAAAAAATTACAAATCCGAAAAAAATCACTTTCTACAATTGAAAATCGTCTTGTTAATGCACAAGAATTTGAAGATATTTATGATTTACTAGAAGCTTTTGATTTTGAAAATCTTTTCTATCAAGAATTAACTGATGATACAAGTTGGTTACCAGATTTTTCTAAAAATCAGCCTTTTTCAAATAAATTGGCAACTCCACTTTGGCATTGGAAAAATTAATTTTTTTTAATCTTTATTTTATAATAATAAATTTATGTGTTATAATATTTTTTATGCAAAAAAAATCAGATTCAAAAAGGCTTACTGGCGTTGTTGTTCCTCTTGGAGCACTTTATTCTTCAAAAAATAGTGCAATTGGCGAATTTGCAGATTTAATTCCATTTGCAGAATTTTGTAAAAATGCAGGTTTTAAAATCATACAACTTTTACCAGTAAATGATACGGGAACACAAAGTTCTCCATATTCAGGGCTTTCCGCGTTTGCACTTCATCCAATTTATATTCGAATATCTGATATTTCAAATTTTAATGAAATTTACAAAACAGATTCAATTTTTAAAAATCATTACGACAATTTTCAAAAAGATTTTCAATATGCAAAACGTTATGATTATGATGGAATTTTAAATTCAAAAATCAATCTTCTTAGAAAATTATATGAATTTTCTGAAGTTGGAAAAACTGGTGAAGAAGATGATGAAATGAAAAAATGGATAAAATCAAATCCCTGGATAAAAGTTTATGCAGTTTATAAAAATTTAAAATGGCATTATATGCAATCAAGTTGGAAATCTTGGATTGAAAATGATAAAAATATGAACATCGAACAGATTATAAAAACTTGGCAGAAAAAAGCGTTTAAAAAAGAACATTTGTTTTATGTTTGGTGTCAGATGATTGCAGAAAAACAATTTTTACAAGCGGTAGATGTCGTTCATAAAAATGGAATTCTTTTAAAAGGTGATATGCCAATTTTAATGAATGAAGATTCTTGCGACACTTGGGCTTTTCCTCAGTTTTTTAATCAAAATTTGCGAGCGGGTTCACCAAGTGATGGCGACAATCCAAATGGACAAGATTGGGGATTTCCTACTTACAATTGGAAGAATTTAAAATCGGAAGATTATAATTGGTGGAAAGGTCGATTAAAAAATGCTTCAAAATATTATGATGCATATCGTTTAGACCATATTTTAGGATTTTTTAGAATTTGGGCAATTCCTAGTTCAGATTGCAATGCTTTAAATGGTCATACAGAGCCAT
Source organism: uncultured Treponema sp. (assembly GCA_964410365.1). Classification (GTDB taxonomy): domain Bacteria; phylum Spirochaetota; class Spirochaetia; order Treponematales; family Treponemataceae; genus Treponema_D. The sequence continues at coordinate 62,812 of CAYPGB010000003.1, forward strand.
TTTCTTCCATAAAGAAAGAAACTTTATACGAGTTAGGTTTTGATGATGATAGAATTCGTTGGTTATCAAAATCTCATATTCCAACAAATGCAGTTGAAGATATAACTTGGAATCATGAACTTGCTCATAAAATTTTAAAACAATTTTGCAATCAGATTAATAATGAAGAACTTTGGCTTTTTAAATCAGAAATAAAAGGAAGTCGTCAAATTTTAGAAACTTCTCTTGAAAAATTATGTAATTCAGAAATTGAAGGAAAAATAAAACAAAAACTGATTGAATATTGGTCTAATAAAACGCTGAATGAAATTTCAAAAAATAAATATGTTCCAATTTGGACTTATGGAAATTCAACTTCTTGGAAAAGTTTAAACGAAAAAGAAAAAGAGTCGTTATCAAATTTGTTTGAAAATATTCACCAAAAAGATGAAAAACTTTGGAAAAAACAAGCGAATGAAATTTTTGAAGCAATTTGTAAACCTTTAAATATGATTCCTTGCGGAGAAGATTTAGGTGTAAATATTGAGTGTGTTCCAAACACAATGAAAAAAAATGAAATTTTGGGTTTAAGAGTTGTTCGTTGGTGTCGTGAATGGGAAAAATCTGGAAAACCTTATGCTTCTTTCCAAAATTATGAAACACTTTCTGTAACAACAACATCAGTTCACGACTCTTCAACAATTCGCCAATGGTGGAATGAAGAAAAATCAGAAAAAAATGATAACCAAGAAAATGTTTTCTGCTCGATTGGAGAATTAATTTCGGAAGAAAATCAAACTTTAGAAAATGCAGAATTTTCACCAGAAATAGCATTTTCAATTATGAAAAAATGTAGCGAAACTTCTTCAAATTGGTATATTTGTCCATTGCAAGATTATCTTTATATGAACAAAAAATATTGGTTGAAAAATGCAGAAGAAGAACGCATAAATGTTCCTGGAACTGTAAACAAATTTAATTGGACTTACAGAATTCCTGTTAGTTTGGAAGATTTATCAAATGATAAATCCTTAATTGAAAAAATAAAAACTATAAGCGAGCGATAAAATGAGAATTTCTTATAATGAATTTCATATTTCAAAAAATGTACGAGATTTGTGTAATTTTAATAAAGGACTTTTTGCATCTTCAGGAAATGTTGTTTTTGCAAATATGAAAAATGTCCGAGATTTTCAGTTAATTTTTAATAATTATGTTGAAAATGTTACAAAAGATGAAAATAAAAAAGTTTCTGCGGGACAATTAAATGCAATGGGACTTATTGATGAAATTTTGCATTATGTAAGTCTTCTCTACCGCCGAAATAAAGTTCCTGATTTTATGAAAAATCTTTTGGAAGAATTAAATAAGGAATTTAAAAAAGAAGAAATTGATTCACTTCTTTTAGATTTTATAAAAGAATTTCCTCCAGTAGAAGTTTATAATCAAAAATGTACGCCTCAAGAATATTTAGAAAGAGATGCTTTTGATGTTGGAACAGAAAAAAATCGTTCTAATCGTGAACAAACTTTAGAAGAATTGATTTTACTTCATCTTGCAAACGAAAATCCTGCTTTTAAACCATTTTATCTTCTTTTTGATGATTCTAATCTTTCAAAAAACAAAATTTATAATAAAACTTGGGCAGCAATTCAAAAATATGCAAAAACTCAACCAGATTTTGGTCCTTTTAATCACGATTTAATTTCTCTTTTGAGAGAACCTCAAGTTTTTTCACCAGAAAGTTTACGTGGACAGCTAGAATATATTGAAAAATATTGGAATGAATTTTTGGGCGAATGGTTAAAACGCATTTTACAAGGCTTGGACACAATTTCTGAAGAAGAAAAATCAGCCTGGCATGGTTTTGGTGGTGGCGATTTGCCAGATATGGTTCCTTATTCGTTTGAAAATTTAATGAATGAATACGAACGTTTCAGTGCAGATAGTGATTGGATGCCAAATGTAATTTTAATGGCAAAAACTGTTTTAGTTTGGCTAGACCAATTAACAAAACAATATGGTTATCCAATTACGCGATTAGACCAAATTCCAGATTCAGAACTTGATAAACTTCGCGATGAAGGTTTTACGGGGCTTTGGTTGATTGGTCTTTGGGAACGGTCAAAAGCATCAAAAAGAATAAAACAACTTTGTGGAAATCCAGAAGCAGCGGCGTCAGCATATTCTCTTTATGATTATAATATTGCACAAAATATTGGTGGATGGGACGCTTTAGCAAATTTAAGACAACGTTTGTGGCAACGCGGAATTCGTCTTGCTTCTGATATGGTTCCAAATCATACTGGAATGGATGGTGAATGGGTTATGAATCATCCAGACTATTTTGTTCAGCGAAAAGATAATCCTTTCCCACAATACACTTTTACAGGTGAAAATCTTTCTCAAGATTCAAGAACTTCTATTTATTTGGAAGATCATTATTATTCAAAAAATGATTGTTCAGTTGTTTTTAAACGCGTTGATAATCAAACTGGAGATACTAGATATATTTATCATGGAAATGATGGAACTGGTCTTCCTTGGAATGATACAGCTCAAATAGATTTTTTAAATCCACAAGCGAGAGAAGCCGTTATTCAAGAAATTCTTCATGTTGCACAAAATTTTCCAATCATTCGCTTTGATGCTGCAATGGTTTTAGCAAAAAAATCAATCCGCCGACTTTGGTATCCAGAACCAGGTCATGGAGGAGATATTGCAACTCGTTCAGAATATTCATTAACAACTCAACAATTTAATGATGCAATTCCAAATGAATTTTGGCGAGAAGTTGTTGATAGAGTTGCAAAAGAATGTCCAGATACTTTACTTTTGGCAGAGGCATTTTGGATGATGGAAGGATATTTTGTACGAACTCTTGGAATGCATCGTGTTTATAATTCTGCTTTTATGAATATGCTCAAAAAAGAAGAGAATCAAAAATATCGTGACACAATTAAAAATACAATAAAATTCGATCCTCAGGTTTTAAAACGATATGTAAATTTCATGAACAATCCTGATGAAGAAACAGCAATTGCTCAATTTGGTGATGGTGATAAATATTTTGGTGTTTGTACTTTGATGATTACAATGCCAGGTCTTCCAATGTTTGGTCATGGTCAAATTGAAGGATTTACAGAAAAATATGGAATGGAATACACAAAAGCTTACAAAGATGAAAAACCAAGTCAATATCTTGTAGATAGACATTGGCATGATATTTTCCCTTTGATGAAAAAACGATATTTATTTTCTGGAGTTGATAATTTCTTAATTTACGATTTGTGGCAAGATGGAAATGTAAACGAAAATGTGTTTGCGTATTCAAATGGAACAGAAAAAGAAAGAACTTTAGTTTTCTACAATAATAAATATGATAAAGCGTATGGTTGGATAAAACAATCTGACCCTTACGCAGTTCACACTGGAAATGGAGAAGAAACAAAACTTATTTCAAAATCAATTTCTGAAGGATTAAATTTAACTTCTGAAGATGATAAATATTGTATTTTCCAAGAACATAAAACTCGTCTTTGGTATATAAGAAAATCATCAGAAATTTGCGAAAAAGGAATGTTCGTAATGTTGAATGGTTTTGAATATCAAGTATTTTTTAATATTCAACAAATAACGGATGAAGCAGATTGTCGATATAAAATTTTGTGTGAATTTTTAAATGGTTCTGGTTGCGAAGATTTGGAATCTGCTTGGCAAGATTTAATTTACAAAGATTTATATACAGATTTAGAAAATTTTACAAAAAAATCACTCTTACCAATTCTGGAAGAATTCTCAAAAGTTTGCGAAAAAGATGATGATAAAGTTTCAACAAAATCTGATAAAAATGCAACTGAAAAAATATTAAAAAAATCTTCAAAAGAAGAACAAAAAATTCATAAAGTTGATGTAAAAATCATAAATAAAATTTTGGAAGATTCTGAAGAAGAGGGAATCGAATTTTATAAAACCGCTCAAAAATTTGCTGAAGAAAAATCAGAAAAATTAAAAATCTTAACTCCAGAAAAGCAATTTGAATTGTATAAATCTAGAATTAAAAAATTAGTTACAATTCACAATTTGCCAATTGCAAAATCTCCAAAAGATTTACAAAAAACTTTAGAAAAACTTACCGAGCCGGAAGAATTTGCATCTTTAATAATTCAAAAAAATAAAAATTTGGAAATTGCATTACTTTCTTGGGCAATTTGTGGTGAATATGCAGAAAATGGTTTTGCAGAAAAATGGAATTTTGGAAGAAAAATTAATCAATTTTTACAGAAAGATTTAAAAAACTTTTTGATTAAGACAATTCTTTTAAGTTCTTATTCATCATCAGAAAAATTGCCAAAAGAAGAAAAATTAATTGCAAATAAAATTGTGAATTTGCTTGTCGGTGGAAAATATGCATTCAGTTTGAGTGGAGCGAATTTATTTGATAACATTTTGTGGTTTAATAAAGAACGTTTGGAAGAAAGTTTAAATGAATTGATTTTGTTTATGCTTTTAAATGCAAAATCTGCAAAAGTTTCGGAAGTTTTAAAATTGTACAAAAAAATTTGTGCTGCAAAATTAAAATCTGCGTATAAATGTAATCTTTTGTTAAAAGCGTTTGAAATTGAACCTGAAAAAACAAAAAAACTAACAAAAAAGATTTCTGCAAAAAGTTCTAAAAAAGTTGAGAAAAAAATTTCTAAGAAAACAGAAAAAATCTCAAATAAGAAATAATATAAAAAAATATTTGTGGAAATTTGAGGAAAATAAAGCAGTCTGTTGTTTTGGATTATCGTGTCAACCTGTCTGCCGTCTGCCTGTCGGACAGACAGGACCAGCCTGCCGTCTGGCAGGACAGGCAAGAGCCCGACAATGACATACAAAAACTCTGCGACGTTTGCGAAAGCAAACTCGTGTGTTGCATAAGCAACACAGTCATACAAGACTTGCGACGTTTGCGAAGCAAACTCGTGCGTTGGTTTTACCAACGCAGTCATTCCCGTGCTCCGACACGGGAATCTTTTTATAAAATTTTATTTGTTTTAATTACAAACAATTATAAATTGATAGTATAAATTTTATAATAATATGATATAATTATTTACCAAGTTTTTAAAATTTATACTTTGGTTTATCGTTAGGAGTTTGTATGGAAAACAAAAAAGAAAATTTGTTTAAATGGTATTTTTATATCCCATTAATTTTAATTTTTATGGGACCTGTGCTTTTTTATCCTTTTTTAGGAAGTCTAACAAAGATTTTTACACTAAATGAGTATAAACCAATTTTACTTCATCCTTTAAATATAGTTTTTATTCTTTTAAATTTTATTATTATTGGTTTAGCTTGTTATGCTGAACAAAAAATTGTTTTATCTTATAGAAGTGGTAAAATTTCTCAGAAAAAAACAAATAAATTTATTAAAATTTTAGATTTATACAATATTGTATTGCCAAATGTTATGGGCGTTGTAAAAGGTGCGTTAGTAAATCATCTTTTAAAAAGTGGAGTTACAAAATTTGCTAATCTTCAAGGTGCAAATGAAACTTTAGTAGTTTATGTTTTTTCACTTGCAGTTGTTTTTGATTTTGCTTTAGTTTTTTATGTATTTCATATTCGTCAGTTTGAATCTAAAATTTGTGATATTGCTTTTACCGATAACGAAATTCCTTTAAATATCACACAGAGAAATCTTCTTACAATTTTATTTGTTATATTAGGTGTGATTTTTACTATTTTTGCAATTATTATGACTCCTTCAAATCTTGCAAAAGGTGTTTCTACAATGATTGTTGCAATTGCTCCATTTTCTGCGTATGCATTAGTTTATATTTTCCTTGTAGAATTACTTTTAGTTTCTGATGTAAAACATTGTATTTTAGGAATTGATAAAATTTCTGGTAGTTTGAAAAATAAAAATTATCAAATAGAAGATTTAAAAGCAACAAATAGAAGTGAACTTGGTGTAATTATGCAAAATATGAATCTTCTAAAAAAAGAAATGTCTGAAATTCTTTCTGATATAAATTCTTCAACAACTGCAACAGTTCGCCAATCAGATGATTTAGTTTCAAATATGAATTTTACAAAAGAAAATGTTTCTAAAATTACAAATGCAATTTCAACGGTAAAAGATGAAATGCAAAGTCAAGCATCTGGAGTTCAAGAATCAAATGCTTCTGCTGAACAAATTATGGCAAACATAAAAAGTTTAAATCAAGCGATTGAAAATCAAGCAGCAAATGTAACAGAATCTTCTGCCGCAGTAGAAGAAATGGTTGGAAATATTACAAGTGTAACTCAAATTCTCAAGAAAAATGATGTTCTTGTTGGAGATTTAAGTCTTGCTTCTGAAGAAGGTCAAAAACGTGTTTTACAAACTGTAAATGATGCAGAAAAAGTTATGAAACAATCTGAAGGAATTATGCAAGCATTAACAATAATTCAAAATATTGCGACAAGAACAAACCTTTTAGCAATGAATGCGGCAATTGAATCTGCTCATGCGGGAGAAGCTGGAAAAGGTTTTGCGGTTGTTGCAGAAGAAATTCGTAAACTTGCAGAACAATCAAATTCACAAAGTAAACAAATTGATGAAAATTTAAAATCTTTATCAGAAGCAATTACAAATATCACAACCGAAATTCGTATTGTTCAAAAAGATTTTTCTTCAATTTTTGATTTAACTCAAAAAGTAAAATCTCAGGAAGATGTAATTGCAAGTGCAATGGAAGAACAAAATGTTGGAAATAGACAGATTCTTGAAGCAATGAAAGGAATCAATGATTCTACAGAATCTGTAAAAAATGGTTCTGAAGAAATGCTTGCTGGTGGAGAACAAATTCTAAAAGAAATGCAAAATCTTCAAAATATTACTAAAAATATTTCTGAAAGAATGGCAGAAATCACAACATATTCTCAAGAAATAAATGATGCTGTAACTGTTACTACAAGTTCAACCGAAACTACAAAAAAAGGACTTGAAAACGTTCAAAGCAAAATAGATGAATTCAAGCTTGCGTAGTTGAGGTTTTTTTTATGGCTGATTATCACGTATTTCCGGATGCTCCAGAGGGAACTCCAAAGTCGAATTTTGTTCATCTTCATGTTCACTCTGACTATTCGCTTTTAGATTCTTGTGCAACTATAGATAAACTTGTTGCAAAAGCAAAATCTTTAAATATGCCCGCTCTTGCATTAACTGACCACGGAAATATGTTTGGAGCTTTAAATTTTGAAAAGCTTTGTCATGTAAACGGAATTAATCCTATTGTTGGAGAAGAATTTTACGTTGCATACGGAAGCCATTATGAAAAAAATGATGTTCCATACAGTCATAAAGGCGAAGAAGGGGACAGACATGCTCACTATTTTCACTTGATTTTACTTTGCGAAAATCAAAAAGGTTATGAAAATATGTGTTGGCTTTCTAGTCGTTCTTTTTGTGATGAAAATGCATTGTATTATGGAAAGCCTCGTATAGATTTTGAACTTCTAGAAGAATATCATGAAGGACTTATTTGTTGTTCGGCGTGTATTCAAGGTGAACTTCCTCAACTTTTGCTTGCAGGAATGGAAAAAGAGGCGGAAGAACTTGCTTTAAAATATAAAAATCTTTTTGGTCCCGACCGTTATTATATTGAATTGCAAGATCATGGAATTGCTGAACAAAGAATTGTTGCTGAAAAATTAATCAATTTAGCTCATAAATTAGATATTCCTCTTGTTGTAACAAATGATATTCATTATGTAGAAAAAGAAGATGCTAAAGCTCAAGATGCCTTGCGTTGTATAGGATTTAAAAATCTTTTGCATGAAAAACATCAAAAAATGGGCGGCGAGATGGATTTAGATAATTGGTATTTTAAATCTGAATCTGAAATGCGGCAACTTTTTCCACAATGTCCAGAAGCGTATGATAATACAGTTAAGATTGCAAATATGTGTAATCTGACTATAAAACAATATACAACTCCTCAATTAAAAGAATGTCTTCCTCGTTTTGAACTTCCAAAAGAATTTTGTACTCATGGCGAAGATTATCAATCTAATCAAAATGATTATGTAAAATATATTGTAGAAGAAGGTTTAAAAAAGCGTTACAAAGAAATCACTCCAGAAATTCGTGCTAGAGCAGATTATGAATTGAATACAATTTTTTCGATGGGTTTTTCTGGATACTTTTTAATTGTTTGGGAATTTATAAATTGGTCAAAATCGCTTTATGATCCGGTTCATAAATGTAAAAAACATTATATTCCGATTGGTCCGGGTCGAGGTTCTGGAGCGGGGTCGTTAGTTGCGTATGCAATGACAATCACTGATATTGACCCTTTTAGATTTAATTTAATTTTTGAACGATTTTTGAATCCTGAACGTGTTTCTATGCCAGATTTTGACGTTGATATGGATTTCGATTTTAGGCAAGAAATCATCCAGCATACGCGAGATTTGTACGGTGATGATAACGTTGGTCATATTGTAACGTTTGGAACTTTAAAACCTAAAAACTGTATTGCTGATGTTGGACGCGTTTTAGGAATTCCTCTTTCTGAAGTTAATATGTTAAAAAAATGCATTCCTGACAGTCCAAAAGCAAAATTAAAAGATGCATTTTCTGAACCGACAGAAAAATTTCCTGATGGTGGACAGTTAATTCCATATAAAGATGACCCTCGATATAAAGAACTTTTTGAACTTGCATTTAAACTTGAAGGCGTAAAAAGAAATACAGGTCTTCACGCTTCTGGAATGGTTATTGGTTTAACAAAACTTCCAAATTGGGCTCCTGTTTTTAAAGATGCTAAAACGGGTGAAGTTGCTGTGCAATACACAATGGATATTATTGAACCATGTGGACTTGTAAAATTTGACTATTTAGGACTAAAAACACTTTCTTTAATTCGTTATGCAGAAAATATCATAAATAAGCATAAAAAACCGGATGAGCCAGAATTTCATTGTGAAGATGTTTCTGAAACCGATGAACAAACTTTTGATTTATTTTGTAAAGGTGATTCAGTTGCAGTTTTTCAGTTTGAATCTCCAGGAATGCAAAAAATCTTACGAGAAGCACAGCCTCGCCGTTTGGAAGAACTTGTTGCGTTGAATGCATTGTATCGTCCAGGTCCAATGGATTACATTCCTCAATATATCGAAGGAAAATGGAAACCAGAAACAATTCATTATCCAGATCCTTGTTTGGAAGGAATTTTAAAAGAAACGTATGGAGTTATGGTTTATCAAGAGCAAGTTATGCAAGTTTCTCAAAAAATAGCAGGATTTTCTCTTGGCGGTGCTGATATGCTTCGTCGTGCGATGGGAAAAAAGAAACCTGAAGTTTTGATGGGAAAGAAAAAGGAATTTATTGAAGGTGCAATCAAAGAAGGTTTTACAGAACAACACGCAGCCGATATTTTTGAAATTATGATTCCTTTTGCGGGCTATGGATTTAACAAATCTCACGCGGCAGCTTATTCAGTTTTAGCGTATAGAACTGGTTGGTTAAAAGCTCATTATCCAGCAGAATTTATGGCTGCCAATTTAACAAATGAAATTACTTCAACAGATAAACTTCCTGAATATATTGAAGAAGCTAGAACTATGGGGATTCCTGTTGATCCTCCAGACATAAATCGTTCTGATGTAATTTTTGATGTTGTTGATGGGCGAATTGTTTTTGGTTTAAAAGGTATCAAAGGAATGGGAGATTCCGCTTCTCAAGCAATTGTAAAAGAACGTGAAGAAAATGGACCTTTCACCACTTTTATGGATTTTATTACAAGAGTTGGTGCGTTAGTTGAAAAAGACGAAGATGGTAGAGAAAAAACTTTAGTTAATAAAAAAGCAATTGAAGTTTTAATAAAAACAGGAGCTTTTGATAATTTAAAAGAGAAAGATGGAACTGTTTTAAATAGACCAACTTTGCTTGCAAATATGGAAGCCGCTATAAATTATGTAGAAAACATTCTTGAAGATAAAAAGAAAGGTCAAGGTGATTTATTTGGAGATTTGGGCGAAGAAGAAAAAGTATACACAGATTATCAGTTTAAAATAATCGACAATCTTCCAAATTTGGAACTTCTTAATTTAGAAAAAGAATGTATTGGTTGTTATGTAAGTGGCCATCCTCTTGATGATTATAAAAAAGCAATTGAACACGCTGTAACTGTAAGAGCTGGAAATATTGAAAGAATTGCAAAAGAAGAAAATGCAATCAAAAAAGCAATGGAAGCAAGCGGTGCAAAATATTATCAGTTGAGAGAAGCAGGAAAAACTTATATTGCTTTGGGAACTATTAATGGTGTTCGAGAAATTACAACTAAAAAAAATGATAGAATGGCTTTTGCAAAATTAAATGATATTGATGGTCAGATTGATTTAACATTTTTTCCAAAAATTTGGGAACAATTAAAAAATCAGATTGAAGATGGAACCGTTTATGCTTTTAAAGGAAAAGTTGATGGCAGTAGAGAAATTCCATCACTACAAGTTGAAAGTATTGAAGATGCAAAAGAGCTTGAAAATCATTCTGCACAATCTGTTCACATTATGATAGAACCAAATTTTGATACAGAAACAGCACTTTTAAAATTAAAAGATTTTTTATTTGATAGAATGGGTAATTGTTCAGTATATTTTCATATAGACACAGGAAAAACTCCGTATGTCGTAAAGGCAAACAATCAAATTACTATGTCTGCAACTCCAGATTCTCTAAAAGAGTTAAAAGATATTGATTTGGTAAAAGAAGTTTGGACTGAGTAAAATTCTATATTATGAGGAAAATATGTTTATTAGTTGGATTTTAAAAATTTTATCAGCGGCAATTGTGATTTTTACAATTCTTTGTGTTGTAAATATTATTTTATCTTGGGTTCCTGGTGCAAAATTTACAACATTTGGAAGATTTATTTCAAAAATTTGTGATCCATATTTGAATTTTTTTAGTAAAAATGGACGTTTTGTTTTTGGCAACGTAGATTTTTCTCCAATTTTATCAATAGGAATTCTTTCACTTGTATCTTCAATTTTAAGTGGCATTAACAATACTGGAAGAATATTTTTTGGTGGAATTTTAGCAACAATCATTTCTATGCTTTGGAGTATTTGTAGTTCTTTGCTTTCTCTTTTATTTTTACTTGTTTTAATAAGATGGATTGTTCTTCTCGCAAATCACGGGCAAACTTCTTTTAATTCTGCTTGGAATCAATTTGATTCTTTGATAAATAAATTTTCATATAAAATTGCAAAAACATTTGTCAAAAAACCAGTTAGTTATCAAACTACACTTCTTATAAATTGGATAACTTTTCTTGTAGTTTTGATTTTAGGAAATATTTTGATTAACGGATTTTTAGTTAATCTTTGTTATAGAATTCCTTTTTAATAATGAAACTGGAAGAGATAAAAATGCCTGTAAGTTCGATTACAGGTGTTGGTCCTCAATTAACAAAAATTCTCTCCAAAATAAACGTTTTTACAGTTGGTGATTTATTACAATATTATCCAAGAGATTATGAGGATCGTTCTCAAAAAAATCCTCTTATAAATTATAATCAAAATCCAAAAATTCATACTGTAGCAAAAGTTTTATCGCAAGAATGGTTTGGTTTTGGAAAAATGCGAACTTTAAAAGTTATTATTTCTGATTCAACTTTTACCGCAGAATTGATTTGTTTTAATCGTGCATTTTTAGAAAAAGTTTTAATTCCGGGAAGTATCATAACAGTTACTGGAAAATTTTTTGTAAAATATAATGTACTTCAAAGTTCTTCTTTTGAAATTCAAAAAATGAATAATCTTTCTGAAGAGCAAATAATGAATTTTCAGAATTTATCACCTTTAGACACTGGAATTATTCCAATTTATCCTTTGACAGAAGGTCTTACACAAAAAATATTAACAAAAACGTTAAATTCTGCATTGCAACAATATGCATTTGGAATAGAAAATACTCTTCCGGAAGAAATTATAAAAAAACGAAATCTTCTCCCAAAACAAATTGCATTAAAACAAATTCATCAACCTAAGAATTTGCAAGAAGCGTTGGATGCAAGACGAACACTTTCTTATGAAGAATTATATCATTTTCAAAGTATGATTGCTGAACGAACGTTAAAACATAAAGGCATTTTACCAGCAGAAATAAAATTAAATGATGATGGTTCTTTTGCGGAAAACGAAAATCTTTCTGACGAAAAATTAAATGAAAATGATTTTTTAGAATCTTTATCACCTTTGCAAAAACAATTTCTTTCAAAATTACCTTATGAATTGACGCCAGACCAAAAAAAAGTAATTTATCAAATGGATTGTGATATTGATAAAGGTTTTGAAGAGCGAGCAAGACTTTTAAATCAAGCGGATAGAGGAATTCCTCTTCCCAAAAAAACTGCTTTTAGTATGGCAAGACTTCTTCAAGGTGATGTTGGTTCTGGAAAAACTTTGGTTTCTCTTTTTGCGTGTTTACGAATTATAAATTGGAAAGGTCAATGTGCAATTATGGCACCAACAGAAATTCTTGCAAAACAGCACGCACAAAATGCTTCAAGATTTTTGGATTTTCTTGGAATTCGAGTTGCTTTTTTAAGCGGAAATGTTACTTCTACAGGAAGAACTCAACTTTTAAAAGCTTTGAAAAATGGGGAAATTGATATTGTAATTGGAACTCACGCGTTATTTTCATCTCAAGTTGTTTATAAAGATTTGCAATTAGTTGTGATTGATGAACAACATCGTTTTGGAGTTTTGCAAAGACAAGCGATTTTGGAAAAAGGACGACAAGTTGAAAAAGGTTTGATTTTTGAGCCACATCTTTTAATGATGAGTGCAACTCCCATTCCACAAACTTTAGCATTAACAATTTTTGGTGATTTAGATGTTTCTACAATAAAAACTCTTCCTCAAGGCAGAAAAAATATCATCACTTATCTTGTAAAAGAAGGAAATGAAATTAATGCTTACGAAGCAGTTCGTAAAGAACTTGAAAAAGGGCATCAGTGCTATTTTGTTTATCCTGCGATTGATTCTGAAAATGATATTTTTGATGATGGGAGTGCTAGTTCAGGTAGAAATTTTAAATCTGCACAAAAAAATTTTGATTTTTTATCTAAAAAAGTTTTTCCACAATACAAATGTGCTTTAGTTCATTCAAAAATTGGTGAAGAACAACAATCTATGATTTTAAAAGATTTTCGAGATAACAAAATTCAAATTCTAGTTGCAACAACTGTTATTGAAGTTGGCGTAGATGTTCCAAATGCAACTTGTATGGTGATTGAACAAGCGGATTATTTTGGAATGGCTCAATTACATCAATTACGCGGTCGTGTTGGAAGAGGAAATTTTCAATCTTACTGTTTTATGATTTATAGCAAAAATATTTCTAAAATTGGAATTGAAAGAATGAAAGCATTACGACAAAGCACAGATGGATTTTATATTGCGGAACAAGATTTAAAAACAAGAGGACCTGGTGAACTTACAGGAACAATGCAATCTGGAGAACTTGTTTTCAAAATTGCAGATATTTCTCGCGATAAAGATTTACTTTTACTTTCACGAATTGATGCATTTTCGACAAAATCTAAAAATTAATTTTTCTGAGTCAAAATAACCCAATAAAAACTCTCAAAAAAGTGAATGTGTCAAAATTTCTCAAAATTTTTACGTTTTTTCTTGCCTTTTAGAAGAAAATTTATTAAATAAAATGTCGAATTTTTGAAAATACCTTTATTTTGAAAAAAAATGTCATTATCGAGCTTGCCCCGATATGAATCTTTACTCTGTTTTGATAATAGATTGCCGTATCAACCTGTCTGCCGACAGGCAAAAGCACGGCAATGACATAATTTTATAAAAATTCGAAATCCGACCTATTAAATTTACTATTTTTCAAACAAATTTGAGTGAAATTTTTCAGAAAAATATAATTTTTTATTATTTTTAAATAAAATTATTAAGAAATCGAAAGTTGGCATAAAAATTGCTATATATTAAGTGAATACTTTAAAGAAATAAAGAGGTCAATTATGAAATACGATGATGAAGTTTTAGGATTATATTTAAAAGACATAAAAACTGTTCCACTTTTGACTCATGAAGAAGAAATAGAATTAGCAAAGAAAGCTCAAAAAGGTGATAAATCTGCTAAAAATAAACTTGTAAATTCAAACTTAAGATTTGTAGTAAATGTTGCAAAAAAATATCAAAATCATGGACTTGATTTAATAGATTTAATCAGTGAAGGAAATATTGGTCTTTTGACTGCTGTAGAAAAATTTGATGTTTCTAAAGGTTATCATTTTATTTCTTATGCTGTTTGGTGGATTCGCCAAAGTATTTTGAAAGCAATTTGCGAAAAAAGTCGTGCAATTCGTTTGCCTCTTAATCGTGCAAATGAATTAGTTCAAATTGAACATGCAAAAAAAGTTATTGGCAGTAAAAAATCAGAACAACAAGAATTTGAAGAAATTGCTTCAATGTTGAATATGTCATCATCTCATGTTCGCGATATGGTAAATATCAGTCGTGAAATGGTAAGTCTTGATGCAGAAATTAATAGTGGAGATAACACTCGTACAAGTTTTGGTGAATTCCAGGAAGATACTCGCTATTCTCGTCCAGAAGATAATGCAATTGAACAAGCAATGAATAAAGATATTGATGGCGTTTTGAAAACATTGCGTCCAAACGAAGAAAAAGTTATTCGTATGCGTTATGGATTAAATGGATTAAAACCAATGTCTTTGAAAGAAGTTGGAGAAAATTGCAATCTTACAAAAGAACGAATTCGCCAAATTGAAAAACACGCTTTAGTAAGACTTCAACATCCAACAAGAGCAAGACGTCTTGAATCTTATGTAGCATAAATTGTATTGACTTTCGTAAGGAAAATATTATGAACGAAGAATTAATAAATGGATATAAAAAATTTTTGGATAATGGAAAAACCGAAAGAGAATGTGTTCTGCAAATAATTGAAAATGCAAAATCTAAAGGATATAAATCTATTGATGAGTTTGAAAAACTAAAAACTGGTGATAAGGTTTATATTACAAAAATGAATAAAGCGGTTGCTCTTTTTGAAATTGGAAAGGATAAAATCGAAAACGGAATGAATATTCTCGGAGCACATATTGATTCTCCTCGTTTGGATGCAAAACAAAATCCTCTTTACGAAAAAGATTCGATTGTTTATTTAAATACGCATTATTATGGTGGAATAAAAAAATATCAATGGACAACTTTGCCTCTTGCAATTCACGGAGTCGTTTGCAAAAAAGATGGTTCGATTGTAAAAATTGTGATTGGAGAAGATGAATCTGACCCAGTTTTTTGTATTTCTGATATTCTTCCTCATCTTGCACAAGAACAGATGAAAGATAAAGCAAGTGATTTTATCAAAGGTGAGGATTTGGATGTAATTTTTGGAAGTTCAAATTCATCAGAAACAAAAGATGAGAAAAAAGATAAAGATTTTGCTAAAAAAGCGGTTTTAAAACTTCTTAAAGAAAAATATGAAATTGAAGAAAAAGATTTTAATTCTGCTGAATTAGAAATTGTTCCAGCGGGAAATGCAAGAGATTTAGGTTTTGATCGTTCATTGATTTTAGCTTATGGTCAGGATGATAGATCTTGTGCTTTTACTTCAATGCAAGCAATGTTAGATTCTCAAGCAAAAAATAGAACAAATTGCTGTCTTTTTGTTGATAAAGAGGAAATTGGTAGCGTTGGTGCAACTGGAATGGCAAGTAATCTTTTTGAAAATATGGTTAGCGAAATAGTTGCAAGAACAGAATCTCAATATAGCGAACTAACTGTTAGAAGAGCACTTGCAAATTCAAATATGCTTTCTAGTGATGTAAATGCTGCTTACGACCCAATGAACGCAAATCTTTTTGATAAAGAAAATGCAAGTTCTTTGGGTGGAGGAATTGCATTCCAAAAATATACGGGAAGTCGTGGAAAATCTGGTGCAAGCGATGCAAATCCTGAATTTATTGCAAAAATTAGAAAAGCAATGGATGATGCAAATGTTTCTTATCAGATGGCGGAACTTGGAAAAGTTGATCAAGGTGGTGGCGGAACAATTGCATATCATGCGGCAAAATATGGAATGAATGTTTTGGATGCTGGCGTTGCAGTTTTAAGTATGCATGCTCCTTGGGAAATTACAAGTAAAGAAGATATAAAACAGATTTATAATGGTTTGAAAGCTTTTTTACAGATTGAATAACGGGGCGTTGCGGGGGCTTTGGAAGAAAAATTCCCCCGCAGAATGGGGTATGGCGAAAACGCTATGTGGTTGAGCCTAGGGGAAAGGCTTTTCCCCTCATTATTCTTCAATATTCAGTATTTTACAAATTCGTTCAAAATCTTTTTTGGAAGCAAAGCCAATTTCAATAGTTCCTTTGTCAGTTGTTCCTTTAAAATTGACATCTCTAACACCAAAAACATTTTTTAAATTTTGTTCAAAAATAGCAATGTCAGGGTCTTTTCGTGTTGTTTTTTTTGTCGATTTTTTTGCTGCTCGTCCACCGTTGTTTAGTTGTTCTGCCATTGCTTCGGCTTCTCTTACAGACATTCCACTTCCAACAATTTTTCCATACATAACGTGCATATCTGCATCATTTTTTACCATGAGAAGAGCTCTTGCGTGACCAGAACTAATTTCTCCATTTGCTAAAGCACGTTTTATATCTTCTGGAAGTTTTAAAAGGCGAATTGAGTTTGCAACTGTAGAACGATTTTTTCCAACTTTTTTTGCAACTTCATCTTGGGAAAGGTCTCCCATTTGAATAAGATTGTAATATGCGGTTGCTTCTTCAATAGGATTTAAGTCGGCTCGTTGAATATTTTCAATCAATGCCATTTCTAGTTTTTGTTGTTCATCAAATTTGCGAATTTGAACTGGAACTTTTTTTAAACCAGCCATTTTTGAAGCTCGAGTACGACGTTCTCCAGCAATAATATAAAATTCGTTAGAAGAAATTTGTTCTATAATAATTGGTTGTAAAATTCCATTTTCTTTGATAGAAGCCGCTAATTCTTCAAGTTTTTTTTGGTCAAATTCAATTCGAGGTTGTTTTGGATTAGGTTTTAAAAGATTTGGGTCAATCCATAATCCGCCATTGTCATCAACTTCAATACAAGATGGAAGATTTGAATTTTTTTTAATTGCGGGTGATTGAATTGCACCTGTCGAAATAGCAACTTCTTGTGCGGCTGCTTTATTTTCATTCAGAAGAGCACCAAGCCCTTTTCCTAAACCTGTACTTTTAGCCACGTCGAATAACCTCTTCTGCTAATTTTTCATAACTTTTTGCACCAGCACAATCTGGATCGTATTTGCAAATTGGAAGACCGTGTGATGGAGCTTCTGAAAGTCTTACGTTTCTTGGAATAATTGTAGAAAAGACAACATCTTTAAAATAAGTTTTTACTTGGAGAACGACATCTTGTGCAAGACGAGTTCTTGAATCATACATTGTAAAAAATATTCCACCAATTGTTAAATCTGGATTGATTGTATTTTGAACTTTTTGAACAGTTTGAAGCAAAAGAGTTATTCCTTCCAACGCAAAATATTCACATTGCATAGGAACAAGAACGGAATCAGCTGCGGCAAGTCCATTTAAAGTAAGAATTCCAAGTGATGGAGGACAGTCAATTAAAATGTAATCATAAAGTGGTTTTAAAGGTTCAAGAGCATTTTTTAAAAAGAATTCACGATTTTCTTGGTCAACAAGTTCGATTGCCGCTCCAGATAAGTCAATAGACGCACTTATGGCATCGAGATTTTGAACAGGTGTGTGTTTTACAACATTTTCTGGTTCTTCAATTCCAGCAATAAGTTCGTAAACTGTAGGTTTATCTTTTGAAATGCCAACACCAGAAGACATATTTCCTTGAGAGTCAAAATCAACAAGAAGGACTTTTTTTCCTGCTAAAGCGATGTATGCTCCAATATTAATTGCTGAAGTAGTTTTTCCAACTCCGCCTTTTTGATTTACAAAAACAATACACTTTCCCATAAAAAAAATATATCAATTTTTTCAAAAATAGTATACTATTTTTAAAAATCTATAAAAATCAAATTTAAAAATGCATTTTGAGAAATAAAAATGATTCTTTCTGTTACATTATCAAAACCAATTTCTAATATTGAAAATTTTTTGGAAAAACCTTACGAAAAAATCAAAATAAATCTTAAAAATTCTGATGGAAAAATTTCATATTTTGCACAGATGTTTACAAAAACTCAAGTTTTTCACAAACATTTTTCTGAAGAAGAATTATCAGATTTTTTGAGTAAGACTGAAGGAAAAATTTTTAAAAATTGCATAAAAAAAACAGATTCTGAAGAAATTACAATTCTTGCAAACAAAAAAGGTAAAATTACTACTTTAAAAAAATCCATAAAAAATGATGATAAAATTTTTTCGCCAAATTTAAAAATTCTTCCAACAAAAAAGAAAAATTATATTTTACAAGAAGGCAAACCAATTCCTTTTTTAGTTTTTCTAGGAATTATGAATGCAGACGGAAAAGTTATAAATGCAAAATATGATAAATTTCGACAAATAAATAGATTTTTGGAATTTATTGATGATGTAATTTCTGAAATAAAAACTTCTCCAATTTATATTGCAGATTTTGGATGCGGAAAATCTTATCTAACTTTTGCAGTTCATTATTTTCTTACAGAAATAAAAAATCTTCCTTGTAAAATAGAAGGTTTAGATTTAAAGCAAGATGTTATTGATTTTTGCAATGACGTTGTAAAAAAATTAAATTTGCAAAATATCAATTTTCATAAGGGAAATATTGCAGATTATCAAGGAAAAAATTCTCCAGATTTGGTGATTACTCTTCATGCGTGCGATACTGCAACTGATTTTGCTTTAAAATATGCGGTTTCTAAAAATGCGAAAGTGATTTTATCAGTTCCTTGTTGTCAGCACGAAATAAATAATCAACTTGGAAATCATAAAAATAATGATTTTGAACCACTTTTAAAATGGGGAATTATAAAAGAAAAATTTAGTTCTTTGGTGACAGACGCTCTTCGTGGAGAATGGCTTGAGTCGCAAAATTATAAAGTTCAAATGCTAGAATTTATTGATATTGAACATACTCCAAAAAATATTTTGATTCGTGCGGTAAAAAATGATAGAAAATCATCTCAAAAAAATATGGAAAATGCTCAAAATCTTATCAAAAAACTTGGAATTTCTCCTGAAATTTGGAAATAGTTATTCTTTTGGAATTTCCCATTCAACTTGTACAGAACGACTTTCTTTGTTTGGAATTCTTTGATAAATAAGACAATCTGCACGGTGAATAGAAACTCCTTTCATTCTTGTAACATAACCAACTATCAAATTTGGAAAAACTGGTTTACAACATTGAGCAAGATTATATAAAACATTTTTATCGCCTTGAACAAGAACATTGTGATGAATATTTTGTTGTGTTGTTTCTGGGTGAGCATCGTTTTTCTTAAAATGTTGTTTTCTAATTTTTGTTGGAGAAGGTTCATTTTGTTCTACTTTTTCCGCTTGGAATTTTTCACTAAAGTTTGCATCATTATTCATAAGCCAAGCATGAATTTTTTGATGAGCTTTCGATGTTTTTACAATATTAAGCTGACTTTCTGTAGGATGAGCTTGCGGATTTGTGATTATTTCTATAATTTGCGTATTTTCTAGCGGTTTTGTTAAAGGAATGATTTTTCCATCAGCTTTTGCAGCAATGATTTTTTCTCCAATTGCAGAATGAATTGAATAAGCAAAATCTATTGCAGTTGCACCGGCAGGAAGTTTTTTTACATCACCTTTTGGAGTAAAAACGTAAATTTCATCGCCTAAAAGTTCATTTTTAAGATTATTAAATGCTTTTTCATCAGTTATATCTAATTGTTTAAATTGTTGAAGTTTATTAAAAATATCAAGTTTGTCTGCTTCAACTAAATCGTGATTTGTTCCTTTTTTATAAAGCCAATGAGATGCAATTCCGTGCTCAGCCATATTGTGCATTTCGTAAGTACGAATTTGAATTTCAAGAGGTTTTCCTTCACAAATTACTGTTGTATGTAAAGATTGATAACCATTTGATTTTGGCATAGCGATATAATCTTTAAATCGTCCATCCATTGGTTTCCAAAGTCCGTGAACAATTCCAACAAGCGTATAACATTCTGATGATGAATTACATAAAATTCTAAGAGCAAATAAATCATAAAGTTCATCAGCAGATTTATTACGTTTTCGCATTTTTTGGTAGATTGAATAATAATGTTTTGCACGTCTTGAAATTGTAACATTTATTCCAATTTTTTCTGTTGCTTTATAAATACTGTTTACCGCTTTTTCCAAATATGCTGCTCGTTCTTCTTGAGTTTGAGAAACAATATTTTTAATTTGTAAATAAGCATCTGGATGATTATAACGAAGACTTAAATCTTCAAATTCATTTTTTTCTTTTTGCATTCCTAAGCGGTCGGCAAGAGGAGCCCAAATTTCAATCACCGCTTCTGCTAACGCTCGCTGTTGTTCTTGATTTAAACTGTTTATATTTCTAATTCGGTCAAGTCTATCAGAAAGTGTAAGAAGAATAACTCGAGCATCATTACACATTGCAAATAACATTTTTCTAATTGCGTCAGATTGATGTAGAGTTTTTGAATTCATTGGCAGAGAAATTATTTTATTTGTTGTGATTAAAATATTTGCAACAATTTCTCCAAATTCAGATTTTATTTCTTCAGGACTTATTCCAAATTTATGAATTGGATGAAGAATTGCAGAAATGATTGTATCAGCGTCAAGTTTGTTTTGTGCAAGAATATTTGCAACTCTGAGAGGATGCATATAATATGGTTTTCCACATGGACGACGAACATCTTTTGTTTTTTCTACAAGAAGAGTCCAAGCTTTTATGATTTTTTCTTTATCAGATTCCGAATAATTATAATTTATTTGGAAAAATTCTTTTATTAAATTTTCAGGGTCTTCTTCAGAAGTTTTAAAAATATACTCAGAATTCATAAATTTCCCCCTTAATAAAAATTTGTTTTATATGAAACCTTACAAAGAATAGGATTTTTTTATTACATAAAGAATATATCACTAATAAATCTCTAAAAAAAGACTTTATTCAGATTTTTTTATTTTGTTTGATAACAAGATTTTATGCTGATATAATATTTTTTTTATAAAGATTTTAACGAAAAAGATATTATTTTTTTATATATTTTACAAAAGAAATTTTCAATTTTATAGGGAATTTTTTATGAAAAAAACATTTTTATTATTAATGGGTTTGTTACTTTTTTCTGCGTCTTTTTTTGGACAAGAAGAACTTACTCGGCGTACACTTACAATTGATGATGCTGTTATGCTTGCTGCTGATAATAATCTTTCTTTGCAACGTCAAAAAATCAAATTGGAACTTTTGGAAGAAAAAAACAAATATTCTTGGAATAGTGTGAGTCCTTCCATAAAAGCTAATGGTTCTTATTCTCTTCCTTTTGAAGATTCTGACAAATGGCAAATGTCAGGTAGTGTTTCTGTTTCTCTTGGTTTAAGTCCTGCTTTGTTTGCTTCAATAAAATCTGCAAAATTAAATTATGAAAATGGAATTGTTGATTATGAAAATGCAGTTCGTTCTATAGAAATTGAAGTTAGAAAAGCGTTTTATAATCTTTTATATTCAAAAGAATATTTAGCACTTTTAAACAGAAATATTGAAACTGCAAAACAACGTTATGAATTGAATTTAGATAAATATAATAGAGGGCAGCTTTCTGAATTAGATTTACTTTCTTCACAATATGCTTATGAAAGTCTTTTACCAAATTATGAATCTAGAGAAAATTTGTATGAAAATAATATTGCGATGTTTAAACAAATTTTAGGAATTTCTCAAAACGTAGAAATTATTTTGGAAGGAAATCTTGATGAATTTAATGGATTTGAAAGTCTTTCTGTTTCAACTTCACCAGATGAAATTCCTTCTGTAAAAACAATTAAATCACAAATTGAATTGGCAAAACTTCAACTTATGGCAACAAGATTTTCTGCTTGGGGACCTACGGTAAGTGTATCTTACAATTATGGAAAAGCAAATTCTTTAGGAATGAATGGTGAACGAAATTGGAATACAACTGGAAATTCTTTAGGAATAAATCTTTCAATTCCTTTAGATGGATTTCTTCCTTGGTCATCAGGAGCGTTGAATGTAGAAAGTCAAAAAGCAAATCTAAAAGATTTAGAACTTCAACTTGAAAATCAAAAAACTTCTGTAGAACTTGCAATCAATAATAGCATAAAAACAATTTTACAATCACAAACTCAACTTGAACTTTTAAATAAAAATGTAGAACTTGCACAAAAAAAATATGATATGACTTTAAGAGCATATAATCTTGGTTCAAAAGATATTTTAACTTTACAAGATGCATCAGATTCTTTAATGAATGCAAAATTAAATTTAATGCAACAAAAATATTCTATGATTAGTAATATTTTAGATTTAGAAAATACTTTAGGAATTCCTTTTGGAACTCTTGGTAATGAAGAAAATTAAAAAGAAAGTTATTTTTTTTGGAGGAAAATATGGCAACAGAAAATCAAACAAAATCTGTTAAATCAAAAAGACGTACAGTAATTATTATTATTTCGGCAATTTTAATTACAATAATTTGTTTTATACTTATTGGAATTTCTAAAAATAAAAAACAAGCAAATTTTATGAGTCCAAGAGGTCGCGGTGGAATGCAATCTCAATCGGTTACTTCTGTCCGAACAGTTGTTGCTGATGAAGTTACTTTGAAAAGTTATGTAAGAACAAATGGAGAAGTTGAAACTCAAACTTCAATAGAAGTTTTTCCTGCAATTGGTGGAACAGTTGTAGAAATGAAAGTTTCTCTTGGTTCATCTGTAAAAAAAGGTGATATTTTAGCGTATGTTGATTCTTCTGAAGCGGGAAGTTATTACGAAAAAAGTCCAGTAATTGCTCCAATTGATGGAAGTATAATTTCTTCTCCAGTAAAAACTGGTCAAAAGGTTACAACTGGTTCTGTTATCACAAAAATTGGTGATGTTGATAATCTTCAGGTATCAGCAAATATTCCAGAACGATATGTTGCAGAACTAAAAATCGGGCAAAAAGCAGAAATCACTTTAAAAGCTTATCCTGGAGTTATTTTTAATGCACAAGTTGTTAGAATTTCTCCTGTTGTAGATGCTTCCACAAGAACAAAAGAAATCATTCTTAATTTTGATAAAAAAGATTCGCGAATAAATTCTGGAATGTTCGCAAATGTAAAACTTTATACAACAGAATATTCTGGAAAAATTGCAATTCCTCAAGATTCTTTAGTAAATAATAATGATAAATATTATGTTTATACTGTAAATGATGATGGAAAAACTGTTTCAAAACGAGAAGTAACTTTAGGAGAAAATGTTGATGGTTACTATCAGATTTTAACAGGAATCGAAAAAGGAGAAACTGTCGTTGTAGAAGGAATGTTAACTCTTACAGACGGTTCTCAAATCAAAGATATTTCAAATAATCAAAAAACAAATAATTAAACGAGGTGATTAATGAGCGTTTCTAGAAAAACAATGGATCACCCAGTCCTAATTCTTATAGTTTTTGTTTTATTGGGTTTATTAGGAATTTTTACTTTTAGTAAAATTGCAATCGCTTTATTTCCAGAAACAGAAAATCCTGTAGTAATGATTATGACAACTTATTCAAATGCAGGACCTGAATCTGTAGAAAGTACAATCACAAAACCAATTGAAAGTGCCGTTGTAAGTGTAAATGGATTAAAATCATTAAGTTCTACTTCTTCGGAAGGTTCTTCAATGGTTATGTTGGAATTTGATTATGGAACAGATATGGAATCTACCATAAATGATATTCGCGACAAACTTGATAGAGTAAAACGTGCTCTCCCAGATTCTGCAAGTACACCATCAATTATGCGTTTTAGTTCCGATTCTATGCCAATTATGCGTATTTTAGTGCGAGGAAATCGTTCTGTAGATGATATAAAACAAATTGCAGAAAATCAGATTGTTGATATTCTTGAACAGGCAGATGGAGTTGCAGAAGCAGATGTAACTGGTGGTCGTACAGCACAAGTAAATGTTGAATTAAATCAGAATAGAATGGCAGCTTATGGATACACAATTCCAACTGTTGTAAGTGCACTTTCAAAACAGAATTTGGAACTTGGTGGTGGAAAAGTTTTAGATGGAAATCGAAATTATATTGTTAGAACAACTGGAGAATTTTCAAGTATTGAAGAAATAAATGATACAGTTATTTCTACTATAAATGGTTATGATGTTCGCCTAAGAGATATTGGAAAAGCGTATTTAGGATTTGCAGAAGTTTCTTCAGAATCGTATATCAATGGGGAAAAAGGAGTTTATGTTTCTATAACAAAACAATCTGGTTCAAATTCTGTAACTGTTGCTGATAATGTTTACAAAAAAATAGACCAATTAAAAGATTCTTTGCCATCAGATATTACAATGGAAATAATTTCTGACGATACAGAATCAATTCGAGAAACAATTAATATTTTGCTTGAATCTCTCTTTCAAGGTTTAATTTTAGCAGTTGTAATTTTATGGATTTTCTTAAGAAGTTTTAAATCAACAATCATCATTGCAATTTCAATTCCACTTTCTATGATTATCACTTTGTTTGCAATGAGTATGTTTGGAATTACGTTAAATATGATGACTTTAACAGGATTAATTCTTGGTTTAGGAATGGTTGTTGATGCTTCTATTGTAATGATTGATAATATTTATACGTACAGGCAGCGCGGGGCTCGTCCAAAAGTTGCAGCAATTTTAGGTACACAAGAAATGTTGATGTCTGTAATTTCTGGAAATCTTACAACAATTTGTGTATTTGTTCCGTTCCTTTTCTATATAAAAGAGCTTGGAATGATTGGACAAATGTTCCAAGGAATTATTTTTACAATTGTAATTGCACTTGTTTCATCTTTGTTAGTTGCAATTTTCTTAGTTCCAGTTTTAGCAGGAAAATTTCTTCCACTTACAAATAGAAATGAGAAACCTGTAAAAAATCCTGTTTTAAAAACAATTTATGGATTTTTTGAAAAAGCAATCGATTGGGTTGCAAAACTTTATTCAAAACTCTTAAAAAAATGTCTTCAAAATCGGCTTGTTACAATTGTAATTTCTCTTTGTGTTTTAGCAATTGCAATTGGTTTAATGGGAACTTTACAAATCAATATGATGCCTAGTGGAAATGATAGTTCTGTAACTTTAAATGTAACTATGGCTGTTGGAACACCTTTTGATGAAACTAAAGAAGTTCTTTTGTCTTTTGAAGATATTGTTAAAAACGAGGTGGAAGGATACGAAAATATCACAACAACAATTGGGCGTGGTGGACGTTCTTCTTCAACAAATAGAGGTTCTATACAAATTACTCTTCCAGAATCAGAAAAACAAATTGATGATGCTGCTACAATTCAGCAAAAACTTCGTAAACATTTTGATGAATATCCAGGAGTAAGATTTACATTTAATTCAGGAATGCGTGGTCAAATGATGGGTGATGATATTGATATTGTTATCCGTTCAGATGATATGGATGCTGCTTTACAAGTTGCAGATTGGTATTCAGAAGCTATTGAAGCGGTTGCAAATACTGGAGAGCCAAGTATTTCGATGGATAAAGGTTTGCCTCAAGTAGAATTGGTTATTGACAGGGACAGAGCATATCAATTTGGAGTTGATGTTACAACTGTTGCAAGAGAAATTAATTATGCAATAAATGGAACAACAGCAAGTGTTTATCGTTCTGGTGGAAAAGATTATAATGTGATTGTTTGTTATGAGCCAGATGATAGAAAAACTATAGATGATTTGGACCAAATTTATGTTCGAGGTTCAAAAGGAATGGTAGCTGTTTCGAATTTTGCAAGTTTTAGAAAAGGTTTAGGACCAGTTTCTATTAGCCGAGAAAATCAAACAAGAATTATTCACGTAAGAACAAGTATTCTTACAGATGTAAATGCAAACTTGGTTGAAGACTCAATCAAACAAGAAATAGAAAATAATTATATTATTCCAGATACAGTAACAGTAAGTTTTGAAGGTTCTTGGCAAGACACGATGACTCAAATGAAACTTTATTTAAAGATTATTGCAATGGCTGTTATTCTTGTTTTTGGAGTAATGGCTGCAACTTACGAAAGTTTTAAAGCACCTTTAATAAATCTTGCGACAATGCCTTTCTTAATTATTGGAGTTGTTTTCCTTTATAAAATTACGGGGCAAGCATTTTCAATTATGTCGATGGTTGGAATTATTATGCTTGTAGGAATTGTTGTAAATAACGGAATTATTTTAGTCGATTATACGAATCTTCTTGTTGGAAGAGGAATTCCTTTGATGGAAGCGTGTTACGAAGCTGGAACTAGTCGTTTAAGACCTGTTTTAATGACAACTTTAACAACAATTTTAGGAATGGTTCCAATGTGTTTTGCAACTGGCGGTCAAGCGATGATGGTTCAACCAATTGCAATGGCAGTTGTTGGTGGATTGATTTCTAGTACTTTTGTTACATTATTAATTATTCCTGTTTTATATAGCTTAGTAATGAAACCAAAAGATAAAAAGAAATCTTTAATAGCTGTAAAATATGCTGATTTAGAAACAAAAACTGAATAATTTTATAAAATGCCACTTCTCATTTTGTTGTGAAGTGGTTTAAAACTCAAATTGAAAGTGAAAACTTTATCATTGAATTTTTAAGGAAGATAAAAATGGAAGATTTATATAAAGCTGAAATTATTGCAAATCAGTCGGTACAAGATGATATTATAGAATTGTTGGAACAAGAAATTCCAGAAATTCAATATACAGTTTTACCAGATGTTCAAGGCAGAGGAATTCATTCTAAAAAATTAGGTGATACAACTTGGCCAGAAATGAATTTTATTTTATTTGCATATACAGATGAAATTGGAGCAAAAAAAATAAAATCGATAATTGCAGCAATAAAAGAAAAATTTCCAGAAGAAGGAATATCTGTTTTCTTTTCAAAATCAGCGTAAAGATTGAAGCATCTGTGGATTTTATGGCATTACCGTGCTTGATTCGATAACACAATCCGTCATTGTCGGGCTTGACCCGACAATCTATCTTTTATGTTCTTTTTTAACTTATACATCTGGAAAAATGTGAAAAAGTTATCAAAATTATATAGAAAAATGTGATTTTTATTTCAAAAATAACTGGAAAAATGTGATGTATGAAATTATAATAAAATAATGCTTAAACGAAAAATAGATGATTTTTTGATTCAATGGAAAAATAATTCAGAAAGACTTCCGCTTATAATAAAAGGTGCAAGGCAAATTGGTAAGACTTTTTCTGTAAGAAAATTTGCTAAAACTTATAAAAATTATATAGAAATTAATTTTATTGAAGAACCTCAATTTAAATCAATTTTTAAAAACGGATATTCTCCAAGTGAAATAATCAAGGAAATTACTCTTTTAAAGCCCGAATGGAATTTTATTCCGAATGAAACATTAATTCTTTTTGATGAAATTCAAGTTTTTCCTGATTGTACTACGAGTCTTAAATTTTTTAAAATTGATGGAAAATATGATGTAATTTGTTCAGGTTCGCTTTTGGGAATTAATTATAATGAAATTACTTCTGTAAGTGTTGGTTATAAAACAGAGTATGAAATGCATTCTCTTGATTTTGAAGAATTTCTTTGGGCAAAAGGTTATCACCAAGAACAAATTGATGAAATTTTAAAACATATGATAAATCTTTCTCCTTTTTGTGAAGTTGAATATAAAGTGTGGATGGAAAATTTTAAGGAATATGTAACTTTGGGCGGAATGCCTAAAGTTGTAGATATGTTCATAACTAATAAAAATTATTCTGGTACTTTGCAAGAACAAAGACAGATTTTGAGAGCGTACGAAGAAGATATTATAAAATATGCATTTGGATTAGATAAAGCAAAACTTAAAAATGTTTATAATCATATTTCTATTTTTCTCGCAAAAGAAAATAAACGCTATCAAATTACAAAAGTTGCTCCAGGTGCGAGAAATCGAGAATACATTGGGACAATTGATTGGTTAAATGATGCTGGAATTATCAATATTTGTTATTGTCTTGAAAATCCAGAACTTCCTTTAAAAGGAAATTACAAACCTAATGATTATAAAATTTATTGGCGTGATACAGGACTTTTGATTGCATCACTTGATGAAGAAGCTCAAATTGATTTTAGACAAAATAAAAATTTCAACACATATAAAGGAGCAATCTATGAAAATATCATTGCGGATTCTTTCGTAAAACAAGGATATGCTCTTTATTATTATAAAAATGAGAAATCAACTTTGGAGATGGATTTTTTTGTAAGAGATATGAAAAGTCTTATTCCTGTAGAAGTAAAATCAAATGATAATGCTACAATTTCACTTAGAAATTTGATTGAAAAAGAAAAATATGAAGATATTCATTACGGAATAAAGTTTTGCAATAAAAACATAGGATTTAACGGAAAATTTTATACGTTTCCGTATTTTTGTTGTTTTTTGCTAAAAAAATATCTTTTTTCAAAATCAGCGTAAAGATTGAAGCATCTGTGGATTTTATGGTCTGGCGTGAACTAAAACAATCCGTCATTATCGCACTTGACACTAACTAAATTGTCATTGTCGGATTCAGTCCATCAGATGTCATTATCGGGCTCGACCCGATAACACAATCCGTCATTGTCGGGCGTGACCCGACAATCTATCTTTTATGTTCTGTTTTTTAAACTTAATCTAAATTTAACATCACATTCTTATTTGTTTAACATTTTAAAAGTAAATTCGTATTAGAAAAAGTTTTTAATAATTTTCGTTATAAAAGAGGTGAAAAATGAAACTTAATCTAAAAAAAATTGTTGGAAGTGTGATGATTTTATCTGCTGGAACAAGTTTGTTTGCTGCTGGTTCAAAACAATGGAACAAAAAATCATCAATCAATGTAATTAGTCGTGAAGATGGTTCTGGAACACGTGGTGCATTTATAGAACTTTTTGGAATTGAAAAAAAAGATTCTAGCGGAAAAAAAATTGATTTTACGACGGAAGAAGCTGCAATTACAAATTCTACAGCCGTTATGATGACAAGTGTTTCTCAAGATAAATATTCAATCGGTTATATTTCGCTCGGTTCGTTAAATGATTCTGTAAAAGCTTTAAAAGTTGATGATTCTAGTGCAAGTGTTGAAAATATCAAAAACGGTTCATACAAAATTGCTCGACCTTTTAATGTTGCGGTAAAAGAGTCACTTTCTGATGTTGCACAAGATTTTTTAAATTATATTTTATCAGATAAAGGTCAAAAAATAATTGAAGATAATAAATATATAAAAATTTCCAATGGTGATTTTTCTTCAAGTAAAGTTAGTGGAAAAGTTGTGATTTCTGGTTCAAGTTCTGTTTCTCCAGTTATGGAAAAATTGATTGAGGCATATAAGGTGGAAAATCCAAACGCAAAAATTGAACTTCAAACTTCAGATTCAACAACTGGTGTTACAAATGCAATAAATGGAACTTGCGATATTGGAATTGCAAGTCGTTCGTTAAAAAGTTCAGAAATTGCAAAAGGTGTAAAAGAAATTACAATCGCAATGGATGGAATTGCAGTGATTGTGAATGAAGAAAATCCACTTGAAAATATTACAAAAGAAGAAGTAGAAAACATTTTTACTGGTGAAATTACAAAGTGGAAATCTTTAGTAAAATAAATTGTACGGTGGTTGAACTTGCGGTTACTGAGCCGCGATGAAGTATCAAACCACCTAACTATCATTGTGGGATAGTATAAACATTCTTTTTTTTGATTAACTTCTATGAGATTGGCATATTAATTTTTATGACATTATCGTAGAAGTTTTTTTTATGCCCTTATCGTATTAGTTATTATTGGCAACAATAACTGTCATTATCGTGCTCTTGCCTGTCGGCAGACAGGTTGCCCCGATAGATTAAAATCTTAAAAATTAATCTAAAAACTAAAAATGTCGCTTACGGTGCGACTTTCTCCTATTTTTTTTACTGTATTATTTTGTTTAGAGTAAAAACTACTCAAAAAGGTGATGATAAAATCGCAGAAGTAGTGATTTTTATTTACCAAAAGTTTGCGTTGCAAATTTTTATATCAAATTTACATTTTTTATAAATGTATATAAAAGTTAAATTTAAAAGTAAAACTTTTTTTGACTTTTTATAGGAGTTTTTATGTTTTTTGCAAAAAGAAAACTTGTTTGTTTTTCGATGATTTTCTCACTTATTATTCTAACTGCTTTTACAAGTTGTGCAAGTACTCAAGTAAAACAGTTTGGGCTTGAAGGCGATGATACAATCGCGTTGAATATTGATTATAACAGTTCTTATGGTGGAAGAATTTTTGTAACACATGTAAATGGTGAAATGACTGGTGCATATTATAAACCAGGATTTTTTGGAGAACTTGATTCAAGTTATGTTTATGTAAATCCATGTTACGTAAAATTAAACGGAAAACCAATTGTTTTTACTATTTCTTGTCCTTTGATTACAGGAAATGATTCAAAAGGAAATCCAATTGTAAAATACAAAACAACTGAACTTCGACTTACAAAATTATCTGATATAAAAGCTGGTGATGTTCTTACTTTAAGATGGATGTATCAAACTCAGACATTTGCATTTTTAGATGCTACTGGAAACATTGTTCAACAGACAATTCCAGTTTTTAATTAAAAAATGCGTTAGGGATTGTAAGGGCACGCGAAAAGCGTGTTCTAAAACTTCGTTTTAGAATGGAGGCGAAAGCCGTAACCCTGAAAAGCCCGACCAAAAAGGTAATGGAGTTTTTGTATTTGATATGATGAAATTGCTTAATAATTACCTTTTTGGGAACGCCCAAAATAAAAAACTAAGAAATATTTTTTTTGTTCAGTTCATCAATTAGATGAATTATTGGAATTCGTTCTTTTTCTGGCAGAGAGTCCAAATTGTTGATTACGTTAGAATATTTGTGGAATTTGTGTAAATCTTCTTGGTTTGAATTATTTTGAGAAGAAGGAATTTTGCCAGTTACAAGATATTCTACGGGCACTTTTAGAGCGTTTGCAACTCGAAGAGCTAAATCAACTTGTGGCATACTTTGCCTTTTTAGCCCAGTTCCAATTGTAGAAACATCAATTTTTGCTTCAGATGCAAGCCATTTTCTAGATTTGCCTTGATATTCAAGTTCGTCAATTACAATATTCCAAAAACTCATATTTTATTGTAAATATCAGCAGTCAAAAAAACTTGCTTTTGTTGCAATTGTCTTATAAAATAACAAAATGGACAGTTGTAATATAAAGGTGTAAAAATTGCTTTTGTCTAATTTTTTTTTGCTTTTAGTTTTATACGAAAGTGAAAAAGTTTTAGACAATAAAATTTAATTTTTTAGGAGATTAGAGAAAAATGAAAAAATTGTTTAGTTTATTGGTTGCAGTTTTAATAGCAATGGCTTTTATTTCTTGTAAACCAGAGGCAGAGAATAATTATATTGAGGGTGAGTTTGTTATTTCTTCTGCTGTAAAAACAGGATTTGGTTTTAAAAAAGATGGAACATATTATGTTATTACTTCTGGAATGAAAACAGAATCTAAATTATACCAATATACCAAGGAAGGAAATAGAATAAAACTTTTCGTCGATGATATAGAATTGTATACTTTTGAGTATCACGATTCATATATTGTTAATACTTCTTCAAAAGCAAAATATTACAGAAATGATGGTTCATGGGATAACGAAAATACAAATACAGGGGGGGGGGAATTCTTCTAACAGCGGAACAACAAGTTATATTTCAGGAACATATATAGATGAAGATACTGATTGCG
>CAYPGB010000003.1:94863-119101 GCA_964410365.1 uncultured Treponema sp.
AGCGGAACAACAAGTTATATTTCAGGAACATATATAGATGAAGATACTGATTGCGGATATAGATTTACATACGGTGGAGAAGTTTACACCATTTATTATGGAATAGAATCTGCCGCTTATTCGTATACTAAAAATGGTGATGTTATAACTGTTACTCATTATGACGATATAATTATGACATTTGAATATCACGATTCATATATTACTGATACAACTAGCGGGTATGCCGTGAAATATTATAAGGAAGGAAGTTCATCAACTGGTGGTAACACTGAAGGAGCTGGTGGTGTAGACTCTCCGTCTGAAGAAAGTGGAAGTTATATTTCAGGAACATATATAGTAACTTCATATGGTGTTAAAACGGGTTTTAAATTTACAAGCGATGGTAAAGTATATGAAGTTTCTAATGAAAAAAAACAATATCTAGGTGAATATACTATGAGTGGAAATAAAATAAATGTTCCTAATCTATCTTATGATATTTATTACTATGATTCTTATATTGTGGTTGGTATGCTTGGGCTTGAAACTGAAGTTAAATATTATAAAGAATAATATGTAAAAAATATAACCTTTATATTACACTGAGAACAATTTTGCTCCAATTGGACAAAATTGTCATTATAGAAATCGACATGGGAGGAAAAAATGAATAATAGGCATTGTTTTAATTTTGAAGGTGGTGAGGATTTAACAACAATGGGCGCCTCTTGGTTTGTTTCTTATGCATATTATTGTAATGTTGATAGTAGTCATCAAAATTGGAAAATAGTTTCTACAGTTTCTAATAGAATGAGTGTTTATGCTAGAACTGCTGAATATCATGAATTTTGGTTAAATGAAATATTAAAAATGGAAGATAAACGATTAAATAAAAATTCTATCGACTTAGAGGCTTCTGAAATAAAATTAATGGCTGAAAAACTCTTGAATAAAAAGACAACTTTTATTCTTCACAAAAAATAAACTTATTAACTTTTTCACAAGGAGTATAAAATGACGTCAGCTGAATCTTGGAATTATTTGGTTCAAAATTTTAATCTCAAAAAAAATCAATCGGAATCTGTTATTCAATTTGATTGGGAAAATTATTTTGCAGATAATGAACTTTTTGGATATAGTCGCATTAAAAATGATGTTGATAGTCATCGAAAATTGCATATTGGTTCAACTGACAGGGAAATTCCTGATATAATTTTGCGAAAAAACGGAAAAGATTTGTTCATTGTTGAGTTAAAACAATATTCTCTTTCTAAAACTGATGATTTTGAAAAACAACTTCTTAATTACATGGCTCACACGGATGTGCGTCTTTCAATTGGAATTCTTGTTTGCAATAAAATTTATATTTATTTTTATGATGTTGCAGAAAATTCAAAAGAAGTTTTAGAAATTCCTTTTATTCAAGATGATTCAACTGGTATAAAATTTGTAGAACTTTTTTCTAAAGAAAATTTTGATGAAGAAAAAATCCGCAATTTTATAAAAGAAGGAAATTATAAAAAGGAAAATCAAATCTTAATTCAAGAAGAGTTAAAAAATCCAGATTTAATTCCAACACTTTTGAAAAAATATTTTTTAGAACAAGGTTTAGAAAAAGAATTTGAAAATATTTGGAAAAATTTTGATTTTAAAATCTACCCAAAGCAAGTTAAAACGGAAAATGAAATAAGAAGACAGATTCCTATGCATTCAAAAGTAAATTTTACAAATAATCACTTGAGGTTCGAATCAGAAATTACAAAAAAACAAGCAATTCAACTTGCTCATGAAAATGGATTACAAATTATTTCTTCGCTGTGTACTTTTTCTTCTAGTAATAGTGCTACTTTTCAATATTGGGCAAATCCAAATGTTAGTATGTTATATCAAGATTGGTGGCTCATTTGTAATGATAAGTTTAAAAAAATATTATACGTGTTTTTTATTTCTGCAAATTCAATAGATGAAAGGGAAGTCGTTTTACGAACTGATAAAGGTAAAGAAAATCTAATTGATTTGCAAATAAATTATGATGATAATACGTTTCAAGATTCTCGTTCAAAAATATCTTTTGCTAAATGGTTAGAGAAAGCGATAGACTACTCTTGATGTTAATTACTTATTTTGAAAAAAAATGATATTATCACATTTATTTTGATATTTTTACCGTTGTTATGTCTTTATATGTGCTTGTTCTAATAACTGCTGTTATCGAATAGTATTTACGATATTATTAAATAATATTACACAGTCATTCAAGACATGCGACGTTTGCGAAGCAAACTCGTGTGTTGCTGAAAGCAACACAGTCATTCCCGTGCTTCGACACGGGAATCTATTCTTTTTATATTGCCGCATTCTTCCCAATTT
This sequence comes from uncultured Treponema sp., assembly GCA_964410365.1. Lineage (GTDB taxonomy): Bacteria > Spirochaetota > Spirochaetia > Treponematales > Treponemataceae > Treponema_D. The sequence goes on from CAYPGB010000003.1 coordinate 97,216, forward strand.
TTTTTGCAACAAAATTTGCTAATGCATTTATGCTTACAACTGCGACTAGAAGTACTACTGCAGTTGCAAACGCTTGATTTGTATGCAATCCCTCTGAACTTAAAACATACATATGCACTGCGAGTGTTCTTCCTGAACCAAAAATTGAATGTGGAATTTGTGCAACTGTCCCTGCTGTATAAATTAATGCGGCAGTTTCTCCAATCACTCTTCCACTTGCTAAAATTACTCCACTTAAAATTCCTGGCACCGCAGACGGAAGCACAACTTTAAAAACTGTTCTTAATTTTCCAGCTCCAAGTCCAAAACTTCCTTCTCTAAAAGAATCTGGAACTGCAATTAACGCCTCTTCTGTTGTACGCATAATCGTTGGTAAAATCATAATTGCAACTGTAAAACTTCCTGCTAAGAGAGAATATCCCCATTTTAAAGTTCCAACAAAAAATAACATTCCAAAAAGTCCAAAAATAATAGAAGGAATTCCCGTTAAAGTTTCTGTTGTGAGCCGAACAAGTTTTACAAATTTATTTCCACGATTTGCATATTCTACAAGATAAATTGCAGAACCGATTCCAAGTGGACACGCTATCAAAAGTGAAATTAACGTCATAAAAATTGTATTTACAAACGCTGGAATTACGGAACAATTTTCTGATGTATAAGAAAGAGAAAAAAGAGATGGCTTTAAATAAGGAATTCCTTTTGCCAAAATATAAATAATCATAAACGATAGAAGAAAAATTGTGATTGTTGCACATAAATAAACTAAATTTCTTATAAATTTTGATTTGATGTTTTCATTTTTTGTAAAAATTTTTTCTTTACTAAAAGATTTTTTCTTAAAAATTTGTAATTTTTTTTCATTATTTTCAAGTTTTGTAAAATTTATTCTATTAAAAAGATAATTTACTGATTTTATTTCCATAATTTTTCTGATTTTCACCAAAATGAAAATTTTCTCCTTAAAATAAAAATTTTTCATAAAAAAAATAATTTTAAAATGTTAGAATTTGATTAGATGATTGTTAATTTTGTGTAAAAAAATATTTAGCCTTTTTTTTGAGTTTTGATAAGATTCCCGTGTCGGTGCACGGGAATGACAAATTAATGTTGCCCGATAATGACAGTTACTGTTTTTCGACAATGACACGTACTGGGGAAAAATCTGATAAAGACAGTTACTGTTGCCCCAATAATGACATTTTTTTTTGCAAAATAAAGTGATTGTAAAGAATTAAACTTCGGACTAATTAAATTTCTGTAATTTTCTCTAATTTTTAGTGTTTTTTTATTATTTTTTTATTGACAAATAGAAAATCGACACTATAATTTAACTACAACGTTGTAGTAAAGAAAATCTGCTTTCGTTGAGAAAAAATCGCCTTTGTTAAGGTAATTCATACATAACTACACAGGAGGAAATTGTATGAAAAAGTTAGTAGCAGCAGCTGTTGCTGTAGCTTCAGTAATTACTTTGATGTCTTGTTCTAAATCTAATTCAAATGCAAAAACAGACGGAAAAGTTCTTAACATTTATGTTTGGAATGATGAATTCCCTTCACGTTTCAATTCTTATTTCCCAAAAGAAAAATTGGGTGATGTAAAAGTAAACTTTGTTCAAACACCAAACCAGGACAATGCTTATCAGAACAAACTTGACTCAGTTCTTCTCGGACAAGAAAAAGCTGCTGCTGATGATAAAGTAGATATTTTCTTAGTAGAAGCTGACTATGCTCTTAAATATGTTGATACTCCATATACTTTAGATGTAAAAAAAGACATTGGTCTTACAGACGAAGATTTGAAAAATCAGTTTAAATATACAAAAGATGTTATGACTGATTCAAAAGGAATCTTAAAAGGTGTATCTTGGCAAGGATGTCCAGGTGGATTTGTATATCGCCGTTCTTATGCTAAAAAAGTTCTCGGAACAGATGATCCAGCTGAAGTACAGAAAGCTATTGATTCTTGGGCAAAATTTGATGAAACAGCTGCTAAAATGAAAGCTGCTGGTTACTATATGCTTTCAGGATTCGATGATTCATTCCGTGTTTTCTCTGACAACATCAAACAACCTTGGGTAAAAGGTAACAAAATTGTTGTAGATGACAGCATCAAAACTTGGATTAAACAAACAAAAGAATACACAGACAAAGGATACAACAACAGAACAAATCTTTGGGCTGCTGAATGGACACAAGGTATGATGGAAGACGGAAAAGTATTCGGATACTTTGGACCAGCTTGGTTCGTAGACTTCTCTATGCCACATGATGATGGTTCAGCTTTCGGTGACTGGGCATTTACAAAAGGTCCACAAGGATTCTCTTGGGGTGGAACTTGGATTTGTGGTGCTGCAGGTTCTGACAATGTTGCTTTAATCAAAGAAATTATGAAAGAACTTACATGTAACGCTTCAATCATGGAAAAAATTGCAAAAGAATCTGGTGACTTTGTAAATAACGAACCTGCTATGAAAAACGTAGCAAATTCTGATTACAAAAATGACTTCTTAGGTGGACAAAACCACGTAGCATTCTTCATTGATTCTGCTGCTTCTATCGATAAGAGTACAATTTCTATGTACGATCAAGGTATGGCAGAAAAGATTCAATCAGCTATGAAAGATTATTTCGTAGGTTCTGTAACAGAAGAAGAAGCTTGGAATAACTTCTACACATCTGTACTTGAAATCTATCCAAACTTAACTAAATAATTGTTACTAGATTAAAATTTTATTGGGGATTGCTCAATTCGCAATCCCCTTTTTTTAACCGATAAATTATAATCGGGAGGATAAAATGGTAGCCCAAACAAAACAAAAACCTTTAGTACCTCAAAAAAAATTGAAAAAACATAAAACTGTACAATATGACCGATGGGGATATTTTTTCATTGCTCCATTTTTTATTGTTTATTTTATTTTCTCTTTAATTCCTTTATTTACAACTTTCTATTACAGTTTCTTTGAATATTATAGAGTTGGTATGATGGAAGTAGGACCAACTTTTAATGGTTTAAAAAATTATATCAGTATATTTACATCTGATGATAATCTTGCAAGATATTTTTGGAACACAATTATTATGTGGGTAATGGGATTTATTCCACAAATTGTTATTTCTTTACTTCTTGCTGTATGGTTCACAAATACTGAATTAAAATTGAAATGTCAGCGGTTCTTTAAAACTGTTATATATATGCCAAACTTAATCATGGCAGCAGCATTTTCTATGTTGTTCTTTACTCTTTTTTCTGCAAATGGTCCAATAAATTCCATTATAAAGAACATGGTAGATAAAGCGAATATGCCAAATGTGCAAAATCAATTAAACACTCTTGTTGCAAACTTGAATGCTTATGTTTCTCAAAATGAAGGTAATATTCCTTTAAAAGAAGCAATAGCATCTGTAATTTCTTCTATACAAAATGTAAATATTCCAAAAGGTGCAACTCTTTCTCAAATAAATAACATTATAGAATCTTTAAGAGACTCATCAATTGAACTTTTTAAAAATTCATATTCTGGTGTAGATCAATTTAGTGTTTTAGGTATTATTTCTGAAGGATTAAAGATTTCTGCTCAACCTATGAAATCAATTTACTTCTTTGAATCTGTATGGTTTACTAGAGGTTTGGTTGCATTAATGAACTTCTTAATGTGGTACGGAAATACAACAATTATGCTTATGGCTGGTGTAATGGGAATTGATAATAGTTTGTTTGAAGCTGCTCGTATTGATGGAGCTAATCCTATTCAAATATTCTTTAAAATTACTATTCCATTATTGCTTCCTATTTTTGTATATGTACTTATTACTTCACTTATTGGTGGTATTCAGATGTTTGATGTTCCACAGATTTTGTCTAACGGAAGTGGAAATCCAAACAGAACTATCATGACAATTATTATGAAGTTAAATAAGAATTTGTATAGTAAGAACTATGGTGTTGCGGGTTCAACATCTGTACTTGTTTTCATTGTTACAGCAATTTTAAGTACTTTTGTTTATAAATCTACAATGTCTAAGTACTCAAATAAACGCTAAGGAGGATAGAGATGAATAAAATGAAGAGTCAAAGTCAAACTTTAGCTGTAAAAAGATTTTTATGTTATTTAGTTTTAATCTTTTTTGCTTTTTTATCATTATTCCCTTTTTATATAATGATTATTAATGCAACTCATACAAATGCAGAAATTCAACGTGGATTTTTAGGTTTACCAGGAACTAATTTTATAAAGAATTTCGTAAATCTTGCATTTAATAAAGAGTCATCTTCTAGTCTTGTACAAAGCATCATCGCAAGTCAGAATTTTGAAAAAATTTCAAACTATGCAAAAAATTATCCTATTTTGCGTAGTATGTTAAACAGTTTGATAGTTGCTACTCTTGTTGCTGTTGTAACTACTTACTTTAGTGCAATGACTGCTTATGGTATTTATATGTACAACTTTAAATTAAAAGGTTTTGCATTTAAATTTATTATGGCTGTTATGATGGTTCCAACTCAGGTTTCTACACTTGGTTTTATAAGATTATTAACTAGACTTCATCTTATGAATAATTATGCAGCGTTAATTGTTCCTTCAATTGCAGCACCTGTAGTTTTCTTCTATATGTATCAGTCTTTGGAAGCAACGTTGCCATTTTCTATTGTAGAAGCTGCTCGTGTAGATGGTTGTCATGAATTTAAAACATTTAATACAATTGTTATTCCTATGATAAAACCAGCTCTTGCAGTTCAGGCAATTTTCTCTTTCGTATCTTCTTGGAATAATTACTTCATTCCTGCATTGATTATCGATAAGAAAACTTTATGGACTGTTCCTATTGTAATTGCAAATGCACGTGGTGCTGACTATATGTCTTTTGATATGGGAATTATTTATATGCTTCTTTCAATGGCTGTTGTGCCTTTGATTATCATTTACTTATTCTTGTCAAAATACATTGTTGGTGGTGCAACTGCTGGTGGTGTAAAAGAATAATGTTTAGATTTCTTTTGTAGAAATTTTGATTTATTACAAAAGATTTTGAAAGATTAGAGCGACTTTCGTTTGTGGAAGTCGCTTTTTTTAATCACTTAAAGTAAAATTTATTAAATTTTTAAGATTTGCAAAATCATTTGCCATTTTTATAGAATCTGAATTATCTGGAATTCTTACTAAATAAGTTAATTTTATTTGTTTTTTTTGTGCATCATATTCGACATTTAAATCTGAAATATAAAATTTATATTTTTTTAAAATGTTTTCTATTTTTACTTTATCAACCGTTGGTTCAGAAAAAATTAAAATCAAAAATTTATTTTTTTCAATAGGAAACGCTTTGTGCTCAAATTTTTCCATCAAAAATAATGATAAAATTATTACACAAAAAGCAATGCAACAAGGAATATAAAGTCCTGCTCCAAGAGAAAGTCCAATTCCTGCGGTTGCAAAAATTATAGAAGCGGTTGTAAGACCTTTTATGTTTAAACCTTGCTTCATAATTGCTCCACCACCAACAAAACCGATTCCTGTTATAACGCCAGCGGCAATTCTTGTAGGATCTCCGTTTGAAAGAGAATTTTGCGACATTTCCATAGATAAAATTGAAAGCAATGTTGATGATACGCTAATCATCACTAACGTGCGAATTCCTGCGATTTGTTTTTTGAGTTTTCGTTCAAATCCTAAAAGACTTCCAAAAATCAAACTTAAAAAAATACGAAAAGCATACTCTGTGTAAATGTGATTTTGAAAAAAAATAAAAATCGTTTCCATTATTTTTCCTATTTTGATTATTTAAAAAGCGAAAATCCTGTTGAAATTTTTGAACCAACTTTATTCCAAGTTGTTGCTTGTTTTACAGTTTGATGATGTTTTGCTTGAGAGAGAGTTTTAAAACTTTCTAAAATCCAAGTTGATAATTGTTTATCATTTTTGTAAAGTTCATTGTTAAAAGTGTTTTTTGCTAAAAAAACGGTTAAATATTCGCGAGTAGAAACATTTGTTGCAAAATTTTGAGCTAAACTTTCAAAACTTGTTTCTCCAATATTAACAATTGTGCTTGCAGGAAGAACATTTGTGTATTTATTTCCTGCGGTAGATATTTCATATTTTGAAGGATAAGTTTTTAAAATAAAAGAAACGGTGATTGGTTCTTTTTTTTGGTCAATTCGTTTTAAAAGTTCTGTTGTTGAGTAAAGATACGAATTTATCAATTGGTCTACACTCATAGAAATTTCATCATTTTTATCAAGTTTAAATTTTGTCGAAAAATACGCTGAATCATAATAAAAAATGACATGTGATATTTTTTCAAGATTTGTTTCTGCTTTTATTAAAAAAGTATGTGCTGAAACTGCCGAAGAATAATTCCAAGTTGAAAAAGATATATTTTCACTTTCAAAATTTACGACATCACTTTCTGATTTTGCAGAACAAAAAATTTTATTTTCATTATTTCGTAAAGATTCGCAAAAACTACTAGAATCTGGTAATTCTTTTCCAATTAATAAAATATTATACATTCTTCTATTATATCATAGTCTAGAATGTCATTCCACTGTATGTTATAATTAAAAAATCATGAAAGTTTGGATAAAATATTTAATTGGAATTGCTTTAGGTCTTGCGGTTGCGTTTATTTTACCAATTGATAATGTTGCAACTACAAATATTCTTTCTTTTCTTACAGAATTGGTTATTCACATTGGAAGATATATTGTTGTTCCTTTAGTTTTTTGCACAACAATTGTTTCTTTTAATAAATTGCGTTCTTCTAAGTTGATTTTTAAAACTGGACTTTGGACTTTTGCAATTATAATTATATCATCATTAATCTTAACTTTAGTTGGATTACTTTCTATTATCATTGTAAAACTTCCTAGAATTCCTATTACTGTAGAAATGGCAACAGATTCATATTCTCTTGGTGTAAAAGATATGATTCTTTCGTTATTTCCATTTTCTGCATTTGATTCTTTAAAAGAAGGTTCATTTTTACTTGTTTGTTTTGTTTTTGCCGCATTAATTGGTTGGGAAAGTGCTACAAACGTAGAATCTACAATTTTTAAACCTGTTTTTACACTTGCAGATTCTCTTTCTAAACTTTTCTACAATATTGCAGTTTTTTTTACAGAAATTATGTCAATTCTTTCTATTGTGATAATGTGTAGTTGGGTGATTGAATTCCGTTCTTTCTTTTTAAGTGGAATTTATACTCCAATGATTATTATGTTTGCAGTTGATTTAATTCTTGTAGCTGGCATTATTTATCCTTTAATTATACGATATTTATGCCACGATCCTCGTCCTTATAGAGTTTTATTTGCATCAATTGCACCTGCTTTGCTTTCATTTATTTCAAGAGATTCAAATTTAGTTTTACCATTATCAATCAGACATGGAAAAGAAAGTTTGGGAATTCGTCGTCGTTGCGGAGGATTTACTTATCCTTTGTTTTCTATTTTTGCACGCGGTGGTTCTGCTTTAGTTTCAACAATCAGTTTTATTTTGATTTGGAGAAGTTATTCTACTTTAACTCTTCCAATAACTGATATTTTATGGATTTTTGGCGTTTCATTTGGATTATCTTTTCTTTTAGGAGGCCTTCCTTCTGGTGGAGCGTTTATTTTACTTACAATTTTATGTGAAAAATATGCAAAAGGTTTTGAAACAAGTTTTCTTTTGTTAAAACCAGCAGCGTTAATTATTTGTTCTTTTTCAACTTTGTTTGATACAATAACTGCGATGTTTGGAAGTTATATTGTTGCTGTAAAAACGAAGATGATAGAACATCATACAATTCAGCATTTTATTTAAAATAAGAATGGTCTTTTTTTATTTTAATGTTATAATAAAATACTGTGTTTTGAAAATTATTTTATGAGAAAATTGATATTTTCATAAAGAATATAGGAGAAAAGAGTGGCTATTTCGATAAAGGAAATTGTAGCAGGAAGAAAAACTTTTTTTATTACGCCTGATACATCTTTAATTCCGCCAAGTTATCTTGAAGATTATTTTGCATTAGGATTTGAATGTTATTTTGTCGAATATGATAAGCGAATAAATTTAAGAACAAAAATTGATGTTCTTCTTTCAGTTTTTAATGATGTAATTTTATTTTTTAGTATAGATTACAATACAGATGAATTTGATTGGCCAGATTTTATACGTAAATTAAAAGAACGTTACGGTGAAAGAGTTTTAATTGGAGTTCTGTTTACAAAACGTCAATCTAAAGATGAAAAATTAAGATTAGAACGAAAATATTTATTTGATTTAGGTTTGCCTTGCGGTTGTGTTCAACTTGAATATCATAAAAAACAGAATTTTGACATCATCGAGCAAATTCTTATTGCAAATCAGGCTCAAGGACGAAGAAAAAATATTCGTGCGTTGTGTACAAAATCTTGTACTTTTTCTGTTTTTTATAATGGAATGGCGTATAATGGAGTTTTGCAAGATATTAGTCTTTCTCATTTTTCTTTTGTTTTTCCAGAAGGCAAATTGGAAGTAAAAAGTTATGAAAAACTTTCTGATTTTCATTTTAATATAAAAGGATTTATGTTCCGCTCAGATGCGGTTTTAATTATGGAAAGACAATCAGAAAATGGAATGCTTTTTATTTTTGCTTTTACATCTTCAACTGGTGCAATGGGATTAGATCAAAGAATAAAAGAATTATTAATTCCGAATATTTATCAACTTTTGAATTCAAATTTTAATACTTTAGTTTCTCAAATCTATCAAAAAATTGGAACAGAATTAGATTATGTTGCTGATATTGAAACTATAGAAAGTGATGATTAAATTCGTAAAACTTGTAAATTTTTTTTTCTTTTCGATTTACAGTAATTTAGTTTTTTCGTAAAATATCAAAACTATGGAATTTACACAAGAAACAATTGATGCTTTACATGTCAATGAAGTTGGCATAATGAAAAAAATTGCTGAAGAATTGAATATTAATATTCAGCAGGTTAGTACAGTTATCACTCTTTTTGAAGAAGGAAATACTGTAGCGTTTATTAGTCGTTATAGAAAAGATAAAACTGGAAATTTGGACGAAGTTCAAGTTCGCGACTGTGATCACCTTTATAAATCTTATCATAATTTGGAAGAACGTCGTATTGAAATTGTAAAAGGTGTTTTTGCTCAAGGAAAATTATCAGAAAGTTTATATGATGCAATTATGTCTGCAACAACACTTACCGCTTTGGAAGATTTGTGGGCTCCTTTCAAAAAGAAAAAGAAAACTCGTGGAATGGTTGCTCAAGAGAAAGGACTTGAACCTTTAGCAGATGCAATGCTTACAATGAACGATGCAGAAATTGAAAAAGAAGCTGAAAAATATATCAAAACTGATAATGAAGATTCTGCTTTGAATGTAGAAACTGCACAAGATGCATTAAACGGCTCAAAAGATATTATTGCAGAAAGAATTAGTCAAGATTCTGCAAACCGAGAAAAAATTCACGACCTTTATATGAAAACTGGAAATATTGTTACAAAAGGAATTGTTCCAGAAGGTCAAAATGAAGAAGATGCAAAAAAAGTTTCTACATATCAAATGTATTGGGATTATCAAGAACCTTTAAATCAAGTAAAACCTCACAGAATTTTGGCAATGAATCGTGCAGAACGCGAAGGTGCATTACAAGTTACAATTGATGTTGATGTTGATGAAGCAGTTTCTTTATTGCAAAAACAATTTGAACTAAAAAATCATTATCATAAAGATGCAATTGAAGATGGAGTAATTAGACTTCTTTCGCCAGCCGTTGTTCGTGAAATTCGTAGTGATGAGTCTGATGAAGCAGATTCTCATGGAATTGGAATTTTTAGCGAAAACTTAAAAAATCTTTTGATGACACAGCCAATTAAAGGAAGTCGTGTTTTAGGTGTTGACCCTGGTTATAGAAACGGAACTAAATGTGCTGCTTTGGATGAAACTGGAAAATATCTTGGATTTTTTAAGATTTTTCAAGAACAAGACCCAGAAGGTGCCTACAACGCCATTAATGATGCAATTGATAAATATGATATTCAAGTTTTAGCAGTTGGAAATGGAACTGGTTCTCAAGAAGTTCAAGCAATTGTATCAAAAGTTATAAGCGAAAATTATGCAAATTCTGATGTAAAATATACAGTTGTTGATGAAAGTGGTGCGTCAGTTTATTCTGCAAGTCCAGTTGCAACTGAAGAATTCCCAGATTTAGATGTTATGGTTCGAGGTGCAATTTCTATGGGAAGAAGATTGCAAGATCCTTTAGCAGAACTTGTAAAAATTGACCCAAAAGCAATTGGTGTAGGACTTTATCAGCATGATGTAAATCAGAAAAAACTTGCTGAGCAACTTGATGAAGTTGTAAGTTCTGTTGTAAATAATGTTGGCGTAAACTTAAACACAGCAAGTTATATGCTTTTAAAATATGTTTCTGGAATTAATACTTCTACCGCAAAAAAAATTGTAGCTTATCGTGATGCAAACGGAAAAATAAAAAGTCGCGAAGATTTGAAAAACGTTCCTGGACTTGGACCAAAAGCTTTTGAACAATGTGCAGGATTTTTGAAAATTGCAGAAAGTGATGACCCTCTTGATAATACCTGGGTTCATCCAGAAAATTATGATGCCGCTCGCGAAGTTTTACCTTTAATTCAAAAAGGAGAAAAAGTTCCTAATGATTTAATAAAAACTCTTTCAGAAAAATATAAACTTAGCGAACAAACTGTAAAAGATATTGTTGATGAATTGCAAAAACCAAATCGTGACCCTCGAGATGGTTATCCTGCTCCAATTATGCAAAAAGGTGTTCTTCAATTTGAAGATTTAAAAGAAGGAATGAAAGTTACCGGAAAAATCAAAAATGTTGTTGATTTTGGAGCTTTCGTTGATATTGGTTTGCATGAAACTGGACTTGTTCATTTAAGTGAACTTAGTGATAATTTTGTTTCAGACCCAATGGATGTTGTAAAAGTTGGCGATATTCACGAATTTACAATTATTGCTCTTGATAAAGATAGAAGAAGAATTAGTCTTTCTTTAAAATCTGATGCAATGTCTAGAATTGGAAGTGGGCAAAAATCAAATAAAGAAAATGTTCAAAATCATCATTCTGGAGAAAAAAAGCGAGTTGTTGTCGTAAAAAAAGGACAAACAAATTCTCGTCCAGAAGTAAAAAATCATTCTAGAAAAGATGATGATGGAATGACATATAATCCTTTTGCTGCTTTGTTAAAGAAATAAATTTGATTTTTCAAATAAAACAACATATACTTATTGTAGTTGTAACTATTTCAAAAAGTATATGTTGTCATTTTAGAAATATTTTATTCGGAGGTGAAATATGAAAAAAATATTTTTTGGAATATCTGCAATTTTCATTTTTTGTTTATTATCATGTAAAGGTATTACGTTACCAGATAGCGTAGCAGTTAAAACAGATGCAAATTATAAATTTGATATATTAAAAATTGAAAAAAATTTAAATGAATACCTTTCTGCAGAAAAACTTTTTCCAGAAGAAGAAAATGATACCATCAAAGTTTATAATTATAATCCAGATGGAAAATCAGAAAAAACACAACTTTTAATTTCTGCACCAATTCAAGAAATTCCACTTGATTTTAGCGAATATTTGGATTCTATAAATTTGAATGATTCACTTTCTAAAATGTCAATCGATAAATCATTTAAAGTTCCAAAAGTTGATTTTTCAAATACAAAAAAGTTGGAATTAAACGAAATAAGTAATTTAATCAATGAACTTATGGTTTTTACGGGAACTTCTGCTAGTGATGCAAATATCACTTTTTCTTCAGAAAATCCTACAGAAAATACGTTTGATTCAATAGAATATTCTTATGGTGGAATAGGAATTGTTTCTGCTCAACCTGATGGTTCTACGGTTACAATAACTTCTCAAGATGGAAAGTCTATTACAGGAACTTTTGATAATGGAACTGCAAGCCTAACTTTCACAAGTGAATTTGTTTTTTCAAAAACTGGAATGAAAATTTCTTTCAGTAATCAAGAAAAAGTGAATTTTTATGGAAAAATTAGTGATAAAAGTAAACTAAAAAAAGTTAAAGGTTTATCTTTAAGTGATTCAATAGAAACTTCGCTAGAAAATCAATTTGAAATAAGTTCTATGGAAACTTTGCGTTCTTGTGTAATTGATGAAGGAACTTTAACTACAAAAGTAGACTTTCCTGATTCTTGGACAGGACAAAATCTAAGCTTTGAAGATGTAAAAATTTCTGGTGGTTTGAATATTTCTGATATTTCAAATGGAACTACAAATTTAAGTGGAAAAACTTTTACTCCAGAAAATTTAAATATTGCAGGAAAAATAAGAATTTCTTTTACAAATGCAAATTTGGATTTTGAAAATATTCCTGATGTTGTAGTTGCTTGTAAAATTGAATCTTTAAAAAGTGCAACTGTAATTTTAGAGGAAGATTATAAAGCAGAATTTACAGAAAATCAGAAACTTCCAGATGAAGTAACAAAACTGGTTAAAAAAATTATTTGGATGAAATCAGGTGTAAAGATTTCAAGTACATCAAATTTACCAGATGGAAATGATATAAAATTTTCAAAAGTAGAATCAAACTTTTTTAATATTCACGAAACAGATAAACCTTTGACAACAGGAAATCCTCTTGAAATTTATTGTGTTGAAGAAACGGAAACTTTAATTTCAACAGATTCTGCTGTAGATTTTGCTGTTTCTTTGGAATTGCCTAATTATGATGCAACTGAAAAAACAGTTACAGTTCAAAATATCAAACCAGACACAGATTATAAAATTGCTATCACAGTTGAGCCAACTTTTGATTGGTTAAAAATATTAATTTCTCCAAGTGCTTCTGAAACTTCTACTAAATCAGATAAAATTTCAACTGGTTTTTCAATGGCTTCTCTTTTTGATGAACTTGATAAAAATTTAAAACTTGGTGAAGAAAATTCTTTCAAAAAAAATGTTGATATAAAATCTATTCCAACATATCTTTTCTGTAATTTACCATCAGTTTTAGGTGATGCAGCAAAATTTGAAGGAAAGATAAAAGCATTTATTGGCGATTCTAGTGCAAATTCTCTAACATCTGATGGAGAAATTTATATTCTCGGTAATGAATCAAAAAAAGGTGAAATGGGAAGTTCAACAGAACCAAAATTTGATTTTAATGAAAGTAAAGAAGTAACAAATATTTTAGAATCCATAACTGCAACGGCTTCTGTTGATTTTGCAAAATTAATCAATACTTCAAAAAATTATGTGGATAGTTCTATTTGTTTGGAGTATGATTTATCTCTTTCTTCTAATACTGGCGATTTACTCATAGGAAATCCTAATCACAAAGATAAATTATCTGGTGAAAAAGTTTTAGACCTTTCTGAAAATAATACAATTTCAGTTACAGCAATGATGATAGTTCCTTTTGAATTACAGATTGCAAAATCTATGAATATTGATTTTATGAATTTTATAAAATCTGATTCGGAAACAGAAAATAGTGATTTATTTGGTCGTACAGAAGCAAGTGATTTATCTAAAATCGAAAAATATCTTGATGTTATAAAAACAATGTCGGTTACTTATGCTCCTACAAAATTACCTTTTGGTTCTGAAAATGCAATCAATCTTTCTATAGAAATACCAAGTATTGAATATAAAAAAGATTTAAGTCTTTCTGAAGGAACTTTAGAATTAAATCCTAAAGAAATTTTAGAAACATATCCTCTTGAACCTAAAATTTCTGCAACAATTCCGAAAGGTGATTTTTGGATTCCAAAAGATATTTCTTTAGCGACACATATTATTCTTGGAATACAGACTGATGGTGAGTTAAAAATCGAATAGGAGGAGGTGATATTATGAAACGTTTATTGTCTTTGTTTATAACAAGTTTATTTTTAGTTACATTTTGTTTTGGACAATCGGAATATTTTTCAAAAAGATTTATAGAAATTAAAACAGATGTGCCTTTTCAAATTTCAAATAATTATTTTACTTTAAATGATATTTTTGGAACAAAAGATGGAACTATTGTAATTGATTTGAAAGATATGGCGAATTCTCTTCCAAAATCAGGTCTTGATTTTAGATTTTATACATCTCCAAATGTTGCTTTAAATGTTAATGCAAGAATTTTTGCAGTTGGAATTAATCCTGGAGTTGAAATTTCTTCAAATTTTAGAATTGGAAAAGATTTTTTTGATTTTTTAGGTAATGGTAATGAACTTTATGAAGATATTAAAGTTGATGGTGGTGCAAATCTTGATATTTTTGCCTATTTAAAAATTCCGTTTGCCATTAAAATAAAGAAAATCAATTGTGTGTTTGCCCCTTCAATTTTTGTCCCTCTTTTGCATGGAACCACAAATGATATTTCTGCAACAATAAAAAATACAACAGATTCTAGTTTCAAAATTAATGCAAAAGCAGATGCTTCACTTTATTCAATGTTTGCACTTTCTGGAATTATTGGAGAAGATGGAGAATTTTCTTCCGAGTTTATGGATTCTACAAGTTTTTCATTTCTTTTATCAGAATCTTTTAGAAATACTAATTTTGGATTTGATTTAAGTGGTTCTTTAGGTTGGGATTTTAAAGATAATTTAACTTTTACAGCAAATTATAGAATTCCAATTTATCCTGGAAAATTAAATTATGAAACTAACTACAAATGTTCTTTTGATTATGAAGTTGATGCTTCAACTATTATTGGTGCTGAAGAAGAAACGGAAGAAGAACAGGAAGCTGAATATGAATTTACCGATGAATACACAGATTCTAAGGAATGTAAGTATTATATAAATCGTCCTTTAAAATTAAATGTTTCTGCTGATTTTAAACCTTTCCATAATGAATATTTTATTTTGTCAGGAATGATTGGTTGTGGTGTAGTACATCCTTTTGCTAGTAATAAAAATGAAATTGAATTTTATCCAGAGTATTCTTTGGGATTAAAAGCAAGTTTAGCTTCTGTTGTAACTGCAAAATTTCAAACTGCATATTTAGAACAAGTATTTGTAAATCAAGCATCACTTGGATTAAATGTACATGTTATTGAATTTAATTTTGGAATTTCAACACAATCTTCAAGATTTGTTTCTGCACTTAAAGGAAGTGGTTTAGGTGCATTTGTAACACTTCAAGTGGGATTCTAAAATCCGACATGGCTTTTGTAGTATGGAAGATTTGAATCACGTTGTACTTCAAATCTTTTATTGAACACAGTAAGGAAACGCTATACACCTACTTGCGTTTCTTAATGCTCATTTGACCATAAGCCCTTCTTATTGTAGAATAAAAAAAGCAATGCTATGAAATTTTATTTTCATAATTAAAGAAGGGCTCAAATGTTTAAAATTATTGAAAAACAACAGCTTTCTTCTAACGTTTTCTATATGCGTGTAAATGCACCTGAAATTGCTAGAAATAGAAAAGCTGGTCAGTTTGTTATTATTCAAGTTGATGAAGAATTTGGTGAACGAATTCCTCTTACAATCGCAGATGGAAACGCTCAAGAAGGGTGGATTGCTTTGGCTTTTCAACCAGTTGGAGCGTCTACATTTAAACTTTCACTAAAAAATGAAGGTGAAAATATTCCTATTATACTCGGTCCTCTCGGAAATCCTTCCAAAATCGAAAAATATGAGCGGCCAGTTTTAATTGTTGGTGGCGGATTCGGAGTTGCTCCTTGTTATCCAATTGTTCAAGCTCATAAAGAAATTGGAAATAAAGTTATAATGGTAATTGCCGCTCGAACAAAAGATTTAATCATTTACGAAGAAAAAATGCGTGCATTGGCAGATGAAGTTATTATTATGACAGATGACGGTTCTGCTGGTAGAAAAGGTGTTTCTACTATTCCTGTAAAAGAAATGTGCGAAAGTGAATGTCCTCCTGCAGAAGTTATTGCAATCGGACCTCCAATAATGATGAAATTCTGTGCACTTACAACAAAAGAATATGGAATCAAAACTACAGTTTCTTTAAATACAATTATGATTGATGGAACTGGAATGTGTGGTGGTTGTCGAGTTTCTATTGGTGGAAAGACTAAATTTGTTTGTGTTGATGGTCCTGAATTTGATGCTCATCAAGTTGATTGGGATAATATGATGATGAGAATGAAATCATTTAAAGAACGTGAACAAGAAGATAATCATAAGTGCAGAATGTTAGAACAAGCTCAATCGTTGGCTTAGAAATATAAAAGGAAACTTAAAATGGCAATCAACGTAGAAGAACAATATAACAAAATTCAAGAAATTTTAAAAACTAATGGAAAACTTACTCCAAAAGAAAGAAATTCAATTCCCCAGATGGAAATGCCAACTCGCAATCCTGATGTAAGAAAACGAGAAATGAAAGAAGTTGCTTTGGGCTATACTGCACAACAAGCGGTCGTAGAAGCAAATCGTTGTTTACAGTGTGCACATCCGTTTTGCATGGAAGGTTGTCCTGTAAATATTAATATTCCTGCTTTTATTGATGAAATATCTCATGGTGAATTTAAAAAAGCTGTTGATATAATAAAACAAACAAGCCTTCTTCCTGCGATTTGTGGTCGTGTTTGTCCTCAAGAAAAACAATGTCAAGAAAAATGTACTGTTGGAAAAATTTGGAAAAGTCCAGAAAAATCAGTTTCAATTGGTCGTTTGGAAAGATTTGTTGCTGATTGGGAACGAGAAAATAATCAAGTTACAACTCCTCAAATTGCACCCGCTACTGGAAAAAAGGTTGCTATTATTGGAGCTGGTCCTGCTGGGCTTACTGTTGCCGCAGATTGTGCAAGAGCTGGTCACGAAGTTACAATTTTTGAAGCATTCCATAAAGCCGGTGGAGTTATGATGTATGGAATTCCAGAATTCCGACTTCCTAAATCTATTGTTCAAGACGAAATTAGAAACTTGGAAAAAATAGGTGTAAAATTTGAATTAAATTTCTTGGTTGGTAGAACAAATACTTTGGAACAACTTTTACAAGAAAAACATTTTGATGCTGCTTTTGTTGGAACTGGTGCTGGGCTTCCAAAATTTTTGAATATTCCTGGTGAAAATCTGATTGGAGTTTTTTCTGCAAACGAATATCTTACTCGTGCAAATCTTATGAAAGGTTATGATAAAGAACATGCTGCAACTCCAATTTATGAAGCAAAACATGTTGTTGTTTGTGGTGCGGGAAATGTTGCAATGGATGCAGCTAGAATGGCGTTCCGTTTAGGTGCTGAACAAGTTGATATTATTTACAGACGAACTCGAAAAGAAATGCCTGCAAGATTGGAAGAAATTGCTCACGCAGAAGAAGAAGGTGTTAATTTTAGATTCCTCGAAAATCCTGTAGAAGTTTTAGGTGATGAAAACGGAAAAGTTTGCGGTGTAAAATGTCTTTCTTATGAACTTGGTGAACCAGATGAATCTGGAAGACGTTCTCCAGTTGCAATTCCTGGTTCTGAGCATGAAGTTCCTTGCGATGCAATGATAGTTGCTTTGGGAAATGGGTCAAATCCACTTTTGGTAAAAACAACTCCTGGATTAAATGCAGACCAACGCGGTCATATTATTGTTGATGAAAATCAAGCAACATCTCATACAAAAGTTTGGGCAGGTGGAGATATAGTTTTAGGAGCTGCAACAGTTATTTTAGCGATGGGCGAAGGACGAAAAGCCGCTGCGGCAATAAATGAATATTTAAAAAACTAAAAAGATTTGTTTAGAAAAAAAATCGCCCAGAGCGAGTGAGTTTTCCGTAAGGAAAACTCAAGTTTGTACGCGAAGCGGACAATACCGATGGGCGAAGGACGGAAAGCCGCTGCAGCAATAAATGAATATTTAAAAAACTAAAAAAAATTGTTTAGAAAAAAAATCGCCCAGAGCTATTGGACGTTAAATCCGACGATAACTTTGGGCGACCTTTTTATAAAACTTAATCTAAAAAATAAAAATAAAATACCGATAATAAATTTATGGCTAAGAAAAAATCAAAAAAAATAAGTAATGGAATGTTTGCTGTATCGTGTATTTTGTTGGCACTTATTGTTATTGCGATAATATTTCTTCTTAATAAAGATAAAATTTTATCAAATTATAAACAAACTGGATTTTTTGATAGGGTTTTTGGGAAAACTCCAGAATTTGTAGAAAAACATGATGATTCAAAAAAAGATACAATCACTTTAAAAGATGATGAAACTGTTGTTATTGAAATAGAAAAAGAAAATCCTTCTGTAAAAGAAATCTTACAAAACGAAACATCTGACGCTATGGATTCTATTCAAGAAACAGTTGAAAATCTTGTACAAGACTCAATAAAAGAAAAATTAGATGATACTCAAAACAATCTTAAAGAAAATGTTTCTAAATTAGTTGAAAATAAAACTGAACAACCTAAAAAACAGACTCCACTTACATTCGAATATCAATTATGTTTTGTTAATATTGATTCGGATGGTTCTGTTGTGAGAAAAATTGTAAAAAGAAGTGCAGAAAAATCGGATTCTCCATTAACAACATCAATCAATTTTTTAATACAAGGTCCTTTAAAATCATCAAGTGCAGAAAAAAATTGTATGACACTTATTCCAGAAGGTACAAAACTTTTGAGTGCAAGAGTTTCGGAAGGAATTGCATATTTAAATTTTAATGAAAACTTTGAATTTAATAATTTGGGAATTGAAGGAATTCGTGGTCAGTTGATGCAAATCGTTTATACAGCAACATGTTTTAGCACGGTAAAAAGCGTACAATTTTTGATAGAAGGTGAAAAACAAGAATATCTTGGAAGTGAAGGACAATGGATTGGTTCTCCACTTTCAAGAAACAATTTTTAATCTTCAATTTTGTAAGATTTTACAATTTTATCAAAATAAGAATGATTTTTTACGTAAGCAGAATTATAAGTTGAAATAGAAAAATAATAAAATTCATTGGAAGTATTATTTTTTCTTGTGAGAAGTTTTGTTGTAATTATAGAATCATTTTTTTCTTGCAAGTAATTTTGACTTGTAATTTTGTACTGATTTTTCTTTTCATCAAATAGAATTTCTACGTTTGAAATATCTGTATAACTTCCATTTGCACTTTCTAATAATTTTCTTAAAATGTAAAATTCATTTAAAGTTTTGTCGGAATTTAGTTCTGGAAGTTCAGTCATTGTGATTAAGGATTTATCATCATAAGTCCAAAAATTTTCCATTTTTTTTGTCCAATTTTCATCAAGAACAATAGTTTGTGATTCAAAACTTTGCGTTATTTTTTTTAATTTATTTTTTTGTTTAGAATTATCATCAGTTTTTTGAGTTTTAAATCCTTTAAAATCATTAAAATCTGTATCATTTGAATCTTTTAATTGCCCAATTGTTACACATTCTAAAATAGATTTTCCTTCAGAATTAATGATTTTTTTTATATTAAATAACGGAATTAACGCATCATAAATGATTGTAACATTTCCGCCAAATTGCATAAAATCAGTGTAAATTTTTTGTCCATCATTATTAAAATCGTATGAAAGAATATAATCATTATTTTTTGGAGAAATAGAATTTGCTTTTATTCGGCGAGAAGTGAATTCATAAAACATATCGTGAAGATAATTTACTAAATCTGTATCGTCTGAATTGGGAAGAATTTGTGATGAAATCAATTCTCCTGTTAATTCAAGATTTTGTTTTGCAGAATCAACTGTTACATAAAGATTTATATTTTTTTCTGGCAAAAAATTTTCTTTATCTTCTGGAGCAAAAAATCTAAGTTGAAAAGTTGAATCATCATAATACAAAAAACCGATATAACTTTCGCGAACAAAACTATTGTCTTTGTAGTAAACATATTCACCAGAATTATCAGGCAAAAATGATTCAAAATAAGGCATAGCAAAAATGTTTAAAACAAAAACAAAAGTGAAAATTAAAAACGAAAAAGTTTTTTTCATTAAAAAATCCTAATTGTTTAATTTTTCAAGTTCAGATTTTACAAAATCACAAACTTTTTTTGTAGCTTCATTTTCTGGAACAAGTTCTGCATTTTCTGCATTGCGAATTTTAATTTCTACATTTGGAAGATTTTTATCGCCAACTACAATTCTAACTGGAAAACCAATTAATTCTGAATCGGCAAATTTTACTCCAGGACGCTCGTTTCTATCATCAAGCAAAACTTCAATTCCAACGTTTGAAAGTTCTTCGTAAAGTTTGTCTGCAACTTCTTGCATTTTTCCTTTGTATTGAATTGGAATGATTGCAACTTGATAAGGAGCAATTGTCATTGGCCAAGAAATTCCTTTTTCATCATGATTTGCTTCGATAATTGATGCTAAAGTTCTATCAACTCCAATTCCGTAACAACCCATCAGCGGAATTACTGGTTTTCCATTTACGTCCAGATAAGTTACGTTCATTGATTTTGTGTATTTATCACCAAGTTTGAAAATATGTCCTAATTCGTTTCCTTTTTTCATGTAAAAAGTTCCACCACAGTCTGGACATCTGTCCCCTTCCTTACAAGTACGAACATCTGCTGTTAAGAAAGGTTTATAATCTCGATTTGGTTCTACGTGCTTGATGTGATAACCTTCTTCGCCACTTCCAGCAATACAATCATGCATTTCTAAAGTTGAAATGTCTGCGAGAATTGGTATTTTTATTCCGATTGGACCAACAAATCCATGAGGAGCACCTGAATATTTTAAAACATCTTCATCATTTGCTAATTCTGCACCACTTGCTTTTAAAACTGATGCGAGTTTTGATTCGTTTACATCTAAATCTCCACGAATTAAAACACAAAAGAATGTTTCTGGAATGTAAGTTTGTCCACCTTCGTTAATTTTTTCTGCATTTTTATAAAAATCATTTTGAGAAAAATCAATCGCACTATTATAAACTTTATAAATTAATGCCTTTAAAAAAGTTGTAGATTTTGCATTAAAAAATGTTTCCATATCATCGATGCTAAAAACATTTGGAGTTGCAACTTTTTCTACAGTTAAAGTTGTTGCGTTTTGAGGATTTCCGTTGCTATCAAGAGGAATTTCTTTTTGACAAGATGCTTTTTCTACGTTTGCAGCATAAGAACAATTTGGACAAAGTAAAAGTGTGTCATCACCAACAGGGCTTTCTACCATAAATTCTTCAGAACCAGAACCACCCATTGCACCTGTATCGGCTTTGACTGTGATAGTTTTTAACCCCATACGTTTAAAAATTTTGTGATAAGCTTCTGCTACATTATTATACGATTCATTTAAATCATCTTGATTTTTGTCAAAAGAATATGCATCCATCATTGTGAATTCGCGACCACGCATTACTCCATAACGAGGACGAATTTCATCACGATATTTTGTATTAATTTGATAAAGTGAAAAAGGTAATTGTTTATATGAAGAAAGTCCATCACGAACTATGGATGTAAAAGCTTCTTCTGCTGTTGGAGAAACTATCATATCTTGACCTTGTCGATTTTTTGCAGTTAACATTTCGCCAGACATTTTGTCCCAACGTCCAGATTCTTTCCACAATTCTCCAGGTTGAATTACAGTTGGTTTTATTTCTAAAAGACCCGCTTTATCGAGTTCTTCTCGAATAATTTTTTGAACTTTCATAAAAGAACGGTAACCAAGTGGCATATAAGCGTAAAGTCCGTTTCCAAGTTTACGAATCATACCAGAACGCATCATAAGTTGATGGCTTGCAATAACTGCGTCATTTGGAGAGTCCCGCAGTGTCCAGATTATAGTTTTACTAGCTTTCATAAGAAAGCATTTTAATAAAATTTTAGATGTTTTACAATGCTTGAGTGGGAGGGGGGGACAGACCCCTAGTTGAACCGACCCCAAATTTTAGGACAGTTTAAGCAGTTATCTGGTTTGGAGTTTT
>CAYPGB010000004.1:0-107183 GCA_964410365.1 uncultured Treponema sp.
ATTCAAAATATGGCAGGATTTGTTTCAAGTCTTACAGAAATAGCAAAACAATAATTTTTTTTATAAAACTGTCCATTTTATGAAATTTTTATAATTTCTAGGACAGTTTTTTTTAACAAAAAATAATTCCAAAAATGGCACCAAGACAGATTAACAAAATCGGATGAATTTTAAATTTAAACAAAAGAAAAGTAAAAATTCCATAAGCAATAAGATTTATCCAATTAAAAAAATCTTTCCACCCAGCAAATGTTAATAAAACAGAATAATCATTTGGAATATTTATCAAAGTAAAAATAAAAATATTTACTACGGGAACTAAAACTAAACCAGTCGTAATTGGTCTAAGAAAAGATAACGCCCCTTTTACAAAAGGATTTTTATTAAATTTTTGTAAAAATTGTGCAATTATTAAAATAATTATAATTGAAGGTAAAATTTCTCCAAAAGTAGCAATGAAAGCACCTGGAATTCCATGAAGTTTAAAACCTACATAAGTTGCCATATTTGTTCCCAAAGGTCCTGGCGTACTTTCTGAAATTGCAACCATATTATAAAATAATTCTTCAGAAATAATTCCTTTTGCAACTATAGTTTGTTGCATCAAAGTTAAAGCAACAATTCCTCCACCAATTGTAAATAATCCTATATAAAAAAAAGTATAAAACAATTGAAACAACGACATAATTTATTCCTCTTTATTTTCAGATATTTTTTCTGATTTTTTACTTTCTCTCTTTAATTTTATTGCAGTAATGATTGTTCCTATTAATAAAGCAGCAAGAATGATATAAAAAGATTGGATTTTTAGAAAAAAAACAATAACAAAAGAAATTATCATACAAATTGCATTAAAAATATTTTTGATTGTTTTTTTAGAAAAATTTACAACTACGGAAGTTAAAAGTGCAGTTACAGCAACATTTATTCCTTTTAAAGCTTTTTGTACAATTGGATAATCATCTATTGAATTGATAAAATTTGCAAGAAGCATAATTATTACTAAAGATGGAGTTACCATTCCAAAAGTTGCAATTATTCCACCTAAAATTCCAAGTTGTTTATACCCAACAAAAGTACTAACATTTACAGCAACAATTCCTGGCGTACTTTGACCAACTGCATAATAATCTAAAAGTTCATCATCTGTAATCCAATGACGTTTTTCTATTAATTCTTTTTGAATCATTGGCATCATTGCAAGTCCACCACCAATTGTAAAAGTTCCAATTTTTGCAAACACAAAATATAATTCTAAAAATTGTTTAAATTTTTTCATTTTTATTTCCTTTACATTTTTAATTCTATTTTTACACAAGTTCCATTTGGAATATTTTTTTCAATTTTAAAATCTGCATTCATTTGATCTGCACGATAAACCATAGAATTTAATCCTAATCCTTTTTTGAGAGATTTTTCCTGAGAAATTCCTACTCCATCATCACAAATTTTTATTTCAATAAGATTTTCATTTTGAATTATAGATACATTTGCATTTTCTGCTTTGGAATGTTTTCCAATGTTATGTAAAGATTCTTGGATAATTCTAAAAATATTTAATTTTTGAATATTATCAAACTTTGTGTTTTCTTTTATTTTCCAAAAATAATTACATTTTATATTTAATTGTTGCTCAAAAGAATTACAGAGATTTGCAATACTATTTTTTAATCCAAGATTTTCCAATTCTACAGGATATGAATTATGAGCATATAATCTTGTTCTTTGAAGAGTATCACCAACCAAAGAAGCAAGTTCCGAAAATTTTTCTTTTTCTAAAGGCACTGAAGAATTTGCATAACTTCTACAAAGCATTGAAATTCCTGCTAAACGCTGACAAATATCATCATGTAAATCTGTACTAAAACGTCTTCGCTCCATTTCACTAATTCGCAAAACTTCTGCTTCAACTTCCATTCTTTTATTATTTGCTTCAACTAATTCTTTTGTCCTTTTTGAAACTTCATTTGTTAAATATTCTTCACGACGTTTTTTTTCTTCTGCATTTTCAATTCTCAAAAGTGCATGAGCCACATTTACACTAACATTACATATATGAGGTAAAACAGCATGATTTCCATCATAAAGAACTATACCCAAAAATTGATTTCCAGAATAAAGATTTTTTAAAATTAAAGATGAGGATTTTTCTTTTTTTTGTGATAAAAAATTATTATAAAATTCTCCAATAGTACATTCCTTATTATCATAAAAATCTGGAATATATTTATCATCAATTCTAATAAAAATTGGCTTTAATTTTTCTTTTCCAAGTAAAACACAAAAATCTGTTACGCCCAATTGTTCTATACTGATATTTAACTGATATTTTATTCCCATTACTGTTTCTGGATAATTTAAATCCATACTAATATGAGAAACTAATCTTAAAAAATGCTCTGTTTGAACATATTTTGATTGTAACTGAAAAATATAAGCCTCTTTCCAATTTTGCTGTTTTAGTAAAACATTACATCCACAAGAATCCCGAACAATAAATTCAGATTCTATAAAAACTTCATTTTGAACTTTTTTTCCATTAACCATTTTTAGAAGAGTATTAAATGCTTCAACTCCAATTTCTTGCAAAGGTTGTTTTACAGTTGTTAACGAAGGAATTTCAAATTTTGCTTGAGGAATATCATCAAATCCGGTAACTGCACATTCTTTTACATTTTGATTTGATTGATTCATTTTGAAAAATTTATAAACTCCTAAAGCCATATTATCATTTGCACAAACAATAACATCTAATTTTGAATTAGGATTTTCTTTATAATAATCTTCCATAACTTGAACAGCTGCTTGTTCATTAAACATTCCGTGTTTTATTTTGTAAGATAAATCTGAAAACCAAGGTTTATACGCTTCCATTGTCTTTTTAAAAATCTGTTCACGAGTAATTGCATCATAATGATTTTGTGGTCCACCAATAAATAAAAAATTTCTGTAATTATGTTTTAAAATCAAATGTTCAACTAATTGTTTCATTGAATCATCAGTTTGAATAAAAAATGATGGAATGCCTTCTATTTTTTGCCCAACAGAAACTAAAGGAATTTTTCCCCAGATTTTTTCAATATTTTCTTTTTTGGTAAGATTATTACTATCATTTAAAACTGAAGCTAAAAGAATAATGCCATCTAAATTGAAATAACCTTTTTTTTCGTAATTACAAACAAGAGTATCATCAGTTGATTTGCTATTTTCGTGTTGAAAACAAACTAATTCAATTCCATTTTTTAAAGCTTGAGCTTTTATTCCTCTATAAATTGAAATCTGATATTCTTCATCTAAAACGTTTAAAACAAGTCCTATTCTCATAAAAAAATTATATCGCAAATTACAATTTTATGATATTATTAAAATTATGGAATATTCAGTAATTATTATCGATGATCATCCTCTTTTTAGCAGAGGACTTGCACAACTAATTGAAACACAAGGAAATTTTAAAGTTATAGGAATGGCAAAAGATAGAAACGAAGCCTTAACTCTTTTAAATAATATGACACCAAATCTTGCAATTGTTGATTTAAATTTGGGGCAGGAAGATGGACTTGAACTGATAAAAGATATTATCATCATTCATCCAAAAACTAAAATTCTTGTTCTTTCTATGCATGATGAACGTTTTTATGCAGAACGAGCAATAAAAGCAGGTGCAAAAGGTTATATTATGAAAGAAGAAGCGGAATCACAAGTTATAAATGCAATCCAAACTGTAATTCATGGTGAAATTTATCTTAGCGAAAAAGAAAAAAATAGAATTGAAAATTTAAATAAAGACATTCAAGGAAAAACTTTCGATACAATAACTGAACTTTCTGATAGGCAATTTCAAATTTTTACTCTAATTGGAAAAGGTCTTGGAACTGTAGAAATTGCAAATAAATTAAATTTAAGCATCAAAACAATTGATACTCACAAAGAAAATATCAAAGCAAAACTTCATTGCAAATCTTCTGCAGAACTAAGACAAATGGCAATTGAATGGACAAATAAAGCAATGTAAATTAGCGTCCATAAAGTGCGGTCAAAAATGAAAGTTTTTCGGCTGCATTTTTTTTCAAATCATTAGTATTCATTCTCCAACTCCAATTTGAACCAGTTGTTGATGGAGTATTCATTCTAGCTTCATTTCCACATCCTAAAATATCTTGCATTGGAATTACACAATAAGAAGCAGAACTAGAAATTGCCGTTTTTATAAGAGCATTTCGTAACGCTCCATTTTGTACTAATTTTTGTGCTTTTTGTAAATTTACTTTTTCACCAAATGCATATTCGGCGACAAGAACAATTTGCTCATCACTTGAATTTTCTAGCCAACCTTGCAAAGTATCATTATCGTGAGTTCCTGTATAAACAACACAATTTGAATTTTCATACATATGAGGAAGAAAATAATTTATCATTCCATCTTTTTTAGCTTCATCGCAACTAAAAGCAAACTGAATAACTTTCATTCCAGGAAGAGAAGCTTCTTCACGTAAAGCTTTTACTTCTTCTGTAATTACGCCCAAATCTTCTGCAATAATTGGTAAATCGCCAAGTTTTCGTTTTATTGCTTTAAAGAAATCAATTCCAGGACCTTTATTCCATTTTCCATTTACAGCAGTTTTTTCACCATAAGGAACAGACCAATACGCTTCAAAACCTCTAAAATGGTCAATTCTTAAAATATCAGTTAATTCAAAAACGCGTTTTATTCTTTTTAACCACCAATCATAACCAGATTTTTTCATTTCTTCCCAATTATAAAGTGGATTTCCCCAAAGTTGTCCGTCTGCACTAAAATAATCAGGTGGAACTCCCGCTACACAATTTGGACGACCATTTTCATCAAGTTGAAAATACTTTTGATTTGACCAAACATCCGCACTATCAGGTGCAACAAAAATTGGAATATCGCCAATTAATTGAATTCCATTTTCGTTTGCATACGTTTTTAATTCATTCCATTGAATTTCAAAGAAAAATTGTATGATTTTATAAATTTCTATTTCTTCAAAATGTTCATCTTTCCATTTTTTTAAAGCATTTAAATCATGTTGAGCAAGTTCTTTTGGCCAATAAGAAAACCAAATAGAATTTTCTGGTTTTTCTGTAGCAGCTTTTTCATCATACACAGATTTTATACTCATAAATAAAGAAAAATCATCTAACCAATTTTTTTTCTCTTTACAAAAAGTCAAATATTGATTTTTATCTTCGCTAGAAGCATTTTTTAAAAAATATAATGCACATTTTCTTAAAATAGGCGTTTTCCAATAAACAACTGCACCAAAATCGACATTTCCTGTTTTTTTTATATATTCAGCAGGTTTTATATATGATTTTAAAGCCCAACCTCGCTTTTCAAGTTTTTCTAAATCTATTAATAAAGGATTTCCTGCAAAAGTAGAAAAAGATGCATAAGGAGAATCTCCGTAACCAGTTGGACCAAGTGGTAAAATTTGCCATAAAGATTGGTCTGCACTAGAAAGCCAATCAACAAATTTGTAAGCATTTTCTCCAAGAGTTCCTATTCCGTATGAACCTGCCAATGATGTTGGATGTAAAAGAATTCCGCATTTTCTTGTAAATTTCATAAAAATCCTCTTTGTTTACTTTATCATAATATATATTTTTTTTCCATTATTTAAATTTTTAAGTTATAATTTTATTATCATGAAAATTTATATTGATTCAACGCAAGTTGAAATTGCAGAAATTTTATCTGATGAATTAAAAAAGATGAAACATGATGTTCTTAATTTAACAAATACAAATTCTCTTTTTTCAACTATCCAAAATTCTAAACCGCATCCAGATTTACTTGTTTTGGATTATTTGATTTTTAATCATGATATTTTTAATTTGTCATCTACACTCGAATCTATAAAATGTTATTCTCCTTTTATATTTTATAACGACCCATGCATTACAAGAAATTCGCGTTCTAGCCATTGGGCAGGATTAATTCAAGAAAAAATAAATATATCTGAAGAAAAAACACCTTTAGCAGAACTTTTTAATAAAAACAAAGAAAATTATTTAAAGATTTTTTCACATATTGAAAAACTTGTCGAATCTAAAGAACTTTCGCCATATATAAAACTAATGCAAAAACCAAAACCGTTTCCAAATGAAATAAAAAAATCACTTTTTGAAAGGTTAAAAGAACATGATGATTATAAACTTGTAAATGATTTTAAAACTCGTACAAAATTAGCCGAAAATCTTTTTAATTTGCTTTTAATTTTGCAAGAATCAAGAGAAACTCCATTAAATGCAGAAGAACTTGCACAAATTTATTCAGAAAAACATAATTTTATTTCAGATAATTCTATAAAAGTATTGATTTCAAATTTACGAAAAAAAATTCGTTCTGATATAAAATGCAAATTTTTTATTCAAAAAACTAAAAAAGGATATATTTTAACTATAAAAAATTAAGGAGTTACCCAAAAAGCAACTCCTTTAAAAATAATTTTTCTCTATTGTAAAACTTTTGAAATTCTTTCAAGAACTTTTTTTCTATCAAGTGGTTTGATAATATAACTTTTTGCACCAACCATAAGAGATTTTTTTACAAGTTCTTCTTTTCCGAGAGCACTTACCATTACAACTTTTGCATTTTTATCAAAAGCCATAATTTGTTCAAGAGCAGTAATTCCATCCATTTTTGGCATTGTAATATCCATTGTTACAATATCAACATTTGGACATAATTCTTTATACTTATCAACACCTTCTTTTCCATCTGCGGCTGTTGCTACAATTTCGTAGCCTTCACTAGTTAAAATTTGTCCAAGTTGTTTAGCAACAAACATAGAATCATCTACGACAAGAACTCTAAATGGAGTACCATCGTCTTTACGTCCTTCTGGTGGACGGTCATTGATTGTTGGATAATCTTGTGTTGTTTTCATTTTTTTCTCCTTGTAATTTATGCCCGTTCCCTAATAGAAACGTTTACTTCAATTTTTCCACATTCTGAAATAAGAGGAACAATAAGAGCTTCTACGCTATCACTAGTTCCACCCAAAGCTGCAATTTCCATTTTTTGACCAACAAACAATGCAGGAGGAGTTAAATCAAACTTAAATCCTAATTCGTGCAATTTTGTTACAGCTTGTGCTGTGATAAGATTTGCCAATTCACTAATTGTTGCTTTAGCTAAATCATCAAACTCAGGAAGAGTTTCTCCATTCATTGCAGAAGCAATATTTAATGCAGTTTCCATTGTCATATCAAAAAGAACACGACCTTCAACATCACCAGCAAGTCCAACCAAAGCAGCAACACCCATAACAGGCATAGCTGTTGATTTTAAATACAAATCACCTCTTTTTACTTCTGCTCCACCAAGAACTTCTTGAAGAACTCTAAAAGATGTTTCAACAAACGGATTAATATACTCTACGCGCATTTTAAACTCCTATTATTAGTCTTTTGTATATACAACAATTGAATCTATCGTCTTTTCACCAAAATGTAAGGTTACTGGCATTGTTTCATTCTCTCCAAGAATTACAATTCCATTTCCTTTCATTTTTTCAAGAAAATCAGCGGCAACTGTTCCTTGAGAAGATTCATCCAACATTGAAAGAATATCTCGTGCAAAAACAATATCAACCATTGGTAATGCATTCGTATTTTTGCAGTCATGATATTCAAACATAATAGAATCTTTTATTTCTTGATTAAAAGTATATTCCCCATTTGCCTTTTTTGTCAAATAAGGAGCATACCAATCAGAAACAAGATTTTCTGGAACCGAAATTAAAGAAGCATTTGATACAGAAAGTAAATCTATATCTTGTGCATAAATTCTAATTTTTGCATTTGGATAACGTTTTTTTAATACACAAGCTAAAGAATAAGTTTCCATTCCTTTTGAACAACCAGGATTCCAAACAATAATTTGTTTTGCCATATTTTCTGGTAAAACTTTTTCTATTAATTCGGCAAAATCTTTTGACCACCATTCATCTGTAAATGCTGACCAAAAAGGTTTTAAAAATTCTTCACAATCTTGAACATTTTGCAACTGAGAATTCGATTCTCCTTTTAATTGTTTCCATTCTAAAAATCTTCTGCGAACCCAACCTTCATTTACGGAACTTGTATAAAATTTTTTATAATTCTGAAGACTTTCTTTTGCAAATTTTAATCCATCTAAATTATCAACATTTTCTACAGTTTTTGATAAATTTTCTGATTTTTCAATTTGAGTTTCGCCTTTTGA
Organism: uncultured Treponema sp.; assembly: GCA_964410365.1. Classification (GTDB taxonomy): domain Bacteria; phylum Spirochaetota; class Spirochaetia; order Treponematales; family Treponemataceae; genus Treponema_D. The sequence goes on from CAYPGB010000004.1 coordinate 8,237, forward strand.
AAGAATTTCATTTTCACTAGAAGATTCAATTTTTTTATGAGAATTTTCTTCTATTTTTGGTGTATACGCTACTTTTGATTTATCAATATTTTCAACATCTGCAAAAGTAAAAATTTTTGTTACATCCAAAAGAACATAAAGCCTTTTTGCAGATTCAACAACACCTTCAATATATTTTATATTAATATCACCAAACAAAGGATGAGGTGGTTGAATTGAAGTTTTTTGAACGCCAACAACTTTGTCAATCTTATCAACTACAAGTCCAAAATTTTGGTCTTCTACTGAAAGAATTAACATATTTTCTAATTTATTTTCAGATTTTGGAGGAACTTCGATATTAAAAAACAATCTTAAATCAAGAATTGGAATAATTTCTCCACGAAGATTAAAAACACCAAGTACAAAAGGAAGTACATTTGGAACATAAGTAAATCTTCCAGCTTTTGCAATTTCCTTTACATACATAATATCTATACCATAATCTTTTCCAGCTAAAGAAAAAGTTACCATTTTAAAATCAATTAAAGTTGAATTTTCTTGCTTTTCATTTTGCTGTTCTGCAACTTCTGTAGTCTGATTATTTTTTACACTAGATTCCATTTCCATACGCATTCCCTTAGTCTTGAACAGACATTTCTTGTTGTTTTGCTAACGACTCTTGCTTAATGCCTAAATCAACAAGTTGGCTAACATCAATAATTAAAGAAACTGAACCATCTCCAAGTATAGATGCACCTGCAATTCCTGGAGAACTTGTAAATTTATCTTTTAAAGGTTTTATAACAACATCTTCTTCACCAATTAAAGAGTCTACCATCACACCAATTTTCTTTTCTTGAGTTCCAACAATAACAATATAACAAGAACCATCTGAAGTTGTTTCTTCTGGAAGCCCAAACAATCTTGAAAGTCTAAGAACACTAATAACTTCATTTCGTACAGTCATAATTTCATAATTATCTATATGACTTATTTCTGTATAATCAATTCTTTGACTTTCAATAACATTTGCAATAGGAATTGAATAAATTTGATCTGCGACACGAACTAACAAACCTTGAATAATTGCAAGAGTTAATGGAAGTTTTATGATAAACGAAGTTCCTTTTCCTTTTGCTGATTGAACAGAAATTGAACCTTTTAAATTATTTATCATAGTTTTTACAACATCAAGCCCAACGCCTCTTCCTGAGATATTTGTTATTTTATCTGAAGTTGAAAAACCTGGCTGCATTATTAATTGATATGCATCTTGATCAGATATAACTTTATCTGGATGAATTAAGCCTTTTTTAATTGCTTTTTCTCTTACTTTTTCAACATCAATTCCAGCTCCATCATCTTTTACTTCAATGACAATCATATTGCCTTCATTTGATGCTTTTAATAAAACTGTACCTGTTTCTGATTTTCCATTAGCTTTACGAACTTCAGGAGCTTCAACACCATGGTCTACAGAATTTCTAACACAATGCATAATTGGGTCAAGAAGGTCTTCTACAACAGATTTATCAAGTTCGGTATCTTCACCTTCTATTACAAGATTGATTTTTTTATTTAAATCTTTTTGTAAATCACGAACAACTCTTGGAAAACGACTAAAAATCTGATTAATTGGAACCATTCGGATTTTCATAACGCCTTCTTGAAGTTCACCAGTAATTGTTCCTAAATTCTGAGTATTTGAACGAAGTTTTCGAGTAATAGTTTTTAATTCTGTATCAAAACCGTTAAAAATATTATTTAAATTTCCATATTTTTGACTAATTGCATTTTTTATTTCTGAAGATGATGCACCATCTTTTATCTGTTCAAAATATTGAGGAAGTTCATCAAAAAGATTATGCAAAGTTTCTCTAAATTGGGTTTCTAAATTATGAAAATTTGTAAGCTCAGAATTTGTTTGTATTGCAAGTTGATTAAATGCAGCTTTTGTAATAACTGCTTCAGACACAAGATTTAAAAGATTATCAATTCTGCGAGAATCAACTCTGAGGATTGAACCTTGTTGAACAGCATGAGTTGGAGTATTTTCTTTTTTGGGTTCAGTTTTTTTAATTTCAGATTTTGGTTCTTCAACTTTTGGAGTTTCTGATTTTTGATTTTCAGGTTTTAAAACATTATCATTTAAAATATCTTGCAAAAGAGCGTTTTGACTTTCTGAAAATTGAGTATTGGTTTCTTCCACTTTTTCAATTTTTTCTTCTTGCTTAGAATTTTGAGAAGAAACATTATTTTCTCCAGATGAATAATTTTCATCAGTTATAAGATGTGCATCTGTAACAAGAGTAACATCACTTAAAAATGCTGCATCTTCAATATCAGAGGCTTCTGAAGAACTTGCTATATAATAATAAACAAATTCATAAAATTCATCTTCATAAAGAGCATCAAAATCTGGAACAGTTTTTAACACATTTCCAATTGATTTTAACGCTGCAAAAACTTGCATTCCGCCAACAGTATTCATTGGATTATTTTCATCAAATTTTACTGCAACACACCAAAGTTTTTGATTATCTTCGCAAGTTTGTTTTAATTCCATATATTCAGACTCTGATAAAGGAGGAATTTGTAATCCACTTGGAACGATTGGTTCTACAGGAACAACTTCTACTGGTTTTGGTTGTTCTACTTTTTGTGGAGTTTTTTTAGATTTTTTATCATCTTTTTCTGGAATATATGAATGTAATTTATTTACTATATCATCAATATTTTCTTCATAAACAGAACCATTCTGTCTTGCTTCTAACATTGCCTTTATAACATCAATTGATGATAATAATAAATCGACAACATCTTCATTTACAGATAAACGGTCCGAACGAATTTCATCTAATACATCTTCAACTTTATGCGTAAAATGAGAAAGTTCCATCATTTCTACAGTTGCTGAACCACCTTTTAAAGTATGTGCCGCCCGAAAGATTTCATCTATTGCTTCATGATTTGTAGGATCATTTTCAATTACAAGAATATTGCTTTCTAACTGCTCAACTTGTTGTTCTGCTTCTGCAAAAAAGTCTTTTAAAAGTTCTTCATTATTAGGATCAAGATAATCACTCATACTAAATATTATATACCGAAAATGATAGATTTCAAGATAAATTCTGATTTTCTATCTCTAGAATTTTTCAAAAAAATCTATTTTTAAATATTCTAAAGTTTTATGTAAAATAAACCGATACTGAAAAAGTAGAGTTTTATCCAGAGGGGCAAAATATGAAAAAAGCAAAATTATTTCTTTCAATATGTTTTTTAATCATCATTTGTGCAAACTTAAATGCATTAACATCTTTTACAGGTTTTGCTGGAGGAAAATTAGATTATCAAGCAGAAGAAAATGACTCAAAATATAATCCAAATTTAAATTTAAGTGCATTTTTTTCTGGGCAATTTAGTTTTTCTGAAAATTGGTGGAGTCATCTTGAATTTTCACTCAAAACTGAAGATTTATGCAATCAATCTTTTTTTTCTTCCACAATGGCAGCATTTCAAATTGATGAACTTTCACTCATTGGACGAAATCAAACTTTAAACGGATATAATTATTTTAGTGCATATATTGGAGCGTATGACCCAATCGGTTCTGATATTTTTCTTCAAAGATATTTTGGACTTCAACCAATAGGAACAAAACTTGCAGATACATATTTAGGAATTGCAGGTTCCATTCTTTATCCTCATTTTGGAATTGGAATTGCGGATATTATAAAACCAAATAATTTACCAATTGCCTACGGAGCATATCTTTACTTAAATAACGAAGATTCTCAATATTTTATTGTTAATGCAGATTTAAGATTTGCCACCACTTTAAGATATTTTACTTTTGATTTTTGCGGAGGAATTGGAGCACCTTTATATGATACTTACAAAGGAGAATCTGTTTTTCTTGTAATTAGTAAAATCTATTTTCATACAGGAACTACAATTCTTGTTGGAAATAACTATACACCAAGTCTTTTTATTCAAACTGGAATATTTAATAGTTCTTTTGAAAAAGGCGGTGCTTGGAATATAAAATCAGATTCAATTTATCTTTTAATTGAACCACGTTTTGTTACAAAAAATTCTCACATAAATATATCATTTTATACTTTACCACAAGCTACAGTTGATAAATTTCTTTTCATAGAAGACACTTTAGGATTTGATATTAATATTTATTCAGATAAAATTCCAATTTCTTCAAAAATATTTTCTTTAGGCGTTCACCTCGGTTTTGGACTTCCAAATAAAAATATTTTATCTTTCCAAAAAGAAAATAAATATGATAGTTCAAACAATCTTGAAAATTTAATTTCTGATATAAAAAATTTAAATTTTGATATAAATATCACTCCATACATTTCTACAGAACTTCTTGGCGGAAATATAAATGCACTTTTAAAAATTGGAATTATGGATTTTGTAACTGATAATTGGTATAAAGCATTACGAGTAGAATTTGGTTACAAAAAACAATTTTAATTATTCACTCTCTGTAATTTCAGGTAAAGTTTCTAAATCTTGTGAATTATCATCTAAAACAATAAAATTTGCTGATAAAAAATAAGAATTTTTGGAATCTTTTATGCCTGAAATTATAAGTTTTACTTTTCTGTAAGTCCCATCTTTTACGCGAGCTTTATAAGTACAAGTTAAACCTTTTTGAAATCCATCGCGATATGCAACAATTGCTTTTGCAATCATTTTTGTTTTATCTAAAGGATGAACTATTGAAAACGTTTCTTTTTCTGTCCAATTCATAACTTCTTCTTTAGAAAAGCCTGTCATTTCCAAAAATTCAGAATTAACTTTTAAAAATCTAAGTCTTAAATTTTCTAAAGGATGTTTTAAATTAACTTCAAGATACATTAACAACATTCCAATAAAATTATTTTCCATATAAAAAGTCATTTTTTTATTTGAAATTTGCATTATTTTTTCAGAAATATTTTCTTCCGTAATATCATCCATCAAACAATAAGTTGTATGACTATTTCCGTTATTGCTTAAATTCCACAAATGAAATTTTACCCAAATTGGACGTTGTGATTTTATAGTTTTATTTCTAAATACACAAACACTTTCTGATTGAGTATCTATTGAAACTTGCATTGCATCTAAAATCACTCGTCTATTCTCTGGAGTAAAATATGTTCTAAGATTATTTGATAAAATTGAAACCGGAATTCCATCTGCTTCAAACAAAGACAACGCTTTTTTATTAACTCGAATAAGTTTTGCTTTATAATCTAAATCATCAAATTCAAAAATTGCAGCAGGTCCAACAAATTGTTCAAACATCAAATTTTCACCAGAATTTGGATTATAAATATTATTAACATTTATTGTTCCAAAAATGCGAGGTTTCTCTATTTTTGTAATATGTTGATTTTTTTGCATAATAGAAATAAATTGCTTTTCGGAAATAGGTTTTGAATAAAAAAATCCTTGAATAATATCACAACCAATACTTGTAAGAAATCTTGCTTGAGCTTCAGATTCTACTCCTTCTGCAATTGTATTTAATTGCAAAGAGTGAGCCATATTTACAATAGAAGTGATGATATTTCCACCTTTATCCATATTGTTTTTTGATTTAAAAAATCCCATATCAAGTTTGATTATATCGATTGGAAAATCTTTTAAAGAATTTAAAGATGAATAACCGCTTCCAAAATCATCCATTGCAACTAAATAACCTAAATCACGAATTTTTTGAATTCGTTCTACAAGAGCATCTGTATTTCCGATGTTTGCACTTTCTGTAATTTCAAAATGTATAAATTCATGTGGAATTTTAAATTCATCATCTAATCTTTTTATTGTATAAATTAGTGCATCAGTTTCCATACTAAGTCTGGAAATATTTACTGAAATTGGAACAACTTTTAAACCAGAATCCAACCATTTTCGTACAGTTTCAAATGCCATTCTCCAAATAAGTTTATCTAAAGTTACAATAAAACCATTTTTTTCTGCAATTGGAATAAATGAATCTGGTGGAATCATTGAACCATCAGATTTTATCCATCTGCACAACGCTTCTGCACCAACTAATTCATCTGAACCAGTTTTGTACTGAGGCTGAAACCACAAAACAAATTCTTTATTTTCCAATGCACTTGGCATTTGTGATGTAACATCTGCTTCATGAATAAGTTCTTCTCGATTTTCTTGTGTAAAAAAAGTATACGTATTACTAACGGAGGAAGTTTTAGAATCCACACATAAAGTTGCTTTATTTAATAATTCTATAAATGTTTCATCAAATTTTTCTGAAATAGAAATTCCAAAACGCATTGTAATAGGCATTTCAATTCCTAAATGTCTACAATCAAAATATTTTTTTTCTTGGATTTTTTGCAGATTTTCAATGCTATTTTCTATAAAAATGCAAAAAAGTCCTCCGCCCATATAAGCGACAAAACCTTTATCATTTACAACATCAACAAGTTCTTTTGCTATAAATTTGAGAACATCATTTCCTTTTTCAAAACTAAAAACATCATTAATTATTTTTAATTTGTTTACATTTCCAATAAAAAGTGCATATTTTTTGTCAATATTTTGGGCTAAAATTGGTTCAACTTTTCTAGTAATGCCCGCTTGATTATCAAGACCTGTAAGTATATCTGTGTAATAAGTTTTTTCTGTCATAACATTCATATAATGAATACAATTTTCTTTTTTGTTATAACCGAATGCAATTGCTTTTGCCATATCATGACAAGATTGATAACCACACGCTCCACAATTTATATGGCGTTTTTCTTCTGTGTCCATCAACATTGAATTAAAAATTTCTTCATAAATTTCTTGTGGAATATGATTTGGTTGTCTATATTTATGCGTAAAATTTATTTTAAAATCATCATAATCAAGTTCTTCAAAATAAGAATTTAATTTCTCTAAATTTTTTTGATAATCTGAACTTGCATCTGAAATAGAATTTATACTTTTATGGAAAATTTTATCAAATCCGGAATTTATATACGGATATGCCATAATATTTTTTACAAAAGCAGGTCCTGTTTGACAAGCGTGTCTACAAGAATAAATTTCTGCCATAAAAGGTTGATTTTTTGCGTAGTTTGGATTTAAATATAAATCAAATTGTTCAAACATCAAAGGAGAAACTTCTGTATAATTTACAAAACGTTCTGTCATCGGGAAAAATTTTGATGCAATATCTTTAAAAGAACTTTCTATACATAAAATATTTCCAATTCCATTTGTTTTTAAATCTGAATTAACTGCATTTTTAGGAAGATTTGTAAAATCCAAAAATTGTGAAAAATGATGATACGTAAGATTAAAATTTACATTTCCAAGTGTATCTGAATTAGAAAATTCATCTTTCCTTGCAATACAAGAATTTAAAAATCCAATTCTATTTTTATCACCTAAATATTTTTTTACGTAAATTGCTGTACAAATTACAGAACTTTGCACTGGAATTATTTTTTTTAGAAGATTTGGAGAATAAAGTTCAACTTCATTTACAAAAGCTGAACACGTATTTGCAATAAAAGCTTTTTCTGTAGGAAGATTATCTTGATTTTCTGTAAGATATTTTACATGAGCCCAAAGAGAAATTTCTGCACCATAAGCAACATCGTAAATTTTTTCAACACCAAGTGATTTTAAATGAGCAATAATATTTGGAGCTTTATCTGCATAAAGAACATAAAAAGATTGATCAACAATTAAAGAAAGTTTTTCTCCATTTTTAAGTGCATCAAAAAAATCTTGCGTATCATCTTTAAATTCTCGAGCATCATGAATACAAACAGAAACACAAGTTCCACAATGATTACATTTTTCTGCATTTACATTTACTATTTTTTTTCCATTTTTTACAGAACAAATATTTGCACCTAAAATTGGACATTGAGCGATACATTTATTACAAGCAATACATTTATCATTGGTGTAAACATTTCCATTATAAGAACGAGCCATAACTTCTCCAAAATATTCACAAAAGTTAATTCAAACTGTCATTTAAAACAGTTTTCACAAAATTTATTCAAATAACGCAATAATCATAGTTTGATTTAAATGAAGAAAATCAATTTGTTCTCCATATCCAGAAATACCAAAAAATTCACCATAATTATTAGTTAAAATTTTATTAAAATCTTCCATTCTGTTATTTTTTTCAAAAAGACGCGAACGTGTAGAACAATTTACAACCAAAGAAAATGACGGCTTTTTTATCATTTTTGAAATTTCGATTTTAGATTTTTTCCAAGTTTCATCAAAATCACAAACTTCTAGTAATGCCATTTTTGTATGATTATAAATTTGAGAAAAATAAGAAATTGAACCATCAGGAAAAATTTTATCACTATCAGTAATGTAAAGTTTATTTCCTAAAATTCTTCCCATAGGATGATAGCAAATATTTTCTCCCAATTCTTCTAAAGGAATTTTTAATGCAGAAGAAATTACATCCGCAGCAGGTTTATCATCAAATTCATAAATTGTTCTTGAATCAACATCAATATCAGTTACAGAAAAAATTGGTCCCATTGGTTTGTACAAATTTTCTTTATAAAAAAAGATTCTTCCTTCAAGATTATGAATAAAAGCAAAAACACAAGAATTTTGATAACATTCGCCATTCAGACTCACCATAGTTTGTTTATCATTTGAAAAATTTCCGCTAGAACTTCCAAAAACTTGAATTTTTTTATTTTCAAAAACTTCTTCAAAAGTATCTAAAACTAATTCTTCACCATTACTAAAAGCAGTACAAAATTCAATACAACAAGTATTTTCTATACTAGAAAGTTCATCTAACGCTGTTTGAATATGTCCCATATATTGTTTTGGAAAATGAGAAATTTCAAAAAGAACACCACAAGAACATTCAATTCCATCACAAATTGCAAAAGCAGAAATTCCAGTATGAGAAAAACCTTCTGAATTAAAATTGATATAAGATGTTGTTCCTAAAATTGTAGTTGATGGAAAAATTTCATGAAGATTTTTTGTGTAAAAATAAAAATCATCACAATTACTTGTAAATAAAATTAAATCTGGGGAAATATTATTTTTACGAATTTTCAAAACAACTTCGTTTAGTGCATCTTTTGAATCTTCTAAAGTACTAATTGCAACTACGCTACGATTCATAATGTCTCCAAAATATCAATTTTTTATATTATAAAGCATATCTAGAAATTCTTCAAAATTATTATTTTTAGAGAAAAAGTTTTTTTCCATTAATGATTGAGTTGAAATGCTTGAAAAACTTAAAGATTGAATTATATAATCAAAAAAAAGGTGGTTTTAATGAAAAATTCATTTGCGAAAGTAGCTTGTATTGAAAATTCTGAAAAATGGATTCAATCAAATAAACGAGAATTAGAACTTTACAAACGAAACAACGATATTCGTTCAAATTTTGAGAGAGATTATACACGACTTTTACATTCACAATCTTTTAGAAGATTAAAACATAAAACTCAAGTTTTTTTCGCACCTCACAATGATCATATTTGTACAAGAATGGAACACGTTCTTCATGTTGCTTCAGTTTCTACAACAATTGCAAAATTTTTAGGATTGAATGAACAACTTACAAACGCAATTGCAATCGGTCATGATATTGGACATGCACCTTTTGGTCATCATGGAGAAGATTGTTTAAATAATATCTTACAACAAAAAAAAGATTCCCCAAAAAAATTTTGGCATGAAAGAAATAGTTTATTTTTTGCAGATTTCATTGAAACTTTACAAGACCCAAATGGAATTGAACAACCTTTAGATTTAACTTACGCTGTTCGAGATGGTTTAATTTGTCATTGTGGAGAAATTGATCAACAAGCAGTAAAACCAAGAACTAATGCTATTGATTTATATTCAATTAAGCGACCTGGAATTATTCAACCTTATACTTGGGAAGGTGCAGTTGTAAAAATTTCAGATAAAATTGCCTATTTAGGTCGCGACTTAGAAGATGCTCGTGCGTATCACGTTATTGATATGGCTGCATATCGAGAATTACGAGAAATTGTCGGAAGTACTTTAGGTTTTGAAAAAAAAGGAGCTCACGCTTTAAGAAGTGGAAAAGCTATAAATACAACAGTTTTAATAAATGATATGATTGTTGATATGTGTGAACAAAGTTCTCCAGAAAAAGGCCTTTGTTTTTCTGAAGAATATTTTAAATTTATTTTGGAATTAAAAAAATTCAATTTTTCACGAATTTATAGTCATTGGAGATTAAAAGAATTTTCAATTTATGCAGAAAATGTCATCAAAACAATTTATAGAACTTTACAAAGAGCACAAATTTATGTTCAAAAAGGAAGAACTGCTCAAGCTTTAAAAAATTATCCAAAATTATGTTCAACTTTTGAAGATTGGCTTATCAGATATACAGCATATAGACCATACATTAGCGAAAAACATGATTTTATAAATAAAAAAGCAATTCTTCGTTACAACACGCCAATTGTTTTTGATGTAAATGATAATGAATCATACACAAAATGTGTGATTGAATATATTTCAGGAATGACCGACCAATTTGCAATACAAGTTTATGAAGAAATTATAGAATTCTGATGTGGGACGTAATATTTTCTTAAAATAAATAATGTGGGTTGCAATATTTTCTTAAAGTAAAATTGGTCTTATCCACATCTGCAATTTTATAAAATATGCCATTATCGGGCTCGACCCGATAATCTAAAGTGAAAGATTGCCGTATCATGTTTCGACAGGCTCAATAACCGAGTACGACAATAAATAAAATTTAAACGCGATGCATGCTTGAAAAAACTCTTTCACTCATAATGTTAATTTCTACTGACATTTCTTCTGCTAATTTATTCATTGCCTCTCTTAATAAATCGATTGTAATATCTGAATTATCAAGATTTACCATCATCATCATAACAAAATTACCTGAAAGAATTGTTTGTGTAATATCTGCAATATTAACTTTATGTTCTGAAAGAAAATTTGAAACTTTTGCAATAATTCCAACTTTATCTGAACCTACAACTGTAATAATAGCATTTGATTTTTCCATATTTTTATTCCTTTAAAATTTATTTCCCAATGTTGCTGCAATAACTGCTTTTATTGTATGCATTCTATTTTCCGCTTCATCAAAAACAACTGATTGATTACATTCAAAAACTTCATCAGTTACTTCCATAGAATCAAGTCCAAATTTTTCATGAATTTCTTTTCCAATTTTTGTATTTAAATCGTGAAAAGATGGTAAATCATGCATAAAAATTGCTGTTGGTTTTGCTTTTTTTAAAACTTGCATATTTACTTGATAAGGTTTTAAATCTGCAATTCGTTCTGCCCAAACTTCATCAGGCTCTCCCATACTAACCCAAACATCAGTATAAAGAATATCAGCATCTTTTGTAGCTTTATCAATATCACTTTCTAAAGTAATTGAACCACCACTTTCTTCGCACCATTTTTTACATTCATTGATTAAATTTTCATTTGGAAAATATTTTTTTGGAGCACACAAAGTAAGATTTACGCCCAATTTTGAACAAACGATACACAAAGAATTTCCGATATTATAACGAGCATCTCCATAATAAACTAATTTTAACCCTTTTATTTTTCCAAAATGCTCACGAATTGTAAGCATATCTGCAAGCATTTGTGTTGGATGATATTCATTTGTAAGACCATTCCAAACTACAACTTTAGAATATTTTGCTAAATCTTCAACTAGTTGTTGTTCATATCCACGATATTCGATTGCATCAAACATTCGTCCAAGAACTCTAGCAGTATCAGCAATACTTTCTTTTTTTCCAATTTGACTACCTTCCGCAAGATATGTTGTTGAAATTCCCAAATCGTGAGCGGCAACTTCAAAAGCGCAACGTGTTCTTGTACTAGTTTTTTCAAAAATAAGTGCAATATTTTTTCCACGATGAATATCAACAGGAATATGTTTTTTCTTTTTTTCTTTTAAATCTGCAGCTAAATCTAATAAATATATAATTTCTTCTGGTGAAAAATCTTTCAAAGTTAAAAAGTTGCGTCCAGTTAAATCCATAACACACCTCTAATTTGTTTAAAATAGAAAGTAAAATTATACAATATTATGATAGATTTTTCAAATATCATATAAAATCTATTTTTTTAAATTTATGCATCAATTTCTGCTGCAAGATGATGAACAATAAAATCTCTACGTTCTGGAGTATTTTTTCCCATATAAAATTGCAAAACTTCAGGAACATTTTTTAAAGATTGAATTGTTACTGGAGTTAAATGCATTCCTTTATCTTCGCTTTCACCTTCTTTTCTTGGAAAAATGAATTGTCCAAATTCAGAGGGATTAATTTCTCCCAAACCTTTAAATCGAGTAACTTCGGCTCCACGCATTTTAGAAAGTTCTTTATCACGACTCGCTTCTGAATAACAATAAACTGTTTTTTGCTTATTTCTTACGCGAAAAAGTGGAGTTTCCAAAATATAAACATGTCCAGACAAAACAAGTTCTTCAAAATACAAAAGTAAATATGTCATCACCAAATTTCTAATATGATAACCATCGTTATCGGCATCTGTTGCAATGATGATTTTATCATAACGCAAACCTTCTATATCTTTTTGAACGCCTAAACTAAAAGTTAAATTTTTTAATTCTTCATTTTCAAACAATGCTGATTTTTTGCGTCCATACATATTTTCTGGTTTTCCACGAAGACTAAAAATTGCTTGATAAGAAACATCACGACTTCCAACCATTGAACCAGTTGCAGAATCTCCTTCTGTAATAAAAATCATCGAATTTGCACCTTTTTCACCATCTTGAAGATGATAGCGACAATCTTTTAACTTTTTGATTTTTAACATTACAGATTTTTCTGCTTCGCGAATTTGTTTTTCTGTTACAGAATTAATTTCGTTTCTCGCTTTTTGATTTTTGATGATTTTTTCTTCCAAAGCTCCAGCAATATCAGGATTGTGGCGAAGCCAATCATCCACAGCAAGTTGAACTTCTTTTATAATTGGAGCACGAATTTCTACATTTCCAAGTTTATTTTTTGTTTGCGATGTAAACATTGGATTATCTATTCCAATTTTTAACGCACAAAGAAGCCCTCCAACAACATCTTTTTCATCATATTCTTTTTTGAAAAAACTGTTTACACCTTTTGTAAATCCGTCCAAAAATGAAGTAACATGAGTTCCTCCATCATCTGTGCTTTGTCCATTTACAAAAGAATAAACATATTTATCTAAAGACGCTGTATGAGTTAATACAAACTGAAGATTTTCGCCTTTATAATTGAAGAGTTTGTACAACGCTTTATTAGAATTTCCCATCTCATTTATTAAAAGATCTTCAATTCCATTTTCACTGATATATTCTTTTCCATTACATTTTAATAAAAGCCCCGGATTTAAGTATGCATAATTCCAAAGACGTTTTTCAACATACTCCATATTAAATGCATATTTTCCAAATAATTCTGTATCTGGTATAAATTCAAGATAAGTTCCATTTGGAGCATTATCTTTTGCAGTTCCCATTTTGGAAGAAATTTTTTCTCCTTTTTTAAACTCAACTACTGCCATTTTTCCATCTCGAATAGAAGCAGCTCTAAAATAAGAAGAAAGTGCATTTGTCGCTTTAATTCCAACACCATTCATTCCAATTGCTTGTTTAAAAACTGAATTATTATATTTTGCTCCAGTATTTACATTAGAAACACAATCTTCTAGTTTTCCAAGAGGAATTCCACGACCATAATCACGAATTTTTACATGCCCATCTTTTATTTCAATATCAATGCGATTTCCAAAACCTTGAGAAAATTCATCTACAGAATTATCAATTCCTTCTTTTAAAAGAATATAAATTCCATCGTTTTCGTTAGAACCATCCCCCAAAGAACCAATGTACATTCCAGGACGCAAACGAATATGTTCCAATCCTTCCAAATGCTGAATGGAATTTTCATCATAAACAGCTGATTGTTGCATTTTTTGGGTAGATTTTTCTTTTTTTACAGTTTTTGTACTCGCTTTTGTAGAAGTTTTTGTATTTGAAGATTTATTTTCTGTTGATTTTGATTTTCCAACAGATTGATTTTCACTCTCCGCTTTTAATAAACTTGCTTTTGCTGCTAAACCTTTTGGTGCAGTTTTTTTTTCAGTAGCCATGTTCCCCTCTTTAGCTATTTTTATTATTTTTTCTCAGTTTCATTATATATAATTGCCACAAAAATAGAAAAAAGAAATATTTCTAAAATTAAAGCAAAAAACAAAATTGTATTAATTATAAAAAGTACATTTAATTTAAAAATACTATCATTTTCTTTTTCTGTAAAAAAATTCACAGAAGCCGCATGCGAAAGTGATGCATATTTTCTAATATCATTTTTTATAGAAATATATTCATCAGAAAAAACTAGTTCTTGAGCTTTTGAAAGTTTTTCTCTGGAAGAAAGATTTTTATCAATATCACTTAATTTTGAATCTTGAATAAAAATTGGAATTTCTTCAGTTATATTTAATGCTTCACAAACAAGTTTTATAATATAAAATTCTTTTTTATTTAATTCTTTTGATTTTTCATATGCAAGTTTAAAATTTTCAGAAAGAATAGCATCATCATTATTTTTTAAAATTATATCTTTAAAAGATTCTCTTCTTCTAAAAATATCAATTTCATAACAAAAAGCGTCCATATAAATTCTATCTTTTTTTATAACAAAAAATCTTACTTGATTTGTAAGATAATCTGATGTTTCCTTAAAATTTGCAATTGCTTGAGTAATTTCATCATTTTTTTCATCAAATTCCGACTGATTATTATGAATTTCTACAATAAAAAAACTTATTAAAAAAATACAAAAAAGCAAAATTACAGAAGAAATTGGATAAAACTTTGACCAAAATCTTAAATTATATTTTTTTCTCTCCTTAGAGCTCATATTTCTTCCTTAAATGTAATTTTAAATGATACGCAAATTTTATTATCAGTTTGTTATAAAGTCAAGATAATGAAAATATTTTATAAAATTTTATACAAACTTCTATTTTAAAATCTTTAAATCTTCCAAATTTCTTAAAATTTTATGAAAAAGTTCAAAAGACTCTGAATTTAATGATGCTAGATTATCATCTTTTGTATGAAAAAGTTGCCAAGTATAAGGAATTTTTCCATTAAGAGCATCAGAAACTTCATTTGAAGGAAGCATTGTAATTGCAACTGCTGGAATATTATTTACCAAAAAACTTGCATTATCACTATAACCTGAATGAAGTTTAAACCATTTTCCGCCGCTTGCATTTTTTATGATTTTTTCTGCAATCAACTCCAAATCTTGAACTTTTTTAAGAAAAATTTTAGACATTCCTTTTGGAAAATTATTTTCACAAATTATTGGAACATCACCTCTTCCCATGCAATCAAAAACAAAAAGCTCATCATTTGTAATTCCAAGTTTTTGAAAAAGTTTTGCCAAAGCAAACGAACCTTGTTCACAAATTCCGCCTTCTCCCAATTCTTCGCCATCTGTAAAAATCAAACGAACATTGTGAAAAGATTTTTTATTAAAAAGAGAAACTGCCCACTGAAGAAGAACAAAATTTGCGGCAGAATTATCATTTGCTCCAGGACTTCCTTCAACTCTATCATAATGAGCAATTACTGTTTTTATTTTAAACATTGGATTATATTGATGGATTGGAAATTTTACATAAATATGATTTTTTCCTTCAAGAGAAATTACAGCCGTATCAAGTCCCGCTTTATTTAAAAATGATTGAATAAATTCTTTTCTGTTACAATTTTGCGAAATATAAGAAGAAAACTCATTTGGAATTAAATACATAAAATCATTATACAAAAATCTTAACACAAAAAAAACTCCTTCAATACTTATCTATTAAGTGAGTTTTTGCTATAGTATTTATATTTAATATTTATTTTTAGAGGAATTTTATGTCTACACCATTAGAAAATTATCTTACAAAATGTGGCGGAAAACCAAATGCCGCAATGTGTTCTTATGTTGCAAATTTACAGCAAGTTGCATCTGTTGGACCAGAAATTGCATCTTCAATTGTAAATGAACTTGAAAATCAAAGAAGTCATTTAAAACTTGTCGCTTCAGAAAATTATTGTTCGCTTGCAGTTCAAGCGGCTATGGGAAATCTTCTTACAGACAAATATGCGGAAGGTTATCCTGAACATCGTTATTATGGCGGTTGTGTAAATATTGACGCTGTAGAAGAAACTGCTGCACGTGAAGCAGAAAAACTTTTTGGTGCAGATTATGCTTACGTTCAACCTCACTCTGGTGCTGATACTAATTTAGTTGCATATTGGGCAATTCTTTCTAAAAAAGTAGAAACTCCAACATTAGAAGAACTTGGTGTAAAATCTTTAAATGATTTAACCGCAGAACAATTTGATATGCTTAGAAAACGTTTTGGAAATCAAAAACTTATGGGACTTGATTATTCTTGTGGTGGACATTTAACTCACGGATACAAAATGAATGTTTCTGCAAGAATGTTTGAAAGTCATCCTTACGGGGTTGATAAAGAAACTGGTCTTTTAGATTATGATGCAATTGAAAAACAGGCGATGGAAGTAAAACCTCTTATTTTATTGACAGGTTATTCTGCTTATCCTAGAAAAATTAATTTTAAACGATTCCGTGAAATTGCTGATAAATGTGGAGCAGTTTTAATGGTTGATATGGCTCATTTTGCGGGTCTTGTAGCAGGAAAAGTATTTACTGAAGAGTATGACCCAATAAAATGGGCAGATGTTGTAACAACTACAACTCACAAAACTTTACGTGGACCTCGTGGTGCAATGATTCTTTGCAAACAAGAATACGCAGATTACGTAAACAAAGGTTGTCCTATGGTTTTAGGTGGACCGCTTGGTCACGTTATGGCAGCAAAAGCAATTGCATTTAAAGAAGCAAATACAGAAAACTATCGTAATTATGCTCAAAATGTTGTAAAAAACGCACAGGCTCTTGCAGAAGCTTGTAAATCACATGGAATGCCTCTTCAAACTGGCGGAACAGACAATCATCTTATGTTAGTTGATGTTACAGTTTATGGTTTAACTGGAAAGCAAGCAGAAGCAGCACTTTTTGCATGTGGAGTTACAGCAAACGCAAATGCTCTTCCTTACGATAAAAATGGAGCTTGGTGGACTTCAGGAATTCGAATTGGAACTCCAGGACTTACTACACTTGGAATGAACACTGATGATATGAAAGAAGTTGCTGATATTATCGATTTTGTTTTAAAAGGAACAAAACCTGGAATTACGAAAGATGGAAAACCAGCAAAAGGAAAAATAAATCTTGATGAAAAAGTTCAAGAAGAAGCAAAAAAACGAGTGAATAAACTTTTATCTGAACATATTCTTTATCCAGAATTAGATTTAGATTTCTTAAAAAAAGAATTTTGCTAAAAAGGTAAAATATGCGTTTGATTTTTATTCGTCACGGAGATCCTGATTATTCGATTGATAATCTTACAGAAAAAGGAAAACGAGAAGTTGCTCTTTTAACTGAAAGAATTTGTAAATGGAAAAATATAACAGAATTTTACACTTCTCCTTTAGGAAGAGCTCGTGCAACTGGAGAACCGTCTTTAAAAAAACTTGAAAGAAAAGCAGAAATTTGTGATTGGCTCAAAGAATTTTATTATCCTGTAAAATTACCACAAAATTATCCGGATAGTGAAAAAATTGGACAAGAACACATTTGTTGGGATTTTCCTCCAGAATTCCTTACTGAAAATCAAGATTTTTTTGATAAAAATAAATGGTCAAACGTAGATTTTTTTAAAAACGCCGAAATTGATAAACATTTTCAAGAAGTTTCTAACGGAATCGATAAAATTCTTGCAAAATATGGATATTTTCGTAATAAAAAAGGCTTTTATGATGTAAAAAATCCAATTCCAAATCATAATTGGTCCGAAAAAATTTCACAATATCACTTAAAATCTGTAAAAGATGATTATCCAGAAGAAAAAACTCTTGTATTTTTTTGTCATTTAGGAGTGATGTTTGCAATCATTTCTCATTTAATTGGAATTTCTCCTATGGTTCTTTGGCATGGATTTTTTGTTGCTCCAACTTCAATCACTATTTTAAATTCTGAAGAACGAAAAAGTGGTCAAGCCTGGTTTCGCGTAGAACGACTTGGAGATACAAATCATCTTACAAATGGAAAAGAACCTATTAGTTCAAGTGGATATTTTGCAAATGTTTTTAGCGAATAATAAAAAAATAATGAAGGAAAATAATATGATTAATTTCAACCCAAAATTTAATACATTCCGAATAGATACAAAAAATTCAACTTATGTTATTTCTATTAGCAAAAAAGGTTATATCGCACATTCTTATTATGGACCAAAACTTGGTGATGATGATGTAACTTATCTTACAAGACAAGATGAATATTATATGAGTGATGGCGAAATTTTTCGTGAAAAACACACTCTTTTAGATTTTCTTCCTCAAGAAATGCCAACTGATGGACTTGGAGATTTTCGAGAATCAGCACTTTCAGTTTGCAATAAAAACGGAAACAACGGAATTGAATTAAAATATAAATCGTACAAAATTACAAAAGGTACAAAAAAACTTCCAGAACTTCCATCAGTTTTTGGGACAGAAGAAAATAGTCAAACTTTAGAAATTATCACAGAAGATGCAATTCTTGGAGTTGAAGTTGTTTTAATTTATACAGTTTTTTCAGATTGTGATGCAATTATTCGTTCTTCAAAAATTATAAATATGGGGACAGACCCCGTTTTTATAAAAAAAGCACTTTCCGCTTCTTTTGATATGGATAATCAAGATTATGATGTAATTACTTTACATGGTTCTTGGGCAAGAGAACGTCACATAGAAAGACATCCAATCCATTTTGGAAAACAAGGTGTAGTTTCTATGCGTGGAGAAACAAGTCATCAAGAACATCCTTTTTTAGCAATTCTTGACCACAATGCATCTTGGAATAGCGGAAATGTTTTTGGTGTAAATTTTATCTACAGTGGAAATTTTGTTGCAGATGTTCAAAAAAGTCAATTCAACTCAATTAGGGTTTTAATGGGAATAAATCCTGAAAATTTTTGTTGGAAACTTAATCAAAATGAAAGTTTTTACACGCCTCAAGCAGTTTTAACTTTTTCTCAAGATGGTTTAAACGGAATGAGCCATATTTTCCACGATTTATATCGCGAACATTTAATCAGAAGTCCTTACAAAAAAACAATGCGTCCAATTTTAATAAACAACTGGGAAGCAACATATTTCAATTTTGACACAGAAAAACTTTTAAATATTGCAAAAGAGGCAAGCAAAAGTGGAATTGAAATGCTTGTTATGGATGATGGATGGTTTGGTCACAGAAATGCAGATGATTCATCTTTAGGTGATTGGTACGTAAACGAAAATAAATTAAAAGGTGGATTAAATCATCTTGTACAAGAAGTAAATAAACTTGGAATGAAATTTGGAATTTGGTTTGAGCCAGAAATGATTTCTCCAGATTCAGATTTATACAAAGCTCATCCAGATTATGCAATTCAAATTCAAGGACGAGAACCTGGTTTAAGCCGCCAACAATTAGTTCTTGATATTACAAGAAAGGAAGTTCGCGACCAAGCGTATGAACAAATGTATAAAATCTTAAAAAGTGCAAATATTGAATATGTAAAGTGGGATATGAACAGACAACTTTCAGATATTGGTTCTGCAAATCTTCCTTCTGACCAAATTGGAGAATTTTATCATCGTTATGTTTTAGCACTTTACGAAATGCAAGAAAGATTGATTTCTGATTTTCCTAATTTATTGTTAGAAAATTGTTCTGGTGGCGGAGCAAGATTTGACCCAGGAATGCTTTTTTATAGTCCACAAATTTGGTGTTCTGATGATACAGACGCAATAGAAAGATTGGCAATTCAAGAAGGAACATCTCTAATCTATCCACTTTCAACAATGGGAGCACACGTTTCAGTTTGTCCAAATCACGCATGTGGCAGAATTACGCCTTTTAAAACTAGAGGATATGTCGCTTTAAGTGGAACTTTTGGCTATGAATTAGATATTACAAAACTGAGTGATGAAGATAAAGGAATGATTCCAAATCAAATTTCTTTATATAAAAAATATTCTGATTTAATTCGTAATGGTGATTATTGGAGAATTGCAAGTTTTAGAGAAAATAATGAATATGATTGTTGGATGTCTGTTTCAAAAGATAAAAATGAAGCATTAATCACTTTTATTCAAGTTTTAAATCATCCAAATTACAAAACAAGATTTTTAAAAATTTCTGGCTTAGATGATGACAAAAATTATGAAATTTCATTCCCAGATGAAGATAAAAATCAATGGAAAACTGTAATTTTAAATGGAAAAACTATTAAAAATGCTGGAATTGCTATCAAACGTGATTGGGGCGATTTCCAAGGTAAATTAATTTATTTAAAAAGTGTAAATTAATTTTCAAAATCTTTACACACAGATTTAATCATTTTGTAAGAAAAACCGGCGTTAAGCATTGCAGAAATAAGTTTATCGTCGGTTTTTCCATTTTTTACAAATTTTTGATACGATTTTTTGCAAATTTCATATTCATCATTTTCTAAAAAAAATTCTTCCACAGAAAAACTTGCTACATCTTTTGAAATTCCACGTGAACAAAGTTCTAAAATGAGTTTTGATTTTCCTTCATAATGATTTATTTTACGTGTATTTAACCAAGCCCTTGAAAATCTCTCATCACTTAAAAGATTTTTACTTTCTAAAAAATTTAATGCTTTTTCGATATGTTTTTTTTGATAACTTTTTTTTAACAATTTTTGAGTAAGTCCAAATCTGCTCTGCTCTGCTCTCGCAAGATATTCAACCGCTTTAAATTCTACGGCAGAACAAAATCCACCATCAGTAAGAATTTCAGTTTTATCTTCATCAAATTCAGAATTTTCGGTGATTTCTTCAATTTTTATAGGAAAAATATATTCTTGTCTTATGTAAAAAACGGGAAATTCAAAAGGCGTGATTTTATACATTTTTTCATAAGAAGTTTCACAAATTGATTTTATTTTCATATTTTAGACAAAAAAAATGCGACTTGTAAAAAGCCGCATTTGTAAATAAAAGTAAAAACTAACGTTTTGAGAACTGGAATCTTCTTCGAGCACCTTTCTGACCGTACTTTTTACGTTCAACCATACGAGGATCACGAGTAAGATAACCATTTGCTTTAAGAGCAGTTCTTGCATCTGGATCAATTTGAACTAAAGCACGTGAAATTCCATGTAAACAAGCAGCGGCCTGACCATTCATTCCGCCACCTTTTACATTAATAAGAATATCATATTTGCTACCCATTGAAGTAACCAATAAAGGTTGATTTACAACCTGAACTTGTTCTTCTGAGTTAAAATAATCTTTAATATCTTTACCATTAACAACAATTTTTCCTGAACCATCGCGAACAAATACGCGAGCAACAGCAGTTTTTCTTCTTCCTGTACCAATAGCAATATTTTTTACCATCTTTCTTAACCCCTATTAAAGTTCAATTGGCTGTGGATTTTGAGCGATATGTGGATGCTCTGCACCAGCATAAATCTTAACATTATCCATCATCTTGCGACCAAGACGACCATGAGGAAGCATTCCTTCTACAGCAGTTTTCATTGGTTCTGTAGGATGTTTAGCAAGAAGTTTTTCATAAGTGTGAGCACGAAGTCCACCTACGAAACCTGTGTGATGATAGTAAATCTTTTTTTGTTCTTTTCCGCCAGTTACTAAAGCTTTATCAGCATTAATAATTACAACAAAATCACCCATTAATTGATTTTTTGTATAAGTTGGTTTGTTTTTTCCACGAGCGATATAAGCAGCTTTTGCAGCTACACGTCCCATTGGTTTTCCGGCTGCGTCAATAATATACCATTTGCGAGCCTGTTCGTATTCTTTAACGAAAATAGTTTCCATGATAATACCTTAAAAATAAAATAAGTTTATCTGCGTCTTTAAGAATTTTTGCATCTAATTCAAAAAGTCGCTAGTAATTTAGATGAGCAGTCTAAATCACTGTACGGGGTAAAATATAATACACTTTTTTCCCACTATAAGTCAAGATAGCTATTTATTTTTCTTCAGAAGCAGATTCTTCTTTTTTTGCTTCAATTTTAGCTTCTTTTTTATCTTTTAAATCTGCTGCACCAATAAAAATACAAATCAAACCGATAAAAGCAGCAAACACAGGTGCCATACCTTTTAAAAAACTAATAACTTCTGCACCCCAAGAAAGTGGACACATTGGTAACACAGCAAAAACTGTAAAAGCAATAAAAATTATACCAATAACAATCGAAATCATTTTTAACCTCTTATTTTAAAATTTATATTTACATTTTATAAAAATTTTTCTAATTAGTCATCACTAAAGACTAGAAGTTCCTGTTCCACAATCTATACAAACAACATTTCCATTGAACATTAAATTCCATTCCTTAAAAGAAACATCAATATCATTAATTTTTATAGAAGAATTTGATTGTAAATAAATTGACATTTTTTCTCTAAACTCATCAGTTCCTGTACAAACTGTTGCAATAGAAGCTTCACCTGAAGCACCCAAAGGATTTTGAAAATTAGAATTATCTAAATAATAACAATATGAAAATTTTCCAGAACCTTTTCCATCAATATAACCAGCATTTGTTGTAGAATCAGAACTACAAGAAACCGAACCTGAATTATAAACATTCGTTACAGTTCCTGAAGTTTGAGTTGCACCACAAATTCCACCAACATAAACATAACCATTAACTGAAGCCAAATTTGCACAATTGTAAACATTTCCGTTATTTTCACCAACAATTCCACCCGAACAAGAATTTGTTGTATCTGTTGCCTGTATTGTACTAGTATTTATACAATTAACAACAAATGCGTTTGAAAGAGAACCTACAATTCCAGCAATATTTTTTGAACCTGTAACAGCAACTTTTGAAACACAGTTTTGAATAGAACTTTTTGTACCGGTCAAATATCCAATAATTCCAGCGGAATATTGCCCACCATCTATTTGTCCTTCTACAATAAGATTTTTGATTGTAGTACTAGCACCTTTTCCAATAAAAGCAGAATAATCATTGTTAGAAGTGATTTCCATTCCATAAACACGATGGCCATTTCCGTCAAAAATTGCATTGAAATTCTTAGATTGACCAATTGGAATCCATTCTTCACTAGAAACATCAATATCAGAAAGCAAAACAAAAGTCATATCTTTTAGACTTACAGAATTTGACCAAGTTTGTAGGGATTTTAATTCATCATAAGATGTAATTGAATAAGTATTACCTTTTAAATCAGTCAAATTTGTTGGAAGAGAAGCAAGTCCACCGTTAGAAGAAACAAAATCGGCAAAAGAACTTGTTATTTCTCCTTCGTATTCTGAAGAATTATCTGTTTTTAAGCTCAAAGTTCCATCTGCATTTATTTTATAAGAATTTCCATCATCATCTTTTACTGTAAAATAATTTCTAATTGATTCCGAAATATTATTTCCATCACTAGAAGTAAAAATTTTTGTTCCGTTTGTATAACTATAAAGAGTAATTTGTACATTTGAAGAATTTTCTTTTAGAAGGTCAGGAGAAAGAGTGATAAGATTTTCAGCACAATTTTCAAGATAAATTGAAGTGTCAAAAAGTTTTCCATTTAAAATAAGTTTTGCCTCACTCTTTAAATAAATATTTTCTCCTGTACAGTTTTCAAATTTACAAGAATTTAAGGTTGTCGTTCCTGATGTAGAATAAATAATTGCATTATATAGAGAATTAGATTTTATATTTTCAAAATTACAATTTTTTAAACTCAAAATTCCCGCATTTTCAAAAGCGTAATTTCCTTCAAAATTTTTAAAAGTACAATTTTCAAAAGATGCATTACAATCACTTGCGGAAGAAATAAAATAAGAACTTTTAGAAATAATAGAATCATCTCCAAAAGTTATTGTATGTAAATTATTTCCAATTATTGCAGAAACATTTACAATTCGGAAAAATGGATTTGAAATTTCTGTGATAGTAGAATTATCAACCGTTATAGAAAGATTTTCTGTTGGAATTATTGAAACTTTATCATTTGTTGAATCACTTGATATATATATTGTGCTATTATCAAAATCAGAAATATTTTGAATATGATAAGACAATTCAAAATCTTCATTTTCTGGAAAAGCAGAAATTTTTTGAGAAAGAGTTTTCCAACTATTAATTGTTTCTGAAGAATTTCCTGTCCGTTGAAGTTTTCCTTCAGAATCAAGATACCAAGTATACACATCAGAAGTATTGTCATCTTCAATTTCAAAAAAATCCACAAAAGCGGAAACTGAAGAATTAATTTCTTTTGTTGAAACTGCAATCAGTGGAGTATCTGATGCATATAATTTACTTGTTTCATTTTCAGAACTTGCGGGAACTAATTTTATATTTGTAGAAGGTTGAAAAATTTCTGGAATTACATTTTTTCCACCAAGAGAAAATTCTGTTGTTCCAGTTGTACCAATTCTTATAGGTTTTGATGATGAACAATTTGCCCAACAAATATCATTTCCAAAATTTACAGCAGAATTTGACGAAATTTCCATTTTTCCAAAAAGAGAAAGACTTCCATTTGCATAAATTCCGCCTCCATCACCATTTGCAGAATTTTCTTTTATAATACAAGATTCAAGACAAAGATAACTTCCACTAATTAATGCAATTCCACCACCATTACTAAGAGAAGCCTTATTTTTCGTTATAGAAACATTTTTTAAGAAAACTTTTCCATCATTTCCTTTAGAAGTTAATCCGCCTCCAGTATTTTCATTTGCAACATTTCCGAGAATTTCACCGCCTTCCATATAAAGTGTGTTTGCTACATAAATTCCACCATAACTTTTTGCTTCATTATTTTTTACAGAAGTATTAATCATTTCAAGTGTTCCGCTATTAGAAATTCCTCCAGCGGAAGTTGAATTTTTATTATTTTGGAGGATACAATCATTCATTATTAAAGTTCCTTCGGAACTAATTGTTACTAATGGCGAAGTTGCATTGACTGATGATTTGTTTCCATCAAAAATAAATCCTTTTATGTTAAGTTTTCCGCCACTTAAAATTGATAAAATTGAATCTTTAAATGCATTTTCAGAAGAACTGCCCTCCCCATCATATCGTTTTAAAATTACTTTTGGTAAAGATGATTGTGAAAGAGGAACTTCCAAAACTGATGATGATAAATCTTCATTAATAGAAATCGTATTCATCACATAAATAATTGGATTTTCTACACTTGTATTTAAAAATAACAACGCTTTTTCTAAATTTTGAATAGCAGAATCTGGAGAAAGTCCAAGATTTTCATCAGAACCATTTTTTGGGTCAAGATAGATAATTTCACTTGTTAGAATATTTGTGTCAGTGATTGAAAATTTTCCATTTTGAACAAAACTTTGATTTGAAGACCAATTTTTAGTTGTAAGTGCATTTGCAATATTTATGATTTTTATTGTTCTACAAACTAAAGAACCACTTACAGCATTATTAGAAATCTCACCAGAATAAAATTTAAATTCTACTTCATAAGTTCCAGTTAAAACTGAATTTCCTGCAAAATTAAAAATATCATAATTTTTTCCAGACGCATCTTTTTTTGTAAAATCTAAAATCTGTTCACCACTTGCACCTGTAGTTTTTTCTTTCCAAACTGCAGAAGCACTTTTTACACTTGAAGTTTCTGTATAAATTAAAAGAGATGCACTTCCTTTTGAATCATTTCCTTTATAAATTGAAGTTTGAATTTCTATATTTTGAGATTTTGCAGAATCATCTGAAATTATAAGAGAAGTTTTTCCTGTAAAAAGAATTTTTCCTTGTGTAGAAAAATTGCTTGATGATAGATTTTCTCCAAAATAAATATCACAACCTAAAATCCAAGAACCATTTTCTAATGCAAAACTAAAACTGTTTTTTGAAGTTGGTAATTCTTCTTTTTCGTTACCAGATTCCGCATAAAAATAATAAAAAAGTTGATTTTCTTCATAAGTTGGAATTGCATTTCTTGAATCAGTTTGCTTAAAATTGGAAGAAATTGATTTTCCCGTTACTGAATGAAGATTTTTTTCATTTTGCTTTGGTTCATGATGACAAGAAATAAAAAAAATTGAAAAAAATAAAATTATACTAAAAAAAGCCTTTTCTGATTTCATTATTAATTATTATATCATTGATAATTTTAACATTTCAAGATAATTATTTTTATATCAAAAAAGGCTTTCTTAAAAATAAATCTATTCTTTAAATTCTACTTTTGTAGCTTCATTTCCTGATATTAAATAAACATCAGATTTTTGTTTTCCTGCTATAGTATGATCTAAAACATAAACAAAATCCCATTTTTTCGGAATAACACCCAAATAATAATCAGCAATTCCACCATTTTTTCGTTTTATAGAATTATCTTCTATATAGATTTCATCTTTTACTTCTGATAAACATAAAGAATCAACATTTTTAGCATCATAAGTTGGAAGTCCAAAATATAGTTTAGGATTTTTCATCTTTGGTAAATTTGCAACTTCAGAAGTTTTTCCAGTAAACATTTCATAACACATTACTTTTTTGGTAGTTTCATCAATATAATTTAGATAAATATCATAATTTTCTGTTGATGAAGCAGCGGCATTTTGTATATTTGGTGATATAAAAACCGCGACATCCATTGAAAGTGGAAAATTTTCAGAAAGCAAGGCAGGCATCCCCTTATCGCCAAAAATCATTTCTACTTTTGGATTTCCAAAATATGTATAGTTTTTTTGAAATTCTGGATCTATAATTATATAATAACAAATCCCGCAACCAAGAAATTCTTCATTTTTCATCAAATCGTCATTATAAGTTTCTCTATATCCAAATTCTATTGCCTTATATAAAGTTATTCCATCGATTATTAAAGGATTTTCTTGATCATAAAAGCAAACTGTATAGGAATGACCTCTATATTCTGTTAAATTATTTTTACAATCATAAAAAACTTTAGAAACTTGTTCTGGATAAAGAAAAAGTGTAGGCTTGTATTTTTCCATAGAAAGAGTTTCATCCAAGTTTGATTTCATTTCTTCTGTAACAAGAAACTCTCTCATTTTAAAAAACTCTAATGGAATTTTTTCTGCAAAACCGACAAAACCAATAAAAACTAAAACTAAACAAAAAAATGTTTTTTTCATAAAACAGACTCCTTATAAAAGTTAATGAAAAATTTGATTTTCAATTAGACTTTTAAAACACATTCATAATCAAATGAAAATGTGGCTTGAAATAAAAATTTGCATTGCAAATTTTAACAAGATTTCCCTTATAATTGTACGGGAATAACATAAAATCTCGCGATTTTACCGATTAATCATACCTCCTTTTTATAACGTTTTGTTAATTTTATTTTATGCATCCAGATTTTTCAAGTTTTTTTTCTTTTTCTGCACCTTTTTTATGCTCATCCGTACTTTGAAATTCATATGCTCCCATAAAAATTCCATTCCAAGAATCCAAACAATCGTATTTTAAAGACCAATCATCATTATAAACAGGTTTTATCGTCATATAACCAACATCAGTTTTTCCACCACCAGTATGTCCTTCTATATAAGAAAAACCAATTACATTGCCTTCTGCATCAAAACTTCTAGCAAGAATTGTCATTGTATGACCTTCCCAATTTCCTGAATCAGATTTTGTTTTATATGAAGATTTTTTCCATACGAGAGTTGTGCCTGGCTGAATGTCTTGAGGATTTGACAAGTATCGTTCTGCATTAGATTTTGCATTCTCCAAAAATTTTTTATAATCAGCTGAATTTTCATCAAGATTAGCCTGAAAAAATCTCAAAGCATTTTTATCATATCCCGGAGTTAATTTTGTAGCGACATCAGCATAAGAAGCATCAAACATATCTTTAGAACGAACAGACCAAGCTGCTCCTTCAAAATCGCCAATTTCATAAAAACTTGCAAATTGACTTATTAATTCAGAAGAATATTCCATTCCTGCCGCTTTTTCACAAATCATATTTATACTAGTTGAAACATCCATACAATCAAATATTTTTTCAATTCCATTCCAAGAACCTTTTTCAAGATATTCTTTTTTATCAAACAAAAGAAATTGTGAAATTTCTGCATTAAATTTTGCAGTTTCTGCCGTTGTGTAACCAGTTTTTCTCAAGCCTCTTTTATCAAAATAATTAACAGGGTCGCAACTACAAAATGCAAATAAATTTCCTTTATCAAAAGTAGGGTCCATTGTTGTAAAACTTTTTATAGAAGAATGATATTCTCTATTTTCAAAAAGTTGAGAATTTTCCCAAACATCATTTTGCAATATACTTGTAAAATTTTCATCGTTATCAACAAAACCAACAATTTGATTTTTATAATCATAAAGATAGAAAAAACTTGAAAAATTAGAATTATCGGTTGGAGAAATTTTTATAAAATCTCTGCCTGCAACTCCAAGAAAAACTGATGGAAAAATATTTTCATTTGGAGAAGAAATAATTTCTAAACTTTTTATATTATTAAAATTAGTTTCATCTTTTAAAGTTCTATATTCATCTTCAAGTAAAAAATTTTCGGAGACAAAAAGATTTGCTCGTTTATTATAAAAAACAGGAAGTTTCATAGAAAAATCATTTGAAAAACCATCATAAATATATGCAATTTGATTACCGTTTTTATTTTCAAAACTTCGTCTTCCAAAAATATCATAATCATAAAAAATAAAAGTCGAATTTTCATTTTCAAAATCTGTAGATAAAATTTCTGTTGGACGAAAATTATTATTGTATTTATATTCTTTTTTGTAATAAATACATTCTTCTTTTTCCAAACAATTATCATCATTCCAAGAAAAAATAATTCCATTTTCCAAAGTATTTTGAACACGTTTTTTTATAAGACGATTTAATTTATCATATTCGTAAATAATTTTTCCAAATTTTGAAGTTTCACTTAAAACAGAGCCTGTAGAAGTATATTCATATTCAGTTTTCCAAGACTGTTGATAAAAAGGAATTGAAACAGATATATTAATTTTATCAAAGATTTTTTGAAAATTGTTTCGTATATTTTGTGATAAATAAACAATTTCTCCTTTTTCAGAAATATTTTCTTCAAATCCGCCACAAAAAATAAAATCTTTTCTAGATTTTTCATAAATTTCTTCAGAAAATTTTACAGTTTGAGAAATAAATTTGCCGTTTTCATCATAATCAAAAAGTGAAAATTCTCCTTTATGATTGCAAATTCCAATAACTTTTCTAAAATCATCATATAAAATAAATTGAGAAAAAAGAATTTGACCAATTTTATCTTTTATAATTAATGCTTCTATTAAACCATCATCATTATAATATTTAAAAGTTGAAATTCCTCTTGAAGAAAAAATCTTACTTTCTCTGTTGAAATTATCATAAAAAAATTCCAAATATTCGCCAGATTTTTTGTCTATAATTTTACTTATCAAACCACATAAATTATATTGATATTCAATTTCAAACAAAGAAGATAATTTTGTTTTTAATCGACCAAAATCATCATACAAAAATTCAATTTCTAAATTCGTAATAAAATCTTTTTGTTTTTTTAATTTTCCAGAAAAATCATATTCAAAACTCATTTTTGAAAAATTATTTTCAAAGGTTAAAATTTGTCCAAGAGGATTTTTTTCTATTTTAATTTTTTCATCTTTTTTTGTAATAAAAACTGAATTTTGATTTTTTTCATAAGAATAATTTTCTTTTGTTCCAGAAAAATGTTCCACCGAATTTATTTTTCCCAAAGGTGAATAATCGTATCTTTTTGTAAGTTTTAAAGGATTTGTAAATTGTTCAATCTTTCCACCTTCAGAATATTTTATTTCCCATTGATTCGACGCTGAATCTTCTATAAAAAAACGTGATTTTTCATTCTCATAAGTAAAATTAAATTTTCCAGTATCATAATTTGATATTTGAGATAAAAAACCTTTTTCATCATAAGAAAACTGATTTTTATTAAAGAAAAAATCCTCAAATTCAAGAAGATTTCCAAAATTATCATATTTTAAAGAAAAGATTTGTTTATTATTTTGGTTTACAGAAACTAAATTATTTTTTAAATCATAAAAATATATTTTTTCTAAACCGTAAAAATTATTTTCATAAATAACATTTCCAAGAGCATCATATTCAAAAATTGTTTTTACGTTATTTCCATCTGTTTGAGAAGTTACAAGACCTAACTCGTTATATGAATATTTTTTTATCCCGGAACTATTTTCACATTCTAAGACTCTTCCCCAAACATCACACTGTATAATAGAAGAAATATAATTTCCCGAATATTCTATGATTTTATTTTTTTCAAAAACAGTTTTTTCATTCTGAATAATTTTTCCAGAAGAATCTTTTACAATCGCAGAAATCATTCTTCCAAAATCATCATATTCATATAAAAAAGTTGCAGTTGGCTTTTCTGTTTTTAAAAGACAATTTTTGCCATTATAAGTCCATTTAAAAATATTTCCGACAAAATCTTTATAATAAATAAGGTTTCCATTTTTATCATAATTAAAATACGCAGAAAGTCCTGTTTTTAATTTTAAGATTTTTGAATAAGCTCCATCAGAATTATAATTGTAAGTAAATAAATTTCCATTTGAATCTATTGTAGAAAGAATTCTTCCAGCTTTTGAATATGTAATTTTTTTTACAAAACCATTTGGATTTTCTTCACAAGTTAGATTTTTATTCTTATCATAAGTGAAAATTCTAACGTAATTTGGTGAAATTGTATTTTTAATAATATAATTTGAATTTGTTTTTTCGTAAGAATTTTCAAATTCAAGATGATTTTTTTCAACAAAAGAAGATTTTTCATAATTTTCACTTATGAGTTTTTTTTCTTTTTTTACAATTCTGCCAAAATTATCATAATAATAAGAAACTTTTATTCCATCAGATTGAGTTTGATTATTTTCTGAATTACTCCAAATTATAGAAGAATTTAATTTTCCGGAAGGTAAATATTCATATTCCAAAAAGATTTTTCCGTTTAAGAAAACTTTTAAAATATTTCCTTTTCCATCATAAATATTTTCTTTTGTATACGAAATATTTGTATTTGTATCAGTTTCTATAAGTTTTATTTCAAATCCACGATTATTAAAAAAATGTTCGACTTTTCTACCATTTGAAAAAACTTCACATTTATAATTATCTGCATAAGAAAAATTGCAAGATTCTCCACCAAAATTTTCATATTTTTTTAATCGATTTTTTTCATCATACGTCCAAAATTCTGTATATTTTTTTTCATCTTTATCAAGAAATTCTTTTTTTGTTAGAGAACCAAATTGATTATATTCATAATTATAAAGACAATCATTTTCACTAAGAGATTTTAACAATCCATTTTTATAATATTGGCACGATGAAACTAAATTTCCACAATAATATTTTTGCAAAAGAAAGCCTTTTTCATCATAAAAATAAGACTCTGAAAATCCATCAAAATCAGAAATTTTTATCAACTGATTATTTTCGTTATATTCTCGAAAACACATTCCACCATCAGATTTTTCTATTTTCACAAGATTATAATTTTCATCATAAAAAAAATTCTTTTTTACATCGTTTTTCGTAATTGAACTAATCAAACCTAAAGAATTATTTTCTAAAAAAATCTCATCGCCATTTTCTTCAAGCCGATAAATAACATTTCCAAAATCGTTATATTTAAATTTTTCAAGATTTCCATTTACAGTTTTATGAGTAAGCATTTTATTTTGAAAATCATAAGAAAAAGTTTCTTGATTATGATTTTCGTCAATAACTGAAGTACAAATTTTTTTTCGAGAATTTTCTTTTGTTTTCCATTTTATTGTTATTTTATTTTCATCAGCCTTTATGATTTCAATCAAATAATTTTCTGAATCATAATGATATTTCAAATTGATATTTTCATTATCAGTTACCGAAATAAGATTTTTATTTTGATAAGAAAAATTAGCCTCTCCAGATACATCTCCTGAAATTTTTATAATCTGATTTTCAGAATTGCGTTTGACTTTTAAAATTTCTTGAGTTTTCAGTTTTATAGAATTAATTTGTCCATTTTCAGAATTAAAAAAAGTTTTGTTACCATAAATATCTTCAATTTCAGATAAAATTCCATATTTTGAATAGTAAATCTTTTTTCCATCCTTAAATTTTACAAAAAATCCGCCATTTCCATATTGAGAATTAACCACATTTTTATTTTCATCAACACTAAAAATTTCTATTTTTTTACAAATTAAAGAACTATATGATTTCCATAAACCGTTTCCTGCATAATAAAAACGCAATGAATTTCCTTCATCAGTTACAAAAATAATGTCATCATTTAAAGAATAATAATTTTCATAATCCAAAAATCGTCCATATTTTACAAATTTATTCAGTTCTTGCTTTTTTAAATTTTCTAAATAAACATTTTGAACTTCTTCTACCAAAAATTCATATTTTTTTCTTAATTCGATAAATTTTTCATAAAAAGATTCAATTTGAGAATTTGGAAAATCTGAAAATTTTGATTCATAATTTTCACAAACTGAAATTCCGTTTTGTATTTTAGACAGATTTTCTTGAAGTTTTTCTAAAATTTCAGAAAGATTATTTATTTCTGTACGAATTATTCGAGAAGAAAGAGAACAAGTCCAATTTCTCCCAAAACCTTCACAAAAACCACTATCAGAAAAATTGCGTTTTACAGTAAAAATATTTCCAAAATCTTGAGCAAAAAAATCTTCATAATTTGCAATAAATTCTCCAGTTGAAATTTGCACAGGATCTCCTGTTGATTGATATTTTTCTGCCGTTTCTGCAAGTTGTTCATACGCAAATTTCATCGCTGCAACTTTTTTTTCACGATTTTCACTTGATTTTGCAAATTTCTCTCTAGCATTTTCTACATTTTCAACAGCTTTTTTATAACTAAAATCATTATTTTTAAAATCCTCATCAGATTTATCATAACTTTCAAGAATTTTTTCTGCACTGATAAGTTCATTTTCAGCGATTTTTAATTCTCCCAATGCAATAGCCGCTTCTGATTCTGCTTCTTGAGCTCGCTGTTCCATCATTTTTTTTTCAGCATTTCGCCTATCAAGTTCAGATTGAATTACATTTCCTTCTTTTTCATATCCATTATTTCTTGCATAATCACCGGCAGATTGCAATTCACTAGTTCCAACATTAATCAAAGAGCCTCCATTGCCGGCAGTTTCAATAATTGTTATATTTTGTTGATTATTTGATAAATTTTCACAATATAAAGAAAAACTAAAAAACAAAAATGATAAAATCAGAATTTTTCTATTCATAAAACTTTTCTCCTCAAAAAAAATAATTCTTAAAAAGAACTATAAAAAATTTTATCTAATAAAGATTGATTTTTTGATAAAGTTGGAACATAACCTGTATTTTCTCTAACAAAATCAATTTGATTATAAGTTTTTCCTTTTATATAATTAGAATTATATGAAGTTTGAAGAAATCCACCTGTTGCTAAAGTTTGAAAAAAAACTCCTAAACCAGCATTATTTCTGTCAGAAGCCCAACTTTTTACAATGCATAAATTATGAGCTTGAATAAATTTTTCATACAAAGAATGTAATTCTTGATTTTGGAAAAAATCATTCAAATTTTTACAAAGAGAAATACAATCAAAATAAACATCATAACCTTCGGTTCCAAGCGTATATTTTTCGGTGTTACAATTTTCAGATGCATACAAAATTTCAAAAACGGAATCTCTCAACGTTGGATTCGTAATTAAATCTGCACTTTTTTTTGTAAATAAATCAAAACTTGTAAAATAATCTTCTATTTTTGATAAATCACAAACTGAAAAAGACGCTCTATTTGTTGTAGAATATTGTTTTTTAAACTGTAAAAATGATGCTTCTAATAAATCTTCCACCGTTTTTAATTCTGATTTTTGAAAAGTTGAAAAAAGATTTTCATAATTCCAACCAGAAGAAGAAACTAATCCTTCACTTCCACATGCAAATTTTACAAAATTTCTAATTTCATACATAACTTCAATTTCTCCGCCATAACAAGTATCGAATCCTAAAAAATCAAGTTTTTGTTCTGAAAAACAATTTTTCAAAGCAGAACCAAATTGTTTTAAAGTCATATATGATTTTGAAGTTTCATCATAAGAAAAACCTTTGTATGATTTGTCGTTTTCGGAAAGATTTTTCCAACCACTTCCATGTCCCCACATAATCAATCCGTAATTTGAAGCTGGAAATCTGTTCATTGCATATAAAATCGACTTTTCTAGAACACATTCATCTGATAAATCAAGTTCTTTTTCTTCTCCAGAAATTAATCCCAAATAAGAACAATCTAATTCTTGAGAAATCATTGAAAATTGAGATTGATTTCTACCTGTTTTTAATTTAAATAATTTTGTTCCAGACCAATTATCATTTAAATTAGTATAAGATTCACTTTTATCAATAAGAAGTAAAATATTTACGATGTTTGTATCTAAAGTTGAACATTCCATCTCAAAAATATCGTTCATTGCAGCTGATTCCAAATTATTATCAGCACACATATAAATCAAAATTGTCCAAAGTCGCTCATCTTGAGAAATATTTTGAGAAGATTCTATTGTCTGATTTATTCCTTCTCCAATAAAAAATCCATTTTGAGAAAAAAAATTGCATGAAAAAAATAAAAAAGAAAACAAAATCTCCAAAAAAAGATATTTTTTCATAAAATTCCTCTTAAAATCAAAATGCATAAAGACCAAAAGAATCGTTCCACTCAGAATCATCTTCATAAACAATTCTACTTACATATAAATAATCAATTTCGTAAGGTTCTTCAGGAATTTCATACAAAAAAGAATCCATACTAACGCAATTTTCAAAACTTTCATTTGCTAAAACATTAGAATTTACATTGATTACAATATTATTTCGTCCCATTGCGGGAGGATTTCCGTCTTCATCAAAAATATAAAATACAATTGTAAAATTTTTTACATTTTTTTCAGATTTATTAATAAAACAAAAATCAAATCCAGCAGCATTATATTTTGAAGATGAATCCAAAACCATTTCTCCACTAATTAAATATGGAATTTTCTCATTGGCAAATAAATTGCAACTTGAAAATAAAACACAAAACAAAAAAAATATAGTTTTAAATTTTAAGTTTAGATTTTTCATAATTTCTCCCATAAAAATTTAATTTTTTTCTTCAAGAATTTTTAATTAAAATTATTTTCTTTCAAAAAATTTTCATATTCCAAAATTACTTTTTTTAAATTGTTAGATTTTTCACAAAAAATAGTTTCTAAATTTTTCTTGGCAGACACAAAATCATTGGTTTTTAAATCCGAATTAATTTTTTCAAAAATAAAATCTGCACTAGAAATTTTTATACAAAGAATTTTTGTTCTATCATAAAATTCAATATTTTTATCTTCATATTTTGAAAAACCTTCTTTTTTACCTTCGATTTTTAATTTTCCAAGTTTTATATCATTTATCACAAAAATTCCGCCTTCATTTGTGATTGCATTTTTTATTTTTAAATCCGAAGTTTGTACACTTATCAAAAAATCTTTTACAGGATTATTATTTTCATCAATCACAAAACCGCAAAAATCTGCAATTTCACGTTTTACAGGAACAGATTTACAATTTTCCAAAAAGAAAGTTAAAATCAAAATAAAAAATATATTCAAAAAAAACATTTTATCTTTCATTCAAAAATTCCTCCTTTATGATTTTTCCTTCTTGAGTTTTATAAAATATGATTTTTGTTCCATCTTTTTTAGAAATTTCACCAAGTTTTTTTGCATTTTTATTTTCAGTTGTTTTAGAAATTGTGATTTTTTTCAGATTTTTAGTTTTAGACGATGAATGATTTTTCTGAATCGATTTTTTTTGTGAAAAATTAAACAAATTTTTATTTTGTACGATTAAAGAAAGATTTAATCCATCATTAAAACTAAAATCTTTTTCTATTTTGAGTTCAATTTTGCAGTTTTCATCGTTTTCAATTTGAAAATCGAATTTTGAAATACAAATATCAGATTTTTCCAAAAGTTGATTAATTTTCTCTAAAATTTTAAAAGTTTCTGTTTTTGATGAAATTTTAAATATAAATAAAAAATCTTTTTCGCTAATTAAATTACAATTTTCTAAAAATAAAATTTCTCGTAAATTTTTTAAAGACTTCTCAAAATTAGAATTAATTTCTTTTGACTGAATAGATTTTTTTTGTGAAAAATTAAAACTTAAAAAAGGAATTTTATTTTCGTAAGTAACCGTAGAAATTTGTGAATTTTCACAAAAATTATCAAAAAGTTCAGGATAAACATAATAAATTTGAGTAGAAATATTTTTTAAAGATTTTTTCTGCGAATAATTAAAATTTTGAATTTTTCCATTATTTTTTAAAATTAGATAAAAAAAATCATTTAAATAATCTTTGGACTCTATTTCAAAATGTTGATTTTCTTCCATTTTTGGAACATCAATTTCTACTGATTTTTTTTCAATATTCGTTTTTAATAAAAAAAACATTCCGAATAAAATCAAAACGACAATTCCAATAAAAAAATAATTCTTTTTAATTTCATAATTTTGATAAGTTTTTCTTAATCCTTCTAAAAAAAGTTTTTTATTTGGAAATCGATTTTTATATTCTGCAAGTAAAAATTTATTCATCACAATTACATCAGTTTTAAAACCTTTTTTATCAAATTTTAAATTACTTTTAAAACAAAATTCATCAGAATAACATGGATGAAGTTTTTCTAATTGAGCATTTATAAATTGATTTTTTTGTCTTTTTAGAAAAATAAAAAATGGAAGATGAATAGTATAAAAATCATAATCTTTTCGCAAAATAATATTCTTTTTTAATGGCATATTTTTTCTCCAAAATTAGTTTTATTTCTGCAATAAACTTCATATTTTCCATATTTTGAAATCCAAACACCGTAAAACAAAGCATCATCACAATTTTTATAAGAAACATCCATAAAATCTTCCGCATTACTCCAGGCAATATATTCAAGATTCCACAGTGCTTTACATTTTTCTTGCCATTCATTTAAAGACGAAAAAGATTTTCCTTCACAAGTTGATTTAAAACTTTCATAAATAAAATTTGTTGAAATAGCTTTATTTTTTAATTCCCGAGTTTTTTCTTGTAAATTTGAATGTGATTTTTCAAATCCATTTAAATTTGAGAAAAACAACGTAAAAATTACAAGAAAAATTACAGTTTCGCACAATCTAATCATAAGAATTCTCCAAAATGTGTCCGTTTATTTCTTGTATATTTGATTCTTCCATCATCGAAAGTGTTTTTTCCTGAGTCTTTTGCCATTTCTTTATTTCAGTTATTTTTTTTGCTCGAAAACTTACAAAAACAGAAATGATTGTGAAAAAAATCCCAAAAACACCAACAAAAAAATTTTTACTGCCAGGAACAAATGTCTTTTGCATTTCCTTCACCTCCTTCCTTTTTGTCTGCCCCGAATGAGATAAGTACAAAGGGCAAATGCGAAGGAATCTCTGATGGCAAGGTTGTATTTTCAGAGTTGATATACTCAAAATCTGTTCCCCAAGGATCTGGTGATGGTTTACGTTCAACGTATGGTCCGTTCCACTCTTCTGGAATTGGATATAAGTCCGGTTTTTCCCACAAAGCGATGAGGCCTTGCTCGGTTGTTGGAAAGACTCCGCAGTCCAAGAAATATGATTGCAAAGCGGAACTGTATTGTTCAAGTTGATTTCTTGCTGAAGTTTGACGGGCTTTTTCGATAAGTTTTGTTCCTGAAATTGTTGTTCCCGCTGCCAAAATTCCTCCAATTGCCAAAACCGACATTGTTTCGATAAACGTAAATCCTTCTGATTTTTTAAATTTTCTTTTTTCATTAATAAACCTCTTCATTTTTTCTTCCTTATAAAATTGATTAAAAATTTTCACCTAAATTTGTTAATATAGGCATAAAAAAATTCATAACAAGGACAATCAAAAAAAGTCCCGCTAGACCAACGAATAAAGGTTCCACAAATGTCAAACCAATTTTTCTTCTCTGTTCAAGTTCTTCTTTTAGAAGTTCTGCAATTTTTTCAAACACGTCAGATTTTCCACCTCCTCGTTCTGCATAATAAATTGCATTTTCAAAATTTTTGATTTTAAAACATTTTTCTTTTCCTATTCCAAACGCTGATTTTAAATCCATCCCAATTTCTAATCTTTCTTTTACTAAATTTAATTTCTTCCCTTCTTTAGATTCGCTTCCAACAATAAAAACGCCATACCCAATTGCAACAGACATATTAATTCCATTTTTTAACAAAAATCCAATCGCCAAAAATGCTTCGTAAATTTTATTTTCAGAAAGATTTCTATAAAGCAGATAAAAAATCAAAAATGTAAAAATCACAAAAACAAAAAGACTTTTTAAAATTTCAAATTTTTGCTCTGATTTTATAAAATTTCCTTCTCCAAAAATAAAATTATCTGAAAAGAAAACTAGAAATAAACTTGCAAAAACTGATAAAAAAATTACAAATAAAGGATAAATTGAAGCTGAAATAATTGTATTTGTATTTTCTTTTTTCCGTTGACATCGTTCTTTCAAAAAAGTAATAATCGCAACAAGATTTCCTGTAATTTCTGCAAATCGGATAAAACTTATATAAACAGAATCAAATTTTATAAAACTAGATTTTTTTAGTGATGTTGATAAAAGATTTCCATTTTTTAAACTTTCACTAATTTGAATTGCAGTTTCACTTATAAATTTGTTATTTTTTTTACCTAGATTTTTTGAAATTATCTCAAGACTTTCTTGCAAATTCATCTTTTGGACAACTAAAAAATCAAATAATAATGATGTAAAAATATAAATTCTTTCATTATTCATATTATGCTTCCTTTTTTGTATTTTGATTTTTCGTAACAAATTTTGGTATAAACAATTTTCTATTAAATGTTTTCTCTTTTTGAATATTTTGATTTTTATCTTTTAAAGAATTAAAACTTTTCTTCAAAACTTGATTTACATTTGTAGTATGCAGAAAACAATCTTCTACTTGAATTTCAGAATTGCAAATCTGAGTTTTAAAATTCTTTTGAGGAATTGCAACATCAGCAAGAAGACTTGTTTTTTTATTAAAGTAATTCATTTCTTGAACAATAATTCCACGTAGAACCGAAGCTAAAATCTTTCTTTCAATTCCAAAATTTTCTAATCGATAAAAACTTCCTTCTACAGATTCTGTATGTAAAGTTGTTATTACCAAATGCCCCGTAAGACTTGCTCTGATTGCAGCTTGACAACTTTTTTCATCGCGAATTTCTCCAATCATAATTACATCTGGATCTTGTCGAAAAATATGCATTAAAGAATTTTGATAAGTTATTTCTTTTTCATCATCAATTTGAATTTGTGTAACACCGGGAATAATATATTCTGGTGGATTTTCCAAACTGATAATTTTTAAACTTTGATTTGATGTTTTTACAAGTTCTAAAAGCATTGCCGCTGATGTTGTAGATTTTCCAGAACCAGTTGCTCCACAAACAACAATTAATCCACTTGAAAAAGAAATTAATGAATTGATAATTTCTATTTGTTGAAAATTAAATCCTAAAAATTGAAGCTGTAACGGAATTCGAGATGTATCTAAAATACGGAGGACAACAGATTCTTCACTAGAATTTAATCTTTTTGAAAAGACAGACATTGTAGAAACTCTTACAAATAATGGAGATTCATTTCCGTAAGAAAATCGTCCGTCCTGACTTTTTCTTTTTTCAAGAACATTCATTCCAGCAAGAAGTTTTATTCGTTGAATTAATTCTCTAAATTTTTCATATTCCAATTCTAATTCTTTTACGAGTTTTCCTCTTACACGAAATCTTACACAAGCCATTTCAATGTGAATATCTGTTGCTCCTTGAATTCTAGCTTCATTTAGAATACTTTCTAACAAAAGAACCGCAGCAGCTTCGTTTTTTAAATCCTCAACAGTTTTTGAATTTTCCAAAGAACTACAAAACTGATTTTCTTGTTCATACAAATTTGAAATACATTTTCTAAGTTGATTTCTATCACCTTTCTGAAAATCTATTTTTGATAACCGTCTGTATTCTTCTGGACAAGATTTTTGCTTTCTCGCAAGATATAAATGATTATTAAATGCATTTTTTAATCTTTCCTTCAAAATCTCGTTATTTGGATTTTCCATTAAAAATGTAATTGCAGAACCTTTTTGAAAATAAACTGCAACACCATTGTAAAGACAATAAGCTGGAGTAAGTTTAAACATAAAATTATTCATTTTTGCCCTCTCTTAAATCATTTAGTTTTCTAATTTTTTCATCTGCCCAATCTTCTGAAAAAACACATTCTTCTTTTTCTGAAATGGAATCTAAATGAGGAACAAGATAAATAATCATTTGGCTTTTTTCGTTAACTTTATTTTCTTTTCTAAAAAATTTACCAATCAATGGAATTTTTGAAAGAAAAGGCATTCTAGAAGTTTGAGTTGTTGATGAAGTTTGTAATAATCCACTAAGAATAATTGGTTCTCCACTTTTTCCAAGAACTTCTGTTGTTATGATTTTTTCTGTAGTTGGAGGAGGATTTCCTGTTGATGAAGAAGTGTCTGTTCCTTGCCGAGAAACACTTGCAGTTACAGAACTTGTAATCATTTCATCACCGCTAACCCAACTAGAAATATCAATTTTTATTCCAGAAATTATTTCTCTTGTTACGCCAGAATAAATTGGTTTTCCTGTATCTGGATCAAGATTATTATCTCGATAACGATATGTATTTGTATTTTGAAAATTTATTTCTTTGCCATTAACACCATAAAGAACTGTATCTGCAAAAACTTTTGTATTATTTTCTTCAATAGAATTTTGAAGTTTTAAAGCAAAATTTAATCCAAATGCAGTTATTACATTTAAATTAAGATGCATTACCGAACCAAGTTGTGCACTTAAATTATTTTTATCGCCAAGATGAAGTCTATCCGCATTAAAAGAAGTCATCCAATCAACTTGTTCACTTTCATCATATTGTAAAATTAACAAATCATAACGAATTCTTTTTACAGGTTTATCAAGATTTTCAATCTCTTTACAAATTCTAATAAATTCTTTTTCTGTTCCTGTAAAATAAATTTGTCCGTTTTCATCAGAAAGATAAAAATCATTTTTATTAAAACTTGGCGGAATATTTTTTAATAATTCAGCAGGTTTTAAATATTTTAATTCAATTAAATAAGTTTTTTTTGGAATATCAAATTCAGAAAGATATTTTTCGATTTTTTCATGATTTTTGAAATTTGTCTTAAAATAAATTGAATTTTCATCTTTTAAAATTATATTTTCAATTTTTCCAAACAAATCCGTAATAAAATTTACAAAAAAACTTGGTTCAACATATTGTAAAAAATATTTTTTCCAAAAAGACTCTCCATTTATAAGATTCTCTTTATTTTCATTTTTGGAAATTATATAAATAATATTTTCATTTTCTATAAAATCGTATCCACATTGAAAACAGATTTTTTTCAAAGCATCATAAAAATCATTCGTAATAAAATTTGTTCGTGGGATTTTTGTATCCGAATTTGTAAGAAGGCAAAAATCTTTTTTATTTTTTCTACATTCAAAAAGTTTTTCCACAGATTCAAAAAAACTAGAATTTTTTAGATTTACTGAAATTTTATTTTCTTCTATATGATAGATTTCTGTTATTGAATTTGAAAATTCTAATTTTGGATTTTCTTTTATTTTTACAAAATGAATTTGATTTTCTTGAATTTGAACATCATAATTTCCAAAACGCTTTCCTAAATTTTCTAACAATTCTTTTTTTG
Source organism: uncultured Treponema sp. (assembly GCA_964410365.1). GTDB lineage: Bacteria > Spirochaetota > Spirochaetia > Treponematales > Treponemataceae > Treponema_D. Next base: position 50,270 of record CAYPGB010000004.1, read on the forward strand.
AAACATCTCTAAAATGAATAGAAATTTTTGTATTTGGAAGACTTTCATAAGTTATAATATCTTTTAAATTTAAGGAAAGTTTTTCTAAAATTTGGACAGGAAACAAATCAGATGCGTCTAAATTAAATTTTCCATCATTTTCAGAAAAATGAAATTTACTCACAATCCACTGAGATTCATTTTTCAAAACATACAATCGATTTTCTAATAAAAATGCATCAAAAGCGGAATCAAAATCATCTCCAGAAAATTTTAAACTTCCTTTTCCTTCAACCGTATCATCTGCACAAATAGAAATTCCAGTATCCAAAGAAATTGCAAAAAGAATATCTTTTATATTGCAAAAGTCAAAATCCCACAAAAAACTTTGAGAAAAACTTAAAAAATTTAAAATTGAAAAGAAAAATAAACTAAAAACTTTTTTCATCCAAACCTCACTTTTTTAACTTCCACTTATAATATTGACCGTAGCGAGCGTTTTTGACAAAAATTTCAAAAAAAACTTTAAACTTCTTTATAAAAATGTTAAGATTTCCGCATCAGTTTGATGTAATCATCTTTTGCTATAAAAAATAGCAACTTAAGGAGGCGTTTTATGGATAGTGGGTCGAGTTATCCCTTATGTTTTTTAATTAAAGAAATACGTCTCAAGAGGAATTTTTATGATTACATATTGGCAGCAGATTGAAGGTCAATTTACAAAAATCAAAAAGGATGAAATTGACACAAAAAGAGCAATTTGGATTGATGCAAGAAATATTAACCGTGATGAAGCAACAAGATTGCAAGAAGAATATCAAATTGAACAAGATCACATTTTAGATATTTTAGACCCTGATGAACTTTCGCGTATTGAAGATGGAGAAGGATATATTCTTACAATTGTAAGAGTTCCTGTTTATGATCCTCAAGCGGAAACACCATATTTTGCAGTTCCAGTCGGAATTATTATAAAAGGAAAAACGATTATCACACTTTGTTGGACAGATTGTGAAATTTTGAAAGATTTTGGAAATAATCGAGTAAAAAATGTTCGCCTTACAGATTTTCCATCGTTTATCGTGCAAATTATAAATAGAGCAAATTTAAATTTTTTGCGTTATCTAAAAGAAATTAACAGACGTTCTACAAGTATTCAAAATGAAATGCGACAAGAAATTGAAAACAAAGAAATTATGCTTATGCTTGGACTTGAAAAATCTCTTGTTTATTTTTCTACATCTTTAAGAAGTAATTCGCTCCTTTTACAGAAAATGAAAGTTACAAAATTGATTAATTTTGATGAAGAAGATATTGATTTTGTAGAAGGTGTTGCTATTGATAATCGTCAGGCAATAGAAATGGCAGACACTTATTCAAATATTATTTTTGGCGTTATGGATGCTTTTTCCTCTGTAACATCAAACAATTTAAACGTTGTCATGAAAAAACTTTCCGTTATAAATCTTGTGATGATGGCACCAACTTTTGTAACAAGTTTTTTTGGAATGAATTTTAAACTTCCTTTTGATAATCTTTCTGGATACATTCCTGTTTTATTTGCAACTTTACTTTGTGTTATTTCTGTAGCAATAAGTTGGGGACTTTTAAATATAAATAAAGAAAATATTGCTGCCCGAAAAAAAGCAAAAAAAATAAATAGAAAACAAAGAGCAAAAATTCGAGCAGAAACAAAACGATTAAAAAAGCAAGAAAGAAAATTGAAATAATTCTTACTCACAAGTGTAACAAATTCTAAATCCAAAAAAATTATAATATTCACTTGGATTGTAAGAATAACGATCGCCGGCAAAATAAAATGGCGTAAAACGAGAAATACTTCCTCCACGACTAACTCTTTCAAATCCTGTTTCTGGACCGTACAAAGAATTTTCAATATATTCTGCAGAAAACCAATCCCAACAATATTCCATAACGTTTCCACTCATATCAAAAAGTCCTGCAAAATTTGAATTTCCAGTTGCAGGAAGAGCGATTGAATTTGGATCAAAAGGAATTCCGGCAGTTCCAACTATTCTTGTTTGATTTGCATTCATATTTGTCCAAGCAAATAAAAGACCTTCTTCCTCATCATTTGAGTTTTGACCACTTACACAAGAACCACTTTGAAATCCTTTTTTTGTTTTTCTAGCAGCATATTCCCATTCAGATTCGGTAGGAAGTCTGTAACCGTTTGCATTAAAATTACATTCGCATAAATCACAAATTGCGGTATTTGAAGAATCTCTAATAATCTCTCCTTCAAAAGTATAACAAGGAGTTTTTCCATTTAATTCACTTAATGCATTGCACCAAACGATTGCGTCATACCAAGAAATTGTAGTAACTGGTTGATTTGCATTTTCTTCTGTGGGTTCTTCGCCATATTTTCCAAAAGTTCCAGCTTGTCCTAAATTTGCAAAAGTATATCCCAAATTTTCTGATTTTTTCCGAATTTTGTACCAAATTTCATAAGTTGTTTCATATTTATTAATTGCAAAAGAATTTAGTTTTCGTTCAACAGAAAATGATGCACCTTCTTCACCTAAATTAAATGAAAGTGAAGTTTTAAATGTTACAAAACTAAGAGGATTAAATTCTGCAAAAATTTGTCCTGAAAAAATCAATAAAACTGCAAATAATAAGATTTTTCTTTTCATTTTTATCCTTTTATTCAATTTTTTTTAATTCGGCACTTGCATTCCATTTTCCAGAAGAATCTTTTTCCAAAGTTAACCAAGCATAAGTTTGATTTTCTCCTACACTTCCAGGATTTATTACAAGAGTTTCTCCAATATTTTCTATGCCAATTCCTTCATGAATATGTCCGCAAATTACAACTAAAGGTTTATTTTCATTTATAAAATCTGTAAACATTTGACTACCTGCGTGAAGATTTTCATTTACAGCATCAACTTTTTGGGCTTTAGGAGGATTATGACTAATCAAAATTAAATTATTCCAAAGTGATTTATCACCAGTTTGTTCTACAGAATTTTTTACAATATCAAAATCTGAAAGGATTTCTTCTTCTGAACGTTCAAATTCAGTTTTTCCTGTAAATTTAGTACCGCCACCAGCTCCACTAATTGCAATTCCATCTAAAAAAACAAGAGTTTTTTCAACATTTACATCTTGACTTTCCATTTCTTCAAGGAAATCTTCATTATCACAATTTCCTAAAACTGAAAAAATATTTTCATGTTTTGAACATAATTTTTCTAAAGCAGATTTTCCTGTTTCTGGTTTAAAACATTCCGCAAAATCTCCAGCAAATAAAACTCCATCTGCTAAAGAAAATTCTTTATTTAATTTATCTAAAACTTGATTATGAGCATGTAAATCACTTAAAACTAAAAATTTCATCATAAAACCTCACAAATAAAATCAAACTCTCTTCAAAACAAATCACCATCACATTTATCAAACAAAATGCAAAAACAAATTATCATCACATTTTCAAACGAAATGTCAAAATAAATTGCAAAAATGTTTAAATGTCATTATCGGGCGTGACCCGATAATCTTTTATAATTCCAAACATTATTTTCAAATATTTTCAAACGCCTTTTTTAATTTTTCCATTTGTTCTTTTGTTCCAATAGAAATTCTCACAAAATCTTCAATGCCTTTTGTATTAAAATGTCTAATCAAAATGCCTTGTTCTTTTATTTTTTTATAAATTTCATCTCCAGAAATTCCATCTTTTTTTGCAAAAAGAAAATTCGTTTCACTCTTTATTACATAAAACCCTTTTTCTTTCAAAAAGTTATAAAATTTTTCACGCTCTTCAACAACTTTTTTTGAAGTATTTACATAATAAGAAATATCTTTACAAGCAGCAATTCCAGAAATTTGAGAAACAGCATCAATTGGAAAATGATTTACACTATTTTTTACGGTTGTAACAATATTCACAAGTTCTGGAGAAGAAACAATATATCCCAATCTTTGACCAGCTCCACATAAACTTTTAGAAAAAGTTCGAACTATCACAAGATTTTTAAATTCTTGCAACAAAGGAATACAACTTTCTCCACCAAAATCGACGTAAGCTTCATCAACAATGAAAATTTGATTTTCATCCGCTTGTAAAAGCATTTTTCTTACATCATCTCGTTTTAAAGCAATTCCTGTTGGTGCATTTGGATTTGCAAAAATGATTCCGCTTTCATTTTTTTTAGCACGATTTACCATTTCTTCGGTATTTAAACTCCAATCAGATTTTAAAGAAACTAAATCCATTGGAATATTATAAAAACCTGCATAAACTGGATAAAAAGAATAAGTATATTCTGGAAGAACAAATTTTTTTTCAGAATCAAAAAAAGCATAAAAAACAAAAGATAAAACCTCATCACTTCCATTTCCTGTGTAAATCATATCAGGAGTTACTGTAAAAGGAATTTTATCTTTTTCTGAAGGATAAACATTTTTTCCTTCAACATTTGCACGACAAAGAACTCCACCAGAACGATTAAGCATATCAGCAATTGCAATATGAAGTTCAGTTGAATCTGGGTCTGGATAAAGTCCTAATTTTTCAGGATGATGACGAACAAAATCTACAACCGCTTTAGAAACTTTTTTACTTGGCGGATAAGGATTTTCATTTGCATTAAGTTTTATATAAACACGATCTTTAGGTTGTTCACCCGGAATATATGGATGTAAACCTTTCATACGATTTGAAATTAACATACTTCATATTATGATTTTACTAATTTTTTTTCAATGAAGTTTTATGATGATTTAACTTGTTCATTACTTTTATAAATCTTAAATCTACTTTATAATTAAAATGTATGGCAACAATTTCAAATTTAAGTTCAATTTTAAAACACTATGCAAACAGACAAAAATCACCTTTTATAGATTTTAGAGAATTTTGTGAATATGTAAAAAAATATGCAGAACATCACGTTGAAGAAGAATCTTCTCTTGTAAGATATTTAGGAGATTCTAGTCAAACAATTTCCGCAGAACTTTCAGGACTTTCAGAAAAACATATTGTTGGACTTATAGAAAATAATAACAGAAAGACGATTATATGTATTCAATATATTTCAAATGTCGTTGCTTTAAAATATAAAGAAATGCTTTCAAATATTTCAATTCCGTTTCCAATTGTTGCAGATTTACCAAAAAATTTTCCACAAAGTATAATAGAAAAAAAACAAGCTACAGATTATATTATAAGCAATCTTAATAAAAAGCCTGAAAACTCACCAAATTTATATATTTTGGAATTTTCAAATGAAATGACTTCTCTTTTGGTTCCGGCAATTGTTCCAATAAAAGTTCTTTTGGAAACCGCTCAGAAAAAAATCAAAAAAATATTAAAAAAAGAAGAATATCATGATTATTTTATAAAAAAACTCAGAAGTACAAATCCTACAAAAGAAATTTCTATAAAAAGTTTTTTTACTCATTTTGTAGACACTCAAGATGATAAATTTATTGATTTTGACCAAGGTGATGATTATTATCTTTGGAATCAAACTCTTTACTACATCAGGCAAGATTTTTCAAAAATTCAAGATAAAACGATTGAAGATATAAATATTTTACAATCTGTTCAAATTTCAGAAATTCATTCTACTTTTTTAAAGCAAAAATTTCAAAATCAACAAAAAAGAGAAGAAGCTTTAAAAGAACTTGAAGCATCACTTGCAAAATCTCCTTATTTTTTCTCAATGAATCAAATTTTAAAGTTTCAAGATAAAAATGGCAGACTTTTGTACGGACTTTATTCTGAAGAAGATTTAAAAGAATTTTTAACAAGAATGACACAAGAAGGTCCGCTCAATCAATTGCCTCAACTTTTAATTTTTAAAGTAGATTCTGGAACACGATATTATGTTTACAAAAAAAAGGTAATTCAAGTTGTTGTTCGTCTTTGTAACGAAGCAAATGTTTCAATTGGAAAAGCTCTTGAAGCTAAATGGTATAATAGCCTTTTAAATTATGAAAAACTAAAAGAAATGACAGATAATGTCGCTTTTGAAAAAGTCCTTCATAAAATGGTAGAAGAACATTCTCCAGTTTTATATGCTTTGTTAAATGCAAATTTTATGAGTCTTCTTGCTCTTGAAAAAGATGATGATGAAACTATGGAAGGATTTCATCTTTTTGTAAATCAACATCTTTTATCTTATCAAGAACTTCTAATGTTAAAAAATAATCAAATTCTTGCAAATGCAAAATCAAGATTGCCATTAATTTACTCAATTCCAATTATTTCTTGGATAATTAGTCTTTTTAGTGCAAATCGAAAAAAACAGAAAGTTGTAGAACAACCCAAAAAAGAAGAAAAACCTATTGTTCAAAAACAAAAATCAAAAGCAGAAATAATTTCTTCAAAAGCAAAAGATATTATAGTAGAAATTATTCCAGAAGGGTCTTCTGTAGATAGAGAATTAGATTTTTTAGAAAAACAATGGAACAAACTTATTTCAAAAGATGCAAGATTAAATCTTACAGAAGACGTAAATTCTCTCATCAGAGATTATACAAGAAAAGTTGCTAACACAATTTCATCACAAACTTTTTCTCGTGAACGTGTTGAAAATTTAGCAAATACACTTGTAAAAACTCCAAATATGCAAAAAATTAAGGAAGAAAAATCTTTAAAAGAATACGTAATTTTATATATGTTAAGATTACTTTCTAATAATTAGCTTTTGTTTGGATTATCGCTGCCGTCTAGCAGGACAGGCAAGAGCCCGATAATGGCATTTTTTTCTAAGGCGAGTCTGATGATGTCATTTTTGCTAGGGAAAATCTGATTGTAATATTTTTTTGTTAAAATAAAATCATTAGAAAAAACGATACTTTGTCTAATTAATAAAAAAAACACAAATTCTCAAAAAAATTCTCATTTTTTTTCAAAATTTTTGTCAAAAACGTTCAATAAAGTCAATTATATATATAGAGCGTTTTTTCGCTCTTGCCGGCAAATAAAAAAATGAGGTTACTATTATGAATCAATTAAATTCTTTAATTATTGAAGGAAATGTTGTAAAACAAGGTGAACTTTCAGAACCAATTCAAGGTTTTAAAGTATGTTCTTTTCCGATTGCTGTGAACCGTTGGTACAAAAATAAAAACGGAGAAGGTGTAAATGAGGTTTCTTATTTTGATGTAGAAACTTATGGCAAGATGGCTGAAACGTGTGCGAAACAAACTGTTAAAGGTAGAGGCATTAGAGTTGTAGGAAGACTAAAACAAAACCGATGGAAAGACGAAAAGAAAGGTTATTTGTCTAAAATTTTCGTAGTTGCAGAACACGTTGAATACAAACAGTTTTCGTCCGATGAAAACAAAAACGAAGAAATTTCAAACGAACCGATAGAAGTAGGAGAAGAGTTCTAATAGCAACTTTCTGATAAAATTTATCTTTTACCAGATTTTTTGCCTGCACGTTTTTGAGTTGCTACTTTTTGGGTAGCAACTCTTTCATTTGCAAGACGATATTCTTCCATTTGTTGTGGAGAATAAAATCCATCTTTCCAATTAAAACGCGAACATCCTGGTAAAGGTTGTCCTTTTGTTATTGAAGACATAATGGCTTTTATTTGACCACGTGTAATTTTTGTTTTTGAAAAATCAATTAAAAACTTATTAAAACCAGCTTGTTTTATAAAATTTAATTTATCAGTAATAGAAAAAGGTTCTTCTGGCATAACAAATGAACCATCTATGGATGATGCTACTTTAAAAACTTTTTCTTCTTTATCTTCAAAATATGTAAAATCATAATCTTCTGGAAGCATAAAACGCATTCTAAAAAGAGTTGGATATGCAAAAATTGGAATCAAAACTCTAGAACGAACATTTGCATCATAAGTAGCTTCTAAATTACGACGAGAATTTTCATAAGGCATAATAAATGCACCAATATTTTGATTTTCAAGCCAACTTACAGCCCAACGATTAAATGTATACAAATATGGTCCAGCAATCATATTTACATTTTTAGATTTTAACATTTGAATATGAGCGATATTATTTACTACAAAATTAGAAAATCCATCTTTTATAAGAAGAGTAAGTTCTTGAATTAATTTATCTTCACAAGCAGCTGAACAAAATGGGTCCAAAGAAATATAAATCTGTTTTCTGGAAAAAGGCAAAACAGTTTTGTGATTTAATAAATCAAAAGAAGTTTCTGAATTATATTCAATAATTATTCTTACAGGATTAATTCCTTGAGCAACAAAAATATCTGGAATTGAAGAAAGTTGAACATAAATTCCATCTGGGAAATAAGAAAGCTCTTTTTTTTGGACAGGCGTAACATCTAAAATCGGAAGCATTTCATCTTTTGGCTGTTTTCTATATTTTCCAATATCATTTGGCAAAACACGAGGATAACGTTTTGAACCAGTTTTTATTTGAAGAAGATAAACTTCATCACCTACAGAAAAACCAGAAGGAATATCAATCCAGCGTTTTTCAGAATTTTCTTCAATTTCTACAGAACGGATTTTATGACTAACTCTTCCCGTATCATCTTTTTTATGTAAACGAATGGAATCACCTGGGTCTGGTTCATAATTTCCACCTTTTAAATAAGCCATTTGAATACGCGTTTGTTCTGAAGTTAAATTATTCTCTTTAAATGCATTTATCAATTCTTTTGAAGCAGGTTTTGTCCCAGCAATTTTTCCAAGATAAATACCTGTTCCACCTGCTTGATTTGGATTCAGAATTTTTGAAGCGGCATTTCTTACAGAATCTTCGTAATCAGTAAAATTATACCAATAAGAAGTTTTTGACCTTGCAAAATCAGAAGCAAGCATACGTTTTCCAGCAGCGATTGCACCTTTTTTATCTTCTTTATAGTGATCAATTACATATCGATACGCTGCAACAACACTTCCAACATATTCTGCACTTTTCATTCGTCCTTCAATTTTAAATGAATTTACTCCAGCTTCAATCAAATCTGGAATTTTATCGATTAATTGCAAATCACATGGAGAAAAATAATAACCTTGCTTTATTCCTCCAGGAACTTGTGCTGTATAAAAACGTCTACAAGCCTGAGTACACATTCCACGATTTGCAGATTTTCCTCCAAGAAAACTTGAAAACAAACAAAGTCCAGATTCACTAACACAAAGTGCACCATGAACAAAAACTTCTAAATCTGCACCAGTTTCATTTTTTATTTTTTTAATTTCTTCTAATCCTAATTCGCGTGCTAAAACAACTCTTTTAACACCATCATTTTGGAGTAAACGAACCGCACTTGAACTTTCAACATTCATTTGAGTTGAAGCATGTAATTCCATATCAGGAAAAAATTCTTTACACATTCGCATAATTGCATAATCTTGAATAATTAATGCATCAGGACCAACTTCGTGCAAATATGAGAGAAATCTGTATAATCGTTCTGTTTCTTTTTCTTCAGAAACTGTATTTACTGTAACATAAATTTTTTTATTTCTTTTATGAAGGGCTTCTACTGCGGCTTCAAACTGATTCCATGCAAAATTTGATGTACGAAGTCTTGCGTTAAAACTTTTAAGACCCAAATAAACTGCATCAGCACCTTCACCAATTGCAGCATCCAAAGATTCGATATTTCCTGCTGGAGCTAATAATTCAACCATAAAAACAAATATATCATAAATAATTGAGATTTTAAAGTGAAGCAGGAAATAGTTTTCTTATTCCGAAAGAAGTGATGATGTTGTCATTTCCCAAAAACTAGATGAATTTTCTATTGGATAAGAAAAATTTTCATTACGAGAAACATTTTCTAAAATTTCAGAAATATTTTTTCGTGCAAAAACTTTTGTTGTTCCAATTCCTTTACTAAAAAATGCATTTTCAGGTTTAGAATCCTTATAAATTTTAGAAAAATCTTCACATAAAGTAAAATCTGTTTTTAAAACATTACTCCAATTTTCAAAACTTCCATCAGAATACATAAAAGCATCATACAGTTTTCCAGTAATAGAATTTTTTACTACAAGAATATCTTTTTTGTCGCCAACAGTTTTTTCATCTAGAGAAATCCATAAATCTCGGATATTGTCGCTAGTATATTTTGAAAAAGCAAGAGATAAATCATCACCTTCTTCAGAAATACAACCATCATTTTTTGTACGAAGATGCAATGTAAAAAATTCTCCAGATTTTACATTCACAGCGGGAAAATCATAACCTTTTGACTCGCCATAAAGTCCACTACAAAATTTTAAACCAGAAAGATTTCCATCTGTTAATGCTAAAAATTTTACATACTCCACTCTTCTGACATTTTTTGACTTCTCATCATTATTTTGATTTGCCATTGCAGGATGAATTTCTGTAATTAAAATTTTTGGAATTTTTGAATTATATCCACTAAAAGGCACACAAAATGTTAATGAATTCCCAATTTTATCTTCCACAACTCCATAAATTTCATATTTTTTACCAATTTCTGTTTTTTCTTCTATTATAATTTTTACAGTTTTATTTTCATCTTCAAAATTTGTAGAACATTTTATGCTGTGATTTTTATCTGTAGCAGTTTTGATTGCTAAACTCAATTCACTTGTAGAAGAAATTTCTGTACTATTAGAAACATTTTCTATAAAAGGCGAAACTACAAGATTTTTGATATTTACCCCTTCTGAAAATTTTAATTTTACAATTTGTTCACTTTCTACATTGATTTCTTGTAATTTTGGAATTGAATAATTTCCACCAATAATTTGAATACCTTGAGAATTGATTTTACAAGAAAAGGGAATTACAGCAACTAAAGTAATTCCTGTTATAAAAAGACTTTGTACCAGAATTAAAAAAAATCTTTTAAAAATAAATAATTTTTTGTCCATTTTTTTCCTCACAAATAAAATTAAAATAAGATTATCAAGTTATGTTTTACAAATGTAATTTTTTCGCAACACAAAACTCGATAATGAAAAAAAAAACACACTCATCTTTTTAGACTTGTGTGTTTTTTTTGTGAATAAATTAATTCTAAATATAATATAGACAAAAAAGTTTATTTTTTACAAAAAAATTTGATTTTTTTTAAAATTTTGTTGCTTCAATCATATAACGAACAGAAATTCCTGAATCATCTTCTATCATTTTTTCAATAACAAAAATTAAATTTTTTTCTGTTTTATCGCAAAAAATTCTTTCGATTTTGTAATTATAAACGCCTTTTCTTGAAATTTCTGGAGTTCCAACTTTTTTACTAAAAATAATATTTCCTTCAGAATCCTTTTTTTCCAAATCTATATAAAAAGATGATTTTATATTTTTTCCTTTTCCGTTAAAACTTGGATTTAATTTTATATAAAATGTATCTGGAGAATCCAAATTAGAACCTCTAAAATCTGTAAAAATAATTTCATCAGTTCCTTTTTTATTTACATCATCCAAAATATAAAGAATATGATCCGCATTTGCTGGAGTCGATTTATAATCTTTTAAATAAAAATAACTTTTTGCTTCAAGTGATTCAAAAACTTCTTTTCCAGTTTTATCGCTAGTTACAGAAGAAGGTTTTGTTTTAAAAACTCCACCATCAACATAATCATTTTTTGCAATATCTACTTGATAAATTTCTGCCCAACCTTGAAATTTTTTATCAATTTTTCCATATTGCCCAAAAAGATAATATTTTCCATCATCTGTAAAACCTAAATCCACAAAAGTTGCAACATCACCAGCAAAAATAGAAAAACTCATCAATATTGTAATCAAAAAACTTAATATAATTTTTTTCATTTTTCCTCCCAATTACAAAATTTCACTTAAGAAAAATACTCGTCTTATTTGATTTTCGGAAGATTCAAAAAAGTCTTTACTAATATTTCTCTTCTCGGTATCTTTAAAATATGACGATAAAAACAAGAAACAGATTAAATATTATTTTTTCTGCAATTACACTTGCAATTCTTTTGATAAATCTTTCATTGCTAATTTATAATTTGATTACAAAAAATTTTTCGTATCCAGAAATTTATTTTCAACAAAAAACTTCATCAAATTTTCTTTTAAAATTTAATCCAATTTTTGTGATTTTAGGAATTTTTTTTCTATTAATATATACATTCTTAACAAGTCTTGCTTTGTGGCTCGGATTTGAAAAAACTCAATCTTCAGAAATTATCTATATTTTACTTTTTTTAGCTTCTTTTTTGTTTGATTCCGCAAGATTTATGATTTCACTTTTTTACACAAAAGGTGCATATTCATCATTTTTATTTGCATTGGGAAATAGCGTTTTACTTTCTAGAATTTTAGCACCATTATCTTTGGTAAGTCTTAGTATTTTTGTTTCTGAGGAAGAAAGACAAAACACAGAGAGAAATCTTCTTATGCTTTTTGTAACGGCAACTTTTTTTACAATATGCATTCCTATCAATACATCGATTGTTTTTCCGAATTTTAGTATTTCTTATAGTTTTTCAAAAACGCTTTTTGTAACTTCTGTAGTTATAAATATCATTACAATTTTTATCTATGCAATTTCTCAACATAAAAATAATTCAAGTCAGATTTTAACTTTAGGATACGCATTACTTTGTTTTGGTTATTTAATTATGTTTAGTTGCACAAATTTGTTAAAATTTATTTTGGGAAGCATTTTAATGAGCGTAGGAACTATTTTCTATGTAAATTCACTTCACAATCGTTATATGTGGGAAATGTAATAAAAAATTCCACCAATAATTAATGGAATGATAAGATTATCAAAATCATTTAAAGGCAACATTTCTATAAACATTGCACAAGTTGCAACAATTAAACTATAAAAACAATTTTTTGAATAACAAAAACATGAAACAAAAACTGCAAAAAAGCAAGTAAGACTTCCTGCAACAGTTTTTCCGTGACAACCAGGAATTTGTATTCGACCGAACAATTTTCCACCAAGACTTGCAAATCCATCACCAAAAGAAAGTGCAAAAATACCAACTGTAGCAGAAGGTAAAGGTAAAAAAATGGAAACTAGAAGAATTCCTAAAACAAGAGTTACAGGTCCTAAAACAAATTTATTTTCATCGCGTTTTCTTGCGGCAATTTCTGTTATTTTTCCAATAAATAAAACTGAATGACCTTTTAAACGTAAAAATTCGCAAATTGTATAAAAAACTACAGCAAAAATTAAGAAAATTATTGTTGGAAAATATGCATATTTTAAAAATAAAGGAACAAATGAACTACAAATATGTATCGATTTTCTGAATAATTCCTTAAAAATACTATTTCTTCTTTGTCGTTTTACAATTTCTTCTTGAATATTATGATGCATACAAAATCCTTTTTGATTTCATCAAAATTTTTCTTTATCATCAATTGTTTTTTTAATATCAATATATATTGCTGGTTCAAATTCTGGAATTGGATTATTTATATATTTTATATTTTGTTCTGCAAGATTACTTCCGCCAAGTCTTGTCATTGTAGTTTGATTACGAGTTAAAGCATCCCAAGCACGAACTGAATCTGAAAATTGAACAATTGCCTGAGCGTTAAGATTGCTATTTCCTGTTTTCTTTGCAAGTTTATATAAAGTTACTCCATAATTATTTGAAGCTTTTAAATAAGTATCAACAATTACAGAATCAGTTTGATTTGATTGTGGAAGTAAAAGATTTCTTTCTGCAATTTCATCATCAAGATTTTGTAAAAGTTGTTCATAATAACCTTGAGCTGCATAATCATCACCACGAAGAGAAAGTGTATTTGCCATCGCTTGCATAAGATTTCTATTTTTTATATTTCCATTGCCAGCTTTCATAAATGAACCCAACGCTTCTGAATAATTACTTTTTTGATATTGAATATAACCAATTTTATAACGAATAGAAGGATTATCATTTTCAAGTTCAACAGAATAACGATAATTTTGCAACGCTTCATCATAATCGCCAGAAATAAAATATTTCAAATTAGCAAAATCTTCATAAATTTTTCCGATTTTTTTATTACCCTCAAGACCTGCATTATCTCTCTGACTTGTGTAAAGACTAATTCCTTCCGCTAATTGTTGTTGAGCTTTTAAATATTCTTTTGTAGAAACATAATATTCACCCAAAAGTCTATACGAATCTAAATATTTATAAATATCTTTTTTGCGAAGTTTTGTAGCTTTATCAAAATATTCCAAAGTTTTTATGAGAGTTGGTTCAATATAAGAATTTTCTGAAACTTGAACGTAATATCGAGCCATATTATAAAAAGCAATTGGATTTTCTGGAGCTGTCTTTATTGCTGTTTGCAAAAGATTTCTTAATCCAGAAATTTGATAACGAAGATTTTCATCGGCAGGAGCAATTTCTCCAAAAGATTTATCTAACAAATATCCACTTAATTCAATCCAATCATCAGAAGAAAGTGATTTTTCTCTATTTTCAAAACGAGTTTTACTAATAAGAACTTGATGCAAATTATCAGTACGAATAAAATATCTCATCATTCTTGATTCATACAAATCATTTGATTTATAAAGTTGAATTAAAGTTGCATATTGTTCTCGTGCAAGTTCTAGTTTTTCAGGTTCCTTTTCTGTTCCCCACTCCAAATAAACATCACCAAGTTTTAAAATTCCATCTTTATCATTTATGTGATAGTCGAGAATTTGACGTTTTACAATTTCTTCTGCTTTTTCATAATTTGCAAGTTCATATAATTCCAAATCTGCATATTCAAGTCCAGCTTGCTTATCATGATTAAAACAAATCAAAATATTTTCATACATTTTTTCTGAACGTTGATATTGTTTATGATTTTTGTAGCCTCTTGCATATTTAAAAAACCATTTTTTATTATATCGATATTCAATTGCTTTATTAAAATTAATTTCTGCCGAAGGAAATTCTTCTTGCTCAAGTAAAACATAACCTTGTTTATAAAAATGATTTGCTCTCAAAGGTTTATAAATATTATTTTGACAAAATTTAAAAATTCCAAAACCTGCTAAAAATATAACAACACAAACTATACAACCTGGAATAATTCTATTTTTTAATTGATAAGAAAGTGATTTTTTATATGCTTCATATTCTTGGGCAGTTCTATGTTCATAATCACGAGGAACTGGAATAGAAATATCCAACATTTTTTCAAGAAGATTTGCAACTTGTCTTGCTGGAGCTTTATTTAAAATTTTTTCAATTATTTCAAATTCAGCATCATCTGTAAATTCATCTTGAACAATAAAATTTTCAAAAGCAAGACGAACATTTAACGGATATTCATTAAAATTCTTGAGAAATTGTTTATACTGAGAATCTGACAAAGTATTTGGTGGAAGAGAATCGCCTTCAACAGCTCCAGAAAAATCCGCTTCATCAAGATTTGCATTTTTTTTCTGAGATTTTTTATTAGATGATTTTTTTTCTTCTTTTAAAGTATCAACATCTGAAAATCCTGGAATTTCAAAATCACCATCAAAAGAAAAATCGTCATTTTGAGAAGAATTTTCACCTTTTAATTGAGAATCTGTATCAGGAATTCCAAAATCCAAACCTTCCATTTCTGAAGTATCAAAATCTTCGATTGGTGCATTTTCATCAAAAGAAGGTTCTTCGCTTGAGTTTTCATCTTCGTTTGTTGAAAAATCTGATGAAAAAATATTTTCTGAAGAATTGTCAGTTTCAAGATTATCACCAAAATCGATTGAACCAAAAACATCATCTGATTTTTCTAAATCTTCATTTTGATTTTCAGATTTATTTTCCGTAGTAGAAAAATCAAAATTTCCAAAATCGCCAATATCATCAAGATTTAAAGAATCATCATTTTCTTGCAATGTTTGATTTTCATTTTCAGGATTTTCAATGTCATCTAAGCCGTCTGTAGAAATATTTTCAGAAAAATCATTATTTTCAATTTCTGGCATTTCAAAATCTGAACTATCAAACAAACCTTCTGGACTAGAAAAATCTTCTTCTTTATTTTCTTCTTGATTTAAATTTTCTTCATTTTCAGATTCATTAAACTCATTTTTTTCATCATTCAGTTCTGGAATATCAATAAGATTTGATAAATCATCTGGATTTTCTGGACTATCAAAATTATTTTCACTTTCTGAATTTTTTAATTCTTCTGGAGAATTATCTAAATCTTCAACTTCATCGACATTGCTAATATCATCGATATTAAAATCATCATTAAAATTATTATTAAAATTATCATTTTGATTTTCTGTTGAAGTTTCATCATTTTCTGAAAGAATTTGTTCATCATCTT
Organism: uncultured Treponema sp.; assembly: GCA_964410365.1. Lineage (GTDB taxonomy): Bacteria > Spirochaetota > Spirochaetia > Treponematales > Treponemataceae > Treponema_D. The sequence continues at coordinate 66,467 of CAYPGB010000004.1, forward strand.
CTTCAGGAACATCAAATCCTGCTCCAGAAAGCAACGCATCTAATCCCAAATCTGCAACTGAAACAGGTTCTGGCTCTTCTTCTTGAATATTTTCTTCAGGTTCAGGTTCTTCCTCCATAAACATAGATAAATCTGGCATATTTTCTTCGCTAGAATCTGCATTTGCCATTGGAGAAAGCAAAGATGACATATCTGGAACTTCAAAACTTGGACTTTCTGTTTGAGTGTTTTTATTTTCGCTTGGAGAAGAAATTCCCATCAAATCTGAAAAATCATCTTCTACATCAGAAATTTGTTCTGGAGCTTCTTTTTCTGGCATTCCAAGTACAAAATCTTCAGAATCATTTTCATCTTTTACTTCTTTTGGAATGGGAATTTTTACAGGTTTTTCGCCACGACTTGAACGCAGAGAGATTTCATCACCAAGAGAAAGAATATCATCATTAAATTGTTTTAACTGACTTAAGCCTGGCATATTATTTTAATTTTACCCCACATTCATTCTAAATTACAAGATTTTTTTTAAAGAAGTCCTATTTTTATCAACGGAAAAAAAACAAATTGACTTTAGAAGTTTATTTTAAAGATTATAGAAAATCAATATTACAAAATTTCTCTTTATTTTTTTTTCAACTAGCCGATAAAAAAAATATGAAAAAATCAAAGATTTTCTTTATAATAGGATTTTTTATTTGTTTGACAAAACTTTTTGCCGCAGAAGTAAATTATCAAAATTATGAATTAGACACTCTTTTGCATACGATTGAAAAACCAACTCAACCAATTATTACAGATGATTATATTATTTTTACAGCGGATACAAATAATCGTTTTGTGGGAATTGCGTTTGATTTTGAAAATTATCAAATCATTCATCCTTTTGAAGTTATGACTCGAAAAGATGAAGAAGGAAAAATTTCAAAATCATATCTTTTTTATTGTTATGAAATTCAACACAATATTTCTCAGATAAAATATCGCTTAGTTTTTGATGGACTTTGGGCAGCAGATCCACTTAATCCAAATAAAGAATATGATGATAATATGAATCTTTATTTTTCAAAAATAGAAAATGTTGGAAAAATTGAATTTGCTACAAATACGACAAAAGATGATATTGTTCATTTTGTTTATAAAGGTAAATCTGGAGAAAAAGTAAGACTTTCTGGAAGTTTTACAAATTGGGATCCATGGATTTATGAACTAAAAGAAACTTCTCCAGGTTTTTATGAATTAGCACTGCCTCTTACAACTGGAACATATTATTATAATTATATTATAGGAATGACATCTCATTTAGACAGTTCTAATCCACAAAAAGCATATACAAATGATGGAAGAAGTGCTTCTGTTATAAAAGTGAACTAGCGGAATCTTTTTGCTAATTCTTGAAGTTTTTTCATATCCATTCCTTTTAAACTGTTCATATCCAATCCGTTTGGAAGATTTCCCATTCCGCCCGATAAAGATGATGGATTTATTCCCATTTGATTCATCATCTTACTTTGCATTCCTTTATTTCTGCTAACTTTTTTCATCATAAGTTTTGTTTTTTCAAATTGTTTCAAAAGTTTATTTACATCAGCAACGCTTGTTCCTGAACCTTTTGCAATTCTTTTTCTACGACTTGGTCCAATAATAAGATGATTTAATCTTTCTTTATATGTCATACTTTGAATTATAGCTTCATTTTTTTTCATAGAAGAAAAATCCATTTGAGAAGCATCAACTCCACTCATTCCAGGAATCATATCCATAATTGATTGCATATTTCCCATTTTTTTTACTTGTTGAAATTGTTCAAGCATATCTTGCAAAGTAAATTCATTTCTCTGCAATTTTTTTTGCATTTTTAGAGCGGCTTCAGCGTCTACTGTTTCTTGTGCTTTTTCTACAAGAGAAACAACATCGCCCATTCCAAGTATTCTACTTGCAATTCTTTCTGGATGGAAAATTTCAAAATCTTCAGTTTTTTCACCAGTTCCAATAAATAAAATTGGTTTTCCTGTAATAGTTTTTAGAGAAAGTGCAGCACCACCTCGAGCGTCTGAATCAAATTTTGTAAGAATTACACCTGTAAGTCCAAGTTGTTCATCAAAAGTTTTTGCAATATCAACTGCATTTTGTCCTGTCATTGAATCTGCAACTAAAAGTATTTCTACAGGATTTGTTGCTTTTTTTATTTTAATCAGTTCTGCCATCATTTCTTCATCAATTTGAAGGCGTCCAGCAGTATCAATAATTACAGTGTCGTATCCATTTTTACGAGCAAAATCTATGGATTCTTTTGCATTTTTTACAGCATCTTTTGAATTTTCTTTATAAACTGGAACACCAATTTTTTCTCCTAATTGAGAAAGTTGTTCCACTGCGGCAGGACGAACTAAGTCACAAGCGGCAAGAATAGGTTTGCGACCTTCTTTTAAAAGTCGGGCTGCAAGTTTATGAGCGGCAGTAGTTTTTCCAGCACCTTGAAGACCTAACATTAAAATAACTGATTGTGTATCTGGGCCTTTTAAATGTAAATCAACTTTTGTATCACCAAGCATAGAAACCATTTTGTCATAAATGATTTTTGTAAATTGCTGACCTGGATTTACAGAACGAAGAACTTTTTCTCCTTTTGCTTCTTCTATTGTGGAATTTACAAATCTTCTAACAACACGAAGATTTACATCTGCTTCAAGCAATGCCATTTTAATTTCTTCAACGGTATCCTCAATATTTTTTTCTGTGATTGTGGACTTTCCGCTTATTTTTTTTACTATTCCACCAAATGTGTTTGTCAATTTCTCTAACATTTTTCTTCCTCGCTTTTATAAAAAATATTTCGGATTGCTCGATAAATCTCGCTTGTGCAATTAAAAACTTAAAAGTTCCTTTACAACTGAATCTATATCACTTTCTTTATTCAAAATTTTATAAAGTGCATATGTAAGAGGAAGTTTTATATCTTTTTTTCTACCAATTTCATAAGCATATTTACAAGCAATTGCACCTTCTGGTAGATAGCCTATTTTTCCAACATTAGCAATTAAATCATCTATATCTTTAAATTTTGAAAGCATATCTGTTTTTATTAAATCTTGACCAAAACGTCGGTTTCTACCATATTTACTTTTACAAGTTACATCAAGATCACCAACTCCACTAATTGAAGTAAAAGTCTCTGCGTGAGTTGCTCCCATTGCAAAACCTAAAGTTTGAATTTCATTTAATCCAGCTGCCATCATCAAAGATTCGCAATTATCACCAATAATATCTGAAGTTTCAGAAAGTGCATCCATTGCACCATAAATAACAGCGACAACATTTTTTGCAGCAGCACAAATCTGAACACCAATAACATCAAAACTAGAATAGCACATTATTCCAGGAACTCTTAAAAGTTCTCGCACACGAATTGAATTTTTAGGATTTAAGGAAGCAGCAACTAATCCAGTAATTTTTCCCATTGCAACTTCTTCTGCGTGAGAAGGACCTGCAACGTAAACTGTACAATCTTTATAAATTTTTGGAAGAGATTCTTCTATTGTTTCTAAAATTAATTTTGGACCGTTTTCTGTTGGAACGAAACCTTTTGTAAGAGCAACAATAACTGTAGAACCATCTGCAATATTTGGTACATTTTTTATTTTTGCAACTGTATTTGCTAAATAAAGTGATGGTGATGCAATAACTAAAAATTCTTTATTTGTTGCAACTTCAATAATATCATTTGAACAAGTAATTTCATTAGAAAGTTTATAGCCAGGAAGAAATTTTTTATTTTCATGTTCTTTGTTTATTGATTCAACAACTTCATCTTCTAACGCCCAAATTTGAACTTTATGACCACCTCTAGCAAGTGCTTGTGCAAAGCCTGTTCCCCAAGCTCCTCCACCAATAATTCCAACATTTTTACTTTCCATAAAAACCTCCAAAAAGATTCCCGTGTCGGTACACAGAAATGACAGTATCAGTCGAAAAAAGATTCCCATATTAAGCACGGGAATGACAAAAAAATAAAAAAAAGCCCCTAAATATTAAGAGGCTCTCATATTAATTTCAAAATTTGCCCAGATTAATACCAACCATCTTCGCAATCTTTCCAGTCAAAAATTTCATTGTCGGTAAACCAAAGCTTTATCTCTCTTTCTGCACTTTCATCACTATCTGAAGCGTGAATGATATTTCTTGCAGTATGAATACAATAATCACCGCGGATAGTTCCTGGTTCTGCTTCTGCTGGTTTTGTTTTTCCAACAAATTTTCTTGTAATCACAACACAATCATCAGCTTGTAAAACCATAGCAATAACTGGTCCTGAAACTAAATAATCTACCAATTCATTAAAAAAAGGCTTTCCGTTATGCTCAGCATAATGTGTTTCTGCTAATTCACGAGTTGGATGAACCATTTTCAATCCAACAATTTTTAATCCTTTTTTTTCGAGGCGCTCAATAACCTCACCTACAAGGCGTCTATTTACTACGCCAGGTTTTAACATTACAAAACATCTACTCATTTTTTTAATATATCATATTTTTAAGAGTTTTTTCAACAAGGCAAATAATTTTGTCTGGAGTACTTGCTCCTGCTGTAATTCCAACTTTTTCTAACAAAAAAAATTCTTTTGGAATATCATTTTGATTTTGAATAAAAGCCACGAGGGGACAGTTCTCTAAAGCAGTTTGATAAAGTCGTTTTGTATTTGCAGAAGAACTTCCACCAATCACTAAAACGCCATCAACTTTTTTACACAATTCAATCAAAGATTTTTGTCTTTCTTCCGTTGCTGGACAAATTGTATTTTTTATTTCAAGATTTTTAAAATGATGACGAAATTTTTCTTCAATTTTAGAAAATTCTACAGGACTAAAAGTTGTTTGGCTCATTAAAATGATTTTTTCGTCCTTAGAAGTTTTTTTTAGAAATTGTAATGCTTCATCATAATTTTGAATTTGATAAAAATCATCTTTTGCATACGCAGCAATCGAAATAACTTCTTCATGATTTTTATCTCCAGTAAAAACAATTTTTTCTTTTTCTGATGAATAAGTTTTTACCATTTTTTGACTTGCTTTTACTCTTGGACAAGTTGAATTGATGATTTTACATTTTTTTTCTTCAAGACGATTTATTATTTTAGGTTCAACGCCGTGAGCACGAATTATTACAACAGAACCGTTTGGAATTTCTTCAATTTTATCATCATCAGCAATAATAAGACCTTTTTCTTTCATTTCTGATAAAAAATTTTCATTATGAATTAGAGGACCTAAAGAATAAACATTTTTTCCATTATTTTCTGATAAGGACTTTTCTGCTTGTTCAACAGCGTTTTTTACACCAAAACAAAATCCCAACACCGAAGATTTAATTATTTCCATATAGATGAATTTATCACAGAATAAAGTATATAAAAAGTAGTTTTAAATATTTGAACAAAAGATTATGACAAAGATGATAAATAAAAATTTCGTTCCATGCGAAAATGATAAAAAAAATCGTCTTGAAAAATTAATCTTCCAAGACGATTTTTATTTTATTCAGATTTTGTATTTTTTAAGGAATGATGAACACCATATTCAGATTTCCAATTTCTACGAGAGAAACTAATAAATCCTGATGAAATAAATATTGAAGAATACATTCCACTTATTAAACCAACAATCATTGCAAGAGCAAAATCTTTTATAGAACCAGTTGTAAATATATACAAAGAAATTACAGCAAACAAAGTTGTTACAGTTGTAAGAATGGAACGAACAAAAGTATCATTCAAAGATTTATTCAAAATATCATCAAACTTCTTAGCTTCTGGCATTAATTTTAAATTATCACGAACACGGTCCAAAATTACGACAGTTGCATTTATAGAATAACCAATAATAGTTAAGATTGCAGCCAAAACTGTTGTTGAAAATTCCATCTGAGTCCAAATGATAAATGTCATCATAATAAAAGCATCATGAAGCAAGGCAATTACAGAACCCAATGCAAAATCCCAATGGAAACGAATTGCTGCATAAATCCAAATTAAAACAATTGTAAGAATAATCATAATGATAGAACGAATTACAATTGAATTTGACATTCCAGCACCAATAAAATCTGTTTTTACAACAGCAACTTTCTCTTTTCCAAATTTTTCAAAAAGCTGAGCATTAATGTCGCTAAGAACATCAGTCTGAGCTTCATCACCTTTTACGCTTGCACGAATTTGATAAGAAGCATCTGCTCCAGAACCTAATTGTTTTATATCAATAGAATTAGATTTAAACGCTGCACGAACATCATCAGTTGTAATTTGAGAAGTTCCAGCAGGATAAATATAAGTAATTGTGTCCGAAAGTTGATTTGATTCTACAGAATTCAAGAATAATTTTGTTGTATCGTAAGAAGGATTTTTTACATTCATTACAACACCATCAATTTTATTAACTTCTGCTGCTAATTGTTCAACATTTTTAATAACGTTAAAATTAAATGAACGAGTTTCGTTTGTCGCTCCAACACCAGAAATAATAAAATCCATTTGACCAGCAGAAACTTCTATTGAAATTTTTGCAGTACCACTATATGAAAGTTCTGCAACTGGTTCTGCGACACGAACTTCTTCTATAAGTCCAGGTCTAAAATCTAGTCCAAAATTAATTCCTTTTACAAAAATACCAACAACACCAAAAAGAATAATTGCAGTAGAAACAACTGCACATGGAATAAAACCTTTACTGAATTTTATATTTTTCATTGTTTAATCCCCCAGGCAATTCTTACTTTTTTGGCATGAAAAACATCTGTAACAAAATCGAACATTAAGCGAGATACAAACAATGCCGTAAATACCGATGAAACAACACCAATAGCCAAAGAAACTGCGAAACCTTGAATTGCACCAGTTCCAAGCCAAGCAAGGAATAAAGCAGCTATAAAGGTTGTGATGTTAGAGTCCATAATTGCCCAGAATGCATTTTCAAATCCCATTGAAATTGCAACAGCACGACTCTTTCCAGCTCTCAATTCTTCTTTTATGCGTTCAAAAATTAATACGTTTGCATCAACAGCCATTCCTATTGTAAGAATCATACCAGCAATAGAAGAAAGTGTGAGCGTATAATTAAATGCAGAAAGAACAGAGAACATTATGTAAAGGTTTAAGATTTGAGCAACAACTGCATTTATTCCAGAAGATTTATAGAATAAAAGCATAAATACAAGAATGAATCCTAGACCAACGATAATTGCCAAAACACCTTGACGAATTGCTGCATCACCTAAAGAAGCACCAATTACTTGCTGACTTTCAACTTCAAGAGGAACATTTAACCAAGCAGTTTGTAAAACTTTTTGGATATTTTCAGCTTCTTCACGATTGAAACCACCAGAAAGAGAAACTTCTCCACCAGTAATAGCTTGTCTAATTGTTGCGTTTGATTTTACTTTGTTATCACTTACAATTGCAAGATTTTCACCAACATGAGCCGATGTAAAGTCTGCAAAAATCTGAGCACCTTCTAAGTCAAGTTTAAAACCAACTTCAATTTGATTTGTTATAGAATCATTATGAACTTCTGCTGATTTTACATGACTTCCGTCTAAAGCAATTTCTTTTTTTACAACAAGACAATCATAACGTTCATCAAGACCATATTCATCTTTTGTATAAACGCCTAAAACTTCACAATCTTCAGGAATAATAGAAGAATCCATCAATTCACCAACTGCATTAAAAGTTGTTGCAGGATGAGTTGCATAATAAGTTTTAAACTGATTTGTTGCTTCCATATCAACTAAGCGGAAATTCAAAATACCTTTTCCCATAATTAAAGTATTAATTGTTTCTGCTTGTGCAGCACCTGGAATTTCAATATAGATTCTATCTTCACCTTGCTGACGAACAGTTGGAGATGTTAAACCAAAACGGTCAATTCTACTAGTGAGATTTTCTATTGCATTTTCCATTGCTTGTTTTTTATATTCAGCAATATTTTCTGAAGAAATTTCATCACCCATAGAAGCAATTGCAGCATCCAAATCTGCTTTTACGATAATATTCATACCACCAGATAAATCCAAACCTAGTTTTACAGAATTATCATAGTAATTTTTTGCTTTTAAAATTTCACTACGATATTTTTCTTGTAAATCGCTAAGAAATTCTGCTTCCGAATCATAAATAGAAAGTACATCTTTTACAGTCATAGGTGATGGAACATCTTTTCCCAATGACTTATATTGTTTTGCCGCTTTTTTTGCAATCCAAGCATAATCACCTTCAATAATTTCTGAAGGATTTTTGTTTGCCATTGCTTTTATTGTGCGAACATCTTCTGCTGCTTGTAATTCAGCATAATTTTTAATATTTTCAGTAGAACCTAATGCTAACTGTTGAGTTTCTTTCGGAGTTCTTCCGTACCAACTAATTGAAGGCCATAAAAATATAAAACAAAGTGCAATTACAGCAACAAGAATCACTAAACGAGTGCGTTTGTTCATCTTTGTGTAAACCTCAATTTTTATTTTTCGTCTGAAGATGTTTCTTCAGGTTCTTTTACAACGTCTGTTGAAGAGTCTGCTTTTTTAGCTTCTTTTTTTGCAAGTTTTTCAGCTTTTTTAGCTTCTTTTGCAGCTTTTCTAGCTTCTGCTTCTGCTTGTAATTTTGCTTTTTCTTCATCTGATAATTCTACAGAAGATATAGCAGAGCGATTAAATTCCATCTTGCAATTTTCATCAACTTTTAAAACAATTGTTTTGTCTTCTTTTACAGAAGAAACAACACCATGAATTCCACCGATAGTAATAACCTTATCGCCTTTTTTTAATGCATTTAACATTTTTTCAGTTTCTTTTTGTTTTTTGTTCTGTGGACGAATTAAAAAGAAATAAAAAATAACAATAATTAAAAGAAAAGGAACAATACTTCCGAGTAATGAACCTGAAGCAGAATTTGCTCCACTTCCAGCAGCTTGTAAAAAAGGAATAAAAGACATTTTTTTATACCATCCCATTGTTAGTTTTCTGATTTAAAATCAGTTTTATAAGTATAACATTGATTATACGTTTTATCAATTCTGAGAAACCTAAAAAAATAAGTTTTATAAAATTTTATTGAATTAATTTTGTAAGTGCTTCATTCAATTTTTTTACAGAAGTATCATTTGGATTGATTGCGACAACTTGTCTAAGATAATATTGTGCTTTTCGATAATCTTTTTTTTCATAATAAATTTCATACAATCTAAAAAGTGCATCACTGTTACGAGGATTAGAAATCAAACTTGAACGCAAATCAGAAAGTACGTTATCTTCAGAATATTCTAAAAAACTTTTTCTAAAATAAAGAAAACTTTTTACTTTGGAAGATGAATTTTCCATTAAATTATCAATATATTTTATAACTGCATCACGATTTCCTGTTTGCGAATATGCTAAAATATAAGCTTCTAGTAATTTTTCATCATTGGGATTTTCATTATACAATTTTTTAGAAAAATCGTATGCTTCTGATTTTTTTCCAAGTTCCAAACAAATTTTTACATGTTGAATTACAACATCAGAAGAAAAATTTTCTTTTTGAACAAGACGAGAACTTATTTCGTACGCTTCTTTCCAATTTTTTCTTTGAGAAAGACCTTTTAAAGCATATTCTAAAGCATCAACATTATCTGGCTCTTTTTCAAGCACTTTTTCGGAAAGTTCATCAGCGTATCTTCCAGCAACAGGAGAATCTGTCATAGAAGAAATTCGTGCAGCAATCATAAGAATTTCAGAATTATCTGGATAAAGTTTGATTGCTTTTTCAACAGTTTCTGTTGCGGCATTTGTATTTTTACTCCAATCAAGTTGAACTTTTGCACGCAAAATAAGATAGTCAAGATTTGTATCATTTTGGCGTTCATAAACATCAAGAAGAGAAACTGCATGAATATAATCTTTTTTTTCTATGAGAATTTTTACACGAAATAAAACAAATTCTAAATCATTTGGAGTTTGTTGTAAAACTCTAGCAACATATTGTTCTGCCAAATCATACTCTTTATTAGAAAAAGAAATATATGCTTTTTGTTTTAAAATTTCGAGAGAATTTGTTTCTGAAGAAAAATTTTTCATTATTGAAGATGCAAGTTCCAAATTTCCAGTTTTTTGAAGAATTCTTGCATAAGCTAAAGAAAGTTCTTGTGCAGGTTTGTCTAAATCATACGCTTTTTGATAAAAATTTAATGCATTTTCAAATTCATCATTTTTTTCGCAGATAAACCCCATCATATAAACTGCTAAAACAGAATCTTGGTGAATTGACAAAGCATTTTCTATTGCTGTTTTACACAAATTATAATCATCAGAATTAAAAGAATTTTTAAAAATTACAAAAGCTGGCAAAATTGTAGAAAAAAAATCTGTATTTCCTGTACTTGTGTCAAAAATTCCATTTTGAGCAGATTTTATTGCACCGATGTAAGGATTATCATCATTTGTTTCAAACGAATTCCAAGTTATTTTTTGAGAAGGCCAAACAGTTTTCATAATTTCTGTAGAAATTGCAATTAAAACTTTTTCATTTTCGGTGTATTCTGATTCATTTTTTCTGATTTTTGACATTGCTTCTTGTAAAGATTCTGGAGAACCTTTTTCTACAAGTGAAATAATTTCTGAATCGATTTTTGAAAAATAAGTTCTTTTTGTAGAAGGCAATTTTATTAAAGAAGAATCTTCATTTTCATTTGATGCTTCAGTTTTTTCTGAAGAATTTTGATAAGTTGTAGTTGCCATTCCGAGTGAAGAATTTTCTGTAGATTTTTTTTTCTTTTTTGCAAATAAAGAATTTGATAAGATAAAAAATGCTAAAAAAATGAGAAAACTTTTTTGTAAAATAATCTTTTTTTTGTTCAATTTTTATTCCAAATCAATTATCAAAATCATTATCATCTTCTAGCACAATTTCTTCGTCGCTAAAAGTTCCTTGATCATCATCTTTTATCATAAAATTTTTATGATTTTTTTGAAAAATAAAAAACAAAGTCAAACTAAGTGCAATCAAAAAGAAGAAAATTGGTGTTGTGATTTTTGCAACTTTTAAAAAAGGCAATTTTATAATTTGAAAAGTAAACAAAAAATACCACAAACAAATTACAATCAAACAAATTGCAAGAAAGAAAAAACCAAATTTCAATTTTCTATATTTATAAAAACCAGAAATAAATAATGCAATTCCAGATTCTATTCCATAAATTGGCCAAGAAATATTAATTATTTGCGGAAAAAAATAATACGAAATCAAAGCAGTAAAAGACCAAAAAGAAAAAATCAATCCTAAAAATAAATGATATGCTTTATTTGAACTTTTTATACTCCACAAAATTGCGTATATTCCAAAAATTAGTTGAAAATACAAACAAATTGAAAAAACAAAGGAAGAAGGATTTTGTAAAGGATTTCCAAAAAAATACACAAGTCCAATACAAAAACAAACTAGAGATAAAACGAATAATATATTAAAAAAAATAAATCTTTTTTTCTCCATTAATTTTTCCACAAAAAAATCTATCTTATAATAATACAAATAAACCCTAATCTTTACAATAATAAATCACTATGATAAATTTGTACTTATGAAATTGCAGAAAAACTTTTTGCTTTTAATTTGTATTTTTTCACTTTTTAGTTTTAGTTGTCATAATAATGCAGAAAAAAATGATAAATCATCTGTTCAAGAAGAATTACGAGAAATTCTAGAAACGCAACAATTAAATCCGCAACAAAAATATACAGCAATAAATCAAATGGCAAATAATCTTCTTGCAGAAAAAAATTATCAAGAAATTATTTTATTTTTAACAAGTTATGTAGAGCAAAATCCTGAAGATATTTATAATTCGTATTGGCTTTTGATGACGGCGTATGCGTATCTTTCTACAGGTTCTGAACCTATGGCAGAATATTATTTTGACAGAATTCTCCAAACTAGCGACGATCTTCTTGTAAAAGGAAATTCTATTCACTTTTTATGTTTGCAAAATCTTATTCAAATTAGTAAAACTCCTGCACACAGAATTAATTATTTTAATCAATTAATAAATCGATTTCCTCAAAATATAAATACAACGGAACTTTACTATAGACTTGCACTTGAATACGAAAAAGATAATCAATGGAATCAAGCATTAAAAACTTATACTTTATTTTTGGAAGAACCAGATGCTTCTATCATACAAATTCCTGGTGAACCTGATGCTTATAAAAATGCACGCCACTTAGTTGATTTTAATAATTCTTCAAAAGATTGGACATTTGAAACTCTTCCAGAACTTGAAGCGGCAATCAAAAAAGCAATTAGAAATTATGATTGGCGAACTTTGGATAAATACAAAGCAAAGGTAAATTTTTTCTCAATGTCTTGGCGTCAAGACGAAATGGATGCAAACTCTCAAGAAGATTTTTCTTTACGAAGTTACGCTTTAGGAAGACGAATTCGATATAGTGACACTCTTGATAAATTATCAAATCCAAATGAAGCATATTTACGAACTACCGGATGGAGTACATACGTTTCTGTATGGTATCTTTACTTTAGAAAAATAAACTACCCTCTTGATCCTGATATTAACGGAAATTGGGAATGGGCAGGAATTTACATTGGTAATAAATTATAAAAAATTTAAAATTATTTTTTTTCAAATTTTCTCAATCATTTTGTTTTCAACAATTTTATATTCTCAAGAAATTTTAGATAAAAAAAACGAAGAATTACAAATTGAAAATTCAGAAAATACATCAATAGAAGAAAAACAAGAAAATGATTTAAAAAACGAAATTTTAATTGAAGAAAAAATCGAAATTCAAACTAATATTATTGAAGAAAAGATTGAAAAACAAAAAAAAGTTGAAATCCCTTTTAGTGAAAATCCTCAAGTTGAAAAATTTAGAAAACTTTATCTCTCTTCCACTTGGCAATCTGTTTTGCGTAATGACCTTGAAAAAGCAATGGAATACAGACTTTATGTAAGAAAAGCTCTTCAAAATAGAAATATGCCTTCGTATCTTGAATATCTTCCAATTGTTGAGTCAAATTATAAAACTACTGCAAAATCAAAATCTGGTGCTCTTGGAATGTGGCAATTTATGGCAAATTCGGTAAAACCTTTTTTAATTTTAGATGATTTTATTGATGAACGACTTGACCCTTGGAAAAGTACAGAAGCAGCACTTTCAAAACTTACAGATAATTATAATTATTTTGGAGATTGGCTTTTAGCAATAGCGGCTTATAATTGTGGAGCAGGAGCAATGCAAAAAGCAATTATCAAATCTGGAAGTAGAGATTTTTGGTATTTGGCAGAAAACAATTATATTTCAAAACAAACTGCTCAATACATTCCAAAATTACTTGCCATTGCAGATATTGCTGAAAATTCAGATTTTTATAATGTTGATTTACCTTCTCATGAAGAAGAATTTGAACTTTTATACAACGAAAAAAATGGTATTTTTGATTATATATCAGTTGATAAAGCGTATTCTTTAGACCAATTAGCATTGGAGTTAAGATTAGAAAAATCAACTATAAAACATTTAAATCCATCTTTTGTAAGAGGAATAACTCATCCTGCAAAAACAAGTCAAATTAGATTGCCTTTAGGAATGGAAGAAAGTGCAAAATCAGCATTAAAAAAATTAACACCAATTGAATATCCTTTTAAATATAAAGTTGTTTCAGGAGATTCTCTTTGGGCAATTTCTAGAAAATATAATGTTTCCATTCAATCAATTTGTGAATTAAATGATATAAAAGAAAATGATATTCTTAAAATTGGAAAAATTCTTTATATTCCTTCAAAATAATCCGATAGTAAAAACGGAAAGGTATAAAAATGAAAAAAATTCTGTTTATTATTACAATCGTTCTTTGTATAAACTCAACACTTGTTGCAAAAAATTCAGAAAACACAAGTATGGAATCTACAAGTAAAATAAATTGGATTACAAAAGAATTTGTTTCAGAACTTTCTTTAGATGTAGAAAAATCAAAAATCACAATGCCTTCTGGAAAAAAAACTGCTTCTGCAAAAATAAAATCAAATATGCCAAAACTTATCCAACCACCTTTGCTATCACTTTTTGCAGATTCTCGTTCAACACTTTCTGATATGGTAATTTCAAATCGATTAAATTTAGACCAAGTTTATAATTTTATTATGAATGGTTATAAAACCGCAGATATTTTTAGAAATAATGCAAAAGAAATTTTTACGACAAACTATTTAAATATAGATTTATTGAATAAAGAATTGATTCGCCACAATTTTTCATCAGAAGTCGAAAAACCAATAGAAATTGTGCCTTCAAGAGCGTATACAGGAATTATTATCGATGCAAGAGGCGAACTTCCAGTTCATGGAGAATATATAAAAAGCGAAACTTATCCTTGCTTTTTTCCACAAATTTTTGATGATGAAATGAATATTCTTTATGAAAAAAATTTTGTAGAACCAAATATAATAGAACAAAACGGATTAGTTGATTTTCACTATTCTGATAATATCGATGATTATGAAAAAAGAATTGGTTCTGACCCTCTTTATATAAAAGCCGTGCAAGTTTATGGAAGAAATAGAACAGATCCAATCATAAAAAGAAAAGATGCTTTAAAAATTCTTACAGTTCCAGAAAACGTAGAACTTTTAAAACAGGGAAAAGTTGTTATTTTACTGGACAAAAAAAATCTTATTTATGATATTTCTGTTCCTCAAATGGATAACACTTATTATGTAGTTTATGATGATGTAAAAACATATTTTTATGAAAATAAAGTTCCAGGATTAGAAATAATTCCTACTGGAGATGGAATTTTATTTTCAATTGATTTAAATTTTTATCCAGATTCTGATGTTCTACTTCCGCAAGAAAATGAAAGAATTGGTTTTATTGGAAATAAAATAAAAGAATTTTTAGATTTGGAAGGATACACTGTTCTTGTAGAAGGTCATACCGCTGATGTTGGCAAACCAGTTGGACAATTAAATCTTTCTATAGATAGAGCTAGAACTGTTATGAATGCATTAATTTCTCAAGGAATTGATGAAAATTTGTTTACTTACAAAGCGTACGGTGGAACAATGCCAATTGCAACAAACGAAACTGAAGAAGGTCGAGCTCAAAACCGTCGAGTTGATATAACATTACGACCAAGACAAACTTATATTTTACGAGATTGGTAATTTAAAAACTAGGAAAAAATTAGTGAGATTTTTTAAAACTAATTCTCGTATTTTGCTTTTTTACTGCGCTTTTCCATATACAACATAGAATCTGCTTCAGAAAGAAGTGGCGTTAATTGATAGCCAATTCCTACCGCAGGATATTCAACACACCCCATACTTATAGAAAGTAAAAATGGACTTTTATTTTTTTCTGTCCATTTTTTACAATCTTTATTTATTTGATTTTTTATTCTTGAAAAAACTTCTTTTGTAAGACCTGGACACAACATTACAAATTCATCACCGGCAAGTCTTGCAACAACATCATTTGAACGGAAATTTGATTTTAAAATAACAGATTCTGCAATAATTGCATGATCGCCTGTTTCATGACCAAAAGTATCATTTATTTTTTTCAAACCATCCATATCACTATAAACAATTAATCCAGATTGATTCATTGCTTGTGCAAACTTCAAAGTTGTTTGTCCTATATCATAAAAACCACGACGATTATAAAGTCCTGTAAGTTCATCTGTATTTGCAATAATATCAAGTTTATTATATTTTGATTGAAATTTTATATGTTCATTATGTACAAGCATAAATGAATGAACTGATGAAATAATTGTAGAAATTATTTTTGAAAGTAAATCATAAATTGCAATATCATAAGTTCCTCGTCTAAAAATTATATACCCATATTGCAAAGTATTATGAAAAAGTGAAATTACATAAATTCCTTCAGAATTAAAATTTACAAAGCCTTGCGGTAAAATCTCTTTATTTGGGTCAAAAATCACATCATCATTTGAAGAAGTCGAATCATAATCAGTTGCATAATCAAATGTTGCAAAAAGATGAGCTTTTTTGGGCATTGTAAAATAATCAAAAGGAGTTGTCATTTCTATAGGATTTTCATAAAGCACAATTGCTAAAGCGGTTACTCCAAAACATTTTACATCATTATTAATACGTTTACGAAGTTGTTCTTGAGTCATATCATATTGCATTTCGTTATAAAAACGCGTAATTTGGAAAATTTGATTTTTCTTTTGATACCATTCCGAAATCGTATTGAAATTTTCTAATCTTTCAACATGCAAATTTTTATAAAAAAGATAGTTTGTTTCTGGAGTATAATTTTCAAATCTTGTTGTTGATTGCCTAATCATACAAGTTGCATCAATCACTTTATTTTTTTGGACAGATTTTCCATCAATTATATCTTTTACTGTAGAAACTGATGTATAACCTTGTTCAAAAACTTTTTGGTCGATTGAAGTTACTGTTGGAAAAAAAAGTTCATCGCGTTTTATATTATCAAAACCAGCAATAACAATATCTTCTGGAACTCTAAAATGATGTTTTTTACAAAAATCGATACATGCAAAAGCTTGTTCATCATTTAAAGAAATAATTGCATCAAAGTCGAATTTTTTATTAACATTATAATAAGTGTCAAGTTCATTCATTGTTACACCATAATCAAAATTGGCTTTCCAAAAATGAACATCTTTCTGCCCAAAACCTCGTTCTTCTAATAAAGCTTTTAAAATTCTTGTTCGAGTTCTAACTTCACTAGAATTACTACGAACACCCATAATTCCAAATTTTTTGCATTTTTGAACATTTATAAGATTATCTATTAATTCTCTGTACGCATTAGCACAATCCACTGTAATGGAAGGAATTCCTGGAATTTCAACAGAAATACTTACAGCTGGTAATAATTTATACGATTTTAAATATGATGCAAGTTCTGGTTTTGTTAAATAATGCATTTGCGTACCAGAAGCAAAAATTATTCCATCTACATTTGAAGAATTTAAAAGACCTGTTACAGCGACATATTGATAATCAAAAGCATATTGAACACTATGAAGTTCGCCAATTGGGAAAATCAAAAGTTCTATATTAAAATCTTTACAAGCAGATTTTATTCCATCTAGAAGTGTATTTGAATAATCAGAAATAATATAATCTATCACCAAGGCTATTCTGTAGCGTTTGTCTGACATTAAAAAATCCTTTATTGTTATTATTACTTTCTGACTGATTAATATTTTAACATAAAAAATAAAATTTGTCCAAATTCTTTACTGTAAAGAATGAAAAATTATAATTATCTTACAATCATTAATGATTTACTTTGATATTCTGGTAAAAATGTCTTTTTTCCACCGTTTTCAAATATAATTGTACAAACAACTTCACCTTTATTTAAACGAGAATCTATAATTTGACCATATCCATAATCATCATGATAAATTTGAACGCCTTTTTTCCATTTATCAAGCAATTCTTTTTTTGGAGAATCATCTTCAGACATTGCGTAAGGCATTGCTCCAATAATTCTAAAAGCGTCTTTTGATTCTTGAATAAATCTACTAGGACGCATAATTTCCCAACGACCATAAAGAACACGTTTTGCCGTAGAAGTGATATACAGTTCATCTTTTGCTCGCGTAATTCCAACATAAAATAAACGCCTTTCTTCTTCTAGTTCAATTCCGTTTTTATCATTTCGAGGAAAAATTCCTTCTTCCAAACCGGTAATAATCACTTTGTTAAATTCAAGACCTTTTGTATTATGAAGAGTGATTAAAGTAACTGAATTTTTAGATTCTTCATCTTCTAAAAGTGCTAAAGAACGATCTAAATTGATTGAATCCAAAAATTCCAAAAGACCTTCCAATGTACATTTGTATGGATTTGCACTATTTACAAGTTCCTCTAAATTCAAACGTCTTTGAGTTCCATCAATTTCGTCGCTAGATTTATGATATTCATCAAGTCCGCTGTCTAAAATCATTTTTTGAACAAATTCCGAAAGTGATTTTTTTTCATCAAAAACAGAACGAGAATTTTCAAAAATTCTTATAAAATTTTGAACACCTTCTTTTGCTTTTTTTGAAAATTTTTCAGAACAAATCTTTGTAGTTTCAAGAAGATTTTTATAAAATGATTTTTCTTCGCCATCTACAATTTGATTTTCCAAAGCTTCAGACATTATCAAATCTTGAGTTTTTTCACCAATTCCTCTTGGCGGTTTATTTACAATTCTTCTGTACGAAATTTCATCTTTTGGATTTGCAAACAATGATAAATAACTTAAAGCATCTTTTATTTCTTCACGTTCATAAAATTTCAAACTACCAACAACTTTATATGGAATTTTTTTTCTTAAAAGTTGCCTTTCAAAAATTAATGATTGAGCATTTGTTCTGTAGCAAATTGCCCAATCTGAATAATTTCCACCTTTTTTGTTAGATTGAGAAATTAAATCACAACAAAAAGTTGCTTCTTCTTCAGAACCTGGCAAAAACGCAAGAACAGGCTTTTTTCCATCAGATTTTTGTGCAACAAGATTTTTTCCAAGTCGATTTTTATTATGTCCAACCACCAAACTAGCAGCTTCCAAAATTTTTTGTGTAGAACGATAATTTTTTTCAAGTTTTATAATTTTTGTATTTGGAAATTTTTGTGGAAAACTTAAAATATTTTGAACTTCTGCTCCACGAAATTTATAAATTGATTGATCATCATCACCAACAACACAAACATAATTATTATAACCTTCTTTAATTCCACTTAAAGTTTGTAAAAGTTTATATTGTGCAATATTAGAATCTTGATATTCATCAACCATAATAACTTGAAAACGATTATGAATATAATTTGCAATTTCAGGATTTGAATCCATAATGAGAGCTGGAAGCATAATCAAATCTCCAAAATCGGCATTTCCTGTAGACCGCAATCTTTTTTGATACAAATCATAAATATTATTTAAATCAAATTCACTTCCAATTATACTTAAATCATCTTTTGGAGTAAGAAAATAATCTTTACAAAGCGAAATTTGATGAGCTACAATATTTGCATCTTTTTTTGAAAGGGAAGGAACCGCTTTTCTAACAAGAATATTCATATCATCATCATCATAAACCGTAAAAGATGATTCTAGTCCCGCCGCTTCTGAATATTTTCGCAAAAACCAAGAACCAAAACTATGAAAAGTTCTAATTTGAGAATTTTGAGCAGACGGTTCTATTTTTATTGCTCTTTCTTTCATTTCTGTTGCGGCTTTTTTTGTAAAAGTTACAGAAAGAATTGAATATGGATTGATTTTTTCTTTATTTATTAAATACGCAATTTTTGTAGTAATAACTCTAGTTTTTCCAGAACCTGCACCAGCAAGAATTAATAACGGGGAACCTGAATGCACAACCGCTTCTAATTGTTCTTCATTTAAACAAGAAAGATATTCTTCTAAATTTTCTAATTGTTCCATATTTTATGATTTTAATTTAAAAATTGAATATTTTTATTTGGTAAAAATTCTTTTTCAAGAGAAATAAAACGAGAATCCAAATCAACGCCATTTACAGAAAGAATTTTTACAAGTATAACATTTCCACTTTTTACACAATCATTTTCAGATTGCATATCTCTTTCGTAACGAATAACGACACAACCATCAACTTCTGGAGCTTGAAACCAGGCTCTTCCAATTGCAAGACCTTCCGAATTTTCTGAATTTTCAGCCATTGGAATAACTTCTTCAACAAGAACTTTTAACTCTTGCCCAATATATTTTTTTAGTTTTTGATTTGTAATTTCTGATTGAATTTCTTCCAAATTTTCAGCACGTTTTTTTGCAATTTTTTGAGAAACTCGATTTTTAAATTTATATGCCGGAGTATCCTCTTCCCTACTATAAGGAAAACATCCTGACCAATCAGGTTGAATTTCTTTTAAAAATTCTACAGTATTCTCTGCAGCTTCATCATTTTCTCCCGGAAAACCAGTAAGAAAAGTAGTTCTTAAAACGCAATTTGGTAAAATTTTTCGTAATCCATTTATTTTTTCTAAATATTCTTTTGAAGTTCCAGTTCTGTTCATCATTTTTATGATTTTATTATCACCACTTTGAAAAGGAATATCAAAATATGGAACAAATCTTTTGTCTGTAGAAATAAATTCTGCAATTTCAAGAGAAAAATTATCTGGATGAATGTACAAAGGACGAACTATAAAATCTCCCTCAATTTTTGAAATCTCTTTAAATAAATTTACAAGTCCACCATCAAACGCAGCTAAATCTTGCCCAATAAGATTGATTTCGTAAACACCTTGAGAAATTAATTCTTTGATTTCATCTACAACACTTTGAATAGTTCTGCTTCTAACTTCTCCACGAATAACAGGAATTGCACAAAAAGTACAATGATGAGAACAACCTTCTGTAATTTTTACAAACGCACTTCCTTTAAAATTGTAAAGAATATTTCGGAAAGCAAAACAAACTCCTTTTTGAGGATAAATTTTTAGATAACGTTTTTCTTTTTCTAAATGATGCATAAATTCTACAATTTTAGACAAATCACCGTTTCCAAAAATTCCATCTAACTCAGGCATTGAATCAAAAAGCATTTGAGAATATCGTTCTGCAAGACAACCTGTTAAAATTATTCTTGCATTTGGATAATTTGATTTTATGCTATAAATCGCATCAATAGATTCTTTTTTTGCAGAAGCAATAAATCCGCAAGAATTTATGAGAATATAATCTGCCTCATCAGCATTTTTTGTTAACTGAAAGCCTTCTTTTGTAAGATATGTTACAAGAATTTCACCATCAGTTTGATTTTTTGCACATCCGTGCTGGTCAAGATAAAATTTAATCGAGTTCAATTACTACCAACTTATATTTTCCGTCTGTATCTTTTATCCATTTTATATCTTCTACGAGAACTTCACCAGCAGCACCCATTCCCAAATCAAAAGATTTTGAATCTGCAATTACAGTGATACTTACAACATTGCTATTTGAAATCCACAAACGAATTCCGTTATGAGGAGTTGCTGTAAACATTTCACCTTTTGAAAAATAAGTTTCCACTGAATCATCTTTATCAACTTTATCTCTAAAAAGACAAGATGCTCTAAAACTTGCATTTACTGTAAAAGGATATGCTCTGTTATCTTCTAAAATTACTTTTCTAGGATGTTTTGAATTAAGTTCGTTTGCAAGAGGAATATCAGAAAGGTCAACTGTATCAGACGCAGTAAAATGATTTCCATGACGTAATAAAACACTAACTTCTGCTCCACGACTTTCATCAGTTGAAGAAATATCTGAAACATAAACAATCATATCAGAAATATTATCGCCAGTTATATCAAGCTCCGCTTCTTCCGCAAGGTCTACATAAAGAACTCCGATTGGAGTGTCAATTCCAAGAGAAGACAAAGTATCTCTTACAGTTAAGATGATTGTTCCATCATTTTCAGTTGGAAAAAGAAGTTGATCTCCTTTATAAATTCTATTAGAGAATTTTTTATTTGATAATTCATATTGTTTAGATTTTTTATTATCAGAAACTAAAATTTCTTCATCATTTTTAGCATTTTTTTTCATAAAAAATAAAACTAAAACAACAGAAATAATAATCACAACTGCTACTAAAGAAGAAATTAATGGAATTATAAAACGAGGTCTTGTTTTTTTGAGTAAACCTTCTGGCACAGGAGATTCTTGCAATTTTTTATTGTGATAAAGTTTTATTAAATATTCAAAATCTAAATCTAAATAATTTGCATAATTTCTTAAAAAACCAATTAAATATGCTTCTCCCGGAAAAACAGCATTATCTTCATCTTCCAAACCGTATAAAAATTTTGGCTCAATAGAAATTTCTCTAGAAATTACATTTATATCTAAACCTTTATCTTCTCGTTTTTTTCGTAAAATTTCGCCATAACTTTCCATTTTTTACTCCGAAAACAGAAAATTATTATAAGTATTTGCGGATGAAGGTGCATCATAAATAAAACGTTGGTCTGACAAACCTTGATTTAACTGATATTCATAAAAATTAAACAAGAAAGTTTCACCTTTTGGAGTTACCGCTTCAATTCTTCTTATTAATTTTGAATATTCATTTACAGAAATTTTTATATAACGAAATGCTTCTGAAGAATTTTTTCTTGTAAGAATAAATTTTACAACCATTTCGTCAGAACCTTCTTCTAAAGGCTCTGCTGCCTGCCCAGTTTCATACGCAACAGAATAATATCGCGACATAAGAGATAATCCTTGTGCAGAACCTAAAGTTGCGGCAGAAGTTGAATCTGAAACAATTTGTTGTTGTAAAACCGCTGGAGCATCTGGAAGATAGATTGTTAAATTATCTCCATTAAAAACAATAACTTGCTCTTCCGGATTTGAATAATCCAAACGAACTAAATCAGGTGCTTTGTAAGAAAGAGTTCCAGCAGTTTCTTGTCTATCAATTTTTATTTCAAAATCGACAACATAATCTTTTAAAGTAGCGTAATATTCTGAAATAGTTTTAAAATAAGCACTTGCAGTTGTAATGCCTTGTGCAAAAACAAATGTATTAAATAAAAGAACGCTAATAAAAACTAAAGATTTTTTCATAAGTTCCAATTATACCGTGAAACAAATACAATGTCTATTTAGCGTCGTTTTTATCTTCAGAAGAATTTTCAACTTCTTTTCCAGCGTTTTCTTCAAGTTGTTTACAATGCTGTTCGCCATTTACAATATCATAAAATTCTTTTCCGTCCATTGTTTCAATATCTTCAAGGCGTTTTGCAATATATTCAAGTAAATCTTTATGTTCTGTAAGAAGAGAAATTACAAAATTATACCTTTCTTTCATCATACGAGCAATTTCACTATCAATATAATTTTGAGTTTCTTCACTATATTCACGAATAAGATTTGGTTCTCCGCCACGATTGCCTAAAATTCCTTTTCCAAGAGTCATATTTTCAAAACGGTCAGACATTCCATAAGTTGTAATCATCTGTTTGATAATATCTGTTGCACGAGCAATATCATTTGAAGCTCCTGTAGAAATATCGCCAAGAATAATTTGTTCAGCCGCACGTCCACCAAGCATACAATCAACTTCATTAATCATATCTTTTTTAGTAAGACAGAATTTTTCTTCTTCT
Organism: uncultured Treponema sp.; assembly: GCA_964410365.1. Classification (GTDB taxonomy): domain Bacteria; phylum Spirochaetota; class Spirochaetia; order Treponematales; family Treponemataceae; genus Treponema_D. The sequence continues at coordinate 89,641 of CAYPGB010000004.1, forward strand.
TCCTCGCGATATTGAGTAAATCCACCAATTCCGTGTGAACGAGGTACAACTGTTATTTTATTTACAGGTTCGTGTCCTGGAGTAAATGCAGCAACTAAAGCGTGTCCAGTTTCGTGAACTGATGTAAGACGCATTTGTTTTTTATTATCTTTTCTAGATTTTTTCTTTAATCCGATACTAACTTTATCAATTGCTTCATCAAAATCAGACATTGTAACTTTTTTGCGACCATTTCTAACTGCCAAAAGAGCAGCTTCATTTACAACGTTAGCCAAATCTGCACCAGCAAAACCAGTTGTTCCATGTGCAATAGATTCAAAATCTACATCTTTATCAAGTTTTACATTTTTAGCATGAATACGAAGAATATCTTCTCTTCCTTTTACATCTGGTTTTTCAACTGGAACTTGACGATCAAATCTTCCTGGTCGCAGAATGGCTGGGTCCAAAACATCAACTCGGTTTGTTGCGGCAAGAACAATCAAACCTTTATCATTATCAAAACCGTCCATTTCAACTAAAAGTTGATTTAACGTTTGTTCTCGTTCATCATTACTACTAAATCCGTTTGCACGACTTTTTGCTAAAGCATCAATTTCATCAATAAAAATGATACAAGGAGCTTTTTCTCTTGCTTGTTTAAAAAGATCTCTAACGCGACTAGCACCAACACCAACAAACATTTCTACAAAGTCAGAACCAGAAATACTAAAAAATGGAACATTTGCTTCTCCTGCAACCGCTCGAGCTAATAAAGTTTTTCCAGTTCCAGGATCACCAACAAGTAAAACGCCTTTTGGAATTTTTCCACCAATATCTGTGTATTTTTTAGGATTTTTTAGAAAATCTACAACTTCCATTAATTCTTCTTTTGCTTCATCAACACCAGCAACATCAGAAAAACGAGTTTTGATTTTTCCTTCTTCAACAACTTTTGCACGAGATTGTCCAACGCTAAAAATACTTCCGATTCCACCGCCAGAACCACCACCCATTTTTCTCATAACTAAAAACCAAATGAGATAAATAAGTGCAAAAGGAATAATCCAACTTAAAAGTAATTGAACAAAATAATTTGATTTTTTTTCTATAAAACTATATTCAATCCCTTTTTCATCCAAAAAATCCATAAATCCAGAATAAAGTACGCTTGAAGTTTTATATTGTTTTCTAGTTACGATGTCTTTTTTAAAAAGCTGAATGCCTTTTTCTTCAGAATCTTTAATTGTAACTTCTGGACCATATCCAATACAATATGACTCTCCAATTTCAACTTTTACAATCAAACCGTTATCTATATATTTTTTAAATTCAGAAAAACTGATTGAAGGACCATCTGAATTGCGAAGAACAAATAAATCTAAAAAGATTATTACAAGAAGAGTGATTATAGCAATTGGCCAAAAAGAAAATTTTTTCTTCTTTTTGTTATTATTTCCGCTATCATCATCATTATTATCATCTTGTTTAGGACCTTCAAATTTAAAAAATTTATAAGGATCATCATCATTTTTATTAGTATTTTTTTTCTTGTCTTGATTTTCTGCCATAAAAAATTCCATTTTGTATAAAATTTAATATCACTAAAATTATTTTAGATATTCACTATAAATATACTAATAAGATGATAAAAATTCTATAAAAATATCACCAAATAAAACCTATTGTAACATCAAAATTAATCTTTAATGAAATTTTTTTGTCATAAATAGGAAATGAAAACGTAACTTTTTATTCAAAACTAGTTTTATTAAGATTTTTTTTGTATCCCAAAAAGTTCCAATTCCATAATTTAAATACGGAGATTCTAAAAATAAATTTCCAAAATTGATATTACTAAGAGGAAAAAATCCAAACACAATACAAAAATATAAAATTTTCTTCTCTAAAAAATAAAAAAATCTAAACTATATATTTTTTTATCCGAAAATCAAAAAGTACCATACTATATTCTTGGGAGGTTTGTTATGGGTTTTCAAAATGCTTACAATGCTTATCAAAAAACAAATGTAAACACTGCAAGTCAAGGAAGATTAGTTGTTTTGCTTTATGAAGGAGCAGTAAAACAAATTGCATCTGCAATAAATTTATTTGAACCAACAGGAAAAATAAAAGCATCTAATATCGAAAAATATGGAATTCATATTCAAAAAGCTCAAGCAATAATCACAGAATTGCAAGTTTCTTTGGATATGGAAAAAGGTGGAGAAATTGCAAAAAATTTAATGTCGCTTTATGTTTATTTTAATGAAGAATTAATGGATGCTTCTATCAAACATAATAAAGAAAAACTTCAATTTATTTACAAAATGCTAAATGAACTAACTGAATCTTGGAGAACAATTTCTAACAGTACAGCAAATGCACCTGCGGCAAAAATCACAAATACTTTAAATATCGAATATTAATTTTTGGAGGAAATTATGATTACAAACGAAGAATTAAATGAAAGAGTTGCAATTTTACATAAATTCAAAAGCCTTTTAGAGCAACAACGTACAAAATTTCAAGAATATCTTACAGTTTTAGAAAAACAACAAGATTCAATTTCTTCCGAAGATGCAGAAAAACTTATTGCTCACACAGAACTTGAACAGCAAGTTGTAAAAAATCTTTCAAATCTTCAAAAAGTTATTGTTCCAATGTCAAAATTGTATAAAAAGTCTAACGAAAAAAATCTTACAAAAAATAATGATGATGAAGATATTACTAAAATTCAAAATGATTTAAATGATTTACAAAGAAAAGTTTTAAAACAAAATGAAGTAAATCGTGAACTTCTTAGAACTCATATCGAAAATATCAGAACGCAATTAAATAGTTTAAAAAATCCTTACAAACATAATAGAAGTGTTTATGCACAAAAACAACCAGTTGCACAATTTGTACAAGTAGAAGCGTAAAATGAGATTTTTTAAAACAAAAAAACAAGATAAAAAAGCAGGAATCACACTGATTGCAGCATATACAAAAAATGGAAGAATTATTGGAAAAAATGGACAAATTCCTTGGAATCTTCCTTCAGAAAGAAATCATTTTAAAGAACTTTGTGCAGAAAAAAAAATTATTATGGGAAGAAAAACTTTTGACGAAATTGGACACGCTCTTCCTTATTGTACAATAATAATTCTTTCAAAAACTATGCAAACTGCTCCAGAAGGTTGTCTTTTAGCAAATTCGCTTGATGATGCGATGAAACTAACTGACGGCGAAATTATAATTTGTGGCGGTCAAAATCTTTACGAACAAACTTTACCAATTGCAAATAAAATTTATGCAACAGAAATTTTACAAGATTTTGATGGTGATAAAAGTTTTCCGCAACTAGATGGCCTTTGGCATAAATTTTTATTGGACAAAAAAGAAGAAAATCAAATTCAATATGAATATGTCATGTATGAAAGAAAAAAATAATTTATAAATAAGCTAAATTTATTTCTTTCAAAATACATTCTACATTTGGAAGTTTTTCTTGAACAGATTTTATCATTTGATTTTTTAAATCTTCGTTAGACATTTTAAAATCTGCAGGTTTTAATAATTCAAAAAAAAGTTTTGTTCCATCACTACATTTTACAAGTCTTATATCATGAACTTTTAATTTTGGATTAATTTTAAAAGCTTCTTCTTTTATAATTTCTTTTTGTTTTTCAAGATTTTTATTTTCAACATCAACAGGATCCATGTGAATTAAAATTTGACAATTAAATTTCTTCGCAATATCTTCTTCCGCAGCATCAATTGCATCGTGCAAATCAAAAATATTCATATTTCCAGGAACTTCGGCATGCAAAGTTATCATTTTTCTTCCAGGACCGTAATCATGAATTGTAACATCATGAATTTCAGAAATTGGATTATGAGATAATGCAATTTCTTCAAGTTGATTTACAAGTTCTTGAGTTGGAGCTTTTCCTAAAAGAGAAGAAACAATTTCTTTTACAGATTCAAAACCTGTTTTAAAAATAAAAATTCCAACAAAAATTCCGCTAAATGAATCAACTGGAAAATTTGTGAATTTTGATAAAATCATACTTACAACGACAACACTTGTTACAATTACATCACTTAAACTGTCTTTTGCAGTTGCTTCCATCGCTATAGATTCAATTTTTTTTCCAATAATATGATTATAAAAATAAATATAAATTTTCACAAAAATAGCAATAATCATTACGATGATTGAAATATACGAAAATTCAACTTTTTGTGGTTCAAAAATAGTTGTGATAGAACGACGAATTAAATCTATTCCCATATAAAGAATAAAAAATGAAATTACAAGCCCTGCAATATATTCAATTCTTCCGTGCCCAAAAGGATGTTCTCTATCTGGTTTTTTTGCGGCAAATTTAAAACCCAAAATTTGAACAAATGAACTTGCCGCATCAGAAAGATTGTTTATAGAATCCGCAACCATTGCGACGCTTGATGATAATGTTCCAAAAATAAATTTTACAACGCACAAAACTAAATTAAAAAAAACGCCTACAATTCCACACAAAATTCCATATTTTTCGCGAACAGAATTGTCTTTAAAATCTGAGGAATTTTTTATAAAAATTTTTGCTAAAAAATTTATCATTGATACGAATAAACCTTTTCTTCAAGAATATCTTCTATAGAATCTGGGAGAAGTTCAAAAAAATCATAACCGGTTTGAGATTCAATTTCATCAATACTTGTAATAAATTGTTCCCAATCGCCAGTTTTTCCCATTCCCATTTTATTTGGAACATTTATAGCAATTACTGTAGAATTTTCAGAAATTCTGTTCAAATCATCATCACCTTCTGGAATTGCAATTAAAACTTTCCAAGTATACGCTGGAACTTGCATTTTTAGAACTTCGCCATTTTTTAATGTGATTGGAATTTCTTCAAAAGTTCCTTTTCCACTTGTTCCGCCTTTTCCGCTTGGACCTGCAATAATATAAAGTTCATTTCCTTGTTCAACAAGTTTTCGTTCATAATTTTCAAAATGCATCCAAATCACGCGATTATTATCAGGAGATTGAGGAACCATATTTGTCATAAGAAAAGTCATTGAATTATCATCTTGAGTTGAAGTTCTATCGGCGGAAGGACAAACGTGTCCGCGGTCAAATCCATATTTATTATATTGATAGTCAGATTTTTTTACGCCGTACCAATCAGAAGGCAAATCAGAATCTGGTCTAAAATCATCACCACGTTCAGCAGGGCCATTTATATCGGCAGAAGAAAGATGCCAAGCAACCCAATTTGGAATTAGCAAATCTTTATTATAAGAAAGTGAATATTGAGATTTTTGCATTAAATAATTTGATTGTAAATTTGTATCAGATAAAGCATCGCTCGGATTTCCAAAAAATAAAGGTGAATTTTCTGCGTGATTTAAATCTGCATCTGCCGAAGAATATTCATTTTTAGAAGAATTTTGCGTTTTTTCAGAAATATTTTCTTTTTCAAACTTTTTTTCTGATGATTTTGCATCTTCACTTTTTACAACTTCTTGTTTATTTTTAAATGGTACAATTTCTTTTTGAGTAAGTTTGTTTATTAAAGGTTCTTCAGTTTGTTCAAGAGAAAAATTATCATTTTCAGAATTTAGAGTTGGTTTTCCGCAAAAATACCAACCCACAACCAAGAGAGAAACTACAATTATAAAAAAAGTTCTTAAAACACTTAATTTTTTATTTTTTTTAGATTTTGATTTTTTAGATTTCTGATTCGTTTTAGATTTTTTTAAAGCCATACGTTAAGATTTACAACATATCAAAATTTTAATCAATCTGTACAGAAAGATTCACGTGTCGGGTTTCGAGAGCCTCAACCAACACTCGAGTTTGATTCGCAAACGTCGCAGGTCTTGAATGACTGTGTTGCTTGTAGAAACGTACTTCCTCCAAAAACAAAAATAATCTATACTTTACACACTATGAATCTTCTTTCTATAAATAATCTTTCTAAAATTGGACGAGAAAAACCTCTTTTTACTGGCGTAACTTTTGGAATTCAAGAAGGCGAAAAAGCTGCATTAATTGGACGAAATGGCACTGGAAAATCAACACTTTTAAATACAATCGCAGGAATTTTAACTCCCGATGAAGGAACTGTCGTTATAAATAAAGAAGCTGGAATTTCTTTTTTGCCACAAAATCCTTCTTACGACCCAGAAGATTCTATTCGTGAACATATTTTTAAAAGCAAATCAAAAAAACTAGAGATTATAAACGAATATTTGGAAATCTGTACAAAACTTGGAAATTCAAAACTAAAAGACTCTCTTCAAAAAAAATATGATGAAATTATGTTAAAAATGGACAATTTAGATTTATGGAATTATGAAAGCCAAATCAGTTCAATTTTGACAACTCTTGGAATTACAGATTTAGAACGAAAAATGAAAACTTTAAGCGGAGGAATGTTAAAAAAAGTTGCTTTAGCTCAAGTTTTAGTGGAAGATACAAAACTTTTACTTTTAGACGAACCAACAAATCATCTTGATATTACAACAATCACTTGGTTACAAAATTATTTACATGATACAAAACGTTCAGTTTTAATGGTAACTCACGACCGATATTTTTTAGATGCCGTTTGTAACAATATTTATGAACTTTCAAGAAATAAATTAAAACTTTATGTCGGAAATTATTCAGAATATCTTGAAAAAAAAGAAACTGAACTCCAAATAGAAATCAATACAGAACGCAGAATAGAAAGTGTTTTAAGATTTGAAAGAGATTGGCTTTTACGCGGACCTTGTGCAAGAGGAACAAAAATCAAAGCAAGAATTCAGCGTGATGAACAACTTATAAATCGAGAAAAATTTCAACAAGATAAAGGTTTTACTTTTGAAGTAAAAGGAAAGCGACTTGGTGGAAAAGTTTTAGAACTTCACAATATTTCAAAAAATTATCCAAAAGGATTTTCTAAAAATGGTGAGGGGTCTGTCCCCGTTATAAAAAATTTTTCTTACAAATTTACAAAAGGTCAAAAAATCGGAATTTTTGGTGATAATGGTTCAGGAAAATCAACTTTTTTAAATATCATCACAGGAAATTTACAAGCAGATAGCGGAACTGTAGATGTTGGAATAAATACAAAATTCGGTTATTTTAATCAAAATCCAATTTTTAAAGATACAAATCTTACAGTTTTAGAATATATAAAAGAAACTGCTGAACATATGACACTAAATGATGGTCAAAAAGAAGTTAGTGCTTCTAAATTTTTGGAAGAATTTGGGTTTGAAGGAAAAATTCAATATTCTCCAGTTTCAACTCTTTCTGGTGGAGAAAAGAAAAAACTTTATTTGGTCAGACTTTTACTAGAAAATCCTAATTTTTTAATTTTAGATGAACCAACAAATGATTTTGATATTTTTACAATGAATATTTTAGAACAATTTTTAATGAAATATGAAGGTTGTCTTCTTTTAGTGAGTCACGACAGATATTTTATGGATAAATGTGCAGATTCACTTTTTATTCTTGAAGATGATGGCAATATTTCTGGTTTTGTTGGAAAATGTTCAGAATATATTGAATATCGGGAAGAAAAACTGCGAGAAGAAAAACTTAAAAAAAGTGAAAAAGAAAAAAATAATGATGAAAAATCATCTGCACAAAGAAATGAAACTTCCAAAAAGAAAAAACTTACTTTTAAAGAACAAAAAGAATTTGAACTTTTAAATGATGAAATTCCAAAACTCGAAGATGAACTCAAAGAGCAAGAAAAATTAATGTCGTCTTCAGATTTTTCAATTATTTCTAAAGCAAGTTCCGATTATGCAAAAATTTCAAAACTTTTAGAAGAAAAATACGCAAGATGGGAAGAACTTGCAGATGCAACTTAATTTTCTTTTAATGCATTTTGAATATCAACTAGAGAAATTTTATCATTTCCTTTTTGACTAGAAATTAAAGCGGCTCTATTTAAAACTGATTCAATTGTTGCACAAGATGCACCATCAAAAAGTTTTGCTAAAACAGAAAATTTAACATCATCTTCTAATTTTTTTTCTTTACAATACATTTCACAAAGTTTTTCGCGTGCTTCAAAATCTGGATAAGGAACTCTAAATTTTGAATCAAAACGACCAGGACGAATCAAAGCAGAATCTAACGCTTGAATGCTATTTGTCGCAGCCAAAACTAAAACTCCATCAGTTCGTTCAAATCCATCAAGTTCATTCAAAAGTGCTGTAACAATTCTTGTGTTTTCAGTTTCAATTGCAGAACCAGAATAATTTCTAACAGTTCCAATTCCATCAAATTCATCAATAAAAACAATACAAGGAGCTTTTTTTCTAGCTTTTTTAAAAAGCAATTTTACTTTCATCGGACCAATCGCCATAAACATACTTTCAAAATCAGTTGCTTTTGCAGGAATAAAATTAACTTTACATTCTCCAGCGAGAGCTTTTGCAAAAAGAGTTTTTCCATTTCCAGGTGCACCTTCAAGCAAAATGCCTTTTGGCATACGAATTCCTTTTTTTGCATATTCAGTCGGATTTTTCATAATTTCTATAACTTGTTTCATATCTCGCTTTAAAGATTCCATTCCAACAACATCATCAAATTTTACGCCACTTTTATGTTGAACTTTAAAAGTATTCGGACTGATAAATTTTCTAAAAACGAAAAAAATTGCAACAAAAAAGATTAAATAAAAAATAACATCAAAAATTGTAGAAATTATATCATCTGCAGAATTTATTTTTGAAATTTTAACATCATTCATCAAAAGATATTCTTCTAAAGTTTGCGAAGAAGGATTTTGAACTTTAAATTTTGATTTTGGATTATCTTTCATAAAAAAATCAATTTGATTTTCTTTTATAGTTACAGATTGAATTTTTCCTTCTCCAATCATTTCGTAAAATTGTTTATAAGTGTAAGAAGATGCATTTTTTTTAGAGAAAAAATCTTCTGGTAAAAACAATACACCACAAAAAAGAATTATCAAAACAATTGCAAAAATTTTTATAAAAGCATTTTTATTTTTTAGATTAGTTTTCATAAATTGAAATATATCAATTTTGTTGGTAAAATTGAAGTATGATAGTTAGTTTAATTTTACTTATTTTGGTAGTAATTTTTTTAGCGTTTTTCATTGGTTTAAACATTTCAAATTCTTGTACTTTTTGGTTTTTTAAAACTTACACAGATGTTCCTGTTGTAACTTTAGCATTTATTGCATTTGCCGCTGGAGTTATAATTGCACTTTTAGTTATTTTAATTGCAAAATTAAGAACACCAACTTCAAATGAAAAAACTCCTGTAAAATCAAAGTCAGAAAAAAAAGATAAAGAAATAAAACAAGAAATAAAAAATCTTAAAGAAAAACATAAAAAAAGTATTTTTCAAAAAAAGAAATCAAATTTAAGAGAAGAAAATAATCAAACTATAATAAAAACAGAATCTGCGGAGCAAAAAAATAATGAATAAAAAAAATCTATGTTTATCTTTTTTCATGCTAGTAAGTTTTTCTATTTTATTTGCACAAAATTTAAAAGCAAAAGATATTACACTTGAAGCAACAAAAAAAGATAGCATAGAAGAATCGCTTTCTTATCTTTTAGAAAATGTCCCAAAAATTTCAGATTTAACAGAAAAACGTGCAATTTATATTTTTATTGCATCTTTACAAGAACAAATGTCTCTTTTTAATGATGCACAACGTTCTTATGCAACAGCAGCAGGAATTTCTAGTGGAAACGCACAAGGAATGAGTAAAAAATCGAATGAACAATTAGTTTTAGACGCTGTAAGATGTGCTTTAAGTGCAGGAGATTATACAACGGCAAATAATTATTTAAATTCAACAGTTAGAAATTCAAAAGATGAAACAATTCAAGCACATATAAAACTTTACACACAATGGAGCGATTTATGCAAAGCAGAAAACACAGATGATTTAGAAGAACCAATTTTAATGCTTCAAACTTATTTAAAATTAGATTCTATGAAATCTGTGAAAAGTTCAATTCTTTTAACTTTATGGTACATAACTGGAGAAAAAACTTATTCTGACGAAATAAATAAAAATTATCCTTCTTCTCTTGAATCGGCAATTGTAAAAGGTGATGTTCAACTTCTTCCAACTCCATTTTGGTTTTTTGTTCCTAAAAAAGGAGAAGCAGAAATTGGTGTTGGAACTTTTTCTAAAGAAATTGTTGAAGAAAAAACAGAACAAGTAAAAACAAATTCTGAAAATAAAATTACAAAACTACAGTTAGGACTTTTTAGAACAGAAAATAATGCAAATCTTTTAAAAGAAGAACTTTCTAAAAAAGGCTTTTCTGCATATATTGAAACAGAAAAACGAGCAAGCGGAACAACTTATTTTATTGTTCTTGTAAATGAAAATACATCAAACACAATTGCAGACCAACTAAGAAGTGCTGGTTACGAATGCTATGTTGTAGATTGATTTTTTATCGTTCTTTTAACTCAATATCAAGTTGAAGAGCTTTCATTTCTGCAGAAAGTTCTTGTCTAAGACGCATCAATCCACGAGAAATAGTTTCTTTATTTACAGTTAAAATTAAAAGTTGATTGATTGAATACCAAGAAAAAATACCTGGAAATTCCGCTTCTCTGATAAAAGTTGTAATTTTTTCATTAAGAGAAATAATTTTTTTATTATCTGGATTTTCTTTATTTTTTAAGTCGATGATATTAATCAAACAAAAATGAACAGATAAAACATCACTTGTATATTTTTGATAAGTGATATAAACAATTCTAAATTCACCAAATTTTAACCAAGTTTGAATATCTTCTTCATCACGTTTTTTTAGCATAAGTTCTGCTGGAACATTTGTACATTCTTGACGACCTTTTAACAATTCTTCTCTATCATCACGAGGAGCATGAAATTTAAAAGAACCTTTTCCATGATTTTTTACATACAAAAGAGCGTGATCTGCTTTTGCAATAAGAGTTTCATAAGTTTGAGCAGAATCTGGATACAACGCAATTCCTATGGAAATAGAAACTGGTCTAGATAAATCTGGAAGCAAAACTTTAGAAAGAATAGAACTTAAAAGTCGTTCACATAAAAAAGAAATTTCATCTTTAGAAGTTTTATATTTTATAAAAATACAATATTCATCACCAGAAATATGACTTACAATTGAATTTTCAGAAAAAACTTTTGAAATCTGTTCAGCAACAGCAATAATAATTTTATCACCAACTTGATGAGAAAAATTATCATTTATATATTTTAAACCATCCATATCGCACATAAGAAATGCACCTGGAGTATGCTGTTTTAATTCTTTTCTTACTCTTGATTGAAATCCATCTTTATTCAAAAGTCCTGTTAGAGGGTCTGTAATTAGTTTTTGTTCATATTCTGCAACATTTTTTTGTAATTTTGAAATAGTTACTACATTTTGAATACGTTTTCTTGTAACGATAGAATCTACTGGTTTATTAAAAATTTCTGCACAACCACGATTAAATAAATCTAATTCTTTTTGAAGATTTGGAGGGTCAATAATTACACAAATTGGTTGATTATCAAACTGATGAGAAGCTATTAAATAATCTAAAATTGCTTCTCCATCTAAAGTAGAAACAGAAAAATCTATAATGATACAAACATATTGTTTTTCCAAAAGAGCATTTAAAGCATCAACTTCGTTAGAAAATACTTCTACATCGTAAGTGTCTGAAAGAGAAGACTGAAATGCTCGTCCAGTTTCAAAATCTCGTATAGCTAAAAAAACTTTTTCCACGTTTTTATTATAAATTGTAAAATCAAATCAAGCAACAAAAAATATTACAAAATGTTTTACACTTTATTCTAATTATCAGTCTTTTTTATTTTTGAATATACCCCCCCCCCGAGTAACTGATACAGAATGACTAATATAATGCATTACAGTGAAAAATGCTAACAAGAAGACAAGAGTTACAATCAACAAAATAGTTCCATCTGTTCTTTCAAGAAAAAATGAAGCTACAATACTAACACAAACTAAAATTTGAAAAATTAAAACTGTGAACAAAGTTGCTTTTTTGGAAAATCCAATATTTAAAAATTTATGATGTAAATGAGAAGCATCTGGCGACATAACTGGACGATGTTCTCTAAGTCTTCTCCAAATTGCAGCGATTGTATCAAACACAGGAAAAGCTGTTAAAACTATCATAATTAAAAATTTATTAAATTCAAATGTATCGTTTGCAGTGTAAAGTGGCAAAATTGAAATAACAAATCCTAAAAATTGACTTCCAGAATCGCCCATAAAAATTTTTGCAGGTGGCCAATTAAAACACAAAAATCCTAAAATCGCTCCAGCAAGACAAAAACAAATTCCGCTTTCAAAATTTCCAGAAGAAAAATACAAAATTCCAAGCGTTACAGCAGAAGTAAAAGTTAGAGAACCACACAAACCGTCAAGCCCATCTATTAAATTATATGCATTTATAACGCCAATAATCCAACAAATTGTAAGAACATAACTAACAGGAACTGGTAAAGTCCAATTAAAAATCTGTTTAAAACGAAAACCTGAAAAAACTACAATTAAAGCTGCGACAATTTGAGCTAAAAGTTTGATAATCGCTTTTAGATTGTTAAAATCATCTAAAATTCCAAAAACAAAAACAATTGTACCAGCAAGAATTAATGGAAAAGTTTTCCAAAAACTAATATCTTTTACAAAAATCAAATAAAAAATTGTAGAAATAAAAAATCCAATGACAATTCCAATTCCACCAAGACGCGGAATTTTTCCTGTATGAATTTTACGTTCATCCGAATAATCATAACATTCATATTTCTTACAAAGTGTAATAATTATTGGCATTGAAATAAGAGAAATTAAAAAACCAATTCCAGCAAAAATAAAAATATTAATCATACGAACTCCCTTATTATATCATTTAATTTAAATTTATTACAGTAATTACAGATATTGTTGTTGTAATTAATGACGCTAAAACAGTTAAAATTCCTGAATAACGTGTAAAATAATATGTAAAACTGTTTGTTTTTGCGGTGATTGTTGTTTCTGGCGTAATAATATCTTTTGCGGACAATTTTTTGCCATTTATATCAACAATTTCCATTGCACCTGCAAAGTTTTGTGTTTTATCAAATCCGCCGGCAAGTCCAATGTAGTAATCTGCGGTTCTGTCTGGAATATAAGGAAAACGCCCCGGAGCATTTACACTTCCTGCAACAGTTACAAAATATTGTCTAAACGGAACAACTAAAACATCATTTGCTTGAACTAAAATTTTTGTATTGTAAGAAGTGTTGTATAAAATATTGTCCAAATTTATTGGGATGCTTTGTTCGCCACGAATTATGTAAGCATTTTTTGTATCAGCAACTGCGGAAGTAAAAAGTGAATTATGATTTCTAATTAAATATGCATAATCTGTTCCATTTTCAAACTGAATAATTTTACGTGTTGAAGTTTCAAGAGAAACATCTTCATTTACTTGAATTGCACCTTCCATAAACATAACAGGTTTTAATATTTCATAAGAATAAATTTTTACTGTGTCATAACATTCAAGCGGATAGTTTTCAGCCAAATCATTTTCTTCCAAATAAATTTTTTCACCAGACTCAAAACCTTCTTTAGTTTCTAAAGAACGCGTAAGTTCAATTCGGCGAATATCCGCAAGTTCGGTAAGACCTGAGCCGTAATATTCTATGAGTTCTTTGAGATTTTCGCCTTTCATCAACTCATAGGTTCCTGGCCGCTCTACACTTCCGCTGATTGTAACTTTTCTTTCCATTCGCTGAATTGTGATTGTTTCTCCAGAACGAATATATGGATTTTGTTCAAGGTCGCCAAATCTTGTTGCTCTAAACAAATCGTAGGTTGTAGTTTTTCCATCAACACTTGTAACTTGAACATCTCTTGTTGAAGAATAGTTTGTTAAATTTTCTTCAATGATTGTGGAAAGTCTTCTTAATGGCCAAGCATTTTCTTCTCGAACTGATTTTACTTCACCTTTTACAATCACTTTTTGGAAATTCTGCTGAAAAGGAATTACAAGTTTATCATCTTTTTGAACATCATATTCACTAATAAACGCTGCGTCATAAAGAATGTTTTCTAAATTCATTGGGATTTTTTCACCATTTCGAACTACATACGAGTTTTGTAAATCTGAATATGTTGAAAACATTCCGCTAATTCTTCTGATTAAAGTTGCATAATTTTCGCCATCATAAAACTTTACTGATGTTCTGTAAGATGCATCGATTGCACTTTTACTTTCTTCTGTAATTGTGTTTGTAATATTATCAACATTTGGTTTTGGATTATTTATAATTCCTTCCACGATGATTGACGGTCGTAAATCCGCATTGCTGTAAATTGTGATTACATCGCCGTTTTTAAGTTCATAATTTTGTGATATTGCATTTTCACCTAAATAGATTTGGTCACCAGATTTATTTTTACTATCTCGACTTCGTACCAATGTGATTCTTGTTGTATCCGCAAGTTCGGTAAGACCTGAGCCGTAATATTCTATGAGTTCTTTGAGATTTTCGCCTTTCATCAACTCATAGGTTCCTGGCCGCTCTACACTTCCGCTGATTGTAACAAGACGCAAAATTCTGTTTACAGTTACAACATCGCCTGGTCTAAGATATGGATTTTGACTTAAATCACCTTCACGACGCGCTTTGAATAAATCGTAAACTCGCTTTTTTCCATTTGCAGAAGTTATAGTCACATCTCGCACAGAAGAATAAGGAGTTGTAATTCCGCTAACAACTGATGATAAACGTGTTAATGCCCAAACTGAACGTTCTGTAGTTTGAGTAACTTCGCCTTTTATAACAATTTTATATGTTGCTGGATTTAATAAAACAAATTGAACGCCGCTTAATGGATAGTTTTTCTGAACAATTTCTTCAACTTGCTTTTTGACAGTTAAATATGATTTGCCACTTACGTCTAAAACCGCCAAATTAGAAACACGTATGCGGTAAGTTGAATCTACTGCGATTGTGTAAGAAACCGCAGTTCCGTTTGCAGCGTAAGTTAAAGAATAAACATCGCCTGCCGTTACCATATAATCTGCGTTGGACATTGCTTCTTGAACTGAGCCACTAAAATTTGATGCCTCAAGAGAATTTTCTGCAGAAACAGTACCCCCCCCACTTATATTAGACTGGGCAAATATTAAAGTGAAAGGGAAACTTAAAAAACTAATCAGTGCAAATAATATTTTTTTATTCATAATTTTATTTTTCCTAAAATAAATTCTCGTATAAAAAATCCTTATGTTATTTTACAGCATTTACGACTGTAATGATAGAAATAGTTGTTGTAATTAAGGACAAAATTGTTGTTACAACTGGTGCGTATTGATTAAAATAATAAAGTCCGCTATTACACTTTGCTTCTATTGTCATTTCTGGCAAAATATAATCGCCTGAAGTATAAACTTTGCCGCTTGAATCTGTGATTTTTATTGCATTATTTCTATTTTTGTCCTTTAAAAATCCGCCGGCAAGTCCAATGTAGTAATCCCAAGTTCTGTCTGGAATGTAAGGATAACGCCCCGGAGCATAAACTGCACCAGAAACTGAAACAAAAAATTGTTTAAACGGAACTAAAAGCGTGTCGTTAAGTTGCATTGGGATTTGACTTTTGTAAGAAGAATCATAAAGCATCTTTGTAAGATTTACAGAAATATGTTCTGTACCGCGAATAATATAAGCATTGTCCAAATCAGAAACGTTTGTAAAAATTTCCTTGTTTCTTCTGACAAAAAAGGCATAATCTTCGCCTTCGTTAAATCGCATTGCAATTCTATTGTTTGAAGTTAAAGAACTTGAAGATTCAGAACTGTTGCCAAACTGTTCCGCTGAATAAGTAATATTTGAATTATTTTTTTCTGCATTAATTAAATTTACCGCACCTTCAACAAAAACTACTGGCCGTAAATCATTTGAATTAAAAATTGTAATTTTATCAAAACTGATAAGTTCAAAATTATCCTGATACGCTTGTTCTGTAAGATATTGTTTTTTACCCGCTTCATCACCTTCTAAATTTTGCCGTAACAGTTCAATTCGCGAACGGTCAGCGTAATAAGTAAAACCATTTCCATAATAATCAACAAGTTCTTTTAGATTTTCGCCAGGTAAAAGTTCATAAGTTCCAGGACGTTCAACTGCTCCTTCAATATAAACCAAACGATTTGCTCTTTTTACACTAATAACATCGCCCGGTTTTACGTAAGGATTTTGACTTAAATCACCATCACGATGCGCTTTAAACAAATCATAAGATTTAGACTGATTATCAGAAGAAGTTATAGTTATGTTTCTAATAGAAGAAAAATCTGTTGTTAAGTTTTCAATTACATTAGAAAGCCGACTTAAAGCCCAAACAGAACGCTCTGTGGTTTGGCTGACTTCGCCTTTTACTACAACCTTATAAACTGCCGGATTTAATAAAACAAATTGTACGCCGCTTAACGGATAGTTTTTTTGCACAATTTCTTCAACTTGCCTTTTTAAAGTCAAATATGATTTTCCCCTTGCATCTAAAACCGCCAAATTTGAAACACGAACACGATAAGTTGAATCTACTGCGATTGTGTAAGAAACTGGGGTTGTGTTTGCAGCGTAAGTTAAAGAATAAACATCGCCAGCGGTTACCATATAATCTGGATTTGACATTGCCTCTTGAACTGAACCGCTAAAATTTGATGTCTCAAGCGTGTTTTCTGCAGAAACAGTACCCACTCTCCCCCTACTTATATTAGATTGGGCAAATATTAAAGTAAAAGGGAAACTTAAAAAACTAATCAGTGCAAATAATATTTTTTTATTCATAATTTTATTTTCCTTTTAACTTTGCCATTGCTTCTGGGTCATTTTTGATGTTTGAAACTGCATTTAGCAAGAAAGCAATAAAAACTGAAATAAAAAACGCTGCAAAAGTTATAATTATACAAAGTTTACCACGACTTGGTTTTGATTTTTGGTCAGGGATTTCTGCATATTCCAAAATCTGAAAAATTGGCTGTTCGCTTGCCATTGTAACTTTTAAAGATTCATATTGAGCTTTTAACTGCTTATAAACTTCTTCCTGAACTGTAAGTTCCATTTTGATTAAAGTTGTATCCATAACAATAGAAGGAGCATTATAAGGTGAATAAACATTGTTTACTGATTTTTCAATATCTTGAATTTGTTTTTGTAAAATTACGATTTGGTTATAAGTATTATTGATATTTTCTTCGAGATTAGTTTTTTGAAGTTCATTTTTATCAACACCCAAATCCTTAAAACGTTTTTCCAAAAGTTCAACAACATAATTTACAACTTCTTGTCCAAGTTTTGGGTCAATATCTGTAAAACTTACGGTAAAAACTCCAGAATCTTCATCAAAATCACTTTTTAATTTTTCTTTAAGCATTTTTCTACTAGAAGCTTTTGGTGATTTTTTAACTTCCCACTCTTCAATAAAATTGAATTTTTCGATTACAGAATCTTGAACTGTGTTTGAATCAACCAGATATTTTGCAAGTTCACTATAAGAAATTCCGCCAG
>CAYPGB010000005.1:0-106411 GCA_964410365.1 uncultured Treponema sp.
ATAAATTACGGAATCAGGAGCTCTCGTTCTGTTGACAAAAAACATAGGAATCTAAAGTGAAAGATTCCCGTGTCGGAGCACGGGAATGACTGTGTTGCTTAAGCAACACACGAGTTTGCTTCGCAAACGTCGCAAGTCTTGTATGACTGTGTTGCTTACGCAACACACGAGTTTGCTTCGCAAACGTCGCTGTCTTGAATGACTGTGTTGCTTATTTTTTAGGTGGTTGAGGTTCTCGAAACCACCTAAATTCAATTTTTCTTAAAAATTTTACTCAGTAGGTCGTTTTTTCAAGTTTTTACTTTCTACAATTGCTTGACCTTCACCTACATTTTGTTCCATCATTGCTCGCACTTTTAAAGGAAGTCCTGCAAGAGTTATAAATCCTTGAGCATCTTTATGATTATAAAGTTCACCAGTTGTGAAAGAAGCAATTGATTCATTGTAAAGTGAATATTTTGAACCAGAACCCGCTCCACGAATTGCACCTTTTACAACTTTTACTTTTGACCAACCAGTAACATTTTCTTCAGCTTTATCAATAAAAGCCATACAAGAATCCATCAACGTTGTAAACCATTTTCCTTCGTAAATTAAATCTGACATACGCAAAGAAACATGCTGTTTAAAGTGATAAGTTTCTTTATCCAAACAAATATGATCCATCATTCTGTGTGCAAAATAAAGAATTGCTCCACCTGGAGTTTCGTATACACCACGACTTTTCATTCCAACAAAACGATTTTCACAAATATCAACAAGACCAACACCATTTCTTCCACCAATTGTATTCAATTCTGTAAGAAGAGATAATGCATCCATTTTTTTACCATTTAATCCTACTGGAATTCCTTTTTCCCATTCAATTGTAACATATTCACCATCATTTGGAGCTTCTTCAGGAACAACAGTATTTTTTAACATATGTTTGTAATTTGGTTCATTTTCTGTCTTTTCAAGTTCAAGACCTTCGTGTGAAAGATGCCAGATATTTTCGTCGCGAGAATACGATTGATCTTTTTTCATAGGAACTTCTAGTCCGCGATCTTCAAGAAATTTAATTTCTGCTTCACGACTATCCATATTCCATTTATCATCACGCCAAGCAGCAATAACTTGAATATCAGGTGCAAAAGCTTTTATTGCAAATTCAAAACGAACTTGGTCATTTCCTTTTCCTGTTGCACCATGACAAATTGCAACTGCTTTTTCTTGCCTTGCATATTCAACTAAAATTTTTCCAATTAAAGGACGAGCTGTTGAAGTTCCTAAAAGATATTCATCTTCATAAACTGCATTTGCTTTCAAAGCTGGCCAAACATATTCTTCAATATATTCTTTTTTTGCATCAACAACATAACATGCACTTGCACCAGTTTTTAACGCACGAGCTTTAATTACATCCCAATCATCACCTTGTCCTACATCAATACAAACGGCAATTACATCATAATCATAATTTTCTTTAAGCCAAGGAATGATAACTGTTGTATCAAGTCCACCAGAATAAGCTAAAATAACTTTATCTTTTGCCATATTTTTCCTCTTTATAAAATGATTTTTGCATAAATATACAAAAAATATACTTTTTTTTGTAAAAATATGCAATACTTTATAAAATTTATAAACAGTTTTCAGAATTTTCTATTTCTGATAAAAAATTTTCTAGTGATAAAATAATTTCTTGTGATTTGTTATCTTTTTGGAGTATTAATTTTATTTTTTCGTTTTCATCATCTTTTAAAGTCCACAAAATTTCAGAATTATTTTTATATTTTTCTTTTAGATTTGCTTTTATAAATTCTTTTGCAATTTGCATTTTTCGTTGTTTCTTTGAATTTTCTTCTTTTTTTTGAGAAAGTTCTACATCAAACTTATCTTTATTTGAAAGAAATTCTGAAATTTCGTAAAAAGGATTATATGGAAATTTTGCATCCGCGATTTTTATAAAATCATTTCCATTTTTTTGCAACAAGGATGCTTTTATTTGATTTTGAATAAAAAGTCGCAATTTTATCGATTTAGTTACAAAAACTTCCCAAGTTGCATAAGTTTTTTCAATATGAAATTCAATTTGATATTCAGGATGTTGCAAAGAAAAATTTTCAAAAACCTGAGGAATCTCTTCTAAAGTTAAAATTTTTGCATCTGTTCTAATCATATTTTTATGCAAAAGATGAACAAAATGTTCTTTCCAAAAATCTGCTTCTAAATCATTCATAAAGTTTCCTTTTTAGATTCTCGCATCAAGTGCGAGAATGACATATTTACATTCATTATTTCGAAAGCCGAAAACACCTGTTTTCATTTTTTTTTGCCCCCCCATGACATATTTACATTCATTATTTCGAGAGTTTCTATCACCCTTTAAAACGGCAAATATGTAGATTTGCAACCGTTCAAAGTTTTTATCCAATTTTTAGATTCTTCCCAAGCAATTCGTGAATCTAAAATCCAAAGAATATTATTTTTTGAACCATTTACATCAGGAATCGCTCCTTTACCGTCTGTAAAAATAATCAAACCACTGTAATCATTTTTATGCTCAGAAAAAAAATCTATTGCTGATTGAAAATTTGTTCCACCACGTCCATTTATTTGAGCTAAATCTATTTTTTTTCTAAAAGAAATTGGTTTTGTATTTTTTAAATTCACATCAAAAAAAATCAAATCTATTTTTTCAATAATTCCTAAAAAGAAAAAATTTTTTATTGCATGCGTAAAATGTTCAAAACTTTCATCACTAATCGAACCACTCACATCAACAGCAATCAAAATATTTGCTTTGCGAACATACCGACTTCCCATTGCTTTAAAACCGTAACGTCTGCTCGGCTTCATTCTTGTAAGAATTCTTGAAGAATTTATAATTGAACAACGAAATTGAGTTAACGCTTTACGATAATCGAATGAAAAATCTGAACTTTCTTTCAATTTTCTTTGTGCATTTTCGCCAAGTTCTCCCCACAGAAAATTATTTTCTGCATTTTTTATTTGATTTTCAATTTCATTTTGTGCATCTTCATTTTCTTCCCAAAGTTCAGAATTTTCTTTTAAATTCAAAATTGACTCTGAATCTTGCGAAAATCCTGCATTTTCTCCCAAAATAGAAGTTTCTCTTACTAAAAATAAAATTTTTCTATACCATTGTTCAAAACTTAAATCATCTGTAATTTTTAAATTTCCAGTATGATAATCAAGTTGCAAATTTCGTTGAAAAAATTTTAATTCTTCTGTGTTTTCCCATTTTTTCCCAAGAGGATATTTTAAATTTTTAAATTTCGCTGCTTGACTTTTTAAATATAAAATTCCTGATAATTCACAATCTTCATTTGAAACAAATCCAAAAGGCGTTTTTTTGCAATAAAAAGTTTGATAAATACAAACATCACTAGCAATTGTTAAAATTCCATAATTTGGAGATTGGGGCAAACGTTCGTAAGGATGTTTTAATAAAATTCTATAAATTTCGGTTTTTAAATAAAATTCAATCTGTTCTAAAGAAAAATCAGAAAGAATTTTTGGAGAATATTCAATTCGATTTTTTCCTGTTCGCATTGGAACTGAAAGATTTTGATTTTGAACAAGAGAATGTGTAGATTCTGCCGCAAAAAGTAATGGTTCATTCAAAAACCAAGATGAAATTATTTTTTTTAATTTATTTTCTAAACTTGTCATCAAATTCCTGAGCAAAAATTCAAAATTTTTTTATAAAGGTTTTGATTTTTATTTGAAATAAAAACAAGAGTTTTTGGATATTTTTCTGCATTGCACAAAGAAATAAAATGTGCTTGCATTTCTTTTTGAGAAGTTTTTCCTAAAAAATCAAAATATTTTGTAAGATTTTCTGATATTTTTTCTATTTGATTTTTTTCAAAAATTTGTGATTCGATATATTTAAATAAAGAAATATTTATTTGCGTAAAATTAATTTTTTCTAATTTTTCAAGTTTTATTTTTGTATTTTCAAAATCGTTTTCTAAAATTTCTTTTGCACTTGGAAAATTATTTTCAGAAACAAAACGAAAAAAACTTACAGTTGCTTTGTTTCCAATAATTCCACTCACAAGCATTTTTTCTAATTCTCCAAGATTTTCAAATTTTTTTATAATTTGAGAAACTCGAACCCAACTTCGTCTATCTGGAAATCTTTCAAGATTTTCTGATTGAAAATCATTCTCCGATAAATCAAGAAATTCAGGATTATCTTTTATAAAATTTATAATTCTATAATCAATTTGAGAATCATCAGCCCATTTTAACCAATCTTCAACTGTTGGTGCAAAATTATAAATATTAAAACGACTAACTAAAGCTGGATCCAAA
This sequence comes from uncultured Treponema sp., assembly GCA_964410365.1. Lineage (GTDB taxonomy): Bacteria > Spirochaetota > Spirochaetia > Treponematales > Treponemataceae > Treponema_D. The sequence goes on from CAYPGB010000005.1 coordinate 4,327, forward strand.
TCTGTAAGTTGATATTCGTTTCCACTATTTACAGCAGAAATAATTCGACTTCCTTTTGGTAAAGATTTTCCTGCAAGTTTTCTGTTTAAAGTTAAATCCATAATAGTTTGGAGAACTTCAGGGCGAGCACGATTTAATTCATCTAAAAATAAAACGACAGGTTTTTCATCAGTTGGAAACCAATAAGGAAGCATAAAATCGGTTTTTCCAGTTTTTTCATTTTTTTCTGGCAAACCAATTAAATCTCCAGGGTCGCTCATCTGTCCTAAAAACAAAGTAACAACTTTTTCATTTTTAGAAGCATAATAATTTTCTAAAATTTGAGATTTTCCAATTCCATGTTTTCCAACCAACATAATATTTTGATTAGAAGGCGTATTATCTAAAATAAAAATAAGTTCTTTTGTATTAATTGTCATTTTTTATTTCTTATCAGATTTTATTAATTCTCTGATTGCTTCCACTGCGATTTTGATTGCATTTTCTGTATCATGAACTTGAACATTTGGAAGACCTTTTTTACTCCGTTCTTGATTTGCCACAACTAAAAAACAACTTCCAACTCGAACTCGGAGAAATTGTCCTGCAATAAATAACGCTGCACTTTCCATTTCGCTCGCAAGACAGCCCATTCTAAGCCAAGCATTCCATTTATTTTCAAGTTCATAACTTACAGGCATAATTTCTGGTTCATGCTGACCAAAAAAAGAATCTTTACATTGAACAACACCAATATGATGATTAAGATTTAATTTTTCTGCACTTTTTACAAGAGCATTAACACAATCATAATTTGGAACAGCAGGATATTCAATTGGAGCAAATTCTCGGCTTGTTCCTTCCATGCGAATTGCTCCAGTTGCAATAACAATATCTCCGCCAAGCACATTTTCTTGCATTCCACCACAAGTTCCAACTCTTATAAAAGTATTAGCTCCACATTTTGAAAGTTCATCAATTGCAATTGAAGCAGAAGGTCCGCCAATTCCTGTAGAAGTTACACTCACCTTTTCACCATCAAGAGTGCCTGTATAAGTTACAAATTCTCGAACATCTGCAACAAGTTTTGCATTATCAAAATATTTTGCAATTTTAGCACAACGTTTTGGATCTCCGGGCAAAATAACATATTTTCCAATATCATTTGCACCAACTCCAGTGTGATATTGTTTTCCAGAACCTTCTGTATAATCAACCATAACTTTTCCTCTCAACACAATTCCAAAAAAGATTCCCCTGGTCGAATACGGGAATGACAAAAAATTTAGATTACCAAAATTCTCAAAAAAACCTATTCTCTATAAAAATTAATCAAACAACCAGCAAGAATAATTTTTCTTTCATCATCAGTTAAGTCGCCGGTGAAAAGTTCAAATTCATTTACTGTTCCATCTTTTTTGATTGAATATGCTTTTATTGAAGGAAGTTTTTCTGCAATCATCTTTTTTACGCCAGGAACAAAAACATAATCATCATTTGCAAAAGGAAGATTTTTATCTCCTTCTTTGTAAACAAAAGGAATCATTCCCCAGTTTATAAGATTTGAACGATAACGTTTTGTTGCGTATTCATTTGCAATATTTGCAGATGCACCAAGAACTCTCTGACAACTTGCTGCTTGTTCGCGAGCAGAACCATCTCCCGGTTTTACAGCAAAAATTGTAGAACCAATTCCCGCTTTTTCTGCTTTTTTTCCAAGTTCAGAATCTTTTTTGCTCAAAATTTCAACAACATTTTTAATTTCTGATTTTACATCATCATTTAAATCTCTAACTGATTTTGCTTTTCCAACATAAGAAGGGTCTCTTCGGCTTAAAGTAAATTCTGCAAGTCCAAGTGGATTTGAACGGAAAGACGAAGTTTCTCCAGAAGGAATAAGTTCATCAGTTGTTGTAACTGGATCGTGAATTTCTGAAACAACTTTTAAAAGTAAATCATCTTGTAAAGATTTTTGTTCTGGCCAGTCTTTAATATTTGGTCCAAATTGAATTTCAACTTCTGGATGAGAAATACCTTTTGAATCATAAACACGTTTTTCATAAATTGTTTTATCAAAGAAATATTTTTTTCCACTAAATTCTGTATCAAATTCTGTTGCCGCTGTTAAAAATCCTTTATTTGCTGCAGTTGCCGCAATTGAACGAGCATCCATAAGAGCTACAGAAGCAAGTTGTCCATTTTGGATTTTTGAGCCTTCGCGATTTGGAAAGTTTCTTGTTGAGTGACGAACAGAAAGTGCTCCATTTGCTGGAGTATCTCCTGCACCAAAACAAGGTCCACAGAAAGCTGTTTTTACAATTGCACCAGCAGAAACTAAAGCACTAAATGCACCATTTTCCATCAATGCTTTATAAACTGGCATAGAAGCAGGATAAACATCTAATAAGAATTTTCCATTTCCAGAATCTTTTCCTTTTAAAATATCTGCTGCGGCACAAATATTTTCATAACCACCACCAGCACAACCTGCAATAACACCTTGATCAACATAAAGTTTTCCATCAATTACTTTATTTTTAAGAGTGAAATTTACTTTATCGCCAAAAGAAATTTTTGCACGTTTTTCAGTTTCATCTAAAATATCAAAAAGATTTTTATTAACTTCATCAATTGTATAAGCACAAGAAGGATGGAATGGAAGTGCAATCATCGGACGAATTTCACTTAAATCAATTTCAATTGCTCCATCATAATATGCACATTCTCCAGGATTCAATTCTTTATAATCATTTGCACGACCATGAATTGCATACCATTCTTCAATTTTTTCATCAGTTTTCCAAATAGAAGAAAGACATGTTGTTTCTGTTGTCATAACATCAACACCAATTCTAAAATCAGCAGAAAGTGATTTTACACCAGGACCAATAAATTCCATCACTTTATTTTTAACATATCCATTAGCAAAAACTGCTTTTATAATTGCAAGAGCAACATCTTGAGGTCCAACTCCAGCAACTGGTTCTCCAGAAAGATAAACAGCAATAACTTCGGGATAAGAAACATCATAAGTTTTATTTAAAAGTTGTTTTGCAAGTTCTCCGCCACCTTCTCCAATTGCCATAGTTCCAAGTGCACCATAACGAGTATGACTATCAGAACCTAAAATCATATCGCCACATTTTGCAAGCATTTCTCTCGCATATTGATGAATTACCGCAAGATGAGGAGGAACATAAACTCCGCCATATTTTTGAGCACAAGTAAGACCAAACATATGGTCGTCATCATTGATTGTTCCACCAACAGCACAAAGTGAATTGTGACAGTTTGTAAGAACATAAGGAATTGGAAATTTTTCCAAGCCAGAAGCACGAGCGGTTTGAATAATTCCAACATAAGTAATATCGTGAGAAGTGATTTTATCGAATTTGATTTTTAATTTTTTTTCATCGCCAGATGTATTATGTTTTTGTAAAATTGAATAAGCTAAAGTTTTTTTAATTCCATCTGCTTTTTCTACACCATTTGCAGATTCAACAAGTTTTCCATTTACAAGGTAAGCACCTTTTTCCCAAAGTTTCACGCAATTGCCTCTCATAATTAATATAATTAATAGAAAAAAATATAACATAAAAAAAGGGCTTTAACAATAATATCGTAAGTCTTGTTTTTTAAGAAAGAATTTTTAATTTATCGAAATGTTTTTTGAGTTCTATTCTGTATTAATTCCAAAATATTTTAGATTTTCTTTCATTTCATCTTGCCCAGTCAAACAAGTATCTCTCAAATAACCAGGTTCATTTTTCCACTCTTTAATTCCACGATAATAAAAAAGTTTTAGTTCGTCAGTAATGATAAATGGAATAATATTGTGTTTTAGACATTCTTTAAACATAATTAAACGACCTACACGACCATTTCCATCTTGAAACGGATGTATTTTCTCAAATTTTACATGAAAATCAAGAATATCATCAAAAATTATCTCTTTTTTAGAATTATATTCAGAAAGTAATACTTTTATTTTTGTTGCAACTTCGTCAGGTTTTGCAGTTTCTTGTCCAGCAACTTCATTTTCAAGCAATTTATAATCACCAACTTTAAACCAATTTTTCTGACTATCAGTTGTTCCTGATTTTAAAATAAAATGCAATTGTTTTATAAAACTTTCAGAAAGCTTAGATTTTGCACTTTCAATTATCAAATCTATACAACGGAAGTGATTTACAGTTTCAATAATATCATCAACTTTTATAACTTCATCGGAAATTCCAATTGTTTTTGTTTCAAAAATATAACGAGTTTGGTCATGAGTAAGTTTTGAGCCTTCTATGTGATTTGAATTATAAGTTAAATCAATCTGAATTTTGTGATAGAGTCCTCCTTTTAAATTTGAATCTTTTTCGCGTTTTAAAACTTGTAAAAGAGATTCTTTTTTGATTACATGGCGAATTTGGCGAACAGGTTTTTGAGCATTCTCAGGAATTTTCCAAATTTTTCCATCCAAAAATGAACCTTCAACTCGACCTTGTGTACAGTAATTTCTAACGCTACGTTCAGATAACATCCACACTTTAGCCGCTTCTTGAACAGAAATATAGTTTTTCTTACACATAGCAATATAATAACACGCTATCGGCAAAATATAAAGCACTTTTTATAATAAAAAAAACATTTTATAAATTGCCGAATATTTATTCTAGTAAAAAAATGTCATTTTCAAGTCATTGCAAAAATCTATTCTCTGTGATAGATTATTAAATATTTTAGATAGGAGAAAAAAATGGGAGCACGAGGAGAATTATTTACAACTCAAGTTTATTTAGATAATCGTTCATATTTTTTTAATGTAAAAGAAAATCGCACTGGTGATGTTTTTCTCCAAATTGTTGAAACAAAAAGTAGAGATGGTGCCGAACAAGATAGACATCAAGTTGCTATTTTTGCTGAAGATATGCAAAAATTTTTACAAGGAATGGAAAAATCCCTTGATTTTATAGAAAAAGAACGTAAAGAACGTCAAAAAATCAAAAAAGAAAAAAAACTTGCAAAAGATGCAAAATATGGCAAGAAAATTTATAAAGTAAAATCTGAAAAAAAAGACAACGATGGTGTTAAAAAAACTGGAAGAATTCACGTTGTTTCCAAAAAAGTAGAACCATCTCAAACAGAAGAATAATTTTCAAGAATATATTTCCACCAATTTCAAATTAATAATGAAAAGTTTTTCTTTGAATTGGTGAAGGTCCTATTTTTTTACAGATTTCTCTGTGCTCTTTTGTTGGATAACCTTTATGTTTTGCATATTTATATTCAGGATATTTTTTATCCATTTCAAGCATAATATTATCTCGACAAACTTTTGCTAAAATACTTGCTGCCATTACACAAAAATATTTACCATCAGCTTTTGGTTCTGCTCGAATTTCAATATTAACTTTTGGAGAACGGGTACCATCTGTAATTCCGACTAATTTTATATTTTCAAAATCAAAACCATTTTTTTTACACCACTCAGGAAATTTTTCCATCATTTGAGCAAAAGCATTTTCCATTGCAAGCATAGACGCTTCAAGAATATTTATTTCATCAATTTTTGTATGATTGACAATTCCAATTCCCCAACAAGATTTTTCTTTTATTATTTTTTCTGCAAAAATTCGTTTTTTTTCGGAAAGTTTTTTTGAATCATTTAAAATTTCAACTGGAAAATCTTTTGGAAGAATAACGCAAGCAGCACTTACCGGTCCTGCTAAAGGCCCTCTTCCTGCTTCATCAAATCCAACTTCTAAAATATTAAAATCCATAGTTTACATTATCCGTAAGAGAAATTGATGATTTTTCATCTACAAAAATTGGATTTGAAGTATTTGTAAGGTTTGAAATTTCACCTTTAAATTCATTTTTAGAAAAAGAACCTTCTGTATTAAAACATTCTGCAATCCGACCACGTTTACAATTTACACTGAAAGTATTTTCTGTACAATTAATTTGACTATCAGAAAAAGAAAGTAAAACTGCAGTTTGCGAAGAAGCACTGATATTTGATTTTTTTATAAAAATTTTCGAACCAACTCCAGTTATAAAATTTGTATACAAATTAGAAATTGTTGCACAAATTGAATCATCAAAATAAACAACTGAATTATAAGAATCTATAACCGTACCATTTTTTTCAAATTCTGCATAAATTAAACAATCAGAAAAACTTAAAACAGAACGATTTCCTTTTATTAAAGGAAGCATATTTTTTGAATTTGTGTCTTTTTTGTTTTTTATAACGATTTTTCTAAAATCTAAACTTGAATCATTTACAATTAATTGAGATTTTTCATCAAAAATGATATTTGAATCATCATTTCCAACAATAATACAATTAGAATAAATTTCATGCTTACCGGAAGGAATTAACAAATCACCTTTTATAAAAATTTTTACATTTCTGCTCAAATTTACAGCCGAAAGTAAAGATTTAAAATCTGAAAAAGGATGTTCGATTGTTCCATCACAAAATTCAAAAATATTTGATGAATCAAAATAAAAATTACTCTGGTCAATAATTACACAATATTCAGTAACTTCGCTTTGATTTAAATCTTTCTGTGAATATGCACGAATTTTGTAGAAAACGCTATTTTCTTTTAATCCAGATAAACTAAAAGATACAGAATTTTTTGGCGATTTTACAAAATTATTTGCAGAAACATTTTTTAATTCTGGTGCCGAAGGTTCTAATTTGTAAGAAAAATCTGATAGAGAAAAAGGTTCGCTGATTGCATAAAAAAGTTCACTTCCTTCTTCTGACTCAATTTTTATATTTACATCTTTTCGAGTATAGAAATTTTGTGTATCAGAAATAATTGTTGGTGGAGAGGATGGACGTTTATTTAAAGAATAAGGAACATCAATTTCTCCCTGAAAAAGTCCAGAACAAAAAATTCCAATTTTTAAATTTCCAGAATCTTTATCTCCAAAAAAAACATCTGCACAAATTTCTGAAAATAACTCTTGATATAATTTATCTTCTCCCAAAATACTCATTTTGTAAGATTCATTACCTTCTAAACTACAAATTAATTCGCCATTTTCACTTTGTGATAATTTTAATTCTGGTTTTGGAGGTAAAACGAACGCTTCTATAGGATTTCCATATTCATAATTTATACTTTGCCAACTTATCATATGACTTACAGTTCTATCAAGTTTTACTGGCTTTTTTGGAAGTTCCCAATATTCTGAATCTATTTTATAAATAAGATTTTCATCTAAAAATTCCAACATTTCCCAATCTTGAATTTTGATTGGTAAATCTCTTCTTGTAAAAATTCCAGAAGTTAAAGGATAAGTTTTTATAATAAAACGCCATTTTTCATTTGTAAGAGAGTCTAAAATTGTACAAGGAAAGCTTCTTGTTAAATTTGATTTTTCTGAAATTTTTAAAGTTTGTCCTTGAATAAAATTTTCTGCTGAATTTTCAAAACTAAATTTTAATTCTGGTGGAATGATTAAATCAGAACCAACTGTATAATTTAAAATTCCTGAATCAAAAAAAGATGCAATAAACGCATGATAAGAAGATTTTTCGCCATTATTTTCGTTTACAGAATATTTTAATTCGATATTTTCTTTTTCTTTGTGGGAAATTATTTTTGTAATTTTTAAAATTACATTACCATCAACATCAAGAAAAACTGGACCATCATATGCAAATCCAAATTCTTCAGGATTGGAACCATCTACAGAATAAAAATATTCTGCATCTGAAGAAGTTGTATCTAAAATTAACATCTGTTTGTTTGCCCACTCGCCTTCTACTGGGCTTATTAAATTTATTTCTGCATAAAGATTTGCAGAAAATATAAAACTTAAAATGATAAAAACAAAATTGTATAAACTTCTTCTCATAATCCCTCAAATTTTGGAAATTTCAAAAAATAACTTTAGGAATGTTACTTTTCTAAATACGGTCCAAGAATCTGTTTTAATTCAGGATCTTCTTTATAATAATATTCTTCTAATTCTTCCGAAGTAAGCCCAACTAATTCATGACTCATATAATGAATCCAACGATTTTCTTCTGGAGAATTAATTTCAAACTTACGACAATAATAATCTGGCTGAATTGGAAGTTGTTTTTCGTAATATGTAAAATATTTATAATCGTGAACAACAACTTTTATATCATTTCGAGAAAATCCGCGACTATTCATTAAAGTTTCTACTAAAGAATTTATTGTTCTTCCTGAATCAAAAATATCATCAACTAAAAGAATTTTATCTCCTGGACGAAGATTTTCTGGCGGATAAGTCCAACCATCAATAAAAACTTTTGTATGCTGAGCAATATCAGAATAAGAACGAGCGACTACTCCTGCATAAAGTGCTGGATGAAGACCTTCTTGTTTACAAACTATTTTAAAATATTCACTGATTACATTTGCCATATACGCTCCACCACGAAGTGAACAATAAATTACATCAGGAATAAATCCATCCTTTTTTATTTTATTTGCAATTTTTAACGCATTATTGCGAACTGTATTATAACTTAAAAATTCTTTTATCATTTTTTCCTCTAGTTTAGTTATTTATTATAAATGATTATAATTTTATTTACAACAAAACTAATTTTTATAGTTTTGTAAACATTTTACACCAACAGATTTTATTTCATTTTTTACAAGTTTTATAGAAAGTTGTTCATTTTCACAATCAATGCAAACTGTATCAAGTTCTTTATCTTTATTAGAAAGAATTTCCATTGCTAAAGGTTCTTCTATTTCTTTACGAATAAGTTTTCTCATCGGTCTTGCACCAAAAACAGGATTATAACCTCGTTCAACTAAATATGCTTTTGCATTTGATGTTATATCTATTGAAAGAGATTTTTCTGCAAGTCGTGATGATAAATCTTTAAGTTGAATTTCAAGAATTTTGGAAACTTCCTCTTTAGAAAGAGCATTAAAAACTAAAATATCATCTATTCTGTTTAAAAGTTCAGGATTTAACAATTTCTTTAATTCGTTTAACGCTCCAGATTTTATTTCATCATAAGACAAAACGCCTTCTTTTGTGCCAAAACCAACTCTTCCTTCATTTGTAATTTGTCTTGCACCTGCATTACTTGTCATTATGATAACTGTGTTTTTAAAATTTACTGTATGCCCAAGATTATCATTTAATTCGCCTTCTTCTAGCATTTGCAAAAGAAGATTAAAAATATCTGGATGAGCTTTTTCAATTTCATCTAACAAAACAACAGAATAAGGATGGCGACGAACTTTTTCTGTAAGAATTCCACCTTCTTCATAACCAACATATCCTGGAGGTGCTCCAACTAAACGACTTGCTGTATGCTTTTCCATAAAATCAGACATATCAATTCTAATAAGAGATTCTTCTGTTCCAAAAAGATATTTTGCCAACGCTTTTGCAAGTTGAGTTTTTCCAACTCCTGTTGGTCCTAGAAAAATAAAAGAGCCAAGAGGATGTTTTGGAGAAGAAATTCCTGCTCTACTTCTTCTGATTGCACCAGAAATTACATTTACCGCTTCATCTTGTCCAATTACTGTTTTATGAAGTTCATCTTCCATGTGAATAATTCTTTCAGTTTCGCTTGAAGTCATTTGTTCAACAGGAATTTCTGTCATTTCACTGATGATTTTTTCAATATCAGAAACTGTAACGTGTTTTCTATTATTATTTCCATGTTCGCGTAAAATATTTGTGTATGCATTTAAACATTCTTTTAAATCTTTAACTTTATCTCGAACAACAGCAGCATTTTCATAATCTTGATTTTGAACAAGTTTCTTTTTTTCTTCTATCAAATTAGTGATATTTGTTTTTATTTCATCAATTTCTGTAGGATAATTTTCTTCAGAAATTTTTTTTGCCGCTCCAGCTTCATCTAAAATATCAATTGCTTTATCAGGAAGCACTTTTTCTGGAAGATAACGTTTACTAAGTTTTACAATAGTTGGAATTACATCATTTTCATAAATTACACGATGATAATTTTCGTATTTTTCTTTTATGCCTTCAAGAATTTTTTCAGTTTCTTCTTCAGAAGGTTCCTCAACTTTTACAACTTGAAATCTTCGTTCCAAAGCTAAATCTCTTTCAATATGACGAGTATATTCTTTTGTTGTTGTCGCACCAATAATTTGAATTTCACCACGAGAAAGAGCTGGTTTCATAATATTTGAAGCATCCATTGTGCCTTCGTTTCCGCCCGCTCCGATAATTGAATGAAGTTCATCTATAAAAAGAATAATATCTTTATTTTCATTTAATTCATTTAAGATTTTTTTCATTCTTTCTTCAAATTCACCACGATATTTTGTTCCTGCAACAATTGCCGCTAAATCTAAAGATAAAATTCGTTTTTTTAGTAAATCTAAAGGAACTTTTCCAGCAACAATATATTGAGCAAGACCTTCTACAATTGCAGTTTTTCCAACTCCGGGTTCACCTGTTAAAACTGGATTATTTTTTGAACGTCTACACAAAATTTGAATAATTCTATGAATTTCCTTATCTCGACCGACAACAGGATCTGAAAGAGATTCTCTTGCCATTTTTGTTAAATCTCGTGAATATTCTTCCAAAAAAGATTCTTTTTTTTGATTTTTTGATTTTTCGTGTTTATTTTCATTTATTAAATTTTCATCTTCCAATGGTGAAATAAAATTTTCATCATCAAAAAGACTTTTAAAAATTGAAGAAATTAAATTTTCAGATTGATTTTTTAAAATTGAAGATTTTTTCTGTTCTTGAAGTTTGATTACAGAAAAACGAATATCCATAATATTAAAATCGTTTGAAACAATAAAAGAATTTGTTACACTTTTTTCTTCTCGTACCGCTGCAAGAAAAAGATGTTCTGTTCCAATATAATTATTATGAAGTGCAGTTGATTCAAGTTCTGCTAAATCCATTAAAACTTTATAACGACGACTTGTTGGAACTTCATCTAAAGTTGGCTGATTTGATTCTTTTTTTAGAAAAATTTCTATATTTTTTTGTAAAATTTCAACATCCAATGCTAGTGATTCAAAAACGTTATAAGCAATTCCATCTTTTAATTTTAAAATGGAAAGCATTATATGTTCTGGAAGAATTTGTGAACTTCCTATTTTTCTTGCTTCATCTTGTGCTAACGCCAACAGAATATTTTTTGCTCGCGGAGAAAGAGATTTCATTTTTAACCTCAAATGATTTTAAATAAATTTTATATTTTTAAACGCTTCTTGAATTACAATTGCTCTTAATCTTTGTAAAACAAGAATTTCATTATCTTTTATATCTTCTTCAAATAGATTTTCACAATCACTCTCTAATAATTCATTTTTTAAAATTAAAAGACGAACTATTTTTGTAGAATACAAAAGAATATTTAAATCTTTTTCTGATATTCCAGTTAAAAGATTCATTTCTAATCCCAATTTTGCAATTCCAATCGCACTTAGTGCATCTTCATAAGTTAAAAACAAAGAATTCAGAATTTTTGCAAAATTTGATTTTACCAAATTTAAAACTAAAGTAGGATTATTATCGGCTAATTCAGTACGAATCTTGCGTTCAGTTTTTAAAATATATATTCCAAGAGATTGAATTTGTGCTAATTGTTCTAATTCTGTTCCTTTTTGACAAATTTGTGGTATTAAATCAAAGAAAAAATTAGAAAAATCACCATTATTCTGAAAAAAATCATCATTTTGAGATTTTTCTAAAATCGGTTTTAAAATAAAATCATTTTTTTCTATAGTTTCTAAAAAATTCTTAAATTTTCCAGAAATTATTATCGACGGAATAAAAATTCTTAAAGAAATTTTTAAACCTGTTCCACAATCTTTTATTTGTGAAGTTAAATATCCAAAATCATAACTTGCGGCAAATTGCAATTTATTTTGAAGGGATTCATCAATTTTATAAATATTTTTCATTGCATTTTCACAATCAAAACCACTAGAAATTTTTACAATTTTAAGATGATTTAATTCATTCACAAGACAAAAAATTTTTTGAAAATCATTAATTTCAATTGCGGAAAAATCGCTATTTTTAATCATAAGATTGTCTTTTAAAGTTTTCATTCCATATTCAGAAATTTCATCACGTTTTAAAAAATAGAAATTTTCATCATAATTAAAAGCATCTTCCACAAGAGAATTTATTCTTCTTACATCATCTTCTGATAGATTTTTTGGAAATTTAAAATCAACAAGATTGCGAACTAATTTTACACGCGTAGAAAGAATTACATCTTCATCTTGCCCTTTTTCATAAAACCAAGAAAATAAAGTTTCTTTTTGAGAATTTTCGTTTTTATTCACTTGATTCAACTCCAGTTAAATATTTTGAATCTAAAGCACGCAAATAATCTCTGTAAAATGCAGCTTTTTCATATTCTTCTTTTTCAACAGCTTCATCTAATTTTAATTGAATATTAACTCTTGCAACTAAATTAGATTCAAAACCTTTTATATTTTTTGGCAACGAACCTTTATATTTTTCTATAATTCCAAAATTTTTAAAGATTTTTTTTATTTCATCTTTAAAAGAAAAATAACATTCTGGACAACCAAACATTTGAGTTTTTTCAATATCTTTTATAGATTTTCCACAAACAGAACAAATTTTCATACTAATTTTTTCTTAAAATTTCCAAAGGTTTTTCTTTTCCAGCTTTTACAGACGGAATAATTGAAACTATTAAAGATAAAATAATTGTAAAAAAACAAATCCAAAGAATTTGTGAAAAAGGAATGGTGATTGGAATAGATTGTAAATAATAAGCAGGATTTAACAATTTTACAAAATTTTCTTCTGAAATTGGCATTCCTTTAAAAAAATAGAAAATTTTCACGAAAAAATTCATAAAATGTTCTAAACCACTTAAAATTTGATTTGAGAAAACTGTAAGAATTATTCCAATTGGAAGCCCAATTAAAACACCACCAAAACCACAAGTCATTCCTGTAATTAAAAAAGATAAAGTTATTCCTTTTGGACTTGCACCAATACTTTTTAAAATTGCAATTTCTTTTTTTCGTTCCATAACAAGCATAACAATGGCAGATGCAATATTTATACTTGCAACCAAAACAATTAACATCATCACGAAAACTAGCATAACTTTAGTTGAGGAAAAATTTTCAAATTCTGCACTATGAATTTGGTCCCACCTGTAAATATTTGCATATCTTCCAAAAAATGAACGAAGATTATTTTGAATTCGCACAAGTGATGGAGAAAATGCATCTTCAGTTTCACAAGAAATAATAAAACTTGAGTTTGAAAGCGATAAAAATGAATACGCGGTTTCTAAAGGAATAAAAACCCAAAATTGATCTAATTCTTGATAACCGCTTGAAACAATGGCAGAAACATTAAACGTTGTTAGTTTTGGAACAACTCTTCCACCAACATTTTTCGTCGTGATAATTCTAAAACTTTCTCCAACTTTTATATCTAAAATTTCTGCAATTCTTTTTCCTATAATTGCATTTTTTCCACCAATTTTTTCAAAATCAGAAAAAGAACCATCTACCACTTCAAAAAGTTCACGAAACGCAGAATTTTTAGTAAAAATATCATTTTTTACAGCACGAATTTCAATTCCAGTTCTAATATTTTTATTCAATGCCAAAGACGATGATTGAATTTCTGGATATGCATCCAAAATTCCTTCAAGATTTTTTACTTCATCGGCAAGTTGAATAAAATCTTTTGAAGAATGAACTTTTTCATAAGAAGTTGAAATATATGCTCCAAGATGATTTGATGAAAGCCCTATAATTCTTTCTGTCATTCCGTCAATCATTCCGGTAGAAATTGAAATCACAACAATAAGAGGGATTATACTCAAAGCAATACAAATTAATGCACCAAAAAAACTTCTTCTTGCAGATGAACGTTTTTCTGTTTTTGGAAAAATTAAACTTTTTGCAAATTTTAAAGATGCTCTAACGCTCATTTTGCAACGCTCCATCTACAATTTTGTAAATTTCATCACCATTTTGAGCAAGTTTTAAATCATGTGTAACAAGTAAAAGTGTTTTTTTATATTTTTCAACCATTCCAAAAAGTAAATCACCAATCAAAACAGCATTTGTAGGGTCTAAATTTCCAGTAGGTTCATCTGCCAAAATTAAAGAAGGTTCATTTATCAACGCTCGTGCAACTGCAACTCGTTGACGTTCTCCACCGCTGAGTTGTGATGGAAGATGATTCATTCTTTCGGAAACGCCAACATCAAAAAGTAAAGATTTTGCTTTTTCAATCGCTTGCTTTTTTGGAGTTCCCAAAATAAGTGCTGGCATATAAACATTTTCTAAAGCCGTAAAATCCTTTAAAAGATAATGAAATTGGAAAATTAATCCTAAATATTTTGAACGATATTCTGATAATTCTTTTTCTTTTAATTCAGAAACTTTATATTTTCCCGCTTGAACAAATCCTTTTGTAATAGTATCAATTCCACCAATTATATTTAATAATGTACTTTTTCCACTTCCACTTTCACCAATAATTACAATTTTTTTTCCTTGTTCAACTTCAAGATTACAATTTTTCAAAACAGTTAATTTTTCAGATTCTGTAACATAAGTTTTTTCTACATTTTTTATGCTAACGATACTATTCATTATGCAAAACCTCCGCAATAGTCAATTTTAAAACATTTTTACTAGCAGCCCAACAAGCAATTAATGGAGAAATAAATCCAAACAACGCGATAAAAAATACTTCTCCAAATTTTATTCTTGCTGGAATTGTTGAATATAAAATATACGATGAATTTTCTGAAATATATAATAAATTTTTATGATTGAAAATTGCAGTAAAAAGATATTGAAATGCATACATAATTTTTGATGCCGCCATAAAAACAATATCAGAATTCTTACTGATTAATAAACCTAAAATCACACCAATAACAGAACCAATCAAACCAGTCAAAAGTCCTTTTACAATAAAAATCATTTTTATTTCGGACGAAGGAGCTCCTAAAGCTGCAAAAATTGCAATTTCACTTTTTCTTTCAAAAACTAAACGACGCATTCCATTATAAATATTGATTGCGACAACTACAAAAATAAGTGCAACCAACAAAAGTAACATATTTTTTTCAACTTTTAAAGTTCCAAAAAATGATTTATTATAAGTTCTCCAAGATTCAATTTTTGCATTTGAAAATTCTTTTTCCAAAATATTTGCAACAAAAACATCATGATTTACATTTTTTATTTTTATTCCAAAAATTTCTTCGCTTTCTTTTCCAAAATATTTAAAACCATCTTCAAGATTTATAAAAGCAAATGATGAATTAATTTCTGCATAACCACAAGAAAAAATTCCAGTTACTGTAAAAGTTCTATCTTGAGAAAATAACTCAACATCACTAGAACCACTCAAAACTAAAAGATTTACAGTTTGACCAATTCTAACCCCAAGTTCTGAAGCAAGTCTACTTCCCAAAACAATATTTCCACTTTTAGAAAGATTAAAATCGCCTTGTAAAATTTTTAATTCTTTATAAAAACCATCATCATCATCATAAACTTTAGGATTTATTGCTCTCAAAATCGCAGCACTTTCAAAACCTTTTTCGCTTGTTAAAATACTTTGAGCTTCTAAAAAATCTGTACAAGTTTTTATATTTTTATTATTTTTACAAAATTCCAAAAGATGAGATTTTTCGTTTTTTGGTAAATCATAAATTCTTAAGTGATAAGATGAAATTTCTTGAATTGAATCTATAAAACTTAGTTGAAAACCATTCATAATGCTCATAACGACAATTAAAGTCATAACACCAACTGCAATTCCTGCTGTTGCAAGTTTTGAAGTAACTGCGGAACGACCTTTTCTATCAACTCGTGAAAATCTTTGAGAAACAGTAAAAATCCACCTAAATTTTTGCAAAAAAGTTTTTTTACTCATAAATATTTTCCCTAACAACAATCCCATTTAAAATATAAATATCTTTTGTTTTTAAATTATTATTATAATATGTTTTTACAGAATAATTTTCATCAAAAAAAACTTGTGATGTATAATTTCCTTTTTCATTTGTGTATAAGTTCCGAATTCTCAAAATTCCATTTTCAAAATAATCATAATCAGCAGGAATTTCTTCTTGATTTCTATAAAAATACACAAATTCTTTTTCTAAAACTGATTGTAAAATTTTATAATCTTCAGAATACGAAAAATCTTTTATAAATTCTTTTTCAACTTTATTTTCTGAATTATAAAAATAATCAGTTTGAGTTAAAAGAATATTTTTTGTTTCTATTTCTTCTTCAGTTTTTTGATTTTTTAAAATATAAAATTTTTTGTTTTTTTTAGGATTTTCTTTTTCATCATATTCAATTTCTGTTTGAAACTCATTTTCGATTATAATTTTTTTTGTTGGCGATAAATTATTTTCTTCATACTCATAAAGCGTTTTTTTTATTAAAATTGGATTTTCTTCTGTAGAATTTTTCCAATCTTCTTGTTTACAAAATCTACCAGTTTCATCATAAAAACTTCTTGTGATGATTTTTTTATTAACAGAAGTTAAAACTGTAAAATTTTCTTCAATTTGGGGAAAGAAAATTTCATCATCATTTGAATAAAGATTTAATTTTCCATTTTTATCAATTAAAAAAAATTCTTTTTGAACTTCTTCATCTTTTAAAATATTTTCGTTTAAGTTTAAACTGTCAGATTTTTCAAAAACTTCATTTTCAATTTCAATTTCTTTTGATTCAATATTTTTACTTTCAGAAAAATTTTCAGTTTGAGAAATAATTTTATTTTCCTGTTCGTTATTTTTCTTTTTAGAACAAGAAATTACAAAAAAAGAGGATAAAATCAATAAAAAACAAAAAAAATTCTTCAAATTATAAACCTAAAAAATCATCAATATATTTTTCTGCATCAAATTGCTCAATATTTTCATATTTTTCGCCAGTACAAACATAAGCAATTGGCAGATTAAGTTCTTTTCCAATAGAAATTGCAACTCCACCTTTTGCACTAGAATCATATTTTGTCATAATAATTGCGTCAATTCCAACTGCGTCGTTAAAAACTTCTGCTTGTCGCAATGCATTTTGTCCTGTGGTAGAATCAATCACAATTATTTTTTTATAAAAACCCTCATCTGCTTTTTTTTCACAAATATGATTTATTTTCTGCAATTCTCGCACCAGATTTTCTTTATTATGTAGGCGACCAGCAGTATCTGCTAAAACAATTCCTGTTCCTTTTGATTTTAAAGCATCCGCTGCATCAAAAACTACAGCGCTTGGATCACTTCCATGTTGATGACTTACAACTCGAATTCCAAGATTTTGTCCATGCATAGCAAGTTGTTCGATTGCAGCAGCTCTAAAAGTATCAGCACTTGCAAGAATGATATTTTCTTCACCTTGTTTTTTAAATAAATTTGCTAATTTTGCAACAGAAGTTGTTTTTCCAACGCCATTTACTCCAAGAACCATCCAAATATTATGTTTTGAAAAATCTGGTTTTAATTCAATTTGTTTTACATACGAAAGTAAAATTTGTTTTAACTTTTGTAAAATTTGATTTTGTTCATAAATCTTTTCTTTATGGCAAATTTCTTCTAATTCATCGGCAATTTCAAAAGCAGTTTTTGCACCAACATCACCTTCTACAAGCATATCTGTAAGATTTTCAAAAAACTCATCATCAATTTTCTTTCCAAATAAAGATTTTAATTTTTCACCAAAAGATTTTTTCATTATATTCCATTGTCCTCATTTTTTATTTTGATATTTTCTGTTTCTGTAGAATTACTAAATTCTTCAGATTTTTGTATATTTTCATTTTCGGAAGAAGATAAATCTAATTCCAAAGAATTAAAATCCAACTGAGTTTTTGTTGCTTTTTGTGGTAAAATTGAATTTGCGGCAAATAAATAACGAACTAATTCATAAGCAAATAAAACTCCACAACCAATTGAAATTCCTGTGCAAATATCAGATGAAAGTGCCCATTTTTTTGCAGTTTGATAACTTTCTTGTGTTTGAAGTAATTGTAAAATTTCATAAGAATTTTGAAATTCTCCATTACAATAAAAATTAGGAATTAAAGAAATCATAAGAAGCGTATATGCTCCATACATTTTTTTTCTTCGCGTATCGATATAATCTTTTTCTTTTCTTATTTTTGGATTGATTTTTGCTACAGAATTTGAAATTGCAATTTCTTGTGGAATATAAAAAAATGAAGAAAAATTATCTGGAGAAACAAACATTCCCAAAACAGATTTTCCATTAATTTTTATTTTAGAATATTGATTATTTTCAGAAGAAATTCCTTCTCCATTTGAAAAAACTGCTAAATCTGATGGATTTTTTTGCATCAAATATAAAAATGAATTTTCTATAGGTTCTAAATTAACTTCTATTTTATAACGTCTATTTCCTTCAAAACGAAAAGTCGTACTTGCTGGAGAAAATCCATCACAAATAATTTGAATTGTATGAATTCCTGAATCTATGATGATTTTTTCATCAACTTTTTTTTGCAAAACATCATCTAAATAAAAATCAAATTCTTTATTTGTAGAAACTTGTAAATCTAATTCAACAGGAAAAGCATTTGTAATAAAAGGAATAAGTTTTCTTGCAATACTAGAAGCAATAAATTCGCTATCATTTATTCTTCCAACTTCCATAACAGAAGTGATTTTTTGTGCAGACGGAAAAAGATACGCATCCACCGTAACGCTTAAAAAATCACCATAAACAGAAATTTTTCCTGTAATTAAAGTATTGATTTTTGCAGAATTTATTTCTTTTTTAAAATCATAACTTGTAATACCATTTTTTTTTGCATTTTCAGAAGGTTCAAAAAGTTTTGTAATATCATTTTTATAAAAAGAAATTTTCTCTGTTTCAGAAAGATTTTGTTCATTTGTAAAAAAGTTTTTAAAAAGATAAATCCATTTTTTTTCTTCTGATAAATTTTCTTCAGAATCTGAATTTTGCATAATTTTTTCTGTTTCAAGTTTTAATTCATCAAGTTTTTGTAAATTTTCATTTAATTTTTTTTCAATTTCTTCAATTTTTTGATTTTCTTCTTTTATTTTTTTATTTAAAACTTTTTGAGAATAATTTTGCAAAATTAAAGAATCTCGTTTTTTATATTCTGAAGAAAGTTGCAAAAATAAAGATAATCTTTCTGTTTGAGATTCATATTCTTTTCGTAAAAATTTTTCGTTTGGAGAAATTTCTCTATTTAAAGATGAACCTAAATTTTCAAGAATTGCCGAAGGAAAAAAATCGCACAAAGAATCTAAAATCAAATTCTTTGATTGATTGATTTCAAATTTTTGAGATGCAATTATCCATTCTTCAGAAAAAACTGAAACTGAAAAAAAGAGAAAAATAAAACTGAAAACAAAAAATTTATTCATCCTCATTGTCAGAACCGACATCCATTGGAAGACCTTTCCATTTTGCAACAAGATAATCATTCATAAAATCATCTAAATCGCCATCCATAACTGCTTGAATATTTCCCACAGAATATTTTGTACGATGATCTTTTACCATGGTGTAAGGGCAAAAAACGTAAGAACGAATTTGACTTCCAAAAGAAATATCTTTTTTTTCTGCAGCAAATTTTGAATTTTCTTTTTCTTTTTGTTCCCGATAATATTCGTAAAGACGAGCTTTTAACATATTCATACAAGATTGTCTATTCATAAGTTGGCTTCTCTCTGTTTGACAAGCGACAACAATTCCTGTTGGAATATGAGTAAATCTAACTGCGGAATCAGTTTTATTAACATGCTGACCGCCTTTTCCACCAGCACGATAAGTATCAACTCGTAAATCTTCAGGACGAATATCAACTTTTATCGTATCATCTAAAACTGGATAAACATAAACTGATGCAAAAGATGTATGACGACGAGCATTTGCATCAAAAGGAGAAATTCTAACTAATCGGTGAATTCCACCTTCGCCTTTTAAATATCCATAGACATAATCACCAGAAATTTGAATTGTAATTGATTTTAATCCACCTTCCGCTTCAAGTTCATCCATAATTTCTGTTTTATAACCATGACGTTCTGCCCATCTTAAATACATTCGGCTGAGCATATAAACCCAATCACACGCTTCAGTTCCACCAGCACCAGCGTGAACAGTTAAATAAGCATCATTTTGATCAACTTCTCCACTAAGAAGATTTAAGATGTTTAATTTTTCAAAAGAAGATTTTAACTCTTCAAGCATAGAAGAAACTTCTTGTTCATCAGAAAGATTTTTTGATTCTTCTGCAAGTTCATACATTGCTTCAAGGTCATTTACATCAGCAATCAGTTTTTTCCAAGGTTCTACTCGTGATTTTAATTTTCTAATTTGAGACATCACTTTTTCTGCTTCTTCATGATTGTCCCAAAAATTTGGAGCTTCTGTTAATTTTTCTTTTTCAGATATTGAACTATAAATTGCGTCCGAGTCAAAGACGCCCCCAAACATTTAAAATTTCTTTTTTTAACTCTTCAATCGGCATTTTAAATTCTTCTAACATAAAATAAAGATACCAATAAAAAACAAATTTTACAATTGATTTTATATTACTCAGATTTTATAATCTTTATATGAAGAAAAAATATTTTTTTATCATTTTTATTTTAATCACTAATTTTTTATTTGCAGAAAGACCAATCGTTCAAAATATACAAACAAGCGTTGGAAATGGCAGAACTATAAATGTTAGTTGGAGTTTACCACAATTAGAAGATGATAAAATATCTGAACTTCATATATATAGAAGTAAAAAACAAATTTCCGCTTTTTCTGATTTAGAAAATTCTGTTCCAATCGCAAAAATCCCAGGAAATTCTACAAGTTATCAAGATAATATTGATGATTTTTCTGATTATTTTTACGCAGTAATTGTTGTTACAAATGAACCTTACAAAATTATAATTTTAAGTATAAATTCAACAATAAAAGGCATTCATTTAAATCCTAAAAAACAATCTAGTAAAGAAAAAAAAGATGATGAAAAAATTTATGAAAATGGTGAACTTAGAAAAACACCTCTTCCTTATGTAAGTTTTATCGAAGGTTTAAACGAAGAAGAAATTATTTCTGACGAAATTGCAAATTCTACAAAAAGTTTAACTTTTACAAAAGAAAAAAAACAAAATACGTTGCAACCTTACATTTTTGAGGAAGATTTAATTTCTCCAGATGGTGGCGAAGAATACATTTTGTTTGAAATTTTAAAAACTTATTTTGCAACAAAAAAATATGAACAAGCGGTTTTAAATTTATCTAGATTAATTGGAACAAATATTTCTGAAAACACAAGAAATAGAAGTATTTTTTACATTGGCGAATCTTATTATTTTTTAGAAAAATATGATGATGCTATTATGAATTTTATAAAAGTAAAAAACACATATCCAAAAGAATCTCAAATTTGGATTGATTCATCTTTAGATAAATTATAAAAAAAGTCATTTTGTACATTCCACGAAAATTATTATTGAACTCTTGCCTGTCGGCAAACGGCAAACAGGTTGACACGATAATCTTACAGAAAGATTCCCGTGTCGAGCACGAGAATGACGGTGTTCGTTTTTCCAAAACGCGAGAATGTATTGTTTACTTCTAAACGTCACAAAGCAATTCTTTTGTCATTGTAACACGAATTTTCTTTGCAAACATCGCAATATTGTTTTTGTCAAAATCAATGTTAATAAATATTTCTGAGTAAATCTAAAATTTCAGGACGTTTTACTGCTTTTTTTATTTCATCAACTAAATCTTCACCAGAAATATCATTATTCACAATTTTATTTCCAGATTCATCAGCATTAGGAACATTATCGATTCCAGAATTTTGAACTTCTGTAATTTCTTCAAGAATAATTTCATCACCAATGTTTATTTTATCATAAAATCCATGAGATGTAATTTCTGCTTCAGAAACTTCTTCTCCCGCTAAAGTTACTTTTAAGGTTCCAACAACATCTTTATTTTGGTAAGAAAGACCAATTCCAGAATCTGCAACTTTTACACAATTTTTTCTTATGATTTTAAATTGTGCATCTTTTACAATATTTTCAGATTTTCCTAAATCGATTAAAACTGTTTTTCCATTTCGTTCAAGAATTTTTCCACGAACTGTAAGTTTATCTAAAATTGAATTTCTAAATCGTCTTAAAACGGTAGAAAAACGATTATTTCCAGTTGCATAAAAACTTTCGGTTGAAACTTCTGCACCAGTCCTTCCAGAATAAAGTTGTGCATTTAAAGTTAAATCATCATCACCTTCGTTTAAAGAAACAATTACAAAATAATCAAAATTGTTTGAACGTGCATTTTTAAAAGCATCTGCATAACCAGAAACTGGCGTCACTTGAGTTTTTACAGAAGTGATTGCAATTCCAGAAAAAATATCTGAACACGCTAACGCGGTAAGACGGTCTGCTCCAGCATGTTTAAAACTAGAAGAATCTTCCTCATAAAAAACAGCAATATTCCACCGAATTTTATCAAGATAAAAAGAATCTATATTCCACTTTTTTGATAAAGTATTTTGCAATAATGAAGAATATGCTTCTATTGTGTCTGTTACAGAAACAGGAAGATTTTCTGAAGAATGTTGTTGAACAAATTCAAGTTGTCTTAAATAAGATTCATTCATTCCGTTCAATTGCAATATTTTTGCATAAGAAAGACGTGCAGTTGTATTCATTGGATCTAAAATTAACGCTCTTTGATATTCAAACGAACTTCCAGATTTATCAAAACACGAATCATATTGTTTTGCATTATTTACGTGAAATTTTGCCCAATCACTTCGACGTGAATCTTCTAAAGAAAGATTTTCTCTTATAGAAAGTTCCATCTGAAATCGCATAAGTTCATCTCGAGGATTGATATTTAAACCAACAGACCAAGTGTCTATTGCTTCATCTTCTTTTTCTAATTTTGATTGAGCGACACCTTTTAAATACCAAGCAGATGAATTATTTCTGTTTCGACTGATAAGAAAATCACACAAATCAATTACATCATCATAACGTGCTTGAAAATATAAAATTGAAGCCAAAAGTTCATACGCTTTTAAATAATTTCCATTTAATTCAACTGCAATTCTTGCATGTTTTTCTGCATTTAAATAATCTTTTTGTTTTAAATTGATAATACTTGCAAGATAATGAACTTCTGGTTCTCCAGAATAATATTGAAGTGCTTGTCTAAGATAGTTTTCTGCTTGAGAATAATTTTCCATTTCTGCACAGATTAAAGACAATGATAATAACGCTCTTCTATTTGTGTTTTGCCTTTTTAAAGCTTCAAGATACTGACTTTCTGCACCAGAAAATTTTCCATCGTAAAGTTCAATTTCTGCAAGTCCAAAATGAGATTCAACGTCATTTGGATATTTTTTTAAAACTTCATTAAAAGTATTTTTAGCATCATCAATTTTTCCTAAAGCTAAAAAAATCATTCCTTTTAAATTTTGAATTTTACTATTATTTTTTTCATATTTTTCTGCATTTTCTAAATAAGATAATGCTAAATCATATTCTCCAAGTTTGTAAGAACAATCTGCAAGCATAAACCAAGCATCTGAATATGAAGAATTTATTTTTACAACTTCCAAAAAATTTTGTGAAGCATCGTAATAATTTTCTATTTGATAATATTCTAAACCTTCATTAAAAATTGAAATTGCATTTTTTTGTTGTGCATTTAAAGAAAAAAATCCTAAAAACATAAAAATGCAAAATAATATAAATATTTTATTCAGATTGTTCTTTTTCCTCATTTTTTATAACCTTTACTTGATTAATTCTATGTCCATCCATATCTTGAATGATAAAATCGTATTCATTCCAAGACGCTTTTTCATATTTTACAGGCACTTTACCAAATAAATCAAATACAAATCCACCTAAAGAATCAAAATCTTCATTTGGGAATTTTGCATCTAAAACTTCATTTAAATCATCTAAATCAACACGAGCATCGCAAATCCAAACATTTTTACTAATTTCAAGAATATCTTCTTGTTCTTTATCAAATTCATCTTGAATATCGCCAACAATTTCTTCGATAATATCTTCCATTGTAACAATTCCACTCACTCCACCGTATTCGTCAATAGCAATTGCAATGTGAAGATGTCGTCTTTTAAATTCTCTAAGCAAAGAATCAATTCTTTTACTTTCTGGAACAAAAAACGCTTTTCTGATTATTTTTTGTAAATCGATTTCCTGATTTTGAACAATGCATTTTATAATATCTTTTACATAAAGAACGCCAATTACATTATCAATTGAATCTGAATAAACTGGCAAACGAGAATGTCCACTTTCTATGATTTTTGAAATCAATTCTTCTTTTGTAGTATTTGCTGAAACAAAATCAACATCAATTCTAGGAATCATTACTTCTTTTACAGATGTTTCAGAAAGTTCTTCAATTCCTTTAATCATATCTTGTTTTTCTTCTGCAAGAATTTGTTTTTGATGTTCATTCATCATTTCTGAATTTTTAGTTTCCTTTTTTTTATGTCCAAATAAATTCATTTTATAATTTTTTCATCCTCTAATTTTTTTAATATTTTTTCTTGTAAAATTAACATTTCACATTGAGGTTCTTTTCCAATTTCAAGATGTTCTTCTCCGTGGTCAAATCCATTTAAATGCAAAATTCCATGAACTAAAAGTCTTTTTAATTCATCATCTTTATTTTCATCAAAATATTGTGCATTCACTGGTAAAGTTTCTAAACTGATGACAATATCTCCGGCACAAAACCATTCTCCTTGCTCATCAGAATATTTTTCGCCATTTTCAAAAGATAAAACATCGGTGGAAGAATCTATGTTACGATAATTTTTATTTAATTCTCTAATATAATCATCATTGCAAAAAAATAGAGAAATTTCTTCTTGTTCAAATTTTAATTCATTCATCACTTTTTGCAAAAATGGTTCGATGTTTGAAATCCATTTTGGTTCTTCAATATCTTCTTGTACAGAAATTTCTATTCTATTCAATTTTTTTTCCTTATTTTGTGTTTTTTTCTGATTGTTCAGATTTTTCTGGGTCTTGTTGATTTTGATATTTTATTCGATTGTGATATTGTCCTGTTAAAATGTGAACAAAAGCTTCTTTTATTTTTGTCAAATCTCTGAATGTTAAATCACAATTATCAAGTTGTTTTTTTTCGATTTTTGAATTCATAAGCATTGTTATAAATTTTTCGAGTCTTGTTGAAGTTGGATTTTCTAGCGTTCTACAAGCCGCTTCTACAGTGTCAGAAAGCATTACAACCGCAGATTCTCGAGTTGAAGGAGGTGTTCCTGGATAAGAAAAATCTTCTGGTTTTAAAGATGAATCTAATTCTTTTCCTTCATTATAAAAATATTCAATTATACTATTTCCGTGATGTTCAGAAATAATATCAATTACCGCTTGCGGAAGATGCATTTGTCTTGCTTTTTCAACGCCTTTTTTTACATGACTTTTTATAACAGACGCTGATAAAGTTGGATTTAATTCAATAAGTTTATTTTCTCCGTTTGCCTGATTTTCTACAAAATATTCACTTTGGTCAATTTTTCCAATATCGTGAAAATACGCTCCAACTTTTGCTAAAAGAGGATTTGCTCCAATTTCACGACAAGCATTTTCTGCCAAAAGAGCAACATTCATAGAATGATAATAAGTTCCACTTGCTTGAATTTGCATTTGTTTTAAAACAGGATTATCTGTATTACTTAAATCCATCAATCTAAAAACAGAAGCAGTATTTAAAATTGCTTCTAAAGGTGTTAATAAACCTAAAGTTAAAACTCCAGTTAAAAGTCCGTTTGTAAATGCTCCAACAAAAAGTTTTAAAAGATTTGATAGTTTTTCATTAAAAATAACCATCAAAATAAGCATAAAAGCGATATTTAAAATTGCAAATAAAACTCCTGCTCCTACTAATTGAAGACGCTTGTCTATTTTACGAACAATTGCAGCAGCAGAAAGACTTGTTCCAAGAGTATAAATAAAAGTTGGAAGTTCCCAATTTCCTGCAATCAGAACACCAAGTGAAAGTAAAATTGAAAATAAAACGGCAGAAAGATTTCCATAAAGAATTGTGATTAAAGAAACGCATAAAACCGCCGGAATACAAATACAAATTGAGTATGGACTTCCAAAAAAACTAAGTTTTGAACAAAAAGCAACAACTGAAAAAACAAGAATAAAAAATATTACTTGGAGTAAAGGTTCTTTAAAATCAACTTTTCTATGAAAATTTACAATTGAATAAAGTAAATACCAAAAAATTGCAAGAAGTACTAAAGCAAGTTCTCCGTTTGCAAATGCTCTATAATCAATATATTTTGGAGAATCTGACATTTTTTGTAATTTTGCATAATTTTCTTCTGTAATTGGAAAACCATTTTTTATGATTTTTTCACCTTTTTCAATTTTAAATGGATTTGCAATATCTGCGGGAATAGTTCTATCGGCAATAATTGTTCTATCTGCAATTTGTCCAATTTCATAATTATCTAAATTAAAACCGGCAACTGTTTCTACAGTACTAATTTTTGTAAAATATAAAAGAGAAACTATTGCAAATCCAAAAAATAAAAGTATTAAGAACGGATATTCTTTTTTTACATAATCACCAATAACTTGAAAAACTTGATTCTTTGCAGAAGAAGTTATGTTATTAAATTTTTCTTTTTTCGTCATTTTCGTACGCCTTTACTATCTTTTTTACAAGAGAATTTCTAACAACATCATCTGCTGTTAGTTCCATAAATCCAATATCGTTTATTTTATATAAAATTCCAATTGATTTCATTAAGCCTGAATTAATTTTTTTTGGTAAATCTATTTGAGTTGGATCGCCTGTTATAAAAACTTTTGAATTATCTCCCATTCTTGTTAGAAACATTTTTAATTGTTCGTAAGTTGTATTTTGAGCTTCATCAAGAATTAATACAGAATTATTTAAAGTTCTTCCTCTCATATAAGCCAAAGGTGCAATTTCTATAATTCCAGATTCAAACAAACGTTTTACAGTTTCTATTGGAAGAAGACTTTCCATTGCATCACGAAGAGGACGCAAATAAGGGTCGATTTTTTGTTCTAAATCTCCCGGTAAAAAACCCAAATTTTCGCCAGCTTCTACAACTGGTCGTGTAATAATCATTTTTGTTTTTTTATGAGTTAAAATCAAAAAAAGTGCTTGTGCAATTGCAAGAAAAGTTTTTCCACTACCTGCACTTCCTGTACAAAAAACCATATCCTTAGTTTGCAAAAGTTCAATATAATCTGCTTGATTTTGAGAACGAGCATAAACTCTGCGAACTGCACCTGGAATTTGAATAGAAATTTCTTCCATATTTGCACGATGTTTTGTACTTAAAACAGAAAGAACAATATCTTCACCATTTTTTTCACCAGATTGAATTTCATCAACAATTCTATCAATAATAAATTGAAATTCTTGGCAGATTTTCTCATCATCACTTGAAATAGAAAGTTCATTTCCGCAAGTAAAAACAGGAACACCCAAATGTTCTTCTATTAATTTTAAATTTTTATCATTTGTTCCGCAAACTAGAGAAAGAATTTCGTTATTTGGAACTATAATCGTATATTCGTTCAATTAAACCTCTTTTTTACTGTACCAAACATTTACTCTGAATTCAACTTCCAAATCATATTTGGTGAATTTGTAGATTCTGCTTCTCGTATTATTGTTGTTTTCATACTTTGCATAGGATTCCAAACAACTCCAATAGAAATATAAGGACTAAAATCATAATATTTATTAGAACCGTCTATAACTAAACGTGGACTTATTTTCATTGTCATATTAAAAGTCCAATCATGAAGTTCGTGAGACATTGTCATATTTAAAGATTTTAATTTAAAACCGGAAGATTTTCTTTTTTCTGTATTTCCAAACGCAAATGAATTCAATAAATCTATAAAAATATTTTCTTCTCCACGAATTAAACCTTTATGACCTAAAAATGATTGAACATATCTATAAAGAACAGAATTTTTTGAATTTGAACTAAACGTAATATTGAAAAAATCTGTTATTTTAAAAGTGATTGAAGGAGCAAAAACAAAAGAACTATTTGTTGGACGAATTAAATCTGCGGTTAAACTTGTAGAAAGAGATGGTGCAAATGAAATTCGATTAAACCAAGTATAAAAAGTTTTTGTCGTAGGAGAAAATGAAAAAGAAAGTGAATAAGGTCGAAATTTCATTTCTTCATTTAAAACCCAACCAGTACTCTCATCTTTAAAATCTGCTCCTTTTGTGTAAGAACAAACATAAGATGAAGAAAAATTATACCAACTTAAAGAAAGTTTTAAACTATTTGAAACAAAATCTTCCAAATCATAATTATAACTTTCTGAAAATTTAAAAGTTGAATTTAAAATCGTTTTTGAAAAACTAAAACTTTGTTGTAAATCATTTTTTGTCCATTCATAAAACTCAGCTCCTTTTGAAGGTTCTTTTAAACCTGTAGAAAGCGTAAAATTTGTATATGGAAACGTAAGATTTAAAGTTGCTGTATATTGTTTTAACAAAGGTGGCATAATTGCACTAAAAACTAAACTTTGTTTAAAATTATTATTCATTTCTGACATTGCTAAAGTCATATTTAAAGAATTTACTGTTACACAATCACTATCTGTAAAATCTACAAAATTATTTTCCCACTCTGGAGAATTTGCATCTCCAATAAATTCTCTTTGATAAAGTTGAATTGTAGAATCCCAAGAAATTCCTGTTTCACTAAACATTTTATTGTATGTAAAAGGTTTTAAACTTACTGTATTTGAATTTGAAATTGATTGACTTTCTGCCTTGTAGTCTGCAAGTTTTAAAGTGTTTGCATTAGTTTCATCATAACCATCTGTATTTGGGTGATGTTGCCATATTGGATTATAAGAAATATTATTTGTCATTGAAAAATAATTTCCATAATAATTCATTGCATTTGATAAAGTAATTGGCATTTTTAGCGTATACATTGAAGATTTTATATTTTCCCAATCAAAATCATCAGCATTTTTTAAAATAGAAGAATCATACGAAATTTGTGTAGAAAGCGACGGATTTATAGAATAAGTTAATTTATTTGAAAAAGGCGTTTCGCTTGAAGATTGAGAAACGGAATACTCCAATTTTGGTAAACTTGGTTCAATTAAAATATTTTCTGAAGAATCTTCGCTTTGAACTTCCTTATCATCATCCTTTTTTTGAGGTTCGTTTAATTCACTTTCTGATTTCAATGAGTCTGGTTTATTTAAATCATAAATATATGAAACTTTTGAAGATGATAATTTTTCGGTTTTTGGCCATTGAAATAATGTTCCAGAAACAGAAAGATTTGCAGAAATTGGGCTAACACTTGATGGATAATAAAATTTTCGTAAAGGTGTATAAGATTGCCAAGATGATGGCATTTCTTCTGAAATGGAAGATAAATTTGTTGCCGATTTTGAATTTACATCAACTGCGGAAGTAATTGATAATGAAGAACTTGAAATATAAGGTTTTAAAATTGCTGGAATTGATGGTGAATATGAAGCAGAAATTTTCCAAGCAAAAGATGTATATTCTGAAATTGAAACAGTTTCTTCTGAAGTTTGGTCTACAAAATAAGAAATCCAATCCATTGATTCACTACGATTTATTAAAAAATCATAATTAAAATAAGGGTCTGAATATAACGGAAATGATAAAGTCAATTTAAAAGGTTTTGAAATCGTCATTCCAAAATTAAGTGCATATCTAAAAGGAAGTCTTAATCCCATAAAATATGATTCATCTTTTGTTTTTTCTCCAGAATTTGGCTCGTATGCTAAATAATTTCCAGAAGAATCTACATAAATTGTATTTGAAATTCCCAAATATGAACTAAAATTTAAATCTGTAATATATTTTTCTGAAGGTTTAAAAACTCCATCTAAACCAACCATATATCCTAATTTTGAATACCAATCTGCCATAAATTTTAAATAATTTGACGTGTCGCCAGTAAAATCTTTATCAAGATTATGCAGAATTAATCCTTCTCTTTTTTGCTCTTTTAAAGAATTTGGTTTCATAAAATTATAAAGTGCTTTTAAAGATTCGGCGGAAGAATCGGAAGATGAGCTTTCGGATGTTGATGAAGAATTATTTAAACCTTTTCTACCAATTAAATAAGTTGTTGTTTGAATTGAATAACCTTCTCTTTTTCGCGTAGAAAAAACAGGATTAAAAATAAGTTCATCTTTTGGATAATAAAATGCGGGAAAATAAAAAATTGGAACAGAACCAACATATAAAAGTGCATTAAAAAAAGCAAATTCTCCACCAGGTAAAAGCCAAGTTCTTGAAGCATCAATATGCCAATGAGGATTTTCTTCATCACAAAAAGTTAAACTTGAATTTTTAAAAGCGATTGTATTATTTTGGTCTTTTGAAAATAAATCTGAAAAAACGATAAGAGTTGAACCTGAAGGAAGATTGATTGCATCTGACTGAGTTTGAACAACTCTTCCACCATCAAAAACTCCTTCTAAAGTTGAAGTATTTAATAAAAGTGAATTTGCAGTTGTAGTTTCTCCACCAGAAGATGAAGATTTTGTCAAAACTTCAACATTTCCTTCTGCAAAAAGCATTTCGGTTTTTCTATCATAAGTGATTTTATCTGCTTTTATTTCAGAAACTGATGAACCATTTTGAATTGATAATTCAACTGAACCTTCTAAAATAATTATATCATTCTTTGTTTTTTCATCTTTTTCATAAGAAGTTTGTCTTGCACTAATAATATTTATAGTTGTAGTAACATTTTCTGAATAACAAAAAAAATTAAAGAGAAAAAATATAATAAAAATAATATAAAATTTTATTTTAGATTTTATATTCACCATTTTACCTATTTTGAAAGCATTTCTTTTATAAAATATCCAGTAAAACTTTCTTTGCATTGAGCAATTTGTTCTGGAGTTCCTGTTGCTACAATATTTCCACCGCGAATTCCACCTTCAGGACCTAAATCAATTATATAATCAGATTGACAAATAACATCTAGATTATGTTCTATCATAACGACAGAATTTCCTTGCTCTACAAGTTTTTGTATTACTGTCATAAGTTGTTTTACATCTGCAAAATGAAGTCCAGTTGTTGGCTCATCTAAAATGTACAAAGTTTTACTTGTAGAAGGTCTTGCTAATTCATTTGCAAGTTTTACTCTTTGAGCTTCTCCTCCAGACAACGTAAGTGCATTTTGCCCTAAAGTTATGTATCCTAATCCAACTGCTTGTAAAGTTGCAATTTTTTTATAAATATGAGGAATTCCTGCAAAAAAATCACAAGCTTCATCTATCGTCATATTTAAAACATCATTTATCGACTTTCCTTTAAATTCAACTTCCAAAGTTTCTTTATTAAAACGTTTTCCGCCACAAACATCGCAAGTAACATAAACATCTGGCAAAAAATTCATTTCTATCACATTTTCACCAGCACCTTGACACGCTTCGCATCTTCCACCTTTTACATTAAAACTAAATCTTCCTTTTTTATAACCACGCACTTTTGATTCTGGAAGATTTGAATATAAATCGCGAATGGAATCAAAAACACCAACGTAGGTTGCAGGATTTGAACGCGGAGAACGCCCGATTGGACTTTGGTCAATATTAATTACTTTATCAATCGCGTCAATTCCTTCTATGCTTTCACATTTTCCAACAGGATAATTTGTTCTCATAAGTTTGTTAGAAACAGCAGGATACAAAACATCGCTTAATAAAGTAGATTTTCCAGAACCGGAAACACCTGTAATACAAGTAAAAGTTCCAAGCGGAATTTCAACATTTATATTTTTTAAATTATGTTCATAAACATTTTTTAACAAAATGCATTTTCCATTTCCAGAACGTCTTTTTTCTGGAATAGCCATTTTTAAAGTTCCGCTTAAATATTGCCCCGTAAGACTTTCTTTTACTTTTGCAACTTCTTCTGGAGTTCCCGCAGCAACAACTTTTCCGCCATTTACGCCAGCTCCAGGTCCCATATCAATAAGAAAATCTGCGGTTCTTAAAGTTTGTTCATCATGTTCAACAACAATTACAGAATTTCCGTTATCACGAAGATTTATTAAAGTATCAATTAATTTTTGATTATCACGCTGATGAAGTCCGATTGAAGGTTCATCCAAAATGTACATAACTCCACACAATGCAGAACCAATTTGAGTTGCAAGACGAATTCTTTGTGCTTCTCCACCAGAAAGAGTTTCTGCAGAACGTTCCAAAGTAAGATAATCTAATCCAACATCACGAAGAAAACGCAAACGAGAACGAATTTCTTTTAAAACCTGTTCACCAATTTTCTTTTCCGTTTCTGAAAGTTCCAAATTATCAAAAAAATTCAATGAATCTAAAACAGAAAGTTCACACAATTGATAAATATTTTTTCCACCAACTGTAACGCCTAACGCTTCTGGACGCAAACGCTGACCATGACAAGAATGACATTCGCTAACTGTCATAAATTTTTCTTCAATATTTTTGCGTTGAGTATCTCCCCAAGCTTCATTATGACGACGTTGCATTTCTGTAAAAAGACCATGCCAAACTCGATTATATTCTGAATATCCTTCTCCACTTTGTTTTTTATAAATCCAATGTATTTTTTTTGTTAAATCGCCATTCCACAAATAATTAAATTGTTCTTTTGTAAGATTTTTTATTGGTTCATCAAGAGAAAAATTTCCTTCTTTTGCAATTGCAGAAAACATAGAATGATTCCATTCACTTTCTGGATTAAAAAAAGGAAATGCTTTTTCATTAAAACTTTTTGAATCATCTGGGAGAATTTTTTTTACATCCCACTCCATTTTTTGCCCTAAACCCGTACAATCAGGACACGCACCAAAAGGATTATTAAAAGAAAAAAGTCGAGGTTGAAGTTCTGGAATAGAAATTCCACAATCTGGACAAGCATTTTTCTGGCTAAAAAAAACTTCTATTTCATTATCTGATTCAGGTTCTTTTTTTGTAACAATAACAATTCCGTTTGCATTTTTTAACGCAATTTCAACAGAATCTGCAAGTCTAGTTCTAATTTCGTTAGATTTTTTAATTCTATCAACAACAATTTCTATTGTATGTTTTTTTTGTTTATCAAGTTTGATAGAATCATCTAAATCTGTCATAACGCCATCAATTCTTGCACGAATAAAACCAGATTTTTTTGCATCCTCTATAATTTTTACGTGTTCACCTTTTTTTCCACGAATTACAGGTGCTAAAATTTGCATTTTTGTGCCATCTGGCCAAGAAAGAATTGTATCCAAAATTTGATCAACTGATTGTTCACGAATTTCTCTTCCACAATTTGGACAATGAGAATGACCAAGTCGAGCAAAAAGCAATCTGTAATAATCATAAATTTCGGTGATTGTTCCAACTGTAGAACGAGGATTTTTATTTGTAGATTTTTGTTCAATTGAAATTGCGGGAGAAAGTCCTTCTATCATATCGACATCAGGTTTATCCATTCTTCCCAAAAATTGTCGTGCATAGGAAGAAAGACTTTCCATATATCGACGCTGACCTTCTGCAAAAAGAGTGTCAAAAGCTAAAGATGATTTTCCACTTCCAGAAAGCCCAGAAATTACAACTAATTTATTTCGGGGCAAAGTAACATCAATATTTTTAAGATTATGTTCTCTTGCCCCTTTTATGATAATTTTATCTTCCATATTCGTGTCATTACCGTATTCGAAACGGCAATCTATGTCTATATTATAAATTTAACTACAAATGGATTCCCATACTAAATACAAGAATGACATTCTAAACTATTGTTCGAGAGTTACTTGACCAGTTTCAGAAATCGCAATAATTGATTTACAACTTATACAACGAAATCTGCCTGCTTTTTGAGCTTTTAAATTTTTCTTGCAAGCTGGACACATAACGATTTTTGGAAAAATAGCAACATTTCCAATAGAACCAGAATTTTGTGTGATAAAATTATAAGCTTCTTCTAAGTTTTGTATAACTTTAAAAAATTGAGTAAAACCTAAAAGTTCTATAGTTTCATAAATATTTTGTTGCAAACTTACTAAAAAAACATCGCCACCTTTTAAATGAACTGTTTTTAAAATATTTGTGAGAACACCAAAACCTGTAGAAGCAACACCTGTAAGTTTTGAACATTCCATTATAAGATTTATATAACCAGCATTGATAATTTTATTTATTTGACTTTGAAAAAATGCTGAATTATATGTATCTACGTAACCTGCCAAAAATATTATAATTCCATTAGATAGTCCATCTATTTTTTGAAGTTTAAATTTTAACACATCATTTTTTTCATCATCAAAACCTGAAATTATCAAATTATTAGATTCCATATTAACATTCTCCAAAGTCAATTTTTTTAGTTTGCTTTTATACTATTTTTTACGATTACATCGTGAGCTCCGCCTTCTCGAATAGAAGCGGCACTTACTAATGTAATTTTTGCATCTTTTTGTAAATCTGGAATAGTTGTAACGCCACAATTACACATAGCGTGAATCACCTTACTTACAGTTAAAGTTACATTATCATGCAAACTTCCTGCATAAGGAACGTAAGAATCAACTCCTTCTTCAAAAGCCATTCCTTTTTTTCCGCCTAAATCATAACGTTGCCAGTTTCTTGCACGATTTGAACCTTCTCCCCAATATTCTTTTACATAATTTCCATTAACAATCAGTTTATTTGTTGGTGACTCATCAAAACGAGCAAAATATCTTCCAAGCATTACAAAATCAGCACCCATTGCTAACGCCAAAGTAATATGATGGTCATAAACAATTCCACCATCAGAACAAATTGGAATATAAATACCAGTTTTTTCATAATAAGCATCTCTAGCTTTTGCAACTTCAATTGTAGCTGTAGCTTGTCCGCGACCAATTCCTTTTTGTTCACGTGTAATACAGATTGAACCACCACCAATTCCAATTTTTACAAAATCCGCTCCAGCTTCTGCCAAGAAATTAAAACCTTCCGCATCGACAACGTTTCCAGCACCAACTTTTGCATTTGGCCATTTTTCATGAATATCATGTAATGCTCGTTTTTGCCATTCTGTAAATCCTTCAGAAGAATCCAAAGTCATTACATCAACTCCAGCTTCAAGCAAAGCAGGAACTCTTTCCATATAATCGCGAGTATTAATTCCCGCTCCAACAATATATCTTTTTTGAGAGTCTAAAAGTTCAAGAGGATGTTCTTGATGACTTGCAGCATCTTTACGGAAAATTAAACTTAAAAGATGTCCAGCATCATCAACGACAGGAAGTTGATTTACTTTTTCTTTCCAAATAATATCATTTGCCTGTTCTAAACTAATTCCATCTTTTGCCATAACTAATTTTGAAAGAGGAGTCATATAATCTTTTACTTTTGCATCTTTTGCACAATGTGAAATACGGAAATCTCTATCAGTGATAATTCCAAGAAGTTTTCCATGTGCAGAACCATCTTCTGTTACGGCAACTGTAGAATGTCCTGTTCTATCAATTGCTTCAACCAATTCTTCAAGAGTTTGTTCTGGTTTTATATTTGTATCTGAAGTTACAAAACCTGCTTTATACGCTTTTACACGAGCAACCATTGCTGCTTGATTTTCAATTGTTTGAGAACCATAAATAAAAGAAATTCCACCTTCTTTTGCAAGAGCAACTGCCAATTTATCATCAGAAACGGCTTGCATAACAGCAGAAGTCATTGGGATATTCATACAAAGCGGACATTCTTCTCCAGCTTTTTTATTGTATCTAACTACAGGAGTTTTTAAAGTAACATTTGCAGGAATGCAATCAGGTCCTGTATAGCCTGGAATTAATAAATACTCATCAAAAGTATGAGAAGGTTCATCAAAAATAAAAGCCATTTTTTTTCTCCATATGGTAAGATAAAACTGACAATATAAAAACAGTTTTTGTTGATTTTCCAAAAAGTAATACTATACTTATTATTACGCATTATAGTTATTTTTTATAATTTAGTAAATCTATAGAATTCATTGAGAATTAATTTAATTTTTGATAATATCTAAATGTAAAAATACTTGCGATGATTCTGCAAATTTTTACCAGAAGGATTTTTCTTTCTGAAAAATATTTCTCTTTTTATCCGCGATGATTCTGCGGAACGGAGGTTTTAAATGAATATCGTTGTTATGGGTGCACAATGGGGCGATGAAGGCAAAGGAAAAATTGTTGATTATCTCGCTCAAGACGCAAAGTATGTTGTTCGTTTTGCAGGTGGTGCAAATGCTGGACATACAATCGTTGTTGATGGAAAAAAATATGCACTTCACCAAGTTCCAAGTGGAATTCTTTATCCTGAAAAATCTGTATTTTTAGGTTCTGGAATGGTTATCGACCCAGAAGCATTATTTAAAGAACTTCAGATGTTAAAAGATAACGGAATTAATTGGGAAGGACGCGTTTTTATTTCTGACAGAGCACATCTTACATTGCCAGGTTATAGAGAAATGGATAAACAGCGCGATGCTGCTCGTAAACGTCCAATTGGAACTACAGGACGCGGAATTGGTACAACATATTCAATGAAATCTGAACGAGATGGAATTCGTGTTGCAGATTTAGATTGGGAAGAAAAATGGAATGATTTAGACGATGCTGATAAAAAATTCCTTGAACAATATAAAGACCAACTGCTCAAAATGCGAGTAAATATTGCAGCAAAAATGTATGAATATCGCAATGAAAATATTTTGTTTGAAGGTGCTCAAGGTGCAATGTTAGACATCGATTCTGGAACATATCCTTATGTTTCTTCAGGAGCATCTGGTTCTTATGGAGCCGCTTCTGGTTCGGGAATTGGTCCTAAAGCTTTAGACAAAATTTACGGTGTTTTCAAAGCTTACGAAACAAGAGTTGGAAATGGTCCAATGCCTTCTGAATTTAACGCAGAAACTGAAGGTGAACTTTGCGATTATGTTAGAAAAACTGGAAATGAATTTGGAGTTACAACAGGACGACCTCGCCGTTGCGGTTATCTTGACTTAGTCGCTCTTAGATATGCTTGTCATGTAAATTCTATTGATAATTTAGTTCTTACTCACCTTGATATTTATGATGATATGAATGAAATTGAAGCTTGTGTTGCTTACGACATTGATGGAAAAATTGTTACAGATTTCCCAGCATCTATTCCAGAATTAAATAAAGCAAAACCAATTCTAGAAAAATTCAAAGGTTGGAAAGAAGACATCACAAAATGTACATCTTTCAAATCACTTCCAAAAAATGCAAAATCTTACATCGAATATATTGAAGATTTTACAGGAACAAAAGTTGGAATTATTTCTGTAGGTGCAGATAGAAATCAAACTTTTATTCGCGAAAAAATTTGGAGTAAATAAAATTTTAAAATGGCAGTGAAAAAAAATCCTTATTTATGTTTTATATTTTTGCTCTTTTTTTTCACTGCTTGCACTTCTACAAAAACTAATATTCAAAAAAAAATAGAAGTTCCACCTGTTACAGAAACAAATCATAACAAAAATGAGATAAAGCTTCTGTTTACAGGCGATATTATGGCTCACACTGTAAATTATTATATTTCAAGTTATGATAAAATTTGGAAAGATGTAAAAGAATTTATTGAAGAGGCAGATTTCGCTTTTGCAAATTTAGAAGCTCCCGTCGATACAACAAAATCTGCAAGTTCTTACCCAAATTTTAATATGACAAAGAAATATGTAAATGCAAGTATAAATGCAGGATTTAATGTTTTTTCCTTGTGTAATAATCACACAAACGACCAAGGATTAGATGGAATAAAACAAACAATCAAAACTTTTTCTGAACTTCAACAAGAACATTTACAACAAAATCAAAAAATATATTTTTCTGGAACAAAATTAAAGTCTACAGATGATTTTTCTTACAATTTTATTGAACACAATGATTGGAAAATTTTATTTCTTCCAATTACAGAACTTTTAAATCGCCCATCATATTCTTCATACATAAATTTTGTAGAAAATGATGAAGAAAATCACACAAAATTGAAAAATTATATTAAAAAACTAGATAAAGAAAATCCTAATGATATTTTTATTCTTTCACTTCACACAAAAGAACCTGAATATACAAGAACTGTAACAGAAGAACAAGAAAATTTTTATAAAGAACTTTTAAACTGCGGAGTTGATATTCTTTGGGCAAATCACGCACATGTCATAAAAGATAGAAAATATATTTTTGATACAGAAAATAAAACTCAAAAAATCATAATGTACGGAAATGGAAATATCATCAGTGGGCAAAGAAGAAATCCTGAACTTGAATCAAAAAATCCGATTGGAGAAAGAGATAATACTGGCGATGGATTAATGATAGAAATTACTTTTACAAAAGATAAAAAAAATGTTCAAATAAAAAATGTAAAAAATATTTTTGTTACAACTTATATCAACACAGCAAATGAATTTGTTGTAAAACCAATAAATCAGCAATTCATAGATTATCTTTATGATGTACCAAGAATAAATTGGGCACATTACATTGAAAGACGAAATAAAATAAATAATCAATATACAAAGGATTTAATAGAATGGCAATAGATTATAAACAATTACCAGTTTATGCACAAAAACAAAAAATTTTAGACTGTTTAGAAAACAATCAAGTTGTTATTGTAGAAAGCCCAACCGGTTCTGGAAAAACCACTCAAATTCCAGTGATTTTATACGAAGCAGGATATGCAACTAACGGAATTATAGGCGTTACTCAACCTAGAAGAATTGCAGCTATCAGCGTAAGTGAATTTATTTCAAATCAAATGAATACACCATATCCGGGGCTTGTTGGTTATAAAATGCGTTTTGAAGATGTAACAAATCAAGACACTAGAATAAAAATTATGACTGATGGCATTTTACTCCAAGAAATGAAATTAGATCCTTGGCTTTCAAAATATTCAGTTTTAATGATTGATGAAGCTCACGAACGAAGTTTAAATATTGATTTTGTTTTGGGACTTGTAAAACGAGTTTTAGCAGAACGAAAAGATTTTCACGTAATTGTAAGTTCTGCAACGATGAATACAAAAGTTTTTAGTGAATATTTTGATAACGCACCAATTGTTTCTATCGACACAATAACTTATCCGGTAAGTTTAATTTATGACCCAATTACTGGAGGTGCAACAACTTCAACCGAAAGTGGAAGCGACGCAATTCTTTCAAAAATCACAAATATCATAACTAGAGTTTTAGACAATGATGAAGATGATGGAGGAATTTTAATTTTTCTTCCAGGAGAAAAAATTATTCGCGATTGTGTAGATAGACTTTATCACTCACCTTTTTCTCAAAAAATACATATTTTGCCATTGTATGGACGCTTACCAAAAGAAGAACAAGAAAAAGTTTTTGCTCCTTCACCAAAAGGAAAAAAGAAAGTTGTTGTTTCCACAAATATTGCAGAAACATCTGTTACAATTAGCGATATTACAACTGTTATCGACTCTGGACTTTGTAAATTAAATTTTTATAGTCCAAAAACTTTTACATCATCATTAATAGAATCAACAGTTTCAAAAGCAAGTTGCAATCAAAGAAAAGGAAGAGCTGGCAGAACTCACGAAGGCGTTTGTTATCGTTTATTTTCTAGAAAAGATTTTGACACAAGAGAACTTTTTACGACAGAAGAAATTTACAGAACAGATTTAAGTGAAGTTGTTTTACGAATGTCAGAATTAGGAATTACTGATTTTTATAATTTTGATTTTATTGCAAGTCCAGGTCATGAAGGAATTTCTGGAGCGATTGATACTTTAAATATGCTCGGAGCTTTAAAAAATGATAATACACTTTCTGATATTGGAAAACTCATGGTAAAATTTCCGCTAGAACCAAGAATCAGTAGAATTATTGTTGAAGCAATTATGCGTTTTCCGGACGTTTTAGATAAATCAATAATTGCTGCATCTTTTTTAAGTACAAATTCTCCGTTTGTACTTCCTCCAAAAGAAGAAATGGAAGCTAGAAATGCACATCATCGTTTTAGAGATTTAACTGGTGATTTTGGAACTTACATCAATTTGTTTAATGCATTTACTCAAAGTGATAATCGGGAAAAATTTTGTAAAAAAAATTATCTTGATTATAGAATTATGTTGGAAATTGAAAATATAAACGCTCAACTTACAGAAATTGTAAACGAAAAAATGGGAATTCCAATTGTTCAAGGAAAAGGTTCTATGAGCGACTATCTTTGTTGCGTTTCTGCAGGAATGATTCAATTTGTTTGTATCCGTGATGGAAGAAATAGTTATCGTTCATTAACAGCAGAACATATTTGTATTCATCCTGGAAGCGTAATGTTTCACCAAGACCCACTTTTTATAGTTGCTGGAGAAATTGTAAAAACAAGTCGCATTTTTGCAATGAGCGTTTCACCTTTAACAAGAACTATGTTAGATATTATAGATAATTCTTTATACGAAAAATTAGTTGCTTGCAAAAAAGGAAAAATTTCAGAAATAAAAAGTACAATTTCTAAAGAAAATCAATCAAAACTACAAAAGAAATCTTCAAAAAAATCAAAATTTGAAAAACAACAAGAAAAACTTGCATCTGAAGAATTGGAAAATAGTCTTTCTATTGGAGATTTCTTATTTGAAACTAAAAAGATTAAAGGAAAGAAAACTGCAATTTTACCTCTTGAATATTTCAAACTCGCAATTTTACAAGAAAAAGATATTCATAAACTAAATGCTTGTGGAAATTTAAAAGGTAGAATTGTTACAAAAGACAACGGAACTCTTCTTGACGGAGAAAAAATGTCTTTAATCATAAATCTTGCAAAAAATTTAACTCTAAATCCAATTTCAGAAAAAAAATGGAACAGACGTTTAAATGCAAACGTTTACACTCAAATTGAAAGAGAAAGTCTGATTGACTCTCTTGATTGGATTTTAAAAATTGCAATTGCAAAACAAAAAAATAAAGAATATGGATTTATTTGTCTTTTTAATGACGGAAAAGGTAATTATTGGTATAAAGTTTCACGAGGATTTACTACAGCTTTAACAGAAACTCATTCATCACTAGAAACTCTAATCGAAGAGAATATAGAATTTAGTGATGAAGAAAAGAAAAAAATAAGCAAAAAACTTGGTGAATTAAATAAACTCTACGAATAATTTATTTTGCGTCTGATGAAGAAATATTTTTTTGAGCAGAATCTGTTTTATTTATGGATTCTGCATTTTCTTTTTTGGTTTCTGATTTTTTTGTGGAGTTTTCATCATCATCTTCAATTCCAAGAAATTTTTTAGCTCTAGCTCTATTTGAAGAATTTGCTTTTTTATCTTCTGCAATAGTTTTTACATAATTTTCAACAGATTTTGATTTTCCATTTTTATACATATCAAGACCTAAACTAACTGTAGTTGTATCTTTTGATTGCAAAAACATTCCACAAACTTCATCATAAGAAGATTTATAATATTTTGCTAATTCTTTACCAACGGCATAACGTAAATCTTTTTGTTTATCATCATTTACACAATCTTTTGCTAAATCTAAAATTTCTTTTTCGCCAGCAAAACCATTTTTTAACAATTCTTGAACAGATTTTTTCTTAATTTCGTTACCAGTTTTTTTATTTGTAATTTTACTTACAAGAAAATCATTTCCTTCAGTTGTGTTTAACAAAGCAATTGCACTGATACTTTCATTTTTTATCAAATTTTCAGAATCATTTTCTACACGATAAATTAAATATGGAACTGCTTCTTTTAATTCAATTTCTTTTGCAGTTTTTATTGATTCTTGTCTAACTTTCCAATGCTCATCTCTAATTCCTTGTAAAATTGCAGATTTAGCTTCTACAACATCTGGAAAATTTGCTAAACCTTTGATGATATATTGTCTTAAATTTGGGTCGGTTGCATTGTAATTTTCTATTAAAACAGGAACAGATTTTTCTACTTTCATAAGTCCCAAACTTTCTGCCGCATACATTCGTACAAATGCATTTTCATCATCATCTTCTAGAATTTCAACCATTTTATCCCAAGTAACGAGAGCATGAAGTTTTCCACAAGCACGCATAAGACTTTGGCGTTGAGCATCGCTTAAATCTTCGCGGTCAAGATATTCTGCCAAAAACAACGCTTCTCCTTCTCCGCCAATTTCTCCCAAAGTTGTAATTGCATCATTAAAATAATTTTCATTTTCACTTTCAATCAGAGAAATTACTGCGGGAACTGCCGCTTTTGTTTTACAAGTTTGAACATATTTAAAAACTGAACTTACAAGACTATTTTTTGCATCATAAGGGTCGTTTAATAATTCTACAGAAAAATCTTCAAGACAAGGGTCTTTTAATTTTGTAAAATAATTTAAAATCTTTTCTTGTATAGTTGTATTTTTCGTTTCCCAAAAAACATCATAAATTTCTTCAGAAAAACGAGGATCTTCATTTTCAATTAAATCATCTAACAACGAACTTATTTCTGAAGGAATTCCATATTTTATTGTTTTACGAAAATTTTCTTGAGAATCTGATGATTCATCTTTTTCTGCCGCTTTTTTTGCTTTTTCTTCATCAATTGGAAGAGGTCTTTTTGCTGGAGGAATTTCTGCATATCCACCTTTTGCAGCAACAATTTCGCTTTGATTTTCGCTTGTTTCTACAAAATTTTTTCCAATTAAATCGTCAGAATTTTGAGAATTTTGTGATTGAGAAAAAAGTCCAAAAATAAAAATATTTACTAAAACAAATAAACAAAAAATCTTTTTCATTATTTTTTCCTGTTTTTTATAAAGTACAAGATTGCTTCACTACGTTCGCAATGACGTTCATTCTTCATTCATATTTCCTAATTTCTAGACCCTAATTCTTTATATTTTTCTAAGAAATTCTTTCTATATTCTTCAAACCGATTTTCATTAATTGCGTTACGAATTTCTTTTACTAAATTATTCAAAAAATATAAATTATGATAAGAAGCTAAAATTGAACTTAAAATTTCTTGTGATTTAAATAAATGTCTTAAATATGCTTTTGAATAAGTTCTGCAAACCATACAATTACATTCTGAATCAAGTGGAGAAAAATCTTCTGCCCAACGTTCTTGTTTTATAGAAAGAGGACCTTTGTGTGTAAAATAAGAACCATTTCTTGCATTTCTTGTTGGAAGCACACAATCAAACATATCAACACCAGATTGAACAGCATCTAAAATATATTCTGGAGTTCCAATTCCCATAACATATTTTGGTTTTTCGCGAGGAAGATTGTCGCAAGTAAAATTCATAAAATGAACAAATTCTTCGTGAGGTTCGCCAACACTTAATCCTCCAATTGCAATTCCTGGCATATCAAGAGAAGAAACAAATTCTGCACTTTGTTTTCGTAAATCTTCAAAAAAATGCCCTTGCACTATTGGAAATAAAATTCCTTTGTATCCATTTTCTTTTTGATTTTCCCACTCTTTTTTTGCTCGTAAAAGCCAATTCGAAGTAACTTTTAAAGCTTTTTCAGCAGTTTTTCGCTCTTCATTAAAACCAGTACAAACATCAAGTTGCATTTGAATATCTGAATTAAATTTTACTTGAGTTTGAACAATATTTTCTGGCGTAAAAAAATGATAACTTCCATCTATATTGCTTTGAAATTTTACGCCTTCATCTGTAATTTTTCTTAATTTTGAAAGAGAAAAAACTTGAAATCCTCCCGAATCTGTAAGAAAATTTTTATTCCATTTAGAAAATCCA
The DNA here is from genome assembly GCA_964410365.1 of uncultured Treponema sp. Taxonomy (GTDB): domain Bacteria; phylum Spirochaetota; class Spirochaetia; order Treponematales; family Treponemataceae; genus Treponema_D. The sequence continues at coordinate 48,141 of CAYPGB010000005.1, forward strand.
TGCAATCCGCCCGCTTTTTGAATTAAATCTGCACCTGGTCGCAAATAAAGATGATAAGTATTTGCTAAAATAATTTCAAAACCAATTTCTTCAAGAAAATTCTTTGGCATTGCTTTTACAGTTGCATTAGTTCCAACAGGCATAAAAACTGGAGTTTGAACATCGCCATGTGGAAGATGCAAAATTCCGGTGCGAGATTTTCCGTCGGAAGATTCATGTTTTATTTCAAAAAATTTAAAATCACTCATATTATCCTCATAATTATTTTTAAGTTCGCGAATATTTTAGTAAAAAAACACTCAAAATTGTAAAGAAAAAAACAGGAAACCACGCTCCCATAAAAGGAGTGATATATCCGTGTTTTGCTAAAACCATTGTAATCATCATCATAACATAAAATAAAACTGCAACGCCAATACTAGAAGCTAAACTTACAATAAGAACATTTTTTTTAGTTTTTCCAGTTAATCCAATCGATAGAAAAACAACTAAAAAAACTATAAATGGAAAAGCAAATTTTTTATAATATTCCGACAACTGCTCATGATAAGGAAGTCCCGCTTTTTTCAAATGATTAATATAAACTTTTGCTTCTTTTGCAGAAACTGATTGAACATTTACAATATTTTTTCTAAAAATTTCATAAGATTCATTAAGTTGATTTGTATATTTTTCGGAAACTGGTGTTATTTTTAATTCTCCATCAATCATTTCATATTGAGTGGAATCTTTTAAAATCCAAAGTTTTTCTTCTTCATTCCAATGTGCTTGCCTTGCTTTTATAATTGCTAAAAGTGATTTTTCATCATTTCTAAAAATAAGATAAACACCTGTAAGACGTTTTGCACTTTCTGTATATCTATTTGCTTTGTAGATAACTTTACCATTTTGAGAAAGAACTATTAAATCTGAATTATTATCATTTTCACTTCTATTTAAAAGTTTATTTTGAAGTTCAATTTTTTTTTCGTAAGTCCAAACAACAAGTTTATTTTCAAAATGATATAAACCAAAACTCATAAAAATTGAAAAAATCAAAACTGGAAGAGTAAATCTAAAAAGAGAAACTCCAGAAGCAAAAAGAGCTTCCAATTCATTATGAGCATACATTTCACTTAAAACATAAGATGTTGAAAATAACATTCCAACAGGAATTGCATACCACAAAGTTTTAGGCGTATAAAATAGTAAAACTTTTAAAACATCTTTTAAGGAAGCATTATTTTGTAAATAATTTGTAAGATTCATAAATAAATCAACAAGATTTAAAATTAAACAAAAGAATAAAACTGAACCTAAGAAAAAAGGTATTATTTTTTTAAAAAGATAAATAACTAATTTCATTTTCTAATTAAAACCAAATAAAATATAAAACCAAAAATTCCAATTGCCATATTTGGAACCCAGATGCACCAAAAAGGATTTAATCCAAGTCTTACAACAAACATCTGTCCCAAAATTTGCATAGCCCAATTCAAAACACAAATTATAATACCAATAAAAAGTCCAATTGTTAAACCATTATGTTTTCCAAATAAAAATGCAACCGAAAATGCTAAAAATGAAAAGAAAAATGATGAAAAAGGAATTGAAAATTTTTTATAAAATTCCATAATCCAAAAAGATAAATCTTGCTTGCTATCTCCATTATCCATTTTCTTTTTGATTTCTTTATTTAAATCTGAAGTCGTCATTTCACTTGCACTTCGTCTATTTGTTCCCATTATAGTTGATTCAAAAACATTATAAGTCGAATTTTCAGATTCAATAATATCAAAATTTTCAACTTCATTTCTGTTAATAGAAACAACAATACTCTTATTCATATCTAATTGCATTAAAAGGCCTTCTTGAGAAGAACCTTGCAACGTTGATTCTCCAGCAACAATTATTGTATCAGATTCATCATCAGCATTAAAAAGAACAACATCCGAAACTTTATTATTTTTTACAGTTCCCATAACAATACTAGAATTGTCTAAATTTTTTACGCTGTTAGATTCAAGTTCTATTGTTGGAGTAGATTGCATAATTTCTCGAAAAAGTTGATTGTATTTTATTCTTCCTAAAGGCATAAGATAATCATTTACAAAAAAAGAAACTACAGAAATTATTAATCCCATTGCAACTACAGGAAGAAGAATTCTAAAAAAAGAAAATCCTGCAGCACGAAAAATCAAAATTTCATTATTTGTCATCATATTTCCAAGACTCATCAAAAAGCCAACTAAAGTTGCATAAGGCGCGGATTGAGCGATAATCATTGGAAGAGAATAAAACATTATACGAATAACATCATCTATTGGAGCAGATTTTGAAAGAAGCTTTTCCATATCTAATAAAATTTGATTTACAAAAAAAATCATAAACAGAACAAGAAAAGCAACTGCAAAATAGGAAAATAAATCTTTAAAAATATAACGCACTAAAAGATGATTTTTTAACTGACCTTTTTTTAAATATTTGACAGAAAAATCGTTTATATGAGAATTTATTTTTTGAAATTTTGATTTTATTGCTCCAACAAAATTCATCTAAACTCCGGTAGAACCAAAACCATCTTTTCCACGTTCAGTTTCAGAAAGTTCTTCCACCATTTCAAAATTTGCTTGCGTTACAGGAGAAATTATAATTTGAGCAATTCTATCTCCTGAATTTACAATAAAATCATTTCCACCATGATTAATCAAAATGATTTTTAATTCTCCACGATAATCACTATCAATTGTACCTGGAGTATTTAAAACTGTAATTCCATTTTTTGCAGCAAGCCCAGAACGAGGTCTTACTTGAATTTCATAACCTTCTGGAATTTCAAAAAAAAGTCCAGTTGGAATCATCATAATTTTTCCACTTGGAATATTGATTGATTTTTCTAAAAAAGCACAAACATCAGCACCAGCAGCACCTAAAGTTTTATATTCAGGAATTATAGCACCCTGTTTTGCAATACATTTTACATTGATTTTTGTCATAAAAATAATTATAGCAAAATAAAAAAATATTAACTACAAAAAAAAGAAGGTTATCATTTTAGACAACCTTCTTTCAAAGAAAATTATTTTTTACTTATTTTCATCTTCCAAAGCATCGATATAAGAAAGATTTAATCTTCCTTGTTTATCAACTTCCAAAAGTTTTACAGGAATTTGCTGACCTTCTGAAAGAACATCTGTAACTTTATTAACTCGCTTTCTAGAAAGTTTTGAAATATGACAAAGACCTTCTTTTCCAGGAAGAATTTCTACAAATGCACCAAATTCCATAATGCGTTTTACAGTTCCTTGATAAATTGTTCCAACTTCTGGATCTTCGGTAATTCCTTGAACAGCTTTTTTAGCAGCCTGAGCAGCAATTCCAGTTTTTCCATAAATTGTTACAGTTCCATCATCATCTGTATTAATAGTTACATCATATTGAGAACAAAGTGCTTTTACATTTTTTCCACCAGGTCCAATCAACGCACCAATTTTATCAACTGGAATCTTCATTGTAAGAATTTGAGGAGCTCGAGGACTTAATGGAGCTGGTTTATCAATACAACTTTTCATAATTGAAAGAATATGAAGTCTGCCTTTTCTTGCTTGTTCCAAAGCATTTTTCATAATTTCAGTTGTTACACCAGCAATTTTTATATCCATTTGGAAACCAGTAATTCCATCTTCAGTTCCTGCAACTTTGAAATCCATATCACCAAGATGATCTTCTTCTCCCAAAATATCAGAAAGAATCTTGTAGCGACCGTAAGGATTATCTCCTTCTGGTTCAGTGATAAGTCCCATTGCAATTCCGGCAACCATTTTTTTCATAGGAACACCAGCGGCAAGCATTGAAAGACAACCACCGCAAGTTGAAGCTTGTGATGAAGAACCGTTAGATTCCATAATTTCAGAAACTACACGAACTGTATAAGGAAATTCTTCGCGAGAAGGAACCATTGGAGCTAAAGAACGACGTGCCAAATTTCCGTGACCAATTTCTCGGCGTCCAGTTGTTAATTTTCCAGTTTCTCCAACTGAATATGGAGGGAAATTATAGTGAAGAATAAAATGTTCACTTCTATCGCCATCAATATCATCATAAGTTTGTTCATCCATTGCTGTTCCGAGTGTACAAACTGCCAAAGATTGAGTTTCTCCACGTGTAAACAAAGCAGAACCATGAGGAGTTGGAAGAACATTTATTTCACAAGTAATTGGTCTAATTTCATCAGTTTTACGGCCATCAATACGAACTCCTTCATCCAAAATTGATTTTCTCAAAAGTTTATATTGAATATCATCCATAAGATTGCAGAAAAGTTTTGCTTGAATAGGATCTGAAAGTTGTTCTGCATATTTTTCTGCTAAAGTTTTTTGAACTTCTGCAATTGCTTTTCCACGATTTTGTTTTCCATCTTGGAAACAAGCAGTTTTTAAAAGAGGAGTTGCTTCTTCTTCAATCGCAGTTGCATTTTCCAATGTTACATCAAGAGGATTAAGAGGAAGTTTTTCTTTTCCTGCTTTTTTCTGAAGTTCTTCTTGCAAAAGACACATATCAGTAATAAAACCTTGAGCTTTTTCCAACGCACCAAGCATTAATTCTTCAGAAACTTCATTTGCTCCACCTTCAACCATTGTAAATCCGTCTTTTGTTCCAGCAACAACAATTTCAAGTTCAGATTCTTCTATTTGTTTGAAAGTTGGATTGATAACATATTCACCGTTTACATAACCAATACGACAAGCAGCAACTGGTCCATGGAATGGAATATCTGAAATTGTAGTCGCAGCAGAAGCAGCAATTACAGCAAGAATATCTTGAGTATGAATTCCATCTGCAGAAACACAAGTTGGAACAATTTGCAATTCATGACCAAAAGATGGTTCAAACAAAGGACGCATTGGGCGGTCAATAAGACGACTAACTAAAATTTCTTTATCTTTAGGACGACCTTCACGTTTTACAAAACCACCAGGAATTTTTCCTGCGGCATAAAATTTTTCATTGTACTCAACTGTTACAGGAACAAAATCTTGACCTTCTGTAACTGATGATGAAGCACAAATTGTTGCAATAATAGCTGCTCCGCCCCACTGAGCATAAACACAACCATTAGCCTGTTTTCCGATTTTTCCAGTTTCTAAGATGAGATCGGCATCTCCAAGTCGGTAAGTAACTCTTTCTACTGACATATTTTTCTCCCATAAAAAGTCATTGAGGAAGTTTAAAATTCCAATTCGACTTTTTAAAACACTTAAAAATGAAATAAAAGTGGTGATTGATAAAAAATTTGCAACGCAAACTTTAAAATAATATAAAAACTAAAAGTTTTAGAGTTTCTATATTATAATTTCATACACATCACTACATATGATATGTATTTTTGCAGATAAAAGAGATTTACAAATGATTTCAAACAAAAATTCTTTATGAAAAATTAAAAAACAAATATGAAAAAAAATCATACTTCTTTTTTAATTTCTCATTTTAAAATTCGCTTGATATTATTGTAAATAACTAAATATCTACTTTTAATTCTAAACAAAAAAAGCCTGTTTTAACCAAAATAAAAATGGCAACAGGCTTTTTCATAAAACTTAAACTACTTTCTAAGTCCAAGTTCTTTGATGAATGCACGGTAACCTTCAAGGTCTGTACGCTCAAAATATTTAAGCATTTTACGACGTTGTCCTACAACTTTTAAAAGTGCACGTTTTCCACAAGCATCTTTTGGGAATGTTTTTGTGTGTTCAGTTAATTGTTGAACTCTTTTTGTAAGTAAAGCAATTTGAACTTTTACATTTCCTGTGTCTGTGTCTTTTGCACCGTATTTTTGAACTGTAGCAACTGTTGTTTCTTTTGAAAGTGCCATTTTGGAACCCCTTAAAAAAATAATTTTCTGCATCCGCGAAAAATTTTGCAGGTCAATTTTCGGGTTTCTGAAAAAAAATCACAAAATGATTCGTATAAACAGAATATTTACAGTTTAATAAAAGATTTTGAATTAATCAACAATTAAAAGATTAAAAATTCAGCTTCATCGTTTAAAATAATATTATCATCATTAATTTCTACACGAATATCTTTATTTTTTTCATTTTTACAATGATAAATATTTTTTGGGGGAATAACTTGTTTTAAAGAAGATTTTTTTATCATCAATTTCTTTTCATTTAAAACTAATTGATAAGGTCTTTCCAACAGATTTTCTACAATCATAAAGAAACCTTTAGAAATCATCATTCTAATTACAGAAGAACTAACTCTTTCTTCTTCTCCAATTGCATTTGTATAAAAAACAGGTTCTACAAAAAAAGTTTTGATATTTTTTTCTTTTCCAAAATATTTTATCGAATGAAAATCTGTTGCACCTTTAAAACCACATCTAAAATCAATTCCTTCTGCAATTAATTTCATATTACAAACATTTATCAACAAATTTAAAAAATCAATTCCCAACATAGAAGAAAAAGATTCATCAAAATCTACTATAATTACAAAATCAATTCCCAACTCAGAAAACATTTTTAATCGCTGTTCCAAAGTTAAAACATCACCAAGATAATCATTATGATTTTTTATTCTTGCCAACGGTTTTGAAAAAGTTACAATTCCTTTTAGAAGATTTTCTTTTTCACACTGAACGATAAGCGTATTTAGCAAAAGTTTGTGTCCTTTATGAAGTCCATCAAAACTTCCAATAGAAATTCCACAACCTTGATTAAAAAATGCATCTTCTTTTCCATTATCTAAAAAATTTAAAATATCATTCCAAGAAAATATCTTCATATATTGACATTATAATTGATTGTACTAAAATTTGAAATATTATAAATTCTAAATCTCTTTACTCAAAGAATGATTAAGTTTATAATTAATTTAAAAATATTTAATTTTTTTAGTATAATTTAATTTTACTAAAAAGGAGATACAAATGGGAAAGAAAAATATCGATTGGGGAAATTTGCCTTTTGATTACATGCAAACTTCAAAAAGTTACGTTTCTATTTGGAAAGATGGAAAATGGGATGATGGAAAACTCACAAAAGACCATTCTGTAACAATTAGTGAATGTGCTGGCGTTCTTCAGTATGCACAAACTTGTTTTGAAGGATTAAAAGCATACACAACTGAACATGGTGATATTGTAACTTTCCGCCCAGATTTAAATGCAGAACGAATGGAAAATTCTTGCCGTCGCCTTGAAATGCCTGTTTTTCCAAAAGAAAGATTTTTGGAAGCAGTTCTTCAAACTATAGAAGCAAATAAAGACTGGGTTCCTCCTTACGGTTCTGGAGCAACTCTTTATATTCGACCTTATATGTTTGGTTCAAACGCTGTTATTGGTGTAAAACCTGCTGATGAATATCAATTCCGTATTTTAGTAACTCCAGTTGGACCTTATTTTAAAGGTGGAGCAAAACCTATTAAAGTTCGCATTTCAGATTTAGACAGAGCCGCTCCTCACGGAACAGGTGATATAAAAGCGGGATTAAACTATGCAATGTCCTTACACAATATCGTAGATGCTCATAACGCAGGATATTCAGAAAATATTTATCTTGATCCAGCAAGTCATACTTATTTAGAAGAAACTGGTGGAGCAAATATCATTCTTATTACAAAAGATGGAAAACTTGTTACTCCAAAATCAGATTCAATTCTTCCTTCAATCACACGTCGTTCTTTATTAATTGTAGCAAAAGAATATTTACATATGGAAGTTGAAGAACGAAAAGTAGAAAGAACCGAACTTGAAAATTTTGCAGAATGTGGACTTTGTGGAACAGCAGCAGTAATTTCTCCAGTTGGACAAATTGATGACCATGGAAAATCTATTGTTTTTAATGATGGAAAAGATGAAATGGGTCCAAAAACAAAAGAACTTTATGATACTTTAACAGGAATTCAAATGGGAAGACTCCCAGCCCCAGAAGGATGGATTTATACAATATAATCGCTATGCGATTAATATTGTATAAAAACGAGGATGTCAAGGTTTTAAGCGTTAGCGTGCCTTGACGCCTCGTATCTTAAAAATGATAAAAATTAGTTTTTAGCTCTTTCAAGGAAAGAACCATCTCTTGTATCAATTACAATTCTATCATCTGTATTGATAAATAATGGAACACGAACTTCAATTCCTGTATCCAAAGTTGCAGGTTTTAAAGATTTTCCAGAAGTATCACCTTTAATACCAGGTTCACAATAAGTTACTGTACGAGTAATGCGAACAGGAAGTTCAATTCCAACTGGTTTTCCTTCGTAGAAAGTCAAATCAACTTCAAGATCATCATCTGGAGTAATATATCCAGCATAGTCGCCTAAATCATCTTTTGAAAGTTCAAATTGTTCATAAGATTCTTGATCCATAAAAACATAAGTATCGCCATCAATATAAGAAAGTTTTGTTGTATGGCTATCAAGATCTACTTCATCGAATTTTTCTCCAGCATCAATTCCAAGATCCATTGTAGAATTTGTAACAAGATTTTTTACACGAAAACTTGTTACCATTCCAGCACGACCAGAACGCTGACCAAGCATTTTTTGAACGATAAGAGCATTTCCTTCATACATGAAAGCTGTTCCAACTTTTAATTGTGATGTCATTAACATAATATAAAACCTCTAAAAATTAGTTTTCTACAAATTATTTTCTATTATATATTTTTTTTCTATTAATGTCATTAAGTTAGCAACAAGGTCGCCATTTTTTCTAAGATTTAATGCAAAAGAAGAAAATCCATCTGCCAATTTTTCAACATTCTTCAAAAATAAAAATAATTTTTCTTGAATTTCAAAATCTGATTTTTCATCTGTATTAAAACAAATCCAAGCATCTGAAATAATTTTAAAATCTTCCGCTGAAAAATATTTTTTTAGTTGTTCTAAAAGAGCATTTACTTTTACAATTTGATATTCATCACTTTGAGGATACGCTTGCCATACAAAAGGAATTCCACTTAAACAAGCTCTGCTCATAGACTCTTCTCCGCGAATAAAAAGTACTGAACAATTTTTCATCATTTTGTCCCAATTTTCTTGAGATAAATAATCTAAAATTGAAAAATTAAAATTTATTTTTGGAAGAGAATTTATTTCATTTTGTACAGATTTCAATCCTCTTCCTTGTGCTAAAATAATTTCTGTTTTATTTTTTGATTTTGTCCACTCATTAATTGCATTGATTAAAGATTTTGATTTTTTTTCATAAGTAAAAATTAAAACTGATCCATTAGAATTTCTTTTTTCAAGATTTTTCCATTCATCATCAATTATCAATCCACCAGTTTTATTGGTAAATCCTGGCATAAAATTTATTTTCTGAACTTTTGCACTTCTCGTTAAAGATTTTAAACAATGAAAATCTTCTGCATATTTTTCTGCCGTAAGATAATCAATCATAATTATATTTACAGTTCGTGATAATTTATCTTCAAAAAGAATTTTTTCCATCCAAGAAGGTCTTCCACACTGAAAACATTCCAAAATTAAGGAAAGATTTTCGCCATCATTTTTACTAAATTCAGAATAACAAAAATCATTACAATTCCAATCAAAAATATTAATATCCATTGCATTTTGGAAAATTTGATTTTCAGATATTTCAGGACAGATTTTTTTGAAAGTAGACAATCCATCAACAATTAAATTTATTGATAAATTAAAACTATTTTTTTTTAAACTTTTACAAAGTCGCCAAACAACGCCAATATCACCAAAATTATCAACAACTTTGCATAAAACAGAAATTTTCATGATTTAATTTATTTTGCTGTATAAATCGCTAATTTCGCCACGCCATTGTGATTTTGTTTCTTTATCTTCCCACTCAATAATTTTTTTTATTGTAAAATGTTTTTGATCTCGTATATTTTCGTAATAAAGAATTCCAAATCGGCCTTGCCCAATGTAAGCAATTTTTTCATTTTCATTAATTTTTTCATTTTTTCGAACTTCTTCCAAAACACAATCAAAATGCACAGGTTGATTAGTTTTTTTGTCAGTAAGAGAACTTGCTATATCTGTAATAGGAAGATTACACATAGGACAAATATTTTGGCGAGTCTTTATTTCCTCAATTGCTTTTAATCTTTCTTGATTCGACTCTCGATTTTCATAACTAGAAGGATAAAATTTTGGTTTTTGATTTTGTTCAATAAAATTATTATTTCTAGAATTTTGTTGATTTTTCCAGTTATTATGTTTTTTGTTACGATGTTTGTCCATAAAATTAACTCCTATTGCAAGGGTTAATCTTGCAATTTTAATTCTTCCGGATTTTCTATAAGTTTAGAACTTATAACATGAGCAATTCTTTGTATTGCATTATCCAAATATTCTTTATTATGAATTTTTTTTCGCAATTCTAAAATGCGAGGAGACAGCTCATCAACTTTTGGTCTTTCTAAAACTAAAGTTACTGTTTCCTTTGTTCTAACGCTAGAAATCATAAAGGCTCCCACTAAACTTAAGTGACTTCATCATTGTTCTGAAAAAGCATTTTCAATATGATACACAGGAGGTAAATTCTGCATATCTAAAACAATCACATCAAATCTAATGTAACTGTTATTATATTTTCGATGATTTATCAGAAAACGTTTAGCAGTTTTTATAATTCTTTGCTGTTTTTCAAAATTTAAAACTTTTAAAAGCATATCATAAGTTGCATTTGGAAGAGTTTTTACTTCTACAAAAACTAAAAGATTTGCTTTTTCTGCTATTATATCAATTTCACCTTCTTTTGTCCGCCAATTTCTTTCAATTATTTTATATCCATTTTTAGAAAGATATTCTGTTGCTCTATTTTCACCATCATTTCCGATTTTTTTATTATTCATTTTTATCCTCAAGAATAAATGAAAAAATTATAGCTAAAGTTTTATATGCAGATTCTGGAACAAATTTTCCTTCTTCAGAATTTTCTAAAAGATTGATGACAGAAATATCCTCTTTTATTGGAATATTTTCTGCTTTTGCAATTTCCAATATTTTTTTTGCTTTAAAACCTTCTCCTTTTGCAGAAATAATAGGAGCTTCAAAACCTTTTTCATATTTCAAAGCAATTGCCTTTTCTTCTTTTTTCATTAAATCTCACCTTTTAAAATACAAATTTCTTGCAATCCAGCTGAAGTTCCGTCTATTAAATCTTTTTCTGCCCACAAAACTTTTGATTCTGGAATATTTTTATAAAAAGTTGATTGTAATTTTTCAAAACTATTTTGATTTTTTGGTTCTGAATAAAATCGTACAACATTTGGTTTATTTTTTTTAAATTCGATACTAAAAATATATTCTTTTTGATTATATTTACAAGAAAGATTTAACATTTTTAAATCATTTTGATAAGAAAAAAATTTTATACAACCTTTTCCCTCTACATTTTTTGTTTTTAAATTTACAAATTCAAAAGGAAGAAAAATCCAACCATTATTTTTTTTGTTGATTTTATTTATTAAATTATTTTGAAAGTTTTCATCATCTTCAAAATCACCATCTAGTTCATAAATTAATTGTAAAAGTTCATCTTCGGTAATTTTTATTCCTTTTTCTGAAAGAAGTGTCAAAATTTGAGCAGCAATTTTTTCTTTTCCTTTCAATTTGATTGCAATTTTATGATTTTTTTTAATAAATTCAAAATCCATTTTTACATCAAGTTGTTTCATTTGTTTTAAAAATTCAAGAGAAACTAAATCTTGCGGAAGTCCTAAACTTTTTAAAAAATTCATAATTTCTTCTGTTTTTATAGTTTGAATTTGAACTGATGTTTTTTCTTCCGTAAAAATCTTCTCATTTGAAATGATTTGTATTTTTCCATCTAAAATATTTATTTTTCCAAGAAAAGAAGTTCCTATTTTTAAAGGCGTTTTTGAATTTAGAATGATTTTCTTTCCAGAAACAACTGCTTCATATTTATCATTTCCTTTATCCGAAAGAATGCGAACTAAAACTGTTTCTGAATTTTTTAAAAATTTTACTTTATTTTGTGCAGAAGAAAGATTATATAATTTTACAATATCTGATGTATTCACAAAAATTATTATAACATAAAAAAACCGTAGCACATTAAGACTACGGTTTTTTGTCAAAAATTAGTTTTGAGCAGGAGTTTCTGTTGTAGCAGCTTCTTTTGCTTTTGCAGCTTCGGCAGCAGCAGCATTTCTTGCTTGTAAAGCAGCAGTAACTTTAGCACCAACCAAAGTTTTAACTTTTGCATCTTTACCAATCTTATCTCGTAAGTAATAAAGTTTTGCACGACGAACTTTACCAGGACGAACAACTTCTACTTTTTGAATACGAGGACTGTTATATGGGAATACACGTTCAACACCAACACCATAAGAAATTTTTCTTACTGTAAATGTTTGACGAGCACCAGCATTCTTTTTACAAAGAACAATACCTTCGTAAATCTGAATACGTTCTGTTTTTCCTTCAATAATTTTAAAGTAAACTTTTACTGTATCACCAACATTAAAATCCTGAGCTCCAGGACGTTTTTGTGTTTCTTCAATAGTTTTAATAAGATCCATAATGATCTCCTATAATTCTAATTTTTGGAACGTTTCTTTTTTTTATTTTTTAAAGAAGTTCCTTCAACAATTTCCTCAATCATATCTTCGGCTTCTTTTGATAATTGAGATTTCATTCTTGCAGTCCAAATTAAATCTGGTCGATTTGCAAGAGTTTTTTCAATTCTCTTTTTTAGCCGCCACTTTCGAATTTCCTCGTGATTCCCACTCAATAAAACAGGAGGAACTTTCATTCCTTTCCATTCTTCTGGATGAGTATACTGTGGATACTCCAAAAGTCCATCACAATAACTTTCTTCTTCTAATGATTCATGAGAAATTACACCATCAACTAAGCGATAAACAGTATCAATAATTACTGTTGCAGCAACTTCCCCAGATGACATTACATAATCTCCAATAGAGATTTCTGCGTCAACATAAGAATCAATAATTCGTTGGTCTATACCTTCATATCGACCACAAATAAAAACAAGTTCGTCTTTGTGACTAAGTTCTTCAGCAACTTTTTGTGTAAAAGGTTTTCCGCTTGGTGTAACATAAATTACATATTTTTTGCGAGCATTTACACTATCAAGTGCTTTTGAAAGAGGTTCTGGCATCATAAGTTGCCCTGCTCCTCCTCCATACGTTCCGTCATCACAACTACGGTGTTTATCACAAGCAAAATCTCTGATATTCACCAAATCGTAAGCAATAATTTCCTTTTCTACAGCTTTGGCCATGATTGAGTTTTCAAAAAAAGCCTTAACAATATTCGGAAATAAGGTCAGCACAGTAAATTTCATGGAATTACTCCAGAATCCAGAGGTGCATCAATTGCACAGTTTCATTCTTGATATCAACCTTTCCAATAAATTCTTCATTAAAAGGAACAAGAACTTTACGGTTACAACTATCGGAGAGAGAAACTTCTAACAAGTAACCTGCTCCGCCTTCCAATACGTCTGTGATTATACCTACTTTTTGAGGTGCATCTAACGCCGGATCGTTTTTCTCTTCATAAATAAGAGAGCAATTTTGTAAATCTTCTATATACCACTCATCTTTTTTTAAAGGTTTGCAGTATTTTCTTGGTACTAAAATTTCAAACCGATTATATTTTAATATTTCCGAATCTGAATTAATACCTTCAAATTTTACATAGGCAATTTTGTTTCCAAGAGAAACCGATTCAACCTTTGCTTCTCTTTCAATATCACCTAATTTCAAAGTAACTTCTTTTAAATTCAAAAGATGTTCGTATTCTCCAGAAGTACTCTCTACTTTACATTCACCCGAAAAACCATGTGTACCTCGAATGAATCCAACAACCAATTGTGCTTTTTTCATCAGTAAATCCTAATCAAGGATATCAAGACTATAATGCTTACCATTTTTTACAGAGGAAGCACTTAAAACAGTTCGCATAGCTTTTGCAATACGACCATATTTACCAATAACTTTACCAATATCGTTATCAGCAACCTTTAACTGAAGCACCATTCCTTTTTCGCCTTCAGTTTCATTTACAGATACAGCAGAAGGATCATCGACCAATGATTTTGCGATGTATTCAATCAGGTCTTTTTCCATTTATTGCTCCTCTGTAAATTACTTTGCCGAAGCGGCAGTCTGAACGTTAATCAATTTTTTTACGATGTCAGTAGGCTGTGCACCAACACCAATCCAGTACTTTGCTCTGTCTAAATCGATAGAAACCTGTTTTCCTTCAGCTGCGATTGGCTGATAAATTCCGATTTCTTCGATACAAACACCGTCACGTGGCTTGCGTGAGTCCTGAACAACTACACGGTAGCAAGGACGTTTTTGAGTACCAAATCTCTTAAGTCTGATTTTGACCATTTTATCCTCCATAGCACTGTTTCCAGCACTAAAATTACAATTCTAAACATAAAAAATATTATGCATAGTAGAACTAATATAATATAAAAATTAAGACTTTTATTCAATAAGAGAACCAAAAGTTGTAAAGATAAGTAGGGAGAAGTCTCTCCCTCGCTTCAAACCTGTGGTTTTCCGCTACCCTCTCTAGTGGGGCAATTTTTCCTTCATAATAGCCCCACAACGCCCCAATTTTTTTAATTATTAAATCGCGATAAAAATAATTTTGTACGATTTTGTTTTGGATGATTAATTACTTCTTCTGGATTTCCCTGTTCAACAATAACTCCGTTATCCATAAAAATAATTTTACTAGATATATCACGAGCAAAAGCCATTTCGTGAGTTACTACAACCATCGTCATCTTTTCTTCTGCAAGTTCTTTTATAACAGAAAGAATTTCTCCTGTAAGTTCAGGGTCCAAAGCAGAAGTTGGTTCATCAAACAAAAGAACTTCTGGTTTTAAAGCTAAAGCTCTAGCAATAGAAACGCGTTGTTGTTGTCCACCAGAAAGTTCACAAGGATAATTATTTGCTTTTTGTTCAAGTCCCATTCTTTTTAAAAGCAAAAATGCATTTTCTTCAGCTTCTTCTTTTGATTTTTTTAAAACTTGCATTTGGGGAGAAACTATATTTTTTAAAACTGAATAATGAGGAAATAAATTAAAATTCTGAAAAACAAGTCCACTTTTTAAAGTAATTTTGTGGCGTTCTTGTTTTGGAACATAAATTCCATCTTTTACTAAAGTTTGTCCACAAATTTCTATAGTTCCATAAGAAACAGTTTCTAATTGAGAAATGCATCTCAAAATTGTAGATTTTCCAGAACCACTTGGACCGATAATTCCAAGAACTTCACCTTTTTCTACATCAAAAGAAATTCCTTTTAAAACTTGAATTCCATCTGAGAAAGTTTTTTGTAAATTTTTAACACTGATAATTTCTGTCATAATTACTTATAATATGATAATTTTTTTTCTATTTTTGTAAAAAACAACGAAACAAGCCAATTCATCACAAAATAAAAAATTCCCGCTATCAATAAAGGTGTAAAAGAAACCATTCTATTTGATGAACTTTTTGCAAAATACATCAATTCTTGAACGCTTAAAATTGTAACTAAAGAAGTATCTTTTACTAAAGTTATAACTTCATTTCCCATTGCAGGAACTATTTTTTTTATTACTTGTGGAAGGATAATTTTGAAAAAAGTTTGTGGAGAAGTATAACCTAAAACTTTTGCTGCTTCATATTGCCCTTGCGGAATTGCTTCTATTCCACCACGATAAATTTCTGCAAAATACGCTGCATAATTAATTGAAAATGCAACTATTGCAGCAATAAAAGAAGACCAATTTATTGGACGCTGAAAACATTTTACAGCAATTAATTTTGGAACAAAATAAACAATTAAAAGTTGTAACATCAAAGGAGTTCCTCTTATAATTAAGAGAAAAACATTTGTTATTCTTGATAAAGGTTTACTTTTTGACATTCTTCCCATCGCAATTATTAAAGCTAAAGGAATTGAAAATAAAAGTGTTAAAAAGAAAATACTTAGCGTTGTAAGAGAGCCTGAAAGCATCGAATATAACATTGCTAGATAATCTTTTGTAACTTCTGAATTTAAAAAATTTGCAAAAAATTTACTCAAAATATTTTCCAATTGTAAGATGAACTATCTAAATAGCCCAAACTTAGAGTTTTTTACAATAACTTTATTTTGCAAAAAAATATAATTATTGCCAAAGTTTGCTTCGCAAGCATCACTGCACATAGATTCCCGTGTCAAGCACGGGAATGACACAATCTTATCAAAACTCAAAATTAAGACTAAATAATATAAAATTACTAGTCAGTTTCATCTTTTTTATATTTATTTTATTACAGAAATATCTGTTCCAAACCATTTTGTAGAAATTGCTGCAACTGTACCATCAGAAGCCATTTCTTGAAGAGTTTTCCAAACTTCATCACGGAGTTTTGCACCATCTTCGCTTTTTCTAAAACCAATTCCGTACGCTTCTTGAGCTAAAGGTTCTCCAACAACTGTCAGATTTTTCTTAGATTTTGAAATTGTATAATTTGCAACAACACTGTCCATTACAACAGCATCAACTCCACCAACTTCCAAATCTGTTAAAGCGGTAAGATTTTCTTCATAATAAACAATTTTTTTCAAAGATTTTGCAAAATCTGGAGAATCTTTAATTGCATCTTCAGCACTTGAACCTGATTGGCATCCAACAATTTTTCCAGACATATCTTTAAGAGTTGAGATTGCTCCATCATTTCTTACAACAAGAACTTGATCATTATTTAAATATGCTGACGTAAATGACATTGCATTAATACGTTCTTCTGTCATTGTAAAACCATTCCAAATACAATCAATACTTCCAGAAGCAAGTTCCATTTCTTTTGCTTCCCAATTGATTGGTTTTGCTTCAAATTCTTTTCCTAATCTTTTTGCAACTTCTTTTGCAAGGTCAATATCATAACCAACAATTTCACCATTTGCTTCTGTAAATCCCATTGGTGGGAATGATGCATCTAATCCTAAAACAAATTTCTTTGATTCAGAAGTAGAATTTTTAGCTTTTTTACAACCAACTACAAAAAATAAACTTGCAACAACAAACATTGCACATACAATTTTTTTCATTTTAAATCCTCTTAAATGTTTTAAGTTACTTTATATTTTTAACGAACTTTTTGAGTTCATCTATTTGAGAAATTACTTGTTTTGAAGAAGGACCTCCAATTGTATTTCTTGCATTAACACATGCTTTTGAAGAAATACATTCATAAATATCATCTTCAAATAAAGGAGAACATTCTTTCCAAACATCTAAAGAAAGTTCTTCCAATTCACAATTCTTTTCAATTGCAATACGAACCGCTTTTGCACTAACTCCATGTGCAGTTCTAAAAGGCATTCCTTTTTTTACAAGATAATCTGCTACATCTGTGGCGTTAAGATAACCACCTTTACAACATTCAGCCATTCGAGATTCATTCCACTTTGCAGATGAAATCATATAAGTAAAAACTTTTACGCAAGATAAAACTGTATCATAAGAATCGAACAAAACTTCTTTATCTTCTTGCATATCTCGGTCATAAGCAAGCGGAAGACCTTTCATCATTGTTAATAACGCGAACTGATCTCCATAAACTTTTCCAGTTCTTCCGCGAATTAATTCTGCAAAATCAGGATTTTTTTTCTGAGGCATAATTGAAGAACCAGTAGACCATTTTTCACTTAAATCAACAAAACCAAATTCTGTTGTTGCCCAATAAACAAT
Organism: uncultured Treponema sp.; assembly: GCA_964410365.1. Taxonomy (GTDB): domain Bacteria; phylum Spirochaetota; class Spirochaetia; order Treponematales; family Treponemataceae; genus Treponema_D. The sequence continues at coordinate 65,854 of CAYPGB010000005.1, forward strand.
TTCTTCACAAGCACGACTTAAATGCATTTGCAAAATACTAAAAGCGGATGTAACTTCTAAACAATAATCTCTATCAGAAACAGAATCTAAAGAATTTGGAGTAACATCATCAAAATCCATTAATTTTGCTTCATATTTTCTGTCCAAAGGTAAACCACTTCCAGCTAAAGCACACGCTCCAATTGGAGAAATATTTATACGTTTTAAAGAATCTTCTAAACGTTGCCAATCTCTAACAAACATCCAAGCCCAAGCCAAAACATGATGAGAAAGAGTTACTGGCTGAGCGTGTTGCATATGAGTAAAACCAGGCATTATAGTTTCAAGATGATTTTGTGCAATTTGAATTAAAGCATCAATTAAAGTTAAAATAGAATTTTGGAGTTCTGGAATTGCTCTTCTAAGATAAAGTCTTTCATCCAAAGCTATTTGGTCATTTCTACTTCTTCCAGTATGAACTTTTTTTCCAGCTTCACCAATTCTGTCAGTTAAAGTTGCTTCTACAAAAGAATGAATATCTTCTGCAGAATAATCAATCTCTAAGTTTCCATTTTTTAAGTCTGCTTCGATGCTTTCTAAACCTTTTACAATCTGATTTGCTTCATCTTCTGAAATAATTTTTGCATGAGAAAGCATTTTTACGTGAGCAATACTTCCTTTTATATCATCGAAAGCCATTCTTTCATCTACATAAATTGAAGTTTCAAACGCGACCGCTTGTGCATCTGGCCCATTTTCAAAACGACCATGCCATAATGCTGCGTGATTATCTGATGTGAGAGTTCCGTGTTTTTCCATATTTAAAATTATATTAGAATTTCTATTTAGTGTAAATCATAGGTAAAAAAAAAGTACTGCCAGAAAAATCTAACAGTACTTTGTAAAACTAAATCTTTAGAAGATTAGAATTAGCGATTACATTCATCAACAAGAGCTTGCCATTGGTTTTTAGCACCTTCCCAAGCTTCTGCTGGAGTAATATATCCACCACAAACACCCCAAATCATATCTCCTTGAGAAAGACCTGAAATAAGAGTGTCATAACGTGGGTTTGGAGTTTCTGCCATTAAAGTTAAAGTTTCATCTACAGCACGAGAATCACGGAATCCAGCATAGAAACCTTCTTTCCAAGCATCTGGAGAATCATAACCAGGAACATCTTCAAGCCATAAATCAACTGCTTTTGCAATTTTTTCTGCACGTTTATCATCATAACAAGAAGGAATTACACACATATTTGAATCGTGAAGAGTTTTGTAAACGCCATCTCCAGAAGGTCCAAGTGGGAAACATACAAATCCCCAATCGTCTGTCATAGAAGCAAAACGACCATTTGGTTGTCCGTTATATTCTTGATCTGCTAAGAAAGCTGTTTCACCATTAATAAATGCTGTATAGAAATAATCCCAGTTTGCACCTTCTGCTTGTGGAAGTTGATAATTTGCCCACATTTTTGCAATCCAGTTCCAAGCTTCCATTGATTTTTCAGAACCAGCATCAAGATAGTATTTTCCACTTGCATCACGTTTTACAATTCCACCACCATTTGAATCAAGAGCAGCATAACAGAATTCTGTATTGAAAGAAGACATTGCGTATTGGTCAATTACACCATCGTTATCTGTATCACGTGTCATTTTTTTACACATTTCTTCAAATGTTTCCCAAGTCCATTTTCCTTCTTTTTGGAGGTCGTATGGAAGGTTTGGATCATATCCGTTTTCTTCTAAGATTCTTTTGTTAAAGAACATACCATTTTTTGGTTCTGGTTTTCCCCAGCTGAATGCATAGAAAGAATCACCTTTTACAAGTTTCATTACTGTACCTTGGTCATATTTTGAAGCATCTTTATAATTTACAGATTTGATTTTTGACAAATCATAGAAAAGATTAGCTTTTACACCAGTAACTGCAGAACGACCGTCAATAATGAAAACATAATTTTCATCACCACCAGTAATACAGAAGTTTGAAACAAACTGAGGATTAGAACTCCATCCAGAAACTGATTTTTGAACAACATTTACATTATAAACATCATTTGTAAACTGACGCCAAGTATTCAAATCTTCTTGTTGTTTAGAAGCTGCTGGAGTATCAGGATTTGACCACCAGTCACCAATAACGATGTTCATTCCATCAAAATTATAAACTTTTCCAGAATCATCAGTTTGAATTTCTACAGATGAATATTCAGGATTCTCTGCAATCATTGCATCAAGGGCTTTTTGAGCTTTAGCTTTTGCCCCTCCACCACAAGCTACAACAGTCAATGAAAGAACTGATGTCATAGCAAGAAAACGAGCGATTTTTTTCATAATAAAACTCCTAATATTTTTTTCAAATTGTTTTTAAAATTATAACATTGATTTTTTTAAAAACAATTTTTTTTTGCATTAAATATATAGATGATTTTACCTATTTTTTTAGCCTTTAACACCTGTACTAGCAAGACTTTCAACAAATAATCTTTGACAGAATAAATAAAGAACAAGTAAAGGAATAATCATCATTAAAATTCCGGTAGAAAGAATTGCATTTGAATAACCTTGAGAAGCAACAACTGATGAACCGTAAAGATTACTCAAATATCCACCTAATCTTTCTGTTAAACCAGAAATTTGTGTTGAAAGAAGTTGAATTTTTCCCAAGAACAAATCTGTATAGAAACTATCTGTCCACTGCCAAACAAATGAGAACAAGAAACAAGAAACTAAAATTGGTTTTGCACCTGGAATCATAATTCTAAAGAAAGTTGAAAAAGGTCCACATCCATCAACGTAAGCGGCTTCTTCAAGTTCAAAAGGAAATCCTAGGAAAAATTGACGAATCATAAAAATGTATAATCCGTTTTTTAATCCCATACAACCACAACACATCAAAATATAAGGCACCATAGAACTACTCAAATTTATTTTTGTTCCAAATAAATTAAAATATCTAAAGTGTAAAAATAACGAAGTTGAAATTGTTTGTGGTGGAATTATAATAATCAAAAGTACACAGAAGAACCAAAATCTTTTTAGAGGAAATTGAAATCTTGAAAAGCCATATCCAACTAATGAACAAACAAAAACTTCTATTACAGAAACTAAAATAGAAACCCAAACTGTATTAAATAAAGATTTCCAGAAATCCATTAATAATCCAGTTACTCGCCAGTTATCCAATGTAAAATGCTTTGGAACTAAAATGATTGTTGTATCATACAAATCTTTTTCAGCCATAAAACTTACAGAAATTTTATTTAAAATTGGCTGAATAATCATAAAACACATTCCAAACAAAAGAATTAATCTAAAAATTGAAAATGCATATTTTTTTACAGTTTCTTTTAACAAAATTCCGTTTGACGCTTCATTTCGTTCCCAAAAAGAACGTTTATCCACTGCGGTTACTGTTTTTTTATCTTTAGTCATAATCATATACCACCTTAGAAATAATCAATGAACTTAAACCTATCAATAACATACAAACTACAAAATAAATCCAAGCTAAAGCCGAACTGTAACCGTAATTTAATTGGTTTACCATTTGATAATTTATTTTTTCCATGATTTTATTATCAGTTTTCATGAAGAAATCTACAATTGTATAAATCCAACAAACCAACATAAGAGGACTTACCATTGGTACTGTGATTTTCCATAAACTTTCCCAAGATGTACATCCTTCCATTTGAGCAGCTTCATACATGCTTGGAGAAATATTTTGTAAACCAGAAAGGAAGATAATAATCTGAATTCCAGAAGCCATAGCAACATCATAAATGGAATCAATAATTTCAAACAAAACTTTAAATAATTTTCCACTTACACCATTTACGCCGCCAGTGTTAGAAACAAGAATATTTTCCAAAACTTGTGTGATGGTATTAGAATTTCCTGATTTTTCTATAGTGTCTTTTAACTGTTGCATTAAGGCATTATTATATTCAAGACCAACAAGTACACCAGAAGAAAGAATTACTGTAAGGAAGAAAATAGAACGTGCTAAAGCTCTTCCTTTAAATTTTTGATTCAAAATCAACGCTACAAAAAAACTGAAAACTATAGTTGCCAAAGACCTGTAAATCATTTGAGTGATTGACTCAACTAACATACGATTGAATTCTGGGTCAATAGTAAATGCTCTTTTAAAGTTTGCCAAATTATTCCAGTTTAAAGTAAATCCAGAGTTTGAAATAACAACTTCACTAAAACTCATTCTTAAAGATTCAAACAAAGGTTTTACCATAAAAAATATAAAACCAATAATAAAAGGCAAAATAAATATATATCCGTACAATGCACGGCGTTTTGTCAAACCAACAGGCTTTTTCTTTTTTAATGATTTAGGCATTATTTTTCCTCCTGCAATACTTTATAATCACGAGCAGGAATTTTCATTCCTGAAGGAGTAACATAATCAACATAACCAAAGTTTACATAAATTTCACTTCCGTTATCAAAAGTTGTTACTGTAACTTTTTCAGAAAGATATTCATGATTGGTGATAAGACTATTTGCAACTCCACCAATTTCTTTGTTATATCGAGTATAAATTTCATCAATTTGATTTTTCCAAGAATCAAAACAAGCGGCATAATATTCACTGTAATTTGTTTCTTGCAATTTCATTTCATTTTCATGCATTACGGTAAAGAATAAACCTGCTCCAGATTCTGCAGCTTCAAGAACAATTTGATTATTTTCATAGCCAAGATTTACTGCTGAACCAGCAAAGTTTTTATAACCATGCAATGCAATTTGATAGAATGGAACTTGAACATCAAGAATTGAATACGAATTTCCATGAAGATTCATATTTGTAATAAAATCTACATTGTCTAAAGTGTAAGCATTTCCAGAATTAATCATAATTCCTAGATTTTTAGATTTTGCATCTTCCATTTTTTCAACTTGCATAGATTTTGATTTTGCACGACTTACTTCTCGTTTATCATTATAATCTGCACTTAAAATAGAACCGTTATCGCGATAAGAAATTCCATCAAAACCAAATTTTAATGCTTCTTTTGTAAATAAATCAGCACATTTTGCACTTGCGTATGGATTTAAATAGTAGAATGTATCTCTTGTATCAAGTTTTCCATACCAAATTGGAGAATAATAACTAATTTCACAAATTTCAGAACTTACATATCGTGCTGGAGTTTTATAACGATTTAATCCGTTAGAAAGACCTGAACGGTAAGCAAATTGCATTGTTCCATCAAGATAAAGTTTTGCAGAAAGATTTTTTGTATCATCTATCATTTTTTGGAAATCTGATTTTCCACCAAGTTCATTAATCAATTTAAATTTGCTTAAATATTTTTGACTAATTCCTTCATTAAAAAATCCTGAAAGTTTGTAATTTACATCTTTTATTCCCAAATCTTCAATTTCTTTGATGATATTTGCAGTTTCTGAATAAGTTGTAAGTTTATAAGGTTTTGATTTTGGCATTCCAGCAACTTGTTGAACTTTATCAATAGAACCAATAATTTCTATTGCTAAAGGTGCACTTTTATTATTAAGTTTTTGTTTTCCTTCAAACAAATAATCTCGATAAGCTTTTGCCATATCAACGTAGGAATTAGAATTTACAAAAGAATATCTTTGAACAATTTTTTCGCCTTTTGGAAGATAATCTTCATAAGCATATTGAGCACTTGTATTTCTTGCAGAAATTTCATATTGCTCGCTATGAAGCATTTTATAATCTGCTCTTACATAATTATAACTTCCCAATTTTCCAGCAATTTCTGCTGTAATTCCAGCGTATTCTGCACCTTCTTCTATAATTGAGATAAATGATGAATCTTCAAAAGATTCTCCAAAAACAGGATAAGCGATTTTTGTTTCCGTGATAATTGCACTTCTATCTGTTCCATAATCCCAACCATAAACATCAGCATAATACCCATTCTGTTTAGTTTTTCCATTATTAAAATAAATTAAACTTCCACCGCCTTCAGGAACGAGCATAAAACCATTTTCGCCAGTTGTACTTGCTCCAAAATAAGGAAGAATTGAAAGTTGAACAATAGGATATGCTTGTTTGAAAGAAATATCATCAAAAGGAACATCTACTACAAGATTATTTCCATCTAGTTTGTATGAAATTGAAACATTAAATGCTGGAACTTCTTTTTCTGAAGTTTCTTTATACAATTCCTTATATTTTGCATATTCTTCACTTGTGAAATTTAGTTTCTCAAAAATTTCTTCACAACTTACTTTTAAGTGCGTATTTAAGGGGTCAAAAATAAGATAAAGTTTTTCTGAGTTAAGATTTGGATATTTCTTTAACATTTCATTTTTGTTATCGCCAGAAAGTTTTTTTAAATCAACAAGACGATAACATCTTCTTAAAAGAACATTTTGATCTTCTTTTGATAATTTATCCAAATATACTTTCATATCACTTTCGTAAATTGCCAAAGGATACTGAAATTCTCTTTCAATTTGTCCAATTGTATAATTTACAGTTACAGAATTATTCTTTTTTTCCACTGTATAAAATTTTTTGTCTACAGAATAAGTTTTTGCATCATAAATATTTTGAACACCATTTTCTGTAGAATATTTTATCAAAAGTGGAGATTTCATATAATTTATTTCTTTTACCATTGCAATAGGGTCGCTATCTGCATTTTCTGGTGAAGAAGTCCAAATATGTCCTGTAGCTTTTTGTAAAATTTTAAAATTTGTGGTATTTGAATCTAATTCAAAAAGAAGTTGGTCATTTTCTAGCACATAAGAAGATTCGTTTTCTTGTTCAAAAGTATAAAAATCAATTGGAAGATCTTTTGCACTTTCTACATCAATAAGGCGAATAACAATGTATGTAAGAAAAATAACAACTGCTACACAAATACCAATTGCAATCCAATTTCCAACAGTTGGTTTATGAAATTGAAAAGTTTTTGTTTTCATCGGTTTTGGACGACCAATATAACCTTCTGGCATCTTAGATGTTTTTGAAGCCTTAGGTGCTTTTTGTTTCTTAATTTTTTCTGTATTTTCCATATTAATCACCTATCAATCTAACCTAAACATAACTTCGCGTCCAAGAGAAACGAAATAAGCTACACCTTGAGAAATCATACTAAAGAAAAGAAGCATAATAAAAATAAATATTAACATTCCAAAAATAGTGATGATTGTGAATAAAAGTGTTTTAGCAAAACTATATTGATGAATCATCATCATAGCCATAAAAATTAAAACAGCACACCAAATTAAAGAAATATTACTAAAGACGTAATAAAAAGTTCCTTCATCTACTGTTACAAAATGACTAAGAATAATTAAAGGAATTTGAATTAATGGATATGGAGTTAATGCATAAGCAGTTCCTTTATAAACATCGCCCAAATGACCTTTTCCATCAAATAAAGTTGTACACGCCCAATTACAAATACAAAAAATTACTAATGGAAGAAGGATTGAAGCAACTTCCATAAAAATATTAACATTTTCCCAATTAACATTAATAAAAACAAAACTTGTAAATTGTAATTTCCAAACATGAGTTAATAATGTGAGAATAACTATAAAATTTGCAGCGAAATAAGAACCTCTTTTTGCATGAATAAGATCCCACATTCCATCTGCTGGATGAAAAATTACATACAATGAATATTTTAAGGTTTTTAAGAAATTTAAATAGATTTCTTTATCACCTATTCTTTTTAATTTTTTTGTTACATAACTCATAATGATTTAAGCTCCTGTTTGAATGCCTTTACACGTTTTACGATAAAAGGAACGATTATAAGAACTAATACTATAACCAAAACCCACCAAATATTTTTTTCGACCCATTCTTTTCTGTAATATTGGAATGCTTTTGAATAATTTTTTTTGTCTCTTTTTAATTCAAAATAATCCATTGCTTCTTTATATCTTTCTTGACGGAAAAGAGCTTTTCCTAAGCCGATGTATGCTAAATCATAATTTCCATTTTGTTTTAAAACTTTTTCCCAAACTTCTGCTGATTTATCATATTCACCTTGTGCATAAAGTTCAGTCGCTTCATAAATTAAATAGCCATAATCTGTTGGAGTAAAAACTGTAATAGAAGCATTTTGTGAGTCTAAAACAAATAAATCTTTTCCAATATGTTCAATTGCTACTGGAGAACGGAAAAATCCATCAATATTTCCTCTGTTTCCAAAAGCAAACAACAAAAGACCTTGATTATTATAACCAAATAAGCGTCCGCGAGATTCATCTATTGCAATATAAATTTCATCTTCCAAAACTGTAATATCAGAAAAATGAGAAGGTTCTTTTATACCACCTGCATTTCCCCATTGTAAATCACCAATTGGAGGATAATCACCATTTTTTACAAGAATATCGCTTCCTAAAGCATTTAAACGTCTTATAGGTTTTGCTTGATCAGATTTTAAATCCCATTGGTCAAAAGTTTTTGTAACCGCAAAAATAAATCCTTCAGAATCTAAATATGCATTTGAATATTCAGTAGGAACAAAAGATTCCATTTGTTCTCGCTGTGCACGAGTTGCAAATTTTTTCCAAAGATAATCAGTCCAATTAAATTTTACTTCACTTGCACCAAAAAAACCTTGGAAAGAACCATCATATTCATATTTGATAAAACCTTTATTTATGTTTTTTGCTAAAACATACGCTCTTCCTTTTGAGTCTGCAACAACTTTTTGTGGATAAAAAACTTTTCCTTTTTCATAAGTTGGATCATCAGGTTCTACAAAAGAAAATTGGTAATTCCAATCTTTATCAAGTTTTACAACACGTCCGTTATTTGTATCTGCAATAAATATAGTTCCATCTTCTTTATTTACAAAAATATCAGAAGGAGAATTAAAAGTTTCTACAACTTTTCCGTTTGAATTAAAACTTGTATGAACAGATTTTAGAACTAAAGTTTTATCTTGTGTATATTCAAGTTCAATGATTCGATTATTTCCTGTATCGCAAAGATAAACTTGATTATTTAAGCAAAACATTCCATCTGGATTCAGTAAAGTTTTATCTAGATTTAAATCGTTTGCATAAAGTACATGAGAAACACGATAAACATCTGGAGATTTTTCTAATTCTCCCCAAAAATCATAAATATAAGTATCTGCTTTTGCAAAAAGTCCTGCACATAGAGTGAAAAGACTTGCGAATGTTATTAATATTTTTCTATTCATCATATTGCTAGTCCTTTAAACCCGAAGTTGCCATAGTTTCAAGAATTTGGCTCTGAGATAAAATAAAGAAGATGATTGGAACAGAAATTGTAATTACAGTAACAGCCATTGCTTGACCTGTACGAACAATACCACCAGCTTGAATCTGTTGCAAAGCATAAGCAAGCATCTTTTTATTTTCTGAATAAATTACAGTTGAAGCTTTGTTATTCCAAAGTGCCTGAACTGAAAAGATAGAAATTGTAAGCCAAGCAGGTCTTACGTTTGGCATAACCAATTTCCAGAAAATTGTAAATTCATGAGCACCATCAATTTTAGCCGCTTCAATTAACGACATTGGGAATCCTTCCATAAATTGTTTCATAAGGAAAAGCCCCATAGAACCACCAATCGCTGGTAAAATTAAAGCCCAATATGTATCTACAATATGAAGTCTACACATAATCAAATAGTTTGGAATACCAGTTACATAACCTGTAAACATAAGAGCAACTACAACTATTCTAAAGAAAAGATTTCCTCCAGGAAAGTTATATTTTGCTAAAACATACGCTGCCATAGAAGCAATAATTACATGACCAAAAGTACCAGCAAGCGTAATAAATACAGTGTTAAAAATATATCTTGAAAAAGGAACCCAAGACAAACTCATTGTTACAAACAAATCTGAAAAGTTGTCTAAAGTTGGATTTCTTGGTGTTATGTCAGGAGGAAATTTTAAAAGTTCATCCAAAGGTTTTAAAGATTGACAAATCGTAAAAAACAATGGGAAGAACATTATTATAGAACAAATAGTCAAGAAAATATAAACACCAACATCACCACCTATTGAACGATTTGGCTTTCTTCGATGTTTATAATGATGAATAGTTGTATCTTTATACATATTTTTAGAACTCATTTTTCATCACCTCCATTAGTGTCCAACTCTATTCAAAAGTGCTTGAATAATCTTATTACAAACAATCATCGTTAAGAATAAAACTGTTGCAATTGCAGAAGCATAACCCATTTCAAAACGTTCAAAACCATAGTCGAACAAGTGAGTTACAACAGTTCTCGCACAATAATCTGTAGAAGGATAACCTGCAAGAGCCATAGGAACTTCACAAACATTAAAAGCAGAAGTGATTGACATAACTGCTCCAAACAAAAGCATAGGTTTCATATTTGGAAGAGTGATGTACCATAATTCTTGCCAACGGTTTTGAATTCCATCAATATATCCTGCTTCATATTGAGATTGGTCAATACCTTTAAGACCAGCAACGAAAGCTAAGAATCCAGAACCTAAAGACATCCATAAAATTACAGGAATAAGAACTTTCATTACATTTGCTGGATCTGTCAAAAATAAAATAGGTTCACTGATAATTCCAGTACTAATTAATTTTGCATTGAGCCAACCTTGAGCATCATCACGGAAAATAAGTTGGAAAACACTAACTGCATTTATACAAAGAGATGGTGCATAAAAGAAAAATACAACTAAAGTTCTAACCCATTTTGGAAGTTCATTGATAAGCCAAGCAAAAATAAATGCCATAATATATCCAACAGGACCAGTAATAACAGCAATTAAAAATGTATTTTTTACAGCTTTTTGAAAAACTTCATCTTGTAAAAAAAGATTTATGTAGTTTCTTACACCAATAAATTCTGGTTTTTGCAAAATATTAAAATTTGTAAAACTATAATAAATAGAATTTATCATAGGAAGAATATTAAAAGTTATAAATAAAACTGCATAAGGTAAAAGAAAAAAGTAACAAAATTTCAAATTTCTTGCACGACGCAATGTATCTGAAAGTTGGATTCTCTTTTTATTTCTATATTTAGACCAAACTTCACTACTCATTTTTATCTCCTTACTCTTCATCTTCATAAACAGGAAGATTAAATTCCTGACGTTTTCTCGTTAACTCTTCATTAATATCACGAGTATAATCGATGATAGTTTCTCGAGGATCTTGTTGCTGACTAACAACCATACGAGTAGCATTTACAATATGACGAGGAGTATAATAACTTCCTGGAACTTCTGGAACTCCGTAAGAATCTTTTAAGGAATTCTGAAGAACTTCCATTTGTGCAGAACTCCAAGGTAATTGACGCAATGCTTCTATATTTGCAGTTGTATAACGACCTGAAGAACCAAGCAATGCTTCTTGTTCACGACCAAAACGCAATTGAGTATCAGCAGAAACCCACCATTTCATAAATTCCCAAGAATCATGCATACGAGTTTCATTTTTCATGATACTTTTAAGAGTTTTTTCATCAACATTTGGAATACTGCCTTCTGGAACCTTTCCTGCAAAAATTGAGTCATAAGAAATATTTGAAGAATCTGAATAAGTTACATCAGATAAATCTAAACCTTTTTTAATCATCATACAGCCAACGCCAGAAGATGTAGTTTTTCTATCAATATAAACATTTCCATTTTTATCAATTTTTTTAGTTCCTGGAAGATAAGTAAAATCCCAAAGACCACGAATTTCTGGAGCAGAAACTGTTAAGGTATTATAAGTTGCATAATTTGCAATTCCTAAAGGCATTTCAGCAGAACGGAAACGATTTAAGAAATCAAAATATGATGGAAGACCGTAACTATTATATAAACTTGTATAAGTTTTAAATGCTGCAATAGCTGGTTCACTATCCATTTCTGATTTTGTTCCATTTTCATTGTAAATATCTCCACCATTTTGGAAAACCATCGAATAGAAAGTTGTCATATCTGGAGCTTGCAAAGTTGGATAAGGAATTCCGACATTTAAATTATTTCCCTGTAAAGTTGGAAGGATTTCTATAAGTTCATCCCAAGTATTAGGAACTTTTATTTCTAACTGTTCAAAAATATCTTTACGATAGAAAAGAAGATTAAATGTTTGAGTTTCTGGCAAAGCATAAATTCCACCATTATATTTATACGCTTCGTAAGCACTTGGATAGAATTGTTTCAAAACTTCTTCACAATCATCAAATCTCATAAGATTGACTGTTGCACCACGCAAAGCATAATTTACAGGTTTTGAAGAATCTGTAGAAATAACGACATCTGGACCATTTCCAGCAACAACTGCATTTAACAAAGCGTTAATATCGATAAGTTTTACATTTACATTGATTCCAGTATTAACTGTAAATGTATCATCAATCATATTTTTAAGAATTTGACTTTGGTCGCGACCAGTAACAATCCAAACTTGAATAACGTGTTCTGCATTTTTTGAATAAACATTTCCTAAATTTGAAGAATCCACAAAAAATGATGTAACAAAAGAACGCACTTCGTGAGCAACATTTCTAAAGAAATTAGATTTTTTTGTTGCTATTTTATCATTTGCACTTTGAATAGCAATAAAATCGACATCAAGTTTAGATTCTGTCATTGCAAGCATAGAAGAACCAAGTGATGTAATATTATTTTTAAAGTCGCTGAAAGTTTTTGTAATTTTATCTGGACGAGCATAGAATTGTTCTAGTTGAACTGCAAGACGTTGAGCCATTGCAATATTTTCGCCTTTTCCGCCTGTAATTCTTACATAATCATCAACAAGTTTATAAAGACGTTTACTTTCTATATTCATTGCTTCAACTTGTTCTGGATAAACTTTATCAATTTCATAATCGCGGAATTGATCTGGATAAATTCCTGTTAAAACAAGAATTGTTCTATAAATAATATTCAATCTGTAAACACTATCTTGCAAACCACTAATAACACTTCCAAGTTCACCAAGAGTTACTTCTAAACGAATATTATGTTTTCCTTTTGTAAGATAAAATTTATAAGGAACTTTTTTTGAATCTGCTAAAGTTTTATATTTCCAGTCTGAACTATAATCAAATTCTATAGCAGAAACTTCTTTCATAGGAATTTTTCCATCAATATAAAGAGCTCTACTACTAACTGCACCACGAGCATAAAGCTGACGTGCTTGAATAGAAATTGTATACCAACCGTCTTCAGGAATTTCAGTTTCCCATTCAATCCACTGTCCTGGTGATTTCCAAGAATCTCCACCTGTATAGTTTAAAACTGTATTTTTTACACTATAAGGTTCTGTAATTGCAGATGCTCTATCATAACGAGCAAATAAGGAAGGGTCAGAACGAGCAATTGAATCTTCTCCCTGAATTTTAATAAATACATCTTTTACATTATTATTTTCTGGTTTTACTGGCTGAGCAGTAATATATTCTGCGTAAGAAATATTTTCTGAAATTGGTTCAAGAGAAAGTTTACTAATTGCAATTGGTTCATTTGTAGATTCCATTACAATAGTATTTATACCTTGATTAAAATAAAATTTATAAGGCTCAACTTCGTAACCTAAATCACTTTTAAACAAAACTGTTTGATAGTCAAAAAATTCAACTTGTGTTGGACGAATACTATTTCCCTGATTATCATATCTTACAGGACCGCCGTCATGCCACAATCTATAAAAAGCAAGAATATCAGCACCGTTAAATGGAATTTCATCGTTTATATACAAAATTCGTTCCATTGTAACATTTCTTGAAGGAACTGCTATATATTCCATAGAAATATTGTAGAATCCTGCTTGAGGAACATCTACATACCAAGTTACAGAAGACCGATCTTCTGTAAGAACAACATCTTTTCCGTGATAAGAATTTTCAACCCTTGTACCAGTAGATTTTGATTCATCAAAATTAAAAATATCTATAGATACGGATTTTGAAGGATTTTTTGCATTTTTATGCTCATTCAAATATTCTGCATAAGTTCTTGTTGCAGAAGTTGTACCGATAGAAGTTGATAAGTCAAAACCTTCGTATTTATGGCTAAAATTTTTCTCAGGAATAAAGCCTTTTACTACGAAAAATAAAATTATTACAGCAATAACAATTAAAATGTTTCGTAATTTCTTATTGATTTTAAATCCTACCATAACATTTTCATTGTAACATAAAAAAAACTGTTTTACATAGGTTATTTTTCTTATTTGGTAATGCAATTTACTTCAAAATTTAGAGTTTTAAATCGCGTTTTGTTGAAAATATGAAGTAATCTGAGTCATTGTCGTAAAAATTATCAAATCTGTTATTATCGGGCTCTTGCCTGCCCTGCCAGACGGCAGACAGGTTGACACGATAATCTAGACAAAGAAAGTATTTTTATTTAGTTTTTAAAAAATGAATCAAAATCAGAATCTGAATGAGGTGCTTGCTTTTTTTCAACTTTTTGTTGAGATTTTTTTTCTTCTTTTTCTGTTTCATCATCAGAAATAAAATCTGAAGGCATTACTATCGCACAAATAAGATATAAAATCACACCAATAAATTTGATAAAAGCTAATATTACAAAAATAAGCCGAACAATTGTAACATCAATATTAAAATAATTTGCAAAACCGTCACAAACTCCAAAAATCATCTTTTTTTTACTAGATTTACATAATTTTTTATTTTTCATATTTTTCTACACGATAAAAATCGCAACTCCATTACAAATTTTTCATAATTCAAAAACTATTTTATAGAAACTGAAACTTCACCCATTCCAACATTTACAGAAATATGATTATATTTTTTTTCATCACAATTAAACTGTCCAACTCCTGATTTTTTTACATCATTAATATGGAATCCACCAAGTCCAAGTTTTCCGTCATAAGAATAATCGTTAAAATTTCCAGAAATATTTAATTTTAAATTCCCCATTCCGCAATTTAATTCTGTTTTTCCAACAAACATTCCTGTAATATTTGCATTTCCTAAACCACAACAGATTTTTGTATTTTTACTCTTTATATAATTTAAAATCAAATTTCCTGTATCAACTTCAAAAAAACTAAAATTAGAAGAAAGGTTGAGCTTTTTTGAAACCAATTTTCCCGCTCCAATTCTAATTTTTAATTCTTCAAGACTCAAATCTTCTGGCAATGTAATAAGAATTCTAGGAATTGCACGATATTTTACTCCATGAACCCAAAAATCAAAATTTATTTTCTTTTGATTATTAATTGTCAAAATTCCAGATGAATTTAAATTACAATTAAAAAAATCTGATGTGATTCCTCTAGTTTCTACGCTCAGTTTTTCACCAGAAATTAAAACGACATTTGCCATTCCAAAATCTAGCCGAAGACTTTTCACATCTTTTTTATCAAATTCAAAAAAAAGTGCATCGGAATTTTCTTCAGAATTAAATTGTTGATTTTTTTCTTTACTAAGTTCTTGAAGTTTTTTTTGATTATTTTCTATAATCTTTTTTGCTAAACTTTCAGGTGAACCTAATTCATTCATAATTTTTTCATCATCATTTGTATCTGAAAAATAAGCTGAATAATAAGAAATAGCATCTTCAATATCTTTTTGAGGAAGAATTCCCAATTCATCTTTTAATTTATTTAAATAATCTTCTCGAGTCATAATATTTCAATTATATCTTTCTAAATTTATTTTTCAACTTTCATTACAAAAGATTTATTTTTTGAAACAATCATTAAATTCAGAATCAGAACGCCCTTCTTTGCTATCATTTTTTTGTTCTGAATCATTATTGACATTTGCACTTTTTAAATTTTCAACTTCTTCATCTGTCATTTCTGCATTTGGCATTATCAACCAAATAATAAAATAAGCGATTAAACCAGGTCCGCCTAGACAAGCTAAAATAACTGTGATAATTCGCACTAAAGTTGCATCAATATTAAAATATTCTGCAAGACCGCCGCAAACTCCGCCAAAAACTCGATTTTTCTTTGATTTTGTTAATTTCTTTTTCATTTTTATTCTCCTATTTTTATATTAACATTTCCCATTCCGCAATTTACAGAAAGATGATTTTCTTTTTTATAATCTTCAAAAAACTGATGAATTCCACTTCGTTTTTCTTTATTAAATTTGAAATTTCCAAGACCAAGTTTTACATCATAAGAATAATCATTTTCATTTCCAGAAAGATTTAATTTTAAATTTCCCATTCCACAATCAAGATTAGAAAATTTTGTAACAGTTCCTGTATATTCAAGATTTCCCATTCCAACATGAAAATCTATTTTTCCACCATAGATTGATTTTAAGAAAATATTTCCAGCCCCTAAATCTACAGAACCTGACTCACAATAAAGAGAAATATCTTTTGTTTTAAAAGAACCTCCGCTTACAGAAAGACAAAATTTATTAAGTTTACTTTCTTTTGGAATTGTGATTAAAATTCTTGGAGCAAAAATTTTATGATTTTTCCAAAAACCAAAATTAATTTTCTTTGTATTATTGATGATTAAAGAACCATCTTCGCTTAAACAACAATTTAAAGATTCTGTATCAATTCCACGAGTTTCTACAGAATATATTTCTCCAGAAATTACAATAACTTGGCAAGCATTAAAACTTAACAAAAGATTTTTTACAGATTCGTTTTCAAATTCAAAATATAAATTATCTCTATTTTCATAAACTTTTTTTTCTGATTTTTGATTATCATTTTCTTCAGATTTTTCACATTTTGATAAAGCATTTGCAAATTTTTCTTCAATTATTTTTGCAAGATTTTCTGGAGAACCTAATTCTTCTATAACTTTTTCATCATCATTAGCATCTTCAAAATAAGATGAATAATATTCCATTGCTTCATTTTGTTCTTCTATTGTTAACGCTAAAAGATTTTTTTGTAATTCTTTAAGATATTCCTCTCTTTTCATAATTTCACCTTCCAAGTAAAATTTCATTTACAGATTTTGTAAATTCAATCCACTCATTTCGATATTTATCCAATAAAATCATTCCATTAGAAGTTATTTTATAATAACGTCTATTTCTTCCTTGAAACTCCATATCATAAGTTTCTAAAAATCCATCTTTTTGTAATCGTCTTAAAACCGGATACAAACTACTTTCAGAAACATCCATAATTTCGCGAACATCTTGAGTAATTTTATATCCATAAGCTTCTCCTTGGCTTACTACTGAAAGAACAATTGCATCCAACAGAACAGAACCTGTTGTAAAAAGCACATAGCACCTCCATATAGATTTTTATAATATTATTTACTTTTATATATTATACGTTATATAATATTATGTCAAGAAAATTATTATAAAAATAAAAAAAAGGCATCTCAAAATCAAAAAAAAGATTCTGAAATGCCTTTAAATCAAAATATTTATTTAAGATTACATTCCGTAAGTTGCTATGAATACACCTGCCGCAATTGCAGTTCCTATTACACCAGAAACATTTGGTCCCATTGCGTGCATTAAAAGGAAGTTTGTTGGATCTTCTGCCATACCAACTTTATTTGTTACACGTGCAGCCATTGGAACTGCGGAAACTCCAGCCGAACCAATTAATGGATTTATTTTTTTCCTTAAGAAAAGATTCATAAATTTTGCCATTAAAATTCCGCCAGCAGTAGCAATACAAAAAGCAAATAATCCCAAAAGAATAATTCCCAAAGAATTTGGATTCATAATTTTTTCAGGAGTCATTTGAGAACCTACACCAAGTGAGAGTAAAATTGAAACAATATTCATCATTTCATTTTCCATTGTTTTAGCAAGTCTATCTACCACACCACATTGTTTTACAAAATTTCCTAATGCTAACATTCCAATCAAAGGAGTTGCAGGTGGTAGTAATAAAGCAGTTACAAGTAATAAAACAAGTGGGAATAAAATTTTTTCTGCTTGAGAAACTGGACGAAGTTGTTCCATTTTGATTTGTCGCTCTTTTTTTGTTGTAAGAAGTTTCATGATTGGAGGTTGAATCATCGGAACTAACGCCATGTAAGAATAAGCAGCAACAGCAATTACAGCCATCATTTCTGGAGCAAGTTTTCCAGAAACATAAATTGAAGTTGGACCATCAGCACCACCAATAATTGCGATTGCCGCAGCTTGTTTCATATTATAATCAATTCCAGGAATATAATTTAAAAGAGCAACACCAAATAAAGTAGCAAAAACACCAAGTTGAGCAGCACCTCCTAAAAGTGCAGTTTTTGGATTTGCAATAAGAGGTCCAAAATCTGTCATTGCACCAATTCCCATAAAAATCAACATTGGAAAAAATTCGTTTCCAACACCCGCTTTATAGATGATATGCAACATTCCATCAGGAGCAGAGCCCATTCCTCCTCCAGGAATATTTACTAAAATTGTACCGAATCCTATTGGAATTAAAAGAAGAGGTTCAAATCCTTTTGCAGCCCCAAGATAAACAATTAAAAAACCAATCGCCATCATTAAAAATGATTGCCAACCGGGAGTTTTTCTTCCTTCAAATGGATTTTCTTCAGCCGCAATTTCTTTTGCTTGTTCCTGAGCTAATTCTGCTGCAATTTCTGCATCAGTTTCTGTGTGAAAAAGTTTGTAAATTCCAGTATTTTTTCCAATATTTTCAAAAAAACTTTTAATCGAAATTGTTGGAATATTTTCTGAACCTTTTACAATTGCAGTTTTATCAATATTTTTTGAAGTATTTGATGAAGTTGAATCTTTTTTTCCACAACCGACAAATGAAAGAACTACAGCAATCAAACAAATAATTGCAGATGTTCTAAAAATTTTAAATTTGTCATTTTTATTGTTTAATTCAGTTTCCATTATTGAATCTCCGCAAGGACTGTTCCTTGAGCAACTTGAGAACCTTCGGCACTTGTAAAATGAACTTTTCCAGATGCACCCGCTTTTATTTCTAATTCCATTTTCATAGATTCTATGATGATTACAGTTGTATCAGCTTTTACAGAACTTCCATCACTAACTGCGTAACGAAGTAAAGTTCCAGCTACAGGAGCTTTTACAGGTGTTCCACTTCCAGAAGCAACAGTTGCAACCGGTTTTGGAGTAATTTTTTCCTCAGTTTTAGTTACAACAGGTTTTGGAGGAACTTGTTGTACAGAACCACCAATCATTGCTAAAACTTGGTCTGCTTGAATTTGTGTTCCAGTTTGAACTTTGAAAGAAATTTTTCCATCAATTGGAGCTTTTACTTCAAGTTCCATTTTCATAGATTCTATAATAATTACTGTATCACCTTTTTTTACTTGAGAACCTTCACTAACTGCATAGCGAAGTAAAGTTCCAGCAACAGGTGATTTTAATTCTGTTCCACCAGAAACAGATGCAACTGGAGAAAATGTTACACTTTGAGTAGAAGCACTTGCATCTCCAAAAGAAACATTATAAGAAGTTCCATTTACATTAACAGACATATTATCACCAGCAGGACCAGTTGTTACATTGTAAGATTTTCCATTTACGTTGATTGTATATGAACCACCATTATTTTCTTTTTTTTCTACAACTGGAGAAACTTCTTTTTTGGCAAAAGTTTTTTCTGCATCAACAGGACCTTTTGAACGTTCTGCAAAGAATTTTGGAGCAACATTTGGGAACATCGCATAAGTTAAAACATCTTCATCAGAACCATTTCCACCTTTTTCTTTAGATTCTTTTACCATTTTTTCCCATTCAGGTTCGATTAAATCTGCTGGACGACAAGTTACAACTTCTTCCATTTTATTTTGTTCAAGAGCTTTTTTTACTAAATCTGCATTTGGTTCTGCAGGAAGTTTTCCAAAACGACCAACAATCAAATTTCTAAAGTCTTGAGTCATTGTGTTATAACGTCCCATCAAAACATTCATAACCGCTTGAGTTCCTACAATTTGAGAAGTTGGAGTTACAAGAGGAACGTATCCTGCATCTTTATGAACTCGTGGAAGTTCTGCTAAAACTTCATCCATTTTATCGCCAGCATTTTGCTGTTTTAATTGACTTTCCAAATTAGA
Organism: uncultured Treponema sp.; assembly: GCA_964410365.1. GTDB lineage: Bacteria > Spirochaetota > Spirochaetia > Treponematales > Treponemataceae > Treponema_D. The sequence continues at coordinate 85,804 of CAYPGB010000005.1, forward strand.
AAGCATTCCTCCAGGAACTTGAGAAAGAAGAATTCTTGTATCAGCACCTAAGAAAGAAGATTCTAATGAAGAATAATGTCTTCTAACTTCTCGGAAATAAGCAGCGATTTCAAGAAGAGCTTTTGTATCAAGTTCTGTATCAAATTCTGTTCCTTTAAACATTTCTACAATAGTTTCTGTTGGAGAATGAGAAGTTCCCATTGATAAAGATGAAATTGCTGTATCAAGAATATCTGCTCCAGCTTCTGCACTTTTTAAAAGAGTTGCAACAGAAAGTCCTGTAGTTGCGTGCGAATGAATTTCGATTGGTAAATCAACTTTTGATTTTATTGCTTTTACTAAATCATAAGCTACATAAGGTTTTAAAAGTCCTGACATATCTTTTATACAAATTGAGTCAGCACCAAAATCTGCATAAGTTTTTGCAAGTTCAGCATATTTTTCTATTGTATGATATGGAGTTACGGCATAAGAAATTGCCATTTGAACATGTTTTCCAGTTTTTTTTGCCGCTTTTGTAGCACATTCCATATTGCGAGGATCGTTACAAGCATCAAAAATACGAAAAACATCAATTCCGTTTTTTGCGGCAGTTTCAACAAATTTTTCAACAACATCATCTGCATAATGACGATACCCCAATAAATTCTGAGCTCTAAGCAACATCATAATTTTTGAATTAGGCATTGCAGAATGAAGTTTTCTAAGACGTTCCCAAGGGTCTTCATTCAAAAATCGTATACAAGAATCGTAAGTTGCTCCGCCCCATCCTTCTACAAATTTATAACCTATTTTATCAAGAAGAGAACAAGCAGGAAGCATATCAGCTGTAGTCATTCGAGTAGCTAGAAGAGATTGATGAGCATCTCGAATTGCAAGTTCAGTTATTCCAATTTTTGCCATTTTTTTACCTCTTTAATTTTACTTTTTATGATTTTAATATCTTGTCGTGAATAGCAACAGAAATAGCAGCAATGATTTTTTCATCATCTTCGTTAGAAAGATTTTGAGAAGAATCAACATTTTTTTGTTTTGGAGTTTCATTTTTATCCAATTTTAACGCATGAACAACAACTTGAAGAAGTTTCATACATAAAATTAAAATAACTATAAAACCAAAAACAACACACATTCCAAGCAGTGTAAGCAATCCACTTTGATTAAGCATTTGAGAAATAGTCATTTTATCTCCTACTCAGAAAACGCGAGCCGTGTAGTAGCATTTTCATTATTGTATTTTTAAAGCTTGAAGATTTTGTAAATCAAACTTTTATGCATAACTATTATAATTAAAAAAAGCATTTGTATTCAATTGGAATATTTATAGAGTTTTGAAAAATTTAATTTTAAATTTATGTAATTTTTTTTGTGTTTTTCGGATAGATTATTATGGATTTAGGGAAGATTCCCGTGTCGGTGCACGGGAATGACTGTGTTGCTTTCGCAACACTCGAGTTTGCTTCGCAAACGTCGCACGTCTTGAATGACTGTGTTGCTTTCGCAACTCACGAGTTTGTTTCGCAAACATCGCACGTCTTGAATGACTGTGTTGCTTTCGCAACACTCGAGTTTGCTTCGCAAACATCGCACGTCTTGAAAAAACTGTCATTGTCGGGCGTGCAAAACTTCTCGTGTCATTGTCGGACTTGATCCGACAATCCAAATTAAAGAATGAATTTATTTTGTTACTAAAATTCCTGTAATATTGCAGAATTTACCAGCGGCACTTTTTGGTGCTCTTTTTGAACACTGTATGTGTACGACAAATTTTTTTGCATCATTTTCATGAACAAGTTCTTTGTAAGCCCACCCCAAATATCCTTTCCGATAAGAAACATAACAATTTAAAGGAATTTTCTTTCCTTCAGTTCCATCTGGATATTCAACCCAAGCGATTGCATCTCTAAACTGATCACTTTCGCAATATGTAATTCCTATTGATTTTGCTGTGATTTCAAACGTCATTTCTGCACTACTAACATTTGTTTCCCATCCTTTTTTTGCTGCTCCATGAGAAACCCATTCAGAATGAACTGGAGAATTTGGTTCCCAACCAGAATTTGTTTTTGGTTTTATGTTTGCACTGTGATAATAAATTGCGTTTTCAAAATCATCACTTACAAAAGGAGAAGGAAGTTCTTTTATTGGTAAAGGAATTTCTGAATCATTTTCTGGTAAAGTGTCCCAAATTGATTGCCATTTATTTTCCAAAAATTCTGAAATTTTATCATGACCTTTATTATTTGGGTGAACAGTTTCTTCTCCATCAAAAAATGGTTCAAAACTTGCATTTTTATCATTTTTAAACAAAGTATCTTTCCAACTCATATAAGGAATATGATAATATTCACAAATTTTTTGTTGTTCAGTTTGATTACTTGGATAAGGTGATTTTCTTTCGTTTACAAATAAAGCTAAAATTGCAGTATTTGTATTATTCATTATGCGTCTAATTATTCCTTCATAAGTTCGTTGTCTAACTTCTGGTTGAAGCCATTGATCGTTCATTGCATATTCCAAAATTACTAAATCTGGATTTAATTTTAAAACGTGCTCTTCAAGACGAGCAATTCCAAAAGCAGAATCAGTTCCGCTTACGCCTTCGTTTGCAAATCTTAAATTACAATCATATTCATCAGCAAAATCTGAAAGCCATTGTCCAAAAATACCAGCCCAACCTTTTTCTTTTGGAGGATTTGCGTTAAAACCAGTTGTGATTGAACCGCCAAGAGCGACTACCTGAACATCTTCTCCACGTCTGATTTTTGCCATAACATTTTGAATGCGGACATTTTCATTTTCTTTCATATATTCATCACCTTTGCTTTTTTTAGATTTACAAAATAAGGGACTAAAAAATAAAATCCCAACTGCAATAAACAAAATAATTTTTTTCATAAATTCACCTATAAAAGAACAATTTTCTCAAAAAAAAACTGCCGAAATGCAAAAAAAATTACACTTCGGCAAAAAGAGAAAAACTCTTAAAAATTAGTCAATTTTTTCTGTAATCACAATATTATCGATTAAGAAATCTTTCATATTATGAACACTAAATTGTAAACCAATTCTTCCGTTTTGAAGAACATCCATAATTGTTGCAGAAACATGATAAACTTCTGTATTATTTTCAATCAATTTTCGTGTCCAACCATATTTGTAAAGGTCAGAATCGTACGCTTGAACTGCAACGTAAGCATCTTCACCAGGAGTTTTAATTGCTTTTACATCAAATTCAACAATATAATCTCTCCATCCAACAATACCAATTTTTGCTGGGTCAGTAAGAGCAACTGTAATATCTTCTCCATCAACTTCGTAATCGCAAGAAATTTTTAATGAACCACCGTCAATTCCATTTTTTTCAAAAGAATAACTTACAGAAGTATATTCAGTTTCTGGTTGAGGTTGGAATGAAACAATAGATTTTTCATTTTTGAAAGGTTCTTTTATTGTTTTGAAAGAAAGGCGTTCTAGTTTTCCAACAGGTTTATTTGCATCTTGTACAAGTGCAACAGCTTTTGGTTGCCAAGAAGCAATTGCTGTCGCTGGAGAATTTCCAAGCCATACAACTTCTCCTAAGAAACTATTTACAATACTTTGAAGTGGTGAAGTTGTGTAAGAAGGATACCAACGATTTTTCTCCATTTCTTCTCCAAGAGCAAAAATTTCTTCCGGCCAAGTTTTAGCTCTATCTTTTGTATCATTTTCATAAGTTGTTTCAATTACACAGTCAATATAAATTCCTGCATATTTTTTGTTGTTTGAACCAGCACCAATTCCATATCCATCTGTTTCATAAATATTTTTATGTTCTGTATTACTTGGTCCAAAAGGAACTGGAACATAAACAATTTCATCACGAGTATTTTTTAAAACGCTTGGTGGATCATATTCGCGACCCATTACCATTGCAACAGAACGATTTGCAAGACCATCTTTGATGATACTATTATCTTGTTGATACCATCCACCATTTTTTGCAGATTGTAAGAATGTAAGAGCTTCTGTAACTCTTTGATCTTCAATATTAAGAACGATTCTTCCTCTATCATCAATATTTGTAAGAGTTACACCGTTAGCATAAAGTAAACCTTCTGTATACCAGTTTCCAAATCCCCAACGGTCAATTGTTCCAGAACCTGTTGTATCTTTTGTTAATCTTTGAGCCAAAGCACGAAGATGTTCCCAATCCCATTTTCCAGCTTTCCACAATGCATAAGGTTGTTCAGATTCTTTAATTCCTTCTTCATCCATTAATGATTTATTGTAAAGAATAATCCAATAGTGGTCTGAAGTTTTTGATGATGCAACATAATAATTTCCTTCATATTTGAAGTTTGCATCCATCGCTTCTTTACTTAAATATTTTGATTTTAAATTAACATATTGATTAATTGGTTCAAAATAATGTTTTGTAAAAAATTTAGGAAAATCTGCATTTCTAGCAAAACAAACATCAATAGGATTTCCTGCAGCCATATAAGTAAGAATTTTTGATTCCAAAGCAGCCCAATCACCCATTACAAAAGTAACTTTTCCACCAGTTTTTTCGGTGTATTTAGCAGCCGCTTGAACCATAATGTCTTTTTTACTTCTAGGATTTGTTCCTGGACGGAAGACAGTGATGTTTGGACTTTCTTTTGCAAACAAACTTGCAACCATTAAACTTAAAATTGCAACCACAATTCTAGTTTTTTTCATTTTTTCCTCCTAAGCATTAAGAAATGCAAGCAAGTGCGTAGCATTTTCTTATTGTGTTTTATAAAAAAGTTTGATGAGCGTAAGCGATTCAAACTTTTCTTTACATTTATAAACAATCTGAAAAACAGATTATTATCCAACAAGACCAGAACGTGTAATACTTTCTGTAAAGAATTTCTGTGTGAAAATATAAATTACTAAAGGTGGTAAAATTACAATAAAGCAGGCCGCTTCCAAAATCGAACTTTCTGCCAAAGCAACATTTTCTGCACTCATAGATTCTGATAACAAAGCCAATCTATCTTGTAAAACAGTAACACCAACCGATAATGGATAATTATCTTGGAAGAACATAACTGAAAGATAGTAATCATTCCAATACCAAACTATAGAAAATAATAAAACTACAATAATAATACTTCCTACATTTGGAACCATAATTCTTAAAAAAGTAGAAAATGGATTACAACCATCAACATAAGCAGCTTCTTCAAGTTCTTTTGGCATTCCAGAAAAGAATTGTCTAATCATAAAAATATAAAGACCAGAACGAATTCCAACTCCAGTTGCCGCCATCAAATAAAAAGGCCAGTTTGTATTTAAAAGATTGATTGTAACAGGTTCTCCATGATTAAATGGTCGTAAAAGTTGCCCGAGATAGAAAAAATCAAAAGAATGAAATTTTACATATAGCGGAATGATGATTGTAGAACTTGGAACAATAATCGTAAAAATCAAACAAGCAAAAAGTATATTTCTTCCTTTAAATTGAAATCGTGAAAATCCGTATGCAACCATCAAACAAACAAAAACTTGAATAACTACAGATGGAACTAAAATTCCAAGACTTTTCAAAATTGAATCTTTAAAACCAATTAATTCATCAGCATATTTAAAATTTTCAATCGTAAAAGTTTTTGGCAACCAAATGATTGTTGGGTCAAGACGGTCAATTGGGTCGCGGAATGCATTTGAAAGTAAAAACAAAACTGGATAAAGCAAAACATAAGCCATTCCTAAAAGAAATAAAAACCTAAAAATTTTTGCAATTACTCCAAGAGATTTATCAGCAGCAGATTGATTTTTAAACTTAAATCCTTTTGTCATAAAATCCTCTCATATATAAAACTAATTCAATGCTTTATTTACATTTCTTGTAAGAAGAAGATTTACAAGACCAATAATAGCAAGAACAATAACAAAGTAAACGATAGAGAACGTTGTACCGTAAGAATAATTTCCTTCACCAACTTGCTGAACAATCAAACGCATTACTTTGTTTGAATAATCCGTAAAATAGTCAATTATGGAATAAATAACAGTTGTAACGATTGTTGGAGAAATCATAATAAATGTAATTTTCCAAAAAGTTTCCCATTCTGTTGCACCTTCAATTCTTGCGGCTTCATACATTGAATCTGGAATTGAATGGAGAGCAGATAAAAGAAGAAGAATTTGAACTCCACTTTTCCAAGTCAAATCAAAAACCGCTCCAACTGTAGAAGTAATCATTTTTACAACTTGAGCATTCAATCCAGATTTTATTAAAACTTCATTAATAACACCTGTTTGAAATAATGTTGACGCTTGTCCATTTGTTCCAGAAAGTACATTTTCTTTTAAAATTGTAATTACAACTCCAGAAGAAATAATTACTGGAAGAAAGAAGATTGAACGCATCAACGCTCTTCCTTTAAAATTACTTCTCAAAATTAAAGCAATAAACAAACTGAAAAATACAATAATTGGAACTTGATATAAAATATTCAAAGTTGATTCCACTATTGCACGAGTAAAATCTGGGTCTACAGTAAACGCTCTTACATAATTATCTAATCCACAAAAATCAAGTCTTAATCCAGAACTTGTAATATTCATTTCATTAAATGTATATGTAAACGCTGTAATTAATGGAACTGCAAAAAAGCAAATAAAACCAAGAAGCCAAGGAGCGATAAATACATATCCCCAACGCGATTGCTTTTCTATAAGACCAACTTTTCTTTTTGTATGTTCTTTTATTTTTATAGATTTAATCTTTTCCATACTATTTATCCCTTCCTACAGCATAAGAATGTGCTTGAGCAGATAATCCATCTACTGTAGCAGTTTTATCAGAATAATTTGTAAGAATTTTTATACCATTTTCATAAACAGTAATTCTTGCACCATTTTCATAAACTTTATGTTCAACAATTTTTTGACCAGAAAGATTTTGTAAAATTGGTTTTAATTCTTTATAAGTTTCAACAGCTTCATCAATCCAATCTGGAGCATAAGCAAAAGAATATGATTGCAATCTTGAATCACGCAATTCTTCTTGATTTTCTGTAATCCACAAATAAGAAATATCAGAACCAGTTTCTAAAAGTTGTAAAATATAATCATTTTTATTTAATGCTCTGTTTGCACTTAAATTTGAAAATGGAATATAACCTTTTAGTAACATTTGATAAAAAGGAATTGAATAATTTTCAATTTCATAATCACTTGAATTTACAGGAACATCAGTTATGTAAGATGCACTTTTTAATCCATAATCAAAAGGACGACTTAAAAGAACAGGATTTGTTGTTGAAGTTTTATTAAGAAGTTCTTCAAAACCTTGTGCTGTTTTATCGCGAGAATTTCCTTTTTTACCAAAATCTGAACCAACCTTATTTCCCAAAGAATCTGGAGCAATTCCTAAATTTCCATATTTTTTTGAAAATTTTCTGAAAAATTTATCATAAACTTTTTTTACAATTGGAAGTCGCATCATCCAATACGGATATGTATCTCCCGTTGTTTTTTCATCAAAAGTAGACATTCTGTAATCTGGAATTACTGCTGGTGATTTATTAATTTGTCTATTTGCAGAAAGTTCTTTGATATGTTTTATATCAGATTTATAAACATTTACGAAATCTCCACCAACATAAAAATCAATAAAATTTTCTTTAAGATAAGAAATTAAATTTTTAAAACCTTTTTTTCCACCAAGTGATTTTGCTGGTTTTGGACTAGAAGGATATTTTCCAAAAATTCCACCATTCATCCAACCATCAAATTTTACAACAAAATCATCAACACCTTCACTTTTTAATGTTTCTACAGAGTCGATAACGCTATTAAAAGGTGTAAAAGGAATATTTATTTTCATAGGAATTCCCAAAACGCCTTTCTTTTTAGTTCCTGCTCCAATAAAATTTAATGCCATAGAAAAGTTTTTATCTGTTTTTTCTTGAGGAAATTCTTCTTTTTCCTGAAGATATTCACGATATTTATCAGCCATTCCAACATAAGAATTTTCATCTTCATTTAAGAAAATGTATCTAACTGAATAAAATTCTTCAGAATTTGGCATATCGCGATTTTGGAAAATGCTAATATTTCGTGGAGTTCCAGTTCTTTCTCTAAAAGAAAAAGTATCAATATCACGAATAATGCATTTTGAAGTTACATTATTATAAGAAGTCATTTGTCCTGAAGTTCCGGCAGAAATAATACTGTTAGATTTATTTTCTTCAACAACTGCAATAAATCCTGCTTTTTCGCGACTAAGACCAAAAACAGGAAGATATATATCTTCGGAAACAGTTTTTTTCATTGTAGGAACAACAGATTCATCTCGACCATAAACATATTGATTGTAAATTGTATTAGATTTTTGATTATCAAAATTGATGATAGCACCACTTCCATCAGGAACAAAAATGTATCCTTTTTCACCTTTTGGAGCGGCTCCAAAATATGGAAGAAGTGTAATATCTAAAAGTCTTAAAACTCCCAAAGTACTTTCTGGGTCTTCTTCTTCCTCTTCAATTTCGTTGAAATAAACTTTTACAACAAGACTATTATCTTCAAGAGAAACATGCAAAGGAATAAAAAATCCATCTCGCTTAAAATTATGATTTAATACAAATCCATCATCTTCACGAGAAACTTTAAATCCACCGCGAGAAACAGAATTCATATAACTGTTAGAAGGATAAAAAGAACCTTTACTATCTTTTGTATTTACTTGCAAAAGAGATGCCAATGCATTTTTATTATATCCAGATGCAAACTCATCATTATCCCAATCTAAAGGAGAAGAATACCAAACATAACCAGAATCAATCACTCTTACTGCAAAAATCGCTCTTTCTTTGTTTAAATACAATTCCAAAGATTTTGTAGAATTATAAAACTCAAAACCTTCTGATTTTAGTTTTTCTGTAGACCAATTTGCACTTTCTGGAGTTGCACTAAAAACTGAAACTCCTAAGATAAAAGTAGCAAGGATGATTGTTATATATTTCTTTAATTTCATTTTCATACCATCCTACATTCTCATCATAATTTCTTGCACAATAGTTGATATAAACGACCATAATTGAGCAAAAAGAGAAACAAAAAGCATTCCTATTAAAATTACAAGGAACACACCAAGTAAAGTCAAAAGCATAGAACCGACAGTTTTCTTCATCGTATATTGATGAGCTGCTTTTGTTGCAAGAAGAAGTTGTACAATTCCCCAAGCATCAATTACAAAAATAAGAATATTCATAAAAAATGCTTCATCTTTTGTGATAACATTTGAAAGAATTACAATAGGAATAATTGTGATTACATAAGTCATTCTTGAATATGCAAAATTTATCCAAATTTCTCGGAAAGTTCCTTTTCCTTCTTGCAATGTACACAAAGCCCAGTTTGCAACACTCCACAAAATAGCAACTCCCCAAGTACTAGCCATGATGATAAAAATGTTCATATTATCAAGACGATTTCTATTAAAAATAAAACCTGTACATTGATATTCAAAAATTTCTGCAACGAACCATAAAACAAGAATTATATTTGCAAAAAGAACAGAACCTTTTGTTTTATGTTCAAGTTTAAATTCGTCCCAACCTTTAATAAGATGCAAAATCAAATAGAAAGGATAATACCATTTACTAATTTCATACACATGACGAATTTCTTTCTTTTTTCCATATTTTTCTTTTAATGGTGGAACAACAAAAATTGCAGCAAGAAGTAAAATCAAAACAACCATTACAAGCCAGAAATTTTTTCTGAGCATTGCAGTTCTGTATTCACCAAAAGCATCTGAATAACTTGAATGATATTCCGCTTGTTTGTAATAATCCATTGCTTTGTCATAATCTTTTAAACGTTCATAAGCACGACCAATTCCACGCAAAACAATGTAATTATTTCTATCCATTTTTAAGGCTTCAAAACAAGGTTCCAATGCTTCTTCGTAAAAACCTTGTTCATACAAAATTGTAGATTTTCTTAAAGCATCTCCAAAACGTGTTGTTTTAAAAGATGTAACTGTATTACGAATATTATCTAAAACAAATAATTTTCCATTAGCACTTACTATATCTACAGGATTTTGAAAAGAACCTTCTTGATTTCCTGTTCCACCAAAAATTGTAAGAAGATTACAAGATTGGTCATACACAAAAACTCTTCCTCGTTCTGAGTCCAAACAAGAAATAAAATTATCTTTATCAATATCAACTGCAACTAAATTTGTTTTTTCTACACGGTTTGTGTAAGTATTTTCCAAATCACCAAAAAATGCTAATTCTGGCTTTTTTCCTTTAAACAAAATATTTTGTGAAAGTGGATTTAATTTTCTAACTTGTCCTTTTTGATAATTATCACCGTAATTTGAAACTGTATAAATAAAACCTTCAGAATCTATATCAAAATTTACATATTCAATAGGAACATATCTATACATTCTGTTTCTCTGTTCTTTTGTTGTAAATTTTCTCCAAATGCGGTCTGTTCTCAAACGATTAGTTACATTAACTTTGTTAGAACCAAAAAATCCTAAAAAGTCACCATTTTCATCAAAAGTATACGCACCTTCATAACAACCCATTGAAAGAACATAAATAACTCCAAGATGATCGACTAAAACTTTATCTGGAATAAATTCAGTCTGTTCGTCAATTAAATCGGTAATTGGTTTTACAATTGAACGAAGATAATTTCCATCATTATCATAAACAAAAATTTGTTTAGAACCACGGTCGCAAAGATAAATTTTTCCATCATCTGCAACATACATTCCGCGAGTATCTTTAATTTCAAGTCCATCTTTTGCAAAATTAATAACTCTTTTAAGTTCCAAATCTGAATTAAAAACAACTGCTCTTTTATTTCCTGCATCCAAAACATAAATATTTTCATTTATATCTGTACACATATCTTGCGGATTAGAAAATGAACCAATTCCATAATCATTTCCGGTGATATATTTATCAACTTCGTATGCTGGCTGAGCAGGAATACTCGTGTCCCAAACACCATAATTATACGAAATCCAAGGAACTGGAGCTTCTTCTGGACTTGTGGCAAAAAGATTTGCACTTATACCTAAAACTAAGAGTGCATTTACAAAAAGTGAAAGTTTTTTCATCATATTCCTCCTAGTCTTTAATACCTGATGTTGCCATTGTTTCTATAACAGATTTTTGACAAATCATAAACAAAATGATTGGTGGTAACATCAAAACTAACATTACCGCTGATGATGCACCCGCGTAAACCAAACCAGACGCTTGAATTTGCGGAATTATTGAAGGAAGAACTTTTAAATTTTCCTTATATAAATACAAATTTCCATTGTTTGCCCAAATACTTTGGAAAGCAAAAATCATAAGAGTGAGCCAAGCAGGTTTTACAGTTGGCATAACAATTTTCCACCAAATATACATTTCTTTTGCACCATCAATTCGAGCCGCTTCCAAAAGAGAAACTGGAAGTTGTGTCATAAATTGTCGCATAAGGAAAGTTCCCAAAGTCATTTGAACAGTTGGTAAAATTAACGCAAGATGATTATTTATCAATCCAAGTTTAGCAATAATGATATATTGAGGAATGTACAAAACTTGTGGAGTAAAAAGAAGTGCATCTACAATAATTTCATTAATAACTTTTTTTCCTTTAAAATTATGCAAAGCTAAAGGATACGCTGCCATACTTGAAACTATAATATTTCCAATTGTAGCAGTTGCAGTTACAATCACTGAGTTGAATAAATATCTTGAAAAAGGAACCCACATATTTGCAAGAATTTGCGAAAGTTGAGTAAAATTATTCAACGTTGGATGAGCTGTAAAAAGTTTTGGAGGAAAAACAAACATTTCCTGAACAGGTTTAAATGAATTTATAATTACAATCCAAATTGGTAAAATCATAAAAACTGCAAGAAAACCTAAAAGCAAAAACAATAAAAAGTCTACAGTTCTTGAACGATTTGCTTTTTTTGCTCCACGATATTTAAAAATCTTATGTTTTCTAAATTGTTTTGGGATGGCATTTTTTTCTTCTTTAGATTTTAACTTTTTACTTGTTAAAACTTGATTTCCAGAAAGTTTATCTTCTTTAGTCATTTGTACCACCTTTTAATAATTTTGTAATAATTTTATTCATAAGAAGCATGATGATGAACAAAACTACAGACAAAGTACACGCATATCCCATTTCAAAACGAACTGTACCATAGTCGATGATATAAGTTCCTATTGTATCGGCAGCATATCCTCGCGAAGGGAATCCTGCAACCTGTTTTACAACTTCAGAAACTCCAAATGATGAAGCAATCTGCATGACAGCACCAAACAAAAGTTGAGGCTTCATGGAAGGAACTGTGATATACCATAATTCTTGCCATCGGTTTTTAATACCGTCAATTCGTCCAGCTTCATATAAACTTTTATCAATTCCTTGAAGACCTGCAATAAAAGACAAAAAGCCTGCACCAAAAGAAAGCCAAATTTGAACAATAAGAACAACTTTTAATACATAATCAGTATTTCCAATCCAATCAATTGGTTCTTTTATAATAGAAAGTTTCATCAACCAACCATTCATATAACCGTAATAATCACCAGAAAAGATGATTGTCCATACATAAAAAATTGAACCAGCTAAAGATGGAGCATAAAAGATTAATGTCCAAATAGAACGCACAACAGGACGATATTCATTTATCATCCAAGCTAATAAAAATGATAAAACATAACTTAAAGGTCCTGTAATAAAAGCAAAAACCATTGTATTTTTCAAAACTTTCAAGAAAATCTTATCATCAAGCATAAGACGAATATAATTACTAAAGCCAACCCATTTTGGTGATTGAAGCATATCAAAACTTGTAAAACTAAAATAAATTGAACATAAAATAGGTAAAATTGTAAAAACCGTAAAAAGAATTAAAAATGGAGCAAGCATTGCATAAGCAGAGCGAGTTTCCCAATCTTGTGATTTCTTTTTTTGAACAAGCGGAGTTACAGCATTTTCATCTGTATTAATATTATTAATCTTCAATTCCTAACTCCTTACGCTTACGTGTAATTTCCTCATTAATCATATCGCAGTATTTATTAAGAGTTGCACGAGCATTTTCATTATTGTAATAAGTTTCTGTAAAGGCTGTATCAAGCATACGAATTGTATAATATCCACCAGGAACTTCTTGAATTTCTTGAACTTGGCTCCATTGTGATTTTAAAATTTCTTGCTCTTTTACAGACCAACCCATTTTTTCAAATGTTTCTAAGTTTGCAGTTCCTAATCTTGCAGAAGTTCCCATAATTGTTTCAATTTGATTTGCATATTTTAATTGAACATCTGGACTCATCCACCATTTTAAGAATTCCCAACCAGCTTGAGGATTTTTTATCTTTTTAAACATTACAACCGCAGAACCAGACCCCGCTTCACTCTTATCGATTGTTCCATCAGGTTTTCTTGTTCCAGGAATTGTTGTCATTGCCCATTGATTGCGAATTTCAGGAGCAGCAACAGAAAGAAGATTGTAATTTCCGTAAGAAACAATTGCGATTGGCATTTCTCCAGAACGGAAACGAGTATTAAAGTCATATTTTAATGTAAAACCATACGCTGCATAAAAATCTACCCACTGTTTAAATGCCTTGTACGCAGCAGGCTCTGTTAAAGCAGTTTCTGTATTATTATTTTTGTAGAAAGAACCACCATTTTGACTAAGCAAAGTTGGGAACAGATTTCGTGACCCCATACCAGCGTCAATTAAGTCAATAGCATCAACCGACTGATAAGGAAGACCAACTTGCATATTATTTCTCTGTAAAACAGGAATCATTTTGTACAAATCTTCCCAAGTTTGAGGAGGTTCAAGTCCAAGTTCTTCAAGAATATCAGTTCGATAGAACATCATATGGAAATCTTGTGTCATTGGCAAAGCATAAATTCCACCTTGGAATTCATAAGGAATTAACGCTGTAGGATTGTACCATTTGCGAACATCATCAAAATCTTCAAAAGTAGATAAATCATAAAGTGCATTTCGGCTTGCAAGATTAACTGGCTGACCTCGAGATGTGTTGATTGCAATTTCTGGACCACGCCCAGCCATTGTTGCTTCAATAATACTTCCTTGAACAAGACTCAAATTAATTTTTATTCCAGTTTTTGGCGTAAAATCATTTATTATCATTTGGCGAACAATATTTGCTTGTTCACGACCAGCAGAAATCCAAACTGTAACTGCATCTTTTTCTTGTTTTCCAATACTATCATAATCTTCAACAAAAGAAGCAAAGAATGAGCGAATATTCATCCATATTTTTTGGAAAAAATTTGCTTTTGGTCTTTGTGGTTTTGTATCTGGAGTTTGCAAAGTGATATAATCAATTTCCAAAGGAATTTCTTTACGATATAAAATCCAAGAAGCTAAAGAAGCAATATTATCATTAAAATTATTTAATTTATTAGGAATATATTCTGGTTGTTTTACAAAACTTCTAAGTTGATTTACAACAACTCGCAAAGTTGCCGCTTCTGAACCAGACTGACCAGTAATTGCTTCAAAATCGTTAGCAACTTTTTCTATACGATTTGCATATTCTGTAAGTTTTGGCATAAGCCCCGGAATTTCTTTATCAAGATTGTAGTCGCGATACAAATCAGGCTCGCTTCCCATAATCATAATAAAACGACGGCGAACAACGTTCAATGCAGCGGTTAAATCATCCATTGCTGTAAGAATTGGAGTTAGTCGACCTAAAGATGATTCAAGTTTTACTGTATGAACGCCTTTTTTCAAATAAATTAAACAAGGTTTTCCATTTTCATCTTTTGGAGTGAACTGTCCCCAATTTAAAGAATAATCAAATTCCAAAGATTCAAATTCTTTACAAGGAATTTTTCCATCAATGTAAAGTTTTCTTGTTGCAGCAGAGCCACGCTGAAAATTCTGACGACCTTTTATATAAAGATTGTAATATCCATCTTCTGGAGCTTCAATTTGCCATTCAATCCACTGACCAGGCAATTTCCAAGTCCAACTTCCACCAATTGTGTTAAGTCGAATTTTTGAAGGACTTGAAGGTTCAGTAGCAGCATCAGAACGGTCAGAAGTTGGAACCAAAGTTGAATCTGATTTTCTGAAAGCCTTTTCACCTTGAACTTTTACAGAAATATTTTTTGGATTTGTTGATTTTTCATAATTAAAATCTGAAGAAATTTCTGCATAAGTTGGTAATTCTTTTTCATTAAAAATATGAATTGAATCTAAAACTAACGCTTCACGATGAAGTTCAAGTTCAATTTTATGTTCGCCTTTTTCAAGATAAACAGGAAGATTTTTATTATAAAATCCTTGAGTATCTAAAAAAGGAGTATTTGTCCATTCAAAAATTTCTTCTTGGTCTGGAACAATTTCATTTCCGTTTTCATCTTTTCTAATATCATAAGAATCTTTCCAAATTCTTTGAAAACGAACACTCATAAAATCATCGTAAGGATATTCTCCATCAATCTTTACTCCAAATTCAATATTCATTCCTTTATATTTTAGAGGAATAAAATCTAAGGAAAGATGATAAAATCCCGTTTCTGGAATAAAAAACTTCCATTCAACAGAACCTTTTTCACCAGTCCAAGAAAGAACATCATTATGACCATTATAATTATCAAGTTTAACAACATCTGCATTATCTTTAGAAATGTAAGAAACCGCTTTTATTGCAATATCATACATTGGATAATTTGCTTCTTTATGTTCTTCCAAATAGTCGTTTATAGAACTTCCGCTCGACCAACGAAGAACTTGTTTTTCTACTCCGGCTTGAGAAAACAAAGGAAATGCAAATAAAAATAATGTCAAAACCGATAAAAACTTAACGCTTTTTCTTTTAAACATTCTTTTCCATCCTGTAATGTTTAGAATATTTTCAATAATAAACTCGTTAAAGTAAAAATAATAAAATCTACTTTTTTTTTACCTTAAAACACCTACTTTATAGAATATATCCAAAGTTTAAATTTCGCAACATTTTTTATTAAATTTAACCAAATTTAAATTATTTTTTAAGTTATTTTTTAATCCGTTTTTAACTAAAAAATCATATTAAAAAAACTTGATTTTTAACTTTTTTTCTTGACAATAAAATTAAGTGTTATAGAATTCAATTATTACAAAATTCATTTAGGAGGAATATAAATGAAAAAAATAATGTCAATTGCACTTCTTTCTTCAATTATGTTGAGTGCTCTGATTGCTAAACCAAAACTTCCAAAAGCATTCAAAGGAATTAAAGTTCCAGCTGATTATGTTGAAATGGAAATTCCAGAAGGTGAAGAAATTGTTATGGACGATTTTGAAGATGGTCTTTATTGGGATAAAACTGGTTGGCCATCAGACTTTGTTTCTGGAGTAAGCCTTTCTACAGATTGGGGCTCAAATGGAAAAACATCATTAAAAGTAACTTACGCAGAACAACCAGGCGGAGATAAAGGAACTGTAACTTGTACTTCTCCACTCGAAACAGATTGGTCAGGTGCAAAATATGTTGTTCTTGATGTTGGAAACAAATCAAACGACCCTATTGATTTAGTTTTAGTTCTTCAAACTGGAGAAAATTGGACTTGGACACAAACAGACCCTGTAAGATGTGGACCTGGAATTCACTCTCTTGTTTTTGATATTAGTTCTTTCCCAAGCCTTGAAATAATTGACCAAATGTTTGTTTGTATCGTTAACTGGAATGAAGATACATCTCCAAGCGGAGAATTCTACTTAGATAACTATAGAGTTATTAAATAATTTTTATAATAAGGATAAAATATGAAAAAAATTATCGCAACTTTATTAATTGCATCAGCTTTAACAACTTGTATGTTTGCTAAAAAAGCAAAAAAAATAAAAGCTCCAAAATTACAAACAGTTGAATTACCTTCAACAAATATGCTTCTTCTTGATAATTTTGAAGATGGAAATTATTGGTATGGAGTTGGAAATTCTTGGGATCAATGGGGTTCACACAATCTTTCTTTAGCAGCAGATCTCACTGAAGAATGGACTACTGATGGTAAAAAATCTTTAAAATGTACAAATGAACCAGCAACAGCAAATAATTCAAAACAAGCAACTTGGTGTTGTAATTCTCCTGTAGAAACAGATCTTTCAGCTTACAATTGGTGTGCTGTAGATGTTTATAATCCTGGAGAACAAGAATACAATCTTTCTATTGCTGTTCAAAATGGTGATGATTGGCAGTGGGATCAAAGTCCAGCAATAAAAGTTGCTCCACAGTCATCTCAAACAATTTTATTTGACCTTACAGCTTTCCCAGATGAACATCTTGCAAATGTTTTCTGTTTTATGATTCAACATGCTGATGCAGAAACAGAAAATACAGTTATCTACTTTGATAATTTTAGAATGTTTGAATAGAAATATTTTTTAATTTTCAAAATTAATTTTATTTGCCGTGTTTTATGCACGGCATTTTTTTTGCACAGATTATCAAAACACAACAAACAGCCACGATAACAAAAAAAAATGCACCTCTAAAATTGAATTCCAACTTTAGAGATGCATACTAAAAAGAAAAATCTTTTTAATACAAATTACTTATTACCATTTCTTTTCGATTTGGTCACAAATATTTGGTTCACCTTCTTCCATAGAGAAGAATTTTGCTTTTTGCATATTTGGAACAACATTTACAGAATCTCCTAAACGGAATTCTGCATTTGCATTTGTGTTTACAATAATTTGCTGACCTTTGTTAGAAACAAGGTAAAGATGTGTAGAAGCACCTAATGGTTCTTTGTTTATAATCTTCATCTGCATATCATCTTTTGCAGCTGGTTTTTCTACATAAGTTAAATCTTCTGGACGAATACCAAAAGAAACTTCTTTGTTTACATAATTTTTAAGATATTTTGCTTGTTCTTCTGTTGGTTCAATTTCAAAAGAGCCTTCATCACAAACAATTTTTCCACCTTTTTCAAGAACTTTTACAGTTAAGAAGTTCATTGGAGGTGTTCCAATAAATCCTGCTACGAATTTATTAATTGGATTGTTGTACAAATACAAAGGAGCTCCAATTTGCTGAATAAATCCGTCTTTCATAACAACGATTTTTGTTCCTAAAGTCATAGCTTCAATCTGGTCGTGAGTTACGTAAATCATTGTAGCTTGAAGTCTGTTATGAAGAGCAGCAAGTTCAGAACGCATTGTTACACGAAGTTTAGCATCAAGGTTTGAAAGAGGTTCATCAAACAAGAATACTTTTGGATTACGAACAATAGCACGTCCTACAGCAACACGCTGACGTTGTCCACCAGAAAGTGCCTTTGGTTTTCTGTCAAGATATTGTGTAAGGTCAAGTTGTTTTGCAGCATCACGAACACGACGGTCGATTTCTGCTTTATCCATTTTACGAATCTTTAATCCGAATGCCATGTTATCATAAACAGTCATATGTGGATAAAGAGCATAGTTCTGGAATACCATTGCAATATCGCGGTCTTTTGGTGGAACATCATTCATTTCAATTCCATCAATGTACAATTTACCTTCTGTAATGTCTTCAAGACCTGCAATCATACGGAGAGTTGTTGATTTTCCGCATCCAGAAGGACCTACGAATACGCAGAATTCCTTATCTTCTACTGTGATATTAGAATTTGTTACAGCACGAACACCGCCGTCGTAAACTTTTCCAATACCTTTTAGTTCTACTTTTGCCATTTTATGTGGCCTCCTTAAGGGTTATATTATTAGTTCTATTTTACTACACTTCAGCCAGAAGTCAATAAAGTTTTTCTCAAAAAAAATATTTTTTTTATTACGATGTTCGGATGCAAGCTTTTTCTAAAATTTTTATTAATTCTCCATAATTTTTACGAATTGTTTTTCTATGAGAAGATTGAATAAATTTATTTTCCAAATGAAAAAGTCTATCTTTTGCAGAAACAGGCATATATAAAATTTTAGATTGCGTATAATAATGTTCAATACAACCTTTTTGTAAAATATAAACTCTCGAAGCTTCAATTGCATCAAAAATAATTGGAGAAAGATTTTTTACATAATTTATCATCATTTTTTCTTTTTTGGGTAAAAAATTTTCAAGTTCATTCTGCAAAAGAAAAATGCCTTGAAAAACAACTGTTTTATAAGTGTCAATATTTTCTGCGTTTTCATATTTTTCTTTTAAAGATTTTAATTTTTCCGAAAAAAGTTTTAAATTTTTGGGAAGATTATTTTTTAACGAAAGAACAGATTTTCCAATTTCTGTAAGATATTTTTCTAATTTTAAAATCAATCTTTCAAGAGTGATTGGTTGAAGAAGTTCTTTTTTAGTGAAAATTTCTTCATAAAATAATTTATTTTTTTTTATTTTGACTTAAAAGCCAATTTTTTGAACGATTATCTTGACAAAAAACATCACGGAGTTTTCCACTAAACAAAGAATCCAAATCTGTGATAATTCTACCATCTGTTCCTAAAAGAAAACAAACTTTACAAAAAACACCTAATTCATCTTTTCCACCAACATCAATAATTCCTGTTCCAGCTGCACTATATTCATCACTTATATAAGAAATAAGATTCGAAAAAATTTGTTGGTCTGTATAACCTTCAACAAAAATTTGATTATCACTAAAGAAAAATTGTTTGTGGTAAGTATTAAATCTTGGCAGAAATTTTGAAAATAAATCAAAATCTTTTGGAGAAAGTTCATCTATTGTTGTAGGAAGTTTATTCACATGACAAACAACAACGCCAATTAAATCATTTGGTTCGCGTAAATCAATAAAAAATGGAGAATGAGAAATTAAAAAGAAAATTTTTCTTGAAGATTGTTTTGCAACTTTACGGATTTCATTCATAAAAAAAGTTTGAAATTGAGGATGAAGATGAAGTTCTGGTTCATCAAAAAACATAACTTCTCCACAAGAAATATTTTTATCATTTGAACCATAATAAAGATAAACCAAAAGTGAAATAATTTCTTTTAAACCATGACATTCTGAATCATCAAGCATATATTCAAGATTTAAAGTTTTATTTTTTACAATTGGAATTAAAGAACCATCAACATCTTCAATAAATTTTATAGATTTTCCAAACATTGAAGAAAGAACTTTTTCTATTTTTATTTTTACATTTTCATTTTTTCTTAGAATTTCAAGTTGATTTTGGCGTTCTTCTTTATTTCTATCAGAACGAATAAAAACGACATTATATCCTGCTTTTTTAAAATGATTTGCAATTTCTTGTGATAAAATTGTTTTTCCACTGCCGTTAGGACCAACAATCAAATTGATTTGAGACCAATTTTTCTTTTTAAAAACCGATTTTCCCCACAAAAAAGGAATTTTTGTTTCCAATTCAAGCTGAATCATATTTTTAATTATACACTAGAATTGTAAAAATAATTGAAAAAGATAAAAAGATTTTTCATAAAAGAAGATTCCCGTGTCGGAGCTCGAGAATGACAGTATTGATTATTACAAGTTCAAACTACTTGTTGCATAATATAAATAATTTTTTTTTTGGGGGGGGTATAAATACTGAGGTGAACCGACCCCAAATTTTAGGACAGTTTAAGCAGTTATCTGGTTTGGAGTTTTC
>CAYPGB010000006.1:0-34061 GCA_964410365.1 uncultured Treponema sp.
ACTGTGTTTGAATCAACCAGATATTTTGCAAGTTCACTATAAGAAATTCCGCCAGAACTTCCAAGATTAACGCCAGCCATTGAAGCAAGACTAGAAAGATTTCCCATTGAGGAAGAAGAAGCGTCGCTGTTGTTTATAAGCATTTGAGCTTGTGGAGTATATTGATTTGGCAAAAATGATTTTTCTGAAGGCAGAACAAGCGAAATTATAGAAAAAACAAGTGCAAAAACTGCACCGCCAACAGTCATTCCAATTACAAGCCATTTTCTGTGCAACAAAACTGCAAATAAATCAATTAAACTGATTTCATCTTCGTTTTCATTTTCTTTAGACATAATTTTATACTATAAAAATTAAGATAAAAAAACAACTAGTCAAAAAAATGCTTTCGCTAAAATTTGATAATCTCTTAAAGAAAAATTAATCATTTGCACGTTTGAAAAATCTTCCTATAATTTCTTTTGATTGCAAAACATTTATAAATGCATCAGAATCTACTGTTCTCAGAGCTTTTTCTAAATTTCCACTTTCTGATGATGAAACAACTGTATAAACCATTTTATGTGTTTTTCCTGAAAATTCGCTATGACCTTCAAAAATTGTTGCTCCATGGTTTGTAAGTTCTTTTATTTTTGCATAAATTTCTGTTGGTTTATCAGTTATAATTAAAAGAGTTGTTTTTTCATATTTTTTATACAAAACATTTAACATTTGAGTAGAAGTAAATTGAAAAATGATAGAATAAAGTGCTTTATCCCAACCAAAAAGTAATCCAGCAATAAAAAGTACAAAACAATTAAAAATAAAAATCAAATTCCAAGCGGATTTTCCAGTTTTTTCAGATATAAAAATTGAAATAAAATCAGTTCCACCAGAAGAAGCTCCAGCAAAAAGACAAAGAGAAATTGCAACTCCATTCAAAATTCCACCAAAAATAGCACATAAAAGCATATCATCAGTTATGAAAAGAAAATCAAATGTTGCAAGAAAATCTGTAAAAATACCAGAAACAAAAATCATCACAACACTAAATAAAGTAAATTTTTTACCAATAAATTTTATACCAATAAAAACAGGAATTGCATTTAAAATATAATTTATTACAGAATAAGGAATATTTAACGATAAATATTTTTGAAAAACATTTTGAATCAAAAGAGAAATTCCAGTAAATCCTCCTGGAATAAGATTTGCTGGTCTAACAAAAGTTACAATATTAATTGCTAATAAAAAACCACCTAAAAGCACAAGAACAAATCGTTTTAAATCACTTAAAAAATTTTTATTCATACTAAAATGATAGCAAATAAAAATAAATTAATGAATAATAAAAATGTTTAAAGATTTCATTTTATAAAAAAACTTCTATTATATAGAAACTTATTTTCATTTAAGATATGCTTGTTTTATCTAAGATAATTTTTCTAATCATTTTTTATCTTAAAAACACAAAAAGGAGTTTTTTTTATGGCAAAAACGTATGATGATAAAAAAATCATCTACACGATGGACAGAGTTGGCAGAGCGTATGGAACTAAAGTTGTTCTAAAAGATATAAGCATTTCCTATTATTATGGAGCAAAAATTGGTGTAATTGGTGCAAACGGAGCAGGAAAATCTTCTCTTTTTAAAATTCTTGCTGGCATTGATAAAGATTACACAGGAGAAACATCTCTCGCTCCAGGATATACAATTGGTTATTTGGAACAGGAACCTTATTTGGAATCTGGAAAAACTGTAATTGAAGTTGTAAAAGAAGGCGTAAAAGAAATAACTGACTTGTTAGCGGAATTTGATAAAATTAACGAAGCTTTTGGAGAACCTGATGCTGATTTTGATAAACTTTGTGCAAGACAAGGCGAAGTTCAAGAAAAATTAGATGCTTTAGATGCTTGGAATTTGGAAAATAATCTAGAACTTGCAATGGATGCTTTAAGATGTCCTCCTTCTGACCAAATTGTTGATGTTCTTTCTGGAGGTGAACGTCGTCGAGTTGCATTATGTAGACTTCTTTTACAAAAACCAGATATTTTACTTTTAGACGAACCTACAAACCATCTTGACGCAGAAACTGTTGCTTGGCTTGAAAAACATCTTCACGATTATCCAGGAACTGTAATTGCAATCACTCACGACAGATATTTCTTAGATGAAGTTGCCGGATGGATTTTGGAACTTGACCGCGGAGAAGGTTATCCTTTTAAAGGTAATTATACAAGTTGGCTTGAACAAAAAAATCAAAGAATTGCTCTTGAAAATAAAAATGAATCTGCAAGACAAAAAGAAATTCAACGCGAATTGGAATGGATTCATATGGGTGTAAAAGGTCGTCAAGCAAAACATAAAGAACACATCACTCGTTATAACGAACTGATTGCACAAGAAAGTAAACGACAATTAAAAGATACACAAATTTCTATTCCAGCAGGACCTCGTCTTGGAAATTTAGTTATTGATTTTGAAGGACTTTCTAAATCTTTTGGAGATAAACTTTTGTTTGAAAATCTAAATGTTCATATTCCAGCAGGTGCAATTGTCGGAATAGTTGGACCAAACGGAGCAGGAAAAACTACCCTTTTCAAAATGATTGTAGATGCAGCAGGAATGGAAGGCGGAGAAAAACCAGATTCTGGAAATATCAAAATTGGTCAAACTGTAAAATTAGTTTATGTTGATCAAATGCGTTCAAATCTTGATATGAATAAAACTGTTTATGAAACACTTGGTGGCGGAGGCGATTTAGTAAAACTTGGTGCAGTTGATGAAAAAGGTCACGCTTTAGAAGGTGGTGTTCGAGAAGTAAATGCACATGCTTATTGTGGATGGTTTAATTTTGCAGGACCTGACCAAAATAAAAAAGTTAGCGTACTTTCAGGAGGAGAAAGAAATCGTCTTAATCTTGGAATGATGCTTAAAGAAAGTGGAAATGTTTTACTTTTTGACGAACCAACAAATGATTTAGATGTTCAAACAGTTCGTGCTTTAGAAGAAGCATTGGAAGATTTTGCAGGCTGTGCTTTAGTTGTAAGTCATGACAGATGGTTCTTAGACAGAATTTGTACACATATTTTAGCTTTTGAAAACAATTCTGAAGTTCGCTTTTTTGAAGGAAACTGGTCTGAATACGCAGAATGGAAACTTAAAGAATTTGGAGAAGAAGCTGGTGTTCCAAAAAGAACAGTTTATAGAAAATTAAGCAGATAGTCCAAAGTTCGAGTTTTCTGTCATTATCTGTTCTCGTTACCTATCATTCTCATGGTCGTACGTATCATTCTCTGTTCAATTTTTCTGTCATTTCCGTACTCAGACACGGGAATCTATTCTGTATAGATTGCCGTATCAAGTACGGCAATGACGGATTGTGTTATCGTATCAAGTACAGCAATGACAAGTAACATACAAGTTGCTATGCAAACGTTATCGAATTTTCTATCATTATCGGAGCCTGGCTCAATAGATAATTTAAATTCTAAGGTGTTTTCTGTAATTTAAGAAAATGCCTTAGAAAAAGATTTTACTAACATAAAAACTAAGTTATCATAATTTTATGAAACAATTAAAATCTATTGTAGGACTTAGTTTTATGTTTTTTCCATTTTTTTTAAATGCTGTAGAAATCTCTCAATTGCAAAAATTAATTGCAGAAAAAATCACAAAACCTTTCATAGAAAATAATCCTACAATTATACATAAATTCAGTGCAGATCCAGCAGTTTTAGTTTACAACGATACAGTTTACCTTTATTGCACAAACGACTCTCAACAAGCAGAATTTTCTTTGGGCAAACAAGAAAATTCTTACAATAAAATAAATACATTAAACATTTTTTCATCAAAAGATTTGGTAAATTGGACAGATTGCGGAGAAATTGCAGTTGGTGGAAAACAAAATCCAAACGGAGTGGCGAAATGGGCTACAAATTCTTGGGCACCTGCAATTTGTACAAAAAAAATTGATGGAATTGATAGATTTTTTCTCTATTTTGCAGATAGTGCAAACGGAATTGGAGTACTAACATCAAATTCTCCACTAGGTCCCTTTTCTGACCCAATTGGAAAACCTCTTATAAATAGAAAAACTCCTAACACCCAAAAAGTTTATTGGCTTTTTGACCCGGCAGTTTTAGTTGATGACGACGGAACTGGATATTTATATTTTGGTGGAGGAATTGATAAAGATTCTGAACATCCAAAATCTGCGAGAGTTGTAAAATTAAATCCAGATATGATTAGCATTGCAGATGAACCAATCGAAATTGATGCACCATTTTTGTTTGAAGACTCTGGAATCAACAAAATTGGAAAAACTTACTATTATTCGTATTGTGCAAACTGGGCAAGCAGAGAAAATGCAAGCGGAAACGAAGTGCCTCCCGCAGCAACAATTGCATATATGACATCATCATCACCAATGGGACCTTTTAAATATGCAGGATACACTTTAAAAAATCCCGGAAATTATTTTGGAGCTTGGGGAAATAATCATCACTGGATATTTGAATTTAAGGGAAAATATTACATTGCTTTTCATGCTCAAATTACAGAAAAAAAATTAGGTTTTCAAAAATCAGGATACAGAAATATCTGCATTAACGAATTTAAAATAAATGATGATGGAACTTTTCCTATTCAAAATGTTACAAAAAAAGGTGTAACTCAAACTAATAATTTTAATCCTTACGAAAATATAAAAGCGACAACTTTTGCAACTTTAAAAAATATTGCTGTAACTTCAAAACAAACAATCACTGGAATTTCTGCAGAAAGTTATGTTTACATAAAAAATGTAGATTTATCAAAAGGAGGAAAAGAATTTGTTTTGACAACCGGTGAAGAAAATAAAAAATCCATCGTAAAAATTTATAAAAATTCAATTTCAGAACAAAATCTTTTATCGCAAATAAAAACAAAAGGAAAAGGAACTTTTAAAGGAAAAATTGAAAATCTTGAAAAATCAGTTTGTAATCTTTTTATTGTTATTGATGAAAAAACTGAACTTGAAAGTTGGAAAATCAATTTTTAAAGAAAGAGGAATATTATGACAGATTTAGAAAAAGAAAGAACCGAAGAAATTAACGCCATCATCAAAGAACTTACTTTGGAAGAAAAAGTTGGACTTATGCTTCACGAAAGTATTGGAATTTCTCGAGTTGGAATAAAACCGTACAATTGGTGGAATGAATGTTTACATGGAGTTGCAAGAGCTGGTTCTGCAACAATTTTTCCTCAAACTATTGGACTTGCAGCAACGTTTGACCTTGAACTTGCAAAAAAAGAATATGAAACAATTTCTGATGAAGCAAGAGCAAAATATAATGAAGCTCAAAAAAGAAATGATTTTAGACAATTTCGCGGTTTAACATTTTGGACTCCAAATATTAATATTTTTAGAGATCCGAGATGGGGACGTGGACAAGAAACTTTTGGAGAAGACCCATATCTTACTTCAAAAATGGGTGTTGTTGCGGTGGAAGGTTTGCAAGGTGATGATTGCGAAAACTTAAAAGTTGCAGCGTGTGCAAAACATTTTGCAGTTCATTCTGGACCGGAAGCAACTCGCCACACAGCAAATGTAAAACCTTCAAAAAAAGATTTATGGGAAACTTATCTTCCAGCGTTTAAAGCTCTTGTAGATGCAAATGTTGAATCTGTAATGGGAGCATATCAAAGACTTTACGATGAACCTTGCAATGGAAGTAAATTTCTCTTAATTGATATTCTTCGCAAAAAATGGGGATTTAAAGGACACGTTGTAAGTGATTGTTGGGCGGTTAGAGATTTTCACGAAAATCACAAAGTTACAAAAACGGCAGAAGAATCAGCGGCATTAGCCATAAATAATACTTGTGATTTAAATTGTGGATGTACATATCACGCTGCAATTAGTGCTGTAAAACAAGGAATTTTATCTGAAGAAAAAATAAACGAATCTGTTTTTAGACTTTTGATGACACGAATGAAACTTGGAATGTTTGATTCTTGGGAAAAATCAAAATGGGCTCATCTTGGAGAAAAAGATGTAAACACACAAGAAAATCGTGATTTAGCAAAACAAGTCGCAACAGATTCAATCGTTCTTTTGAAAAATAAAAATGGACTTTTGCCTTTAAATAATGAAATTCATAAAATTTTGGTGATGGGACCAGTTGCAACAAATGTTGATGCACTTTTAGGAAATTATTTTGGTTTAAATTCAAAACTCGTTACAATTTTGGAAGGTTTACTCAAAAAAGGTGATGAACATCCAGAAATAATAATTGATTACACACCAGCTGTTGGAATGTATCATGACAGTAAACAACGAGGATGGACTGTTGGAATGGCAGAAAATGCTGATGTCGTAGTCGCTTGTTTTGGATTAGACACTTCAATGGAAGGAGAAGAAGGTGATGCTGTAGAAACATTGCGTGGCGATAGAGAATCAATCGAACTTCCAAAACATCAACTAGATTATTTACAAGCAGTTCATGATAGAGGAACTCCAGTAATTTTAGTTCTGACAGGCGGTTCTCCAATCTCTTTTCCTTATGACATTGCTGATGCAATTTTATTTGCTTGGTATCCAGGAGAAGAAGGTGGAAATGCTGTTGCTGACATAATTTTTGGAGAAAAAGTTCCTTCTGCACATCTTCCAATTACTTTTCCAAAATCAACGGCAGATTTACCAGATTTTGAAGATTATAGTATGAAAAATAGAACTTATCGTTACGCACAAAAAGAACCTCTTTTTCCTTTTGGATTTGGTTTGAGCTATACAAAATTTTCAATTCAAAATGCAAACTTAGAAAAAAAAGATGATTTTATAAATGTAAATTGCGAAGTTTCTAACATCGGGAAATTTGATGCAAAAGAAGTTATTCAAGTTTATATTTCAAAAGTAAAACGAAATGATGATGAACCAATTTGTAGTTTAAAAGACTTTACAAAAATATTTATTGAATCTGGAAAAACAAAAACAGTTCATTTTAAATTACCACTTTCTGCTTTTGAAACAATTACACAAAATGGAGATTCTGTTTTAGAAAAAGGAGAATATATCATAACACTGGCAGATTCTTCTCCAAATGAAACATCATTAAAACTTGGAGCAACAAAACCTGTTAGCCTAAAAATTGAAATATAAATTGAACTATCAGACGAACCAGAATAATTTGTACCGAACAGATTTAATCTGCGACGTTTGCGAAGCAAACTCGTGTGTTGCTGAAAGCAACACAGTCCCTCTGAAAGATTATATTCCTTTGCAATTGTTTCATATTTTGTTTCTTTTAAGATAAGTTCAATCCACTCTGCGTCACGTAAAGTTAAATCTGGAAAATCTGCTAAATTAATAAAATTATTAGTTTTAAAAATAATTTTCCATAAATTAAGATAATACGAAAGAACAAAAACAATTACATCTGTAAAGAAAAAAAATATTTTTGAAGTCAAAGATAAAATAAAAATATTCTTTTCAAACCGAATTCCAGAAATTAATAACAAAACAAAAATTAAGAAGAAAGTTATTGTTTTTATTTTTCCTTTTTTTCTAAAAAATCCAGTTATTGCAAGAGACAAACTTTTTGTTGTGTAACTTTGGTTACACATCTCGTGACCTTGGTCATTTTTGAATAGATTTTTATTGTTTTTTAATCTTCATTTTGCTACCGTAAAGAAAACATTTTTTATAGGAGAAAAAATTATTATCCATTTTTATGATTTTATTATGTCTTGTACCTGTTTTTGCAGGAATTGCAACTGATGTTATTTATTCTTTTAATGATAATCTTCCTTATGCAGAAAATATTTTACCTATAACATACGGTGTAACTTCAGGAGCTATGGCTGGTGCAATTTTCACAACTGGAATGGCAAGTTTTAAATATCAAATAGCTGTTGATAATTACAATATGAATTTACTTGGTATAGAATAATTTATTTTTCAAAATTGTCGTGTCATCTCTTAAAAAGCACGACAATATCAATTTTTACTTACTATAATAATTTCAAAATCATTTTTATTGATTCAACAACAAAACTCTTTAAATGTCTTAAATTTCATTTGTCAAAAAATTGCGTTGCACATTTTAGACGTATGTATTTTTTACAGCAAAAGAATACACAATATGATTTTACAGACAAGATAAAAACTTTACTTAAAAATTAGAAAAGTTTTTATGGGAGTAATTATGATTTATGGATATATCCGAGTAAGCACAGATAAACAAACTGTGGAAAATCAACGTTTTGAAATAAAAAAATATGCAAAACGAAACAAATTAAAAATTGATGAATGGATTGAAGAAACAATAAGTGGAACTATTTCTCCAAACAAACGTCATCTTGGAGAATTGTTAGAAAAAGTAAAAAAAAATGATATTATTATTTGTTCTGAACTTTCAAGACTTGGAAGAAGTATGTTTATGATTATGTCAGTTTTGAATTTATTAATGGAACGTGAAGTTTTAATTTTTACTGTAAAAGAAGGTTATAAACTCGGAGATGATTTAACAAGTAAAGTTCTAGCGTTTGCATTTAGTATTTCAGCAGAAATTGAACGTTCTTTAATTTCACAACGCACAAAAGAAGCTTTAAAACGAAAAAAAACTGAAGGAATTGTTCTTGGGCGACCAAAAGGAAAAAAATCAAATCATTATAAATTATCTGGAAAAGAACAACAAATCAAAAATATGTTAAGTAACGGTTATCCTAAAACATTAATTTCAAGACAATTAAATGTTTCTACAGGAACGTTGTATAATTTTTTAAAACAAGTAAATAAATTAAATAAAGATTCCCGTGTCGGAGCACGGGAATGACTATGTTAATTACAACAACACACAGAGATTCTGTCATTGCCGTGCTTCGCAAACATCTAAAGTCTTTTGTCAGTGTCGGACATCGAAAGTCTTCTGTCATTGTCGGGCTAGACCCGACAATCTATATTCAAGGTTTAAACAAAAAAAAGGCTGCATTTCAAAAAAAATACAACCTTAAAAAAAAATCAACCTATTTTGAAATTAAAAGTGTTTTTGGATCTAGAGAAACTTTTCCTTCTCCATTTTTCAACACTTTCAATGAAATTTCTTTTCCTTCAGCAGAAAGATGTGCAACTGTAGAAAAATCATTCAACTTAGCAGAATCTAAAGTACTTTCCAAATCTTCAGCATCACTTGTAAAACTAAACCAAGCAATCATTTTTTGTGATTTTATAAAATCTGCAAAGCAATCTAAATCTTCTTTTGAAATGGCAGAAAGATTTAATCCATCCACCACAATTTCACTTATTTTAATTCCACCATCATTTAACGCTTTTAAAGTATTTACAACTTTTGGAAGAGTAAATGCTTCTTGATTAAAATTCAAAATTGTACGATTTTTTACAATTTCCTCATTTAATTCTTCAATATTGACATTCTTTTTCTTAGCAATTTCGGTCAAAATACTTGAATACCAAGCAATTACATTTGAAGAATGTTGATCAAAAGAAACATGAACTAGAGGTTTATCATTCAATAAAGAATCTATTCCAAATTGAACAAGTACAGAAGTTTTTCCAAGACCTTTTTTTGCTGTAATAAGTCCAATTTCACCTTCTTTTAACCCTGCATTAGTCGCCTTTTCAAAATAACGAATTGGGCTATACTCGATTAAATCTTTTTTTTCCATAATTTCACCTCGTTGTTGTAAAATTTACTCTCTATAATAAATATAATAACATATAACCAAAATAAAACAAATTTAAAATAAATATTTCATTATTACTATACGAAGATGAAAGATACGTCTAATTTTCCTGTTGATTTCAAGAACTTTTATCAACGAAAAATAGCAAAAAAAAAGGCTATCCTGTTTTGAAGAAATCTTCAGGATAGCCTTAATTTTCGGTTAATTAAACCTTATTTTTTTCCAGCTTCTTTTTCAGCTTTGTGTTTTGCGATGAGTTCATCTGCAATTGCATTTGGAACTTTTCCATATTTTTCAAATTCCATTGTAAATTCACCTTTTCCTTGTGTAGAAGAACGGAGAATTGTAGAGAATCCGAACATTTCAGAAAGTGGTACTTCTGCATTTACAGTTGATGAATTATTTTCATCTGTTGAATCAACAATTACACCTCGTCGTTGATTAATCAAACCAAACAAGTTTCCTTGGAATTCTGTTGGAGCGGTCATTTGAACTTTCATAATTGGTTCAAGAATAGCAGGTTTTGCTTTCAAATAACCTTCACGGAATGCACCAATAGCAGCTGTTTGGAATGCGTTATCGTTAGAGTCTACTGGGTGAGATTGACCATCATTAATTGTGATTTTAATACCAACAACAGGAGCTCCAATTAATGAACCTTCTTTCATTGCTCTCTGGAAACCTTTATCACAAGATGGAATAAATTCATTAGGAATTGCACCACCTTTAATTGCGTCTACAAATTCGTAATCTTTTTCAGAAATTGGTTCCATAAATCCAGCAACACGACCATATTGTCCAGAACCACCTGACTGTTTCTTGTGAGTATAGTTAAAATCACCAGTAGTTGTAATAGATTCACGATATGCAACCTGTGGAGCACCAGTTGTTACTTCACAGTTATATTCACGTTTCATACGTTCTACATAAACAGCAAGATGAAGTTCACCCATTCCTTTAATGATTGTTTCATTCGATTCAGGATCTGTGTATGTTTGGAAAGTTGGGTCTTCTTTTGTAAATCTGTTCAAAGCTTTAGACATTTGCATAGCAGCTTGTTTGTCTTTTGGAGTAATTGATAAAGAAATTACTGGCTCTGGAACAAACATTGAAGCCATAGAAAGATTTACACCAGCAGAAGTAAATGTATCTCCAGATGCACAATCTACACCAAATAAAGCAACAATATCACCTGCTCCAGCTTCGTTAATATCTTCCATTTGAGCAGAATTCATACGAACAAGACGACCAACTTTAAAACGTTTCTTTGAACGAGTATTATAAAGTTCTTCACCTTTTTTGATTTTTCCTTGATAAACACGAGTATATGTTAACTGACCATACTGACCATCATCAAGTTTGAAAGCTAATGCTACAGTTGGTTTGTTATCAACTGATTCAAGTTCAACTTCAGCTTCGTTATTATCCAAATCAAGAGCAACGTTTTTAACTTCGTTTGGAGCTGGAAGATAGCGAACAACTGCATCCAAAAGTGGTTGAATACCTTTGTTTACGTGAGCAGAACCAAGGAAAACACCAACATATTGTTCAGAAAGAGTTCCTTTACGAATTGCAGCAACAATTTCTTCTTCTGTAGGTTCTTCACCGTTAAGAACTTTTTCCATCAAATCATCATCAAAGTTTACAGCTTCTTCAATCATTTCTTGACGATATTTTTTAGCATCATCAACTAAATGAGCAGGAATTTCAGCAATTCTAAGGTCTTCACCATTTGGACCATCAAAATAAATAGCTTTCATTCCAACTAAATCTACAACGCCTTCAAGTTTATCTTCCAAACCAATAGGAAGTTCCATCATATGAGCGTTAAGACCTAATTTTTCACGGAGTTGTCCACAAACACGAATAGGATTAGCACCTTGTCTATCACATTTATTAACGAAAGCAACTCTAGGTACATGATAACGTTTGAGCTGACGGTCTACTGTAATTGACTGCGATTGAACACCAGCAACTGCACAAAGAATCATGATAGCACCGTCAAGTACGCGTAATGAACGCTCAACTTCTACTGTAAAATCTACGTGACCTGGAGTGTCGATAAGGTTGATAGTGTAATCTTTCCACTGAACCTGTGTAGCTGCAGACTGAATAGTGATACCACGTTCACGTTCCAGTTCCATGTTGTCCATAACAGCACCAACACCGTCTTTTCCACGAACTTCATGAATAGCATGAATTTTGTTACAATAAAACAAAATACGTTCTGAAGTTGTAGTTTTTCCCGAGTCAATGTGAGCACTGATACCGATATTTCTCATTTTTGAAATATCCATATTATTACCTCTTAAAAAAAAAATTCCTAATATAGTTTTATCATTTTAATAAATTCTATTGCGATATTCAACTACTATATATCAATAAACTACACAAAACATCAATCATATTTTCCAAGATATTTTGCCATTAATATTTATAAATTTTATTTTCCATTTTATACCAAAACTTCCACTATAATCGAATTCTAAAAGATGTTTTTTATAATATGAAAGAGAAAATGTATTTGTTAAAAATATTTTTTGTTGTTTTCCAAAATAAAAATTTGCATTATAAGTTTGCATAAAATCTTGATTGTCTGATTTTGGCAAAAATTTATAAGTTCCAGCAATAAAAAAACTTATTTTTTCAAAATTCCAATTGTTTTTTATACTTAAAGAATATTTTTCAAAAGAAAAATCATTTTTATTTTGAGAACAAATTATTTTTGCATCTGAACTGCCAATTATGTAAAAACTTGTATTCAAAAAATTTAATTGACTTCCTAAAGATATTTTTAAATTCTGATTTTCGCTTGATGGTTGATAATCGAAAAAAGCATTCAATCCGTTTTTTATAAAAAATGGAATTTTTTTTCTAATTATAAAATTATTTTGAATTCCTGTTTTTAATTGTAAAATTTCATTTAGAAAATTTTGAGATGGCGTATAAATATTTTTGTTTGGATTATAAAATCCTGAAAAATTCAACACAAAATGATTGAATTTTAACATATTTTCACTTTTATAAACAAAATTAAAATTTCCAAAACAAGATTCATAAGCATAAAGAGAAAAAACACTTGTAAAATTATAAAAATTAAACACAAATTGATTAGAAAAACAAGAAAATCTATCTTTATGGAAGAAAAATCTTTCATTAAACCAACTTGAAAAATTTACATCATCAAAACAAAAAGAATTAAAAACAAAAGAATGACTGAAATTTATTTTTTTTGAAAATGTACATTTTATAAAAGAAGAACTTGCTATAAATTTTGAATCTTGAGCATAAAAAAAATTAAGATTTGCCTTATTTATAAGTTTTTTAGAATCCGAAAGTCCAAATTGAGCAAAATATGAAATTTCATCTGGAAAATTTGAATAAGAAGGAATTCGTGCAGAAAAACTAGTAGCTTTCTTTTTTACAGAAGAAAAAGGAAAACTTGAAGATAATTCTGGTGATTTTAAAGGAGAACTAAAACTTAAAGTTCCAATTTTTATAGAACTTGGATATTTTTTTAAAAATTTATCAGAAAAAAAATCTATTCCAAAATTTAATTTTTCTTTTTTCCAAGAAATAGAAAATTCGGTAAAAGGAAAATCTAATTTTAGATTTGCTTGTCCGTTTTCATAAAAAAAATTCTCTGAAAAAATTTTATTTCCACAAAATAAAATCAAAATAAATATAAAATGTTTTGCTTTCATACAAATAATATTGCCAAAACAATTTATTTTCGGAATTTAAAAAAATATTTTTGGAAAAAATTTATAAAAAAAGATTCCCGTGTCGGTGCACGGGAATGACTGCGTTGGTAAAACCAACGCACGAGTTTGCGTTGCAAACGTCGCAATTTTTTGTATGACTGTGTTGCTTACGCAACACACGA
The DNA here is from genome assembly GCA_964410365.1 of uncultured Treponema sp. GTDB lineage: Bacteria > Spirochaetota > Spirochaetia > Treponematales > Treponemataceae > Treponema_D. Next base: position 13,553 of record CAYPGB010000006.1, read on the forward strand.
GTTTGCGTTGCAAACATCTAAGAATAAACTAAAGTTCTGTTTGTGTACTTGTAATGTAACTTTCTGCTTTAGAAAATTCATCAATTTTAATAATTTTTGAACGCCAATATTCTGCTTCACTTTTTGTTGTATAAGGACCAACTCTTACACGATAAAAAAGTTTTCCTTTGCTATCTTCATAAGTAAAAATATCTGAAGGAATTTTATTTTCTTCAAGTGAAGAACGAGCAATTTCTGCTGTCTTTTTATTTGAATACGAACCAACTTGAACCCAAAACTGAGTTTTTGTAGTTGCAACTTTTTCTACAGGTTTTGAATTTTCTTTATTAACTTTAGTTGATGTAGTTTTTTTAGTATTTACAACATCATTCTTTTTTGTAACATTTTTAGTTTTTACAGAAGTTTCATCTTTTGTAGATTTTATTGATTTTTCTGGAGTTTTTTCTACATAATAATCAATTTCGCTATTAGAAGAAAGATTAGTTTCTGCAACGACATTTTTTGAAGTTTCATCTTTTATTACAACTGTAATTTGATTTGATTTTTCATTCTGATTTTCAAGTTGAGTTTTTAATGTATTTAAATCTAAAGTTTCGCCTTCTTCACTTGTAGAAGAATTTGTTTCAAAACCATAAACATTTGTATTTTCAGAAAAAACTGTTAAATCTTTTACAGTTAAATCATTTTGACCTTCAACATTTTCTTGAATCCAACCATCATCTTCTTGTTCTTTTTGTGATGTTGTAGATTGAGTTTCAGATTCCGTAAGAGTATTTGTTGTTATTGATTGCTCAACTTTAGGAGCTTTTGGATACATAATAAAAGCGGCACCTAAAACAAAAAGTAAAAATGCACCAACTGCGGCAATTATCCATAATGTCTTTTTTTGATCCATAATTTTTCCTCTTTAATCGGTAATAACCGACCACCTTATAAAAAATATCGGAGAGAAGAAAAAATAGTTTAGTTTTTTTTGAGTTAATTTTTTATAATCATCAGATTTTTACAAATTTTTTTATATTTTTTTAATAAATCTTTTTGCGAATAAAATCGTCTAAAAATTTGCTTACAAGAAAGATTATCTCTTTTTTTTGCTCGAAAAAATCTTTTAAAAAATGATGCTTTTATGTAAAAAACAACATCACATTCTGAAATAAATTCTGGAATTTTATAAAGAACAGTTGCGTTTATGATTGATTTTTCATTTTCAGAAATAAAATTTTTCATCATTTCTTTTACAAGCGGATAAACAATTTTTTCTTGTTTTTCCATAAGATTTGGAAATTTAAATAAAAGTTTTCCAAGTTCTCGTCTAGCAATCGTTTCATCAGAATTTAATAAATTGATATTTTCTTGTTGTGCAAAAGGATTAAATGTTTCTAAAATTTTGGAAGATGATTTTTCAATCGCTTTGTGAACAAGAATATCAGCATCTACACTTTTAAAACCAAATTCTTCCAATTTTGAACAAATAAAATTCTTTCCAGAAGCCATTTTTCCAACAACAGCAATTTTTTTTATCTGAGGATTTTCTGCAAAAAAGGTGGAGAGATTTTTAATTTTTTTTATCAATGAAATTCTCCCCAATTTTTGCCATATTCAACACTAACGCGAAGTGGAACATTTAATTTTATAGCGTTTTCCATTTTATCTTTTATAAGAGCGATTGTTTCTGAAATTGTTTTTTCATCATCTGGACATTCAAAAATCAATTCATCGTGAACTTGTAAAAGAAGTTTTACTTGAGAATTTGTATTTTTTAAAGCCTCGTTTATATTTATCATTGCAGTTTTTACAATATCTGCGGCAGAACCTTGAATTGGCGTATTTTTTGCAACTCGTTCAGCAGCAGATTTTTCAATTTTGTTTGAACTATTGATATTTATGATTGGACGTTTTCTGCCAAGAATTGTTGTTGCAAATCCTGTTTCTTCTGCAGATGAAATTACATTCGACATAAAATTGCTAACAGAACTATAAAGTTTAAAATACATTTCTATAAAATTTTGTGCTTCTGTTCTAGAAATGCCTAAATCTTTTGCAAGACTAAATGCAGACATTCCGTAAATCACACCAAAATTGATTGTTTTTGCAATTCTTCTCATTTGAGGAGTTACATCTTCTTGAGAAACACCATAAATCATAGCGGCAGTTGATTTGTGAACATCAGTTCCTTCTATAAAAGAACGACTCATATTTTCATCACCGCTTAAATGAGCTAAAACAACTAATTCAATTTGAGCGTAATCGGCAGAAATTAAAACTTTTCCTTCTGGAGCGGTAAATGCAGAACGAATTCTTCTACCCGCTTCAGTTTTTATTGGAATATTTTGTAAATTTGGTTCTCGGCAAGAAAGTCGTCCAGTTGCAGTTCCAGTTTGAACAAAATCTGTATGGATTCGTTCATTTTTATCTGCCATTTTTGGTAAAGTTTCCACATAAGTTGATTGAAGTTTTGCAAGTTCGCGATATTCTAAAATCATTTTTGGAACACAATCTTCCAAAGCCAATTCTTCCAAAACAGAAGTATCTGTTGAATATCCAGATTTTGTTTTTTTACCCGGTTTTAAATTTCTTTCTGTAAATAAAACTGTTTGTAATTGTTTTGGAGAAGCAATATTAAATTCATGTCCAACTTCTTTATAAATATTTTGCATTACGATAGAAAGATTTTTTGAAAGTTCTTCGTTATATGAATTTAATTTTTCTGAATCAAGATGAATTCCTTCAAGTTCCATTTTTGTTAAAATTGGTAAAATTTGATGTTCCAATTTACATAATGATGATGAAAGCATTTGTTTTTGAGAAGTTTTATCTGCAAATTTATTAAAAAGTTGAAGTGTAAAATCAGCATCTTCTGCCGCATATTTATACGCAATTTCTAAAGGAACATCTGAAAAAGTAGAACCTTTTGGAACAATTTCTGAAAATTCAATTCCTTTTAATCCCAATAAAGTTTCTCCAAGATATTCAAGAGAATATCCATTTTTTCCAGTTCTTTCAGGATTTTCTAACCAAGCTAAAAGCATTGTGTCTGTAAGTTGGCAACTTAAAATTTCTGATTGTGATTTTTCAAATTGTTCTTGAGAATCTTTATATATTTTTTTTATTTGAGAAATTAGAACTTTTAAATCAAATTTTGCATTATGCATTACAAGATTTGTTCGTTTATCTGTAAAAAGTTTCTGCAAAACATTTAATGTATCATCCAAAGAAATATATTCAGTTAAATCAAAAAGAGAAAGTGATTTTTGCTGAATTGGAACATAAATTGCATTTCCTTTTTTGTAGCAAAGACTAAATCCCAAAATATTACATTCAAAAGTGTTAAGACTATCAGTTTCTGAATCATAAGCAATTGGTGGATTTTCTATTGCGTTTTGAGATTTGCATAAATCAAAATAATCAGAAATATAAGTTTCTAATTCAGAAAGATTTGTAATTGCTCTGTATGAACTTCTATCATTTTCTACAACATTTAAAACTTGCGAAGGATTTTCTGGAATATTTTCAGTTTTTACAGAATCAGATTTTTCTACATTTAGTAAGGCATAAGATTTTGCGACATTAAACGCTTCGTAAGATTTTAAGACTTTTGCCGCTTCATCATAATTAAATTTATAAGGTTCAGATTTTATTGCTGAATCTATTTTTTCGCACGGAACTGATGAACAAAGTTTGACAAGTTTTTGACTGAAATATGCATTTTCTTTTCCGTCAATCAATTTTTTTTGCATTGCACCTTTTATTTCATCAATATGAGAATAAATTCCATCTAGATTTTTATAATCATTTAAAAGTTTTGATGCAGTTTTTACACCAACGCCAGTTACACCCGGAATATTATCAGCGGAATCTCCATAAAGAGCAAGTAAATCTAAAAGTTGTGCTGGTTCAACGCCCCACTCTGCTTTTACTCCTTGAGAATCTGTAATTTTCCAAGTTGATGCTCCGCTTTCTGGTTTTAAGATTTTTGTATTTTCTGTTACAAGTTGCATTAAATCTTTATCGCCAGAAAGAATTCTACATTGTCTACCTTGTTCTTCACATTTTTTTGCAACAGTTGCGATAACATCATCCGCTTCATAACCATCACATTGTAAAACAGGAATGCCCAAAGCGTTTAAAACTTCTTCAATAAAAGGAATTTGTGCATGTAAATCTTCTGGAGTTTTATTTCGAGTTGCTTTGTACTGTTCGTACATTTCGTGGCGAAAAGTTTTTGTTTTAGAATCCATCGCAGCAAAAAGATAATTTGGATGATAATGTTCTAAAATCCAGTGAAGATTTCTAAAAAATCCAAATAAAGCACTTATATTTTCTCCACGAGAATTTATCAAAGGTCTTGAAACAAATGCAAAATAACAACGATAAATCAATCCGTAACTATCTAAAATGTAAACTGTATTATCCATAATTTTTTTCCACCTTCGTCAATCTGCGAGATTTGCAATAAAATCCTAATTTTCTAAATGGCCCCGAAATGTATTTCCAGAAAGTTCGTCAATTTTTACTTGAACGAATTTTCCAATCATATTTTTTTGAGCTTTAAATGCAACTTTTTCATGTTGTTCTGTTTGCCCTAAAAGTTCATCTTTGTTATCTCGACTTACAGATTCAACTAAAACTTTTACAGTTTGCCCAATTCGCTTTGACATTTGCTCGTGAGTATGTTCTAGTTGAAGATTTATTACTTTTTGCAATCTTTGTTTGCGTAATTCTTCTGGAAGTTGTTCCATTTTTGCCGCCGGAGTTCCTTCTCGCGGATTATAATAATACATCATCGCAGATTCAAATTTTACTTGATTCATCAAATCTAAAGTTAATTCTAAATCATCTTCGGTTTCTCCAGGAAATCCAACCATAATATCAGTTGTTAAAGAAACTTCTGGAATTTTTTCTTTGATTTTTTTAACCAGTTCAAGATAATGTTCACGAGTATAATTTCTATTCATTCGTTTTAAAACAGAATTTGAACCATGTTGAACTGCAAGATGAATATGACGACAAATAACATCTTCTTTTGCAATAACATTAATTACATCATCTGTTAAATCTTTTGGATGAGATGACATAAAACGAACCCATTCTATTGAAGAATTTGTTTCTCTTAATCGTTCTGCAATAATTTCTAGAAGATTTGCAAAATTTATATTTTCTCCAGATTTATGATTTTTTATATCTGAATAAATTTGTCCATAATAAGAATTTACATTTTGACCTATTAAAGTAATTTCTCTAACTTTGTAAGAACTTAAAACATCAATTTCTTTAAGAATTTCATCAACAGAGCGACTACATTCTCTTCCGCGAACATAAGGAACAATACAATAAGTACAAAAATTATTACAACCATGCATAATTGGTACAAATGTAGAAAAAGCACCCGGTTCTGCAGAAATTGGAGCAAATTTATATTTTTCAGAATCATCTAATTCAAAAGGTTTTCTTCCTTCTTCCAAAGCATCTATAATTTCTCCAAAATGATGTTTTGCAAAAGTTCCAACAACGTAATCTATAAAAGGATATTTATCTTTAAATTCGTGCAAAAGTCGTTCTGCCATACATCCCATTACAACGAGAGTTAAAGGCGTTTTTCCATTTTGTTTTACAAATTCCACCGCTTCTTCATGCATTTTGCGTTTTGCATTAGGCTTTCCTTCACGAACTGCTTTTAAACCATTGAACCAACCTAAGCGACCAAGAATTCTTTCTTCAGCAGAACCGCGAACAGAACAAGTATTAATGATTGCAACATTGGCAGTTTGAGCCGAGTCTGATTTTGTCCAACCGCGAGATAAAAAAAGTTGCTCAACAGATGCAGATTCTGCAATATTCATTTCGCAACCGTAAGTTTCTATAAAAAAAGTTTTATTCATTATTTTCCTGCAAATATTATAATTTTTCTCTAATTTTTACTAGCATCATATTCAGCACAAGCATAAGCATCGTGAAAATGTATACTTTCGTAGTTTGTACATTCAACAGAAAACCATTGAAAATGCATTTTTTTTAAGGAAAGATAAACTTCTCGCACAACATCTTCTACAAAACGCGGATTATCATAAGCGTGTTCTGTTACAAATTTTTCGTCTTGTCGTTTTAAAACCGAATACAATGGAGAAGACGCACATTCTTCAATTTTTTGAATTACATCTTCTATCCAAAAAAAGTTTGTATATAAAAGTTTTACTTTCACAGTTCCTCTTTGATTATGAGCACCATAACTTGAAATTGCTTTTGAACAAGGACAAAGAGTTGTGATTGGAACTTCTATTGAAACAAAAAACTTTTGAATAGAAGTTGCGTTATTTTTTTCAAATGCACTTTCTCCCTCATAAGTACAAATATATTCCATCATTCCACTAGAATTAGAAACAGGAGCTTTTTTTTCTATAAAATAAGGAAAAGTTATTCTTCCAAATGCACGTTCTGCATCTAATTTTTTACGAATTTCTTCTAGCATTTCCAAAAAATTATTCATAGAAATGTCAGTGTGATATTTGTGAAAAACTTCTATAAAACGGCTCATGTGAGTTCCCTTAAAATTATGTGGCAGATTCACAAAAAGATTCACACAAGCAGTTGTATTTTGAATTTTTTTATTTTTATCTAAAACCTGAACTGGATATTTTACGTTTTTTACACCAACTTTTTTTAATGGAACTTTACGAGTATCTTCTTCGTTTTGAATATCTCTCATATTTTTTCCTATTTTGAATCTTCTGCACTTTCTAATGTATTTTGCATAAGCATTGCGATTGTCATAGGACCAACTCCACCAGGAACAGGTGTAATATAACTTGCAATTTCTTTTAAATCATCAAAATCACAATCACCAATTAAACGGAATCCTGATTTTTTAGAAGAATCTGGAATGCGATTTACGCCAACATCAATTACAACTGCACCATCTTTTATCATATCTTTTTTTAAAGTGTGAGGAGAACCAGAAGCAACCACAATAATATCTGCTTTTTTTGTAAATTCAGAAAGATTTTTTGTTCCTGTATGACACATTGTAACTGTACAATTTATATCTTTTCTAGAAAGTAAAAGTGAAATTGGTTTTCCAACAATGTTTGAACGTCCAATTACAACTGCATTTTTTCCATTTGTTTCAATTCCCATTTTTTTCAAAAGAACAATAATTCCATGAGGAGTGCAAGGTAAAAATCCTTTTCGCCCAATTACAAGATTTCCTACATTTTCTGGATGAAAACCATCAACATCTTTTTTAGGAGAAATTGCCATAATCACTTTATCTTCATTAATATGTTTTGGTAACGGAAGTTGAACTAAAATTCCATTTACAGAATCATCATCATTTAATTTTTTTATAAGGTTCAATAATTCTTCTTCAGTTGTAGTTTCTGGAAGTTGTATAGATTTATCTTCCATTCCAACTTCTGCAAGAGCTTTTCTTTTTCCAGTTACATACGAAACTGACGCAGGATTTTCTCCTACTAGAATAACAGCCAAACAAGGTTGAATTCCTTGACTCTTTAGAGAAGAAACTTTTTCTGCAACTTCTGTACGAATTTCCAAAGCAATTTTTTTTCCGTCAATAATCACTGCACTCATAGTAACTTTTCCTCTTTTTAATAGTTTTATTGATAAATAACCCAAAAATATAGTATATTCTTAAAATATATTAAAAATACAAAAGGAACAATATGAAACGCATTCTTTCCATTTTTCTAACATTATGTATTTGTGCAACCGTAATTTTTGCAGATGAACCTGGTGATGAATATGATGATGGCTTTGTTTATCAACAAAATGGTGCTGGTGATCAATTTTTAAAAATTGAATTAGATGGATTTTTTCCTCTAAATTTTGATGGAACTTTATATCCAGGATTTGGAGCAACAATTGGTTATTACAGATTCTTAAATTCTATGTTTGGTGTAGGCGGAGAACTTTCTGTAACAAATAATTTTTCTATTGGTGGAAAAGCTCTTTTTATGATTCCTATTACTCTTGGTGGATTTTTTCAACCAACAATAGGAAAATTTGAATTTCCAATTCACGTAAACATCGGACTTTCCACAGAAACTTGGGCGAATATGACTTATTGGCCTGCATTAACTGCAAAAGCTTCTGTAGGTGCTTTTTATAGAGTTTCTGAATCTTGGTCTTTTGGACTTTCTGGAACAATCTTAAGTATTTCTGAATTGGCAAATTCCGACGCTAAAAAACGAAAAACAGGATTATTTGCAGTAGCAGGAATAAATGCTCGTTTCCACTTCTAAAAAAGGATAAACAAATGAAAAAAATATTTTTACCAATCATTTTAGCAATTTCAACAATTTTTATTAGCTGTACAGATCCAGTATTTTTTTATATTACAAAAGACGTTTCTTCTGAAACAGCTACAGTAAATGGAATTATTCGTTCTATTGCAAGATACACAATTGATAATACAGAATATATTGTAACAACAAGTTCAAATGGAATTATTTATAAATCTGTAGGAACAAAAAACGGAACAGATTTTTCATTTGATGAAACAACTCAATCTCATGGAAAATGGAAAACAATTTCAAGTAACCAATTACCTTTTGAATTACATAATTATGATTACACAACCGCAAGTCACAAAGGTCAGCAAATCTTAAAAATTGTTGCAGATTCAGAAAATCTTTATGTTCTGACAACTTCTTACGATATTTATTCTGATAAAGGAACTTCTTGCCCAGATAAATTTTATATTTACAAAATAAAACCTACAGAATCAGAAAAAGGAATTTGGAAAACTTTAGAAAAAGCAGATTGGGAAGAAATTTTTGATTCAAACGATTCTATAAATAAAGAAAAAATTCTTTACACTTATGATGATTATTATTACACAGCAATGAATCTTTTTTCTTCAAATTCACCAATAAAATCAGAAAGAAAAGTTCTTCTTAGAATAGGTGATGAAAGTTCAAATAACGGAAAAATTCAATATTTTGAAATTAACAACGGAATTTTTACAGAAAAAACAATTTCTGCAAGTGATATTCTGGATTCAGATTTAGAAGGAACAAACGTTGCTTTAAATGGAATTGCAGTTTTAGATGGTAAAACTTATTATGCAAAATCTCGTGCATTAACAACAAATGCAACTTTCTTAGAAGATGCAACAGCAATGTATTGGGGTCAAAACGAATATCTTTACTATAAAACAAAATCTGGTGAAATTACAAAAAGTGTTGATGCAAATTATACAATCACTTCTTTAGGAATTTGTAAAGATGCAATAATTATTGGTCGCGGTCAAAATAGTTCTTCTAATATGTCATCATCTGGTGGTGTTGAAAAAGTTCAATTTACAAAAACTAATGGAGAATACACAGACATTCCAGAAGACAAACTTGGTTCATTTACAACAAATGCACAAACTCAATTATTAACATCATATTTAGTTCAAACAGTATTTAATTCTACACCAGGAAAACAAGAATTAGATAGTGCTTTGTATGCATCTTTGTATTTTATTGGCTCAGGTTCATCAACTTCTGTTTCTTTTGAAAACATCGGATTATGGTCTTACTACTCAACTAGAGGAAACTGGAATAGAGAATAATCTTTACTATGAGTGATTTATTTGAGTCGGCAAAAAAACAAGAACCTTTAGCAGCAAGAATGCGTCCTAGAAATTTGGATGAATATATTGGACAAGACCATATTGTTGGAAAAGGTCGTTTACTTAGACGTGCAATTGCTGCCGACCAATTAACTTCTGTTATTTTTTATGGTCCACCCGGAACAGGAAAAACAACTTTAGCAAGAGTTATTGCAAATCACACAAAATCAAATTTTCTTACTTTAAATGCCGTTTTAACAGGAGTTGCAAACATTCGCGACTCCATAAAAAAAGCTGAAGATTTTTTCAATATGTTTGGACGAAGAACAATTCTTTTTGTAGATGAAGTTCATCGTTGGAATAAAAGTCAGCAAGATGCACTTTTACCTTGGGTAGAAAATGGTACAATCATTTTAATTGGTGCAACAACAGAAAATCCTTTTTTTGAAGTAAATAAAGCTTTAGTTTCGCGGTCGCGAGTTTTTCAATTAAAACCTTTAACAAAAGAAGATTTAATGAAAGCTGCAAAAATGGCTTTAAAAGATTCAGAACGAGGATATGGCCATTGGGATGTTGAATTTGAAGATGGAGCGTTGGAACATCTTGTAGACACTGCAAATGGAGATTGTCGTTCTTTACTAAATGCACTAGAACTTGCGGTGGAAACTACTCCAGAAAAATGGAATCCAGATGCAAATCCGCCAGTTCCTTCTTATGGTTCAAAAATATATATTTCAAAAGAAACAGCCGAAGAATCTATTCAAAAAAAAGTAGTTCTTTATGACCGAGATGGCGACTATCATTATGATATAATTTCTGCCTTTATAAAAAGTTTACGTGGAAGAGATCCAGATGCGGCAATGTATTGGCTTGCAAGAATGTGTCGAGCTGGAGAAGATCCTCATTTTATTTTTAGAAGAATGTTAATTTCTGCGTGTGAAGATACTGGTCTTGCAGAACCAAATGCCATCACTGTAGTAAATTCTTGTGCCGCCGCTTTTGATAGAGTTGGACTTCCAGAAGGTCGATATTTTTTAGCTCACGCAGCACTTTATTTAGCAACTGCACCAAAATCAAACAGTTCTATGGCTTTTTTTGATGCTTTGTCTTCTGTAGAAAAAGAAGATGCTTATGTTCCAAATCATTTAAAAGATGCCTCTCGTGATGCAGAAGGTTTTGGACATGGAACTGGATACCTTTATCCACATGCGTATAGAGACCATTGGGTTGCACAACAATATTTACCAGACACTCTTATGGGACGAGTTTTTTATACGCCAAGCACACAAGGTTATGAAGAAAAAATCAGAAACGAAGTTCTTTCACGCAGAGAACTTCAAATTGCATCAATTTTAGAAAAAGAAAATTCTCAAACAAATCTTACATCGGAAGAATTAGCATCAAATCCGGAAGAAACTGGTTCTGTAAATATTTTTAAACCAAAAAAAGAAAAATCGGAATTTGGAGCAAATCCAATTAGCGAATGGTGGATAAATGAACATTTTAAAGGTGGAGAAATAAAAAAAGAAGAAAATCTCACTTTTAGCCCAAGAGATACTGGAAAAGAATTTGCACTTGACAGAGCAGATAAATTTTGGCGGCAACGATTAGACTCAAACAAAGCAGAAGTTCTTTTAAATATTCGCGACACAATGATTGAAATGGCAAATTTGTTACGACATCACAGAAGTTTAATTTGGAATGCAGATTCTGGACTTTTACTTTGGGAAGTTGCTCGAAAAGAACCAGAAGGCGTAACATGTGGAGTTTGTAAAACAGAAAAAGGAAAACAAATTCTTGAACAATATGGAAGAACTTTAGGAAATTTAGACAAACCAATTCTTCAAGTTCGAGGAAATTCCGTTTCTACAGAATTTCTTACACCAAAAGATTTTTACAACATTCTGGTAAAATTTCAATATAAGGGAGCCGTTTTTGACAGAGCGTTTTTTATTGACCCATTCGTTAATGAAAAAGCAATTTGTGCATTAGTAGACTCTTTAAATGAAGTTCTTACACCACAAAAAGATTTTTTTTACGAAACTACATCAAATGAAAATATTGAAAATGATGATTTTTCTTTTGAAAAAGATGATGTACAATTTAATTTTGAAAGTCCTTTCGCAAAAGATTTTAAAATTATCATTTCGCAAAAAATTCCTGTAAATGGTCAAAGACTTAGCGAACTTGTGAGAAAACAGATTTTAACTTCAGCAACAAGTTTAAGTTTTAATTCAATTTTAGAAAAGATGGAAGAATGTGAACAAGAATTTTTTGAAGATAGAGAAAATCCTCTTTTTAATTGGGATGGAATTTTTATTGCAAATAAATTTCGTGCAAAAGGATTTTCTGTAAAACTTGATGTTCAAGATATTTATGAAAAACGACATATTTCTCTGCAAGAAATACAAAAATGGTTTGAACTAGAACATTCTGCATACGGAAAAAAGATGTTAGAAAAAATTGGTAAAACAGATTTACAAAAAATTATTAATCTTTTAGAGACATCTAGCGAAAAAACAGTTTTCAGTTGGAAAAATCAGATTGCATTTTTTGTAATTTCAAAAGATTCCTCTAAAAAAATGTAAAACTAAGCACGTTTGAATATTGCTGAAAGCAACACAGTCATTCAAGACTTGCGACGTTTGCGAAGCAAACTCGTGGGTTGCGTAAGCAACACAGTCATTCCCATGCTCCAACTTTACTGTCATTCCCGTGCTTGACACGGGAATCTTTCTGAACAGATTATCGGGTCAAGCCCGATAATGACACGTGCTAGGAAATGCCCGATAATGACATCTGATGGATCAAGCACTATAATGGCAGTTTGAGGTACGCCATGTAATACTTTTTTTTTACTTACTAGTATAAGTACGCACAACACGGAAACCGTAATCTCTAGCAGGATGACTAGGAGAAACTTGAGTTCTATAATTAACTTCACAAAAAACCCTATTCCAACTGCCACCACGATGGCAACGATTTTTGTTCTGATAATGTTCACGACAAACAGGATATCCGCGTTTTCAATTTCAGCAGGATGCAGAATGTAAAGCTGTTAAGAGATAAGTTTGAGTTCCCAAAAGACTTCAGACCGGAAGATTATTTTGATAAGAATATTGGAATCTGGCTCAAAGATAAACAGAAGTATAAGGTTGAACTTTTAATTTCAAAGGAAATAGGAACTTTTGCTTTGGAACACACCTTGAACGAAAACCAGGAAATCCGTCAGGACGAAGACGGCAGCGTTTTCCTGAGCTTTGAATCAAACTAGCTGCATAAAACTTTGTATTGGGTACTTCACTTCGTTTCCGCCGTCCAGATTCTGAATCCGACGGAGCTGAAAGAAAGTTATAAAACGGAGCTTAGGAAAATGCTGGAGAAGATTGCCGACAATTAACAGAAATTTATTTTAAATACTTTTCTTTCCAAGTTTTCTTGTATTCTAAAGAGGACTCAGAATAATCAGTATATTCATATTCTGTTGAGAATTTCCCATTTTTTTCCAAAATAAAAGTCATTACATAAAATTTTTTTGACTCATATTCTGGTTTCACAACATCATTAAGCTTTTTAAAGCACTCTCTTAATTCTTTTCTCGAAATCTTATAAGACTTTTCAAGGTCAAAACTTTGAATATAAATTCCATCAACTTTTACATGAAAGAAAAACTCATAAGAATCATTTGTAATTTGACAATATAAACAAACTTTATCCCAATTTTCAGGAAGTACTGTCACTAGATTCTTTGTTATGTCATTAAAAATTTCATTTTCCATTAATTGCCTCCTTTTGCTTCATTAGTAATAACTTTTTCATAAGTTTCACCATCTACTGTATATGTAACCATAAATGAAGTAGGTCTGTTAGAATCATCTTCATATTGAGGTTCAATTGTAACATGAACATCATGACCTTCTTCTTTTTGTTTACGAAGTTCTCTTTCTAGCTGTCGGTATTCACCTCTTTGATTCACTTCAGAATTCATAGGAACAAGATTACCTTCATTATCTGCACCTCCAAACTCATGAGCAATCAAATGACCTTTATCATCTGGACCTTTCTCATCATCCTGACCTCTTTTATCAGCGATATCAGGTAATTTAGGACGCGGACCGACTTCTGGGATTTTTAAATCCCCCTCAGCTCTTATTATACGTCCTTTTTCATCGGTTTCATACTCATATCCATTTAATTCATATTTACAATTTGGTAAGTTTTTACCATCAATATTATAAATATTTCCATTATCATCCGTTTTGTATTTATGACCATCTATAGTATAGTCTGAATTTGGTTCTCCGCCACCAGGTATTTCTGTCAGTATATTATCCGTATTGCTTTCAGTTTTCTCTGATACTTCTGCTCTCGAGTCAGGATCTAATTGGGAACCTTTCATATTATCCCTCTTCGAAAAGGGTACATTTACCCAGGTATTTTCCTTTTTTCCCTCCGTTTTTGAGTTAAAAGGAATTTCTACCCACCCTGTATCACCATCTCTACTTTCATTTTTAAATTCTCTTGGGTATTCAAGATTCTCTATGTGTTCTGTCCCAAAATGAAACATTAATTCCTCCTATTTCAAACCTTCTAAATTATTCTTGTATTCAGCCCATTCTATAATTGCAGTCTCTCTAACATTTCCTTCAATAATTGTAGTATCCATAATGGACTGAATTACTTTAGAAATAATAGAGTTTTCTAAAGTACTATCCAAGTAACACAAAATTGCATTATAAACTTCTGTGGCCCAATCAGAGACAGGAACTTTAGATTCAATTAATTGCAAAAGTCTTTTTTCTCCTCTTGGACATAATTGGGTAACAATTTTTCCTATAGCAACAGGATAATCATCATATGTTTTCTGATAATTCAAAATTGTAGCTTTTAATGAATCAGAAATACAAAGTTCATTCAGATGTGCTGTGTCAATTTTTTTATGATTAATCAAATCTTCAACACACTTTCCTCTTTTTTGTAAATCCGCTGACATCGGTTTTTGTTCAGGTTCAAAACCACATTCTTCATTTGATTTAAATTCATCGATTTGGCATAGAACACTCTGTACCCAGTTATTTTGATATACAGCTGCAACTCCGGTTGATAATCTGGCCAATTCATCAATCTGTTCATCTGTTAGATTTGCAGCTTTTCCAACTAAACGACGATCATCATAATCTGGAAGACGCATAATTATCTTCGTATTAGTATTTCTAATTGCAGCCATATCAAGTAACACAGGTGCCTGATCTGCAATAATAAATCCTTCTCCATAAGTTCTCATTTCTGCAATGGCATTTGAAATCATCTCAACTGAACGACCTTGTAAATTTCCACTCTCCGAAGACATATCACTAGATGTTCGTTTTAAAAGATTATGTGCTTCTTCTAGAACTGTTATATGATTTAGTTCCGAATTTATTTTTCCAGAACCCATTCTATATTCTTGAAGCTTCAACATAATAATTCCCATTAACAAGGACTTTGTTTCTGAAGAACCAACATGACTCAAATCAACGATTACATTTTCATCAAACAGTTCTTTAGATGTAATTTCATCACTTGAAAATACCATTCCAAAAAAACCATTTGTAAGAGATGTTAACCTAGTAACTAAAGAACCTTTATAAGCTCCTTTATTCTCATTGTCATAATCAGAAGAATTGATTATTTCAACAACATTTCTTGCAACATCAGCGAAACAGGGAAAATACTTATTATCATATTCATTCTCAGCCCAAGGATTAGATAAATCCCATCCACAATCTGTGTAAGATTTTTCAACAGCCTGCTTGAGAACAGCCGGCATAGCTGCATACATAGGCCAACACACATTAAAAATTGAAATCAGCCTATCAATGTGTTCATGCAACATAGTAGTTTCTACATCAAAACTAAAAGGATTCAATTTTAATAATTTTGTCCGCTTTGGATTTGTTCCATAAACGTGAATACCTGTTTCCTTCCCGAAAACATACTTATACTCTCCTTTTGCAGGTTCAACTACTAAAAACTTAACTTTTTGGTTAGAAGCTTTTTTGAGAAGCTGATATACAGTATTCGATTTTCCGGAACCGGTTGAGCCAGTTACAAATACATGCGAAGTTAAGGAATTTAAATCAAGTTGGACTGATTTGGGTTCAACTTGCCGCATATGATATATTTTACCCAATTCGATTTTTCTATCTGATTCTTTTGATAAACATGTAACTTCTCTACCAAAGGGAACACAATCAATAACAGGCATTCCAGGAACTGCTTTCTGCGGAAAACACATTTGAGCAGCAAGTTCTTTTGTTGTTACATAATTTGTAATTGTAACAGCTGCAATATCAGCATTCTCATCTGTTTCTCGTTTTGAACAATCATTCTTATTAAGGAAAACAGGATGTACAAAATGCTTTATATACTTTCTTATTTCTTCATAATCAGTGTTTCCATCGCCATCATCATTTTTTGACCAAACTTGCACAAAGGATGGTTCAATAATAGATTTCTCCCCTTGTATAAGTGATTTTAAAAAGTTTGCGATTTTTAATGATTCATTTTTTGTTGGTGCTAAAATGTATGCAGCAGATTTCCATAGCCCAAGAGCTTTTCCGAGATTTAGTAATTCAACCTCATGTTCTAATAATTTGGAATAATTTTTTAATTCTGAAGATACATGAGTTAATGTTTTTGCTTTTGTAATTCCTTTTGTAAGGATTTTCCCTGTAGAAGTAGATTCTGTATCAGTATCAGAAAATCCTTTTGATTTTGTTTCTGACCAGTTATGATTATATGACACAGCACCACTTACATTAACAGGACCTATTTTTCCTCCAACATTAGCACTTACTCCAACACTATTACCATTTGTTTTTGAAATTGATTCATTAATTCCATGGCTATATGACAAACTTTGAGTAGAACTATCACTTTCAGTCTCTGTTGAACCCTCAGATTCTTGAAACTGAATATATGGAGTAATTGCAGTTGTTATATCTTCAAAACCTTTTTTTATTTTTAAAATTTCATCTTGTTTTAATGATTCAGCTAAAAACAAGATAGTGTAACTCTCATCTTTTTGAGGTATAATCCCGTCTAATAACTTCTCAAGCCCTTGAGAAATGAATTTTTCAGACTTTTCTGTTGCAACGGCATTTACAACTGCAATACTGCTATTTGAATTTAGCGAACCATCATTTACAAAGATTGAATCGTACAATTCATCATATTTTTGTGCCTTATCATCGCTGTTGAAAATTGGGTAAAACTCTGTTTTGCTTCCTGGAAAATTTCCTGAAATAGCATCATTCAATAACCCTTTGTATAAAACAGTATCTGTTGTGTCTGAATTTTCAAGCTTAACAAAAAAATAAAAATCCGATGTTTCGAAGTGTCTGGTTAATGCAAAAGCAACAGTTTTTCCTGTATGCTCAAGTGCTGTAAAAATATTCTTAAACTTGTCGATTAATTGTTCCTGTTTATTATTTATCCAAAGTGAAACCTTCACGCAACCTATATTCACATATGGGTCAACTCTTACTTTATTATCTTCAAGCTTGTTATATTTATCAAATGGATATACTAAATAATCTTCTTTTATAGAAAATAAATACTCTTTATTAAGAAAACTTTTTATTTTCTGAAGATTTAACTCAATAGTATTCAACTCTTCTTCTTTCATAAAAATCCTCCTTATTTTGAACAACTGCGAATAATTAATACTAAGAAAAGAACAAAAACAGCGGCAATTCCACAAATTATGGTTTTGAATTTTAATACAGATTTTTTATGAAGTTCTTTCTGATCATTTACGTATTTTGCGACTTTCTCTAAATAAACAAAATATTCCCGAGAATACAGATGAATTTTAAACCTTAATTCATCCAAATATGACTCGTTCCACTCACTACGTTCAACTTCATCGATAACGATATTAGAATTTAATAATCCTTTTTTTTCCAATTCATCTACCACTAATTCTAATTCTTTACCTGCAAGACCTCCTCTTATAACATCAGCAACAATGGTAGACAAAATTTCTCCGTTGGTAGATTTGTCAAAATATATATTTATATCTTTCATTTATCATCTTCCCCCATATTCATACTTTCCATCAATGTCTTTATATAATTCTCAAGTTTTTCAGATACTGGTTTTAATACAGATAATTCAAATTCTTTGTTTTCTCTTTTTTCAATAACAGCTTTTATTTCTGAAGACTCTTTTTCAATATTCTCTTTTATTTCAGTAATATAATCTTCTAAATCAATTTTCAACGTTTTCTTGATATTTTCTGGTTGATAAATTTCGTTAGCATTATAAAACTCTGCACATGCTTTATCCTTTAAATTACCATTGTAACTTTCTTTATCCTTTACCCATGACCAAATAAACGTACTGATTGCATGTTTAATATTACTAGCTTTTGCTTTTTCAGAAGTTAATGCTGATATTTTACAAGATGAAACACCATTGTTTTTTAGATACTCTATAACCAATTGCCTAAATTCTTCTTTTTTCTGATTACGAAGATCTTCATAGGCTTCATTCATATTCTTTATCACTCCATTGATAAAAATACTAATATCGCTTTCCAATACATTCATTTTTTGTTCAAGAGATTTTTTTCCAAAAGTCCAAGATAATTTAACATTTTTTAGTTTTTCATCTATGTATTTATTTATCTCCTTTGAACGGTCATCTGGTATTAATTTAGAGTCGAATTTTATTTCATCAAGTTTAGCTTTCTCTATTTCTAATAAATCATCTAATCCTATTACAATTTTTGTTGTTAACTTTTCTTGCTCTTCTTTTAACTTAGATACATCAGTAGATAGATTTTCAGATAAATTATCTACAGATGCTGAATAATCCTCTATCGGTTTTTTTATTTCTGTAAAAAAGCGATTGGCATGTATTGCTGTAGAATATTTATTTACATAATCATGGATAGCTTTTTGCAATGCAAATATACCCGATGCAATTAATAATTTTTTATCTTCGTCAGTTGCTTCTTCTTTTTCCCTATTACAGTAATCAATCAGTTCTTTTACATCTTGTTCTCTAATTCCTAGATTTTTCTCATAAAAACTTTTTTTCTGAGAGCTATGTATGAAATCATCCTTATCATCTTCATCATAATGATACTTTTTCGATGCAGCCAACCCCCATGCTGAAGATGTCAAAAAGACTCGATGATTTGCCATTTTTATCACTTTAGAATCTGATTCTTTCGATTCACCTTTTTCATCTTCAACCACAGTCCGAATTTTTAATTCTTTATCAGCAAGACCTGCTTTATATGAATCAGATTTTAAGGTATCAGCCATGTTAAAAACATAAAAGCAACGTTCCATACTCAAATTAATACCGTTTGAATTTGTTTTTGTTGATTCTGCATCAGAAAGCAATTCAAATACTCGTCTATTACCAGTTCCTTCTGTTTTTGTTGGACTCAACACAATAAACAAAATACAATTCTTTTGCTGGTTAAGAATTGAACCTAAAACAGCTTCATGGTTCTTACTTTCATCACTATCTGCTCCAGGAGTGTCATAAATGACACATTTTTTATCATTCAAAAAATCAATCGGATAATTAATTGTGATTTCAATTACAATTTCCTGGTCGTTTAAAAAATCAAGCAAAACTTGTAATTGAGCCTCAATAGACTCATTATTGTTTTGACTATTTGCTATTCGATAATTTAATTCGTCCTTAAATTTTTTATCAGAACAAGTACTTAAAGTTTGAAAAGAGTTTGTCTGATTATTCACTTCTATTTTGATATACTCTTCCGAATCTTTTCCAGCAAGTTTTAACTCTAACGATACATTTTTACAATTAACAATCTTAAAGATTTTTGCTGTTTTAGCTTCATCTGCATCTGGAAGAATCTTACTCCCAAGTAATGCATTAATTAATGTAGATTTACCTGTGCTATAAGCACCTATAAAACATAAATGTATAGGTTCGTCTTCTTTATTTGCAGCAGCTTCTACTTTGGTAGATACCTCACTGAATCTCTGCTTAATTTCGGTATCAGATTCTTTAGAAATATCACTCTGAATTGAACACAAAATTTTTTTACTAGTATTTTTTATACTTGAATAACAATCTTCTACCGCTGGTATTTTTTCAAAATTTTCTAAAAGGGAAAGTTTTGTATTCTCGTTTTTACCATTGTAGAAATCAACCATTTGTTTTAAATCTGCATAATCCATGTCAGTTCCCTTAAAACTTATTTGAATATTTTTCTCACCAAAATCCTTAAAAATGTTATTAAAAAAATCTCCGGGTAAGTCCTGCAGAAACTTTTCTTTCGGATTCTTCTTTATATCAATCCAATTACCTTGCGGATGTTTTTCCTTTATTTTTATTCTTTGTTCAATAGGGTGATAAATAATTTTTAATTCTTTCATCTTATCCTCATATAATTAAACTTATTCATTGTCCTAACAACAATATTCTACCACAGCCTCGTGCCAATATGTGTCACTTTAGAATCTACACATACAAATTTATTATTGCTTCCAGTTCTTTCAGAATATCTTCTTTTGAAAACTTCAGATTATCGGGTCAAGCCCGATAATGACATGGTCTTGCGACGTTTGCGAAGCAAACTCGTTGTGTTGCTGCAAGCAACACAGTCATTCCCGTGCTCCGACACGGGAATCTGTCATTTTGGATTGTCGGGTCTAGCCCGACAATGACAAATTTTATCAAGTACTACAATGACAACAGAACACGTATTCCCGACATATGCGATAATTCTCTCCGAAAAAATTTAAAAATAAAAAACCGACTATGCCAAAAAGCACAATCGGTTTAAAAGTTTGAGAATATATTTTATTTGTCTGATTTTTATTTAAAGAAAGTTCGCCCTTAGAATTGACGAATTGACGAATTGACGAATTGACGAATTGACGAATTGACGAATTGACGAATTGA
>CAYPGB010000006.1:34161-105264 GCA_964410365.1 uncultured Treponema sp.
CGAATTCTGAGGCGTTATAATTTGTTTGTCAAGTAATTTTATCTCTCGTACAACTCTCATATTTTCATTATAACACAGTTTTATACACTGTCAATTATACTGTAAAATCAAATGCTATTAACTGTGTAAAATTAATCTCTAATTGCATCTATATTTGACTTTCCACCAGGAACAAAAGGTAAAACATTTTCTTCTGAATCTACGCTAACTTTTACAAAACAAGGTTTATTTTTTCTGTTAGCATCAAATGCTTTTTTATACCAAAATGGGTCTTCATCAGCATCAACAGCTTCTATTCCAAAACCTTTTGCAATGGCAATTAAATCTGGAACATAATCAAAAACCGAAGCAGAATAATTTTTATTAAATAAATATTTTTGTTGTTGATAAACCATTCCAAGTGTTCCGTTTTGAAAAACAATTACTGTTACTGGAAGATTCAATTCGCTTAAAGTTGCAAATTCTTGAATATTCATCATAATTGAGCCATCACCACTAAAACAAATTGTTCTTTTGTCTGGATTAGCAAGAGCAGAACCAATCGCCGCTGGTAAACCAAATCCCATTGTTCCAAGACTTCCTGAAGTAAGAAATGAACGAGGACGATTTACAGGATAATATTGAGCAGCCCACATTTGATGTTGACCTACATCGGTAGTAATAATTAAATCATCTTCAGAAATTCCTTCTTTTTTTGCAAGTTCTGGAACATTTTGAATGAATTCTCGCGGATTGATAAGTTTTTCACCATTTGGACGACCTAAACTGATGGAATCACTTTGTTTTTTTACTTCTCGAATTTGTTTTAACCAATTTTCGTTTGCGTTTATTTTCTTTTCATTTAAAACTTGTGCTAAAACTGGAAAAATAGATTCAACATCACAAACTAAAGAAACTGTCGAATTTAAAATTTTATCAATTTCTGCAGCATCTAAATCTATATGAATAATTTTTGCATTTGGACAAAATTGTTTTACAAGTCCTGTTGCTCTATCATCAAAACGAACTCCAGCAGCAATAACTAAATCTGCCTCATGCATTGCGTAATTTGAAGCGTAATTTCCATGCATTCCAACCATTCCAATAAAATTTTCAGATTTTTCAGAAATGCAACCTAATCCCATCAAACTTGAAACAACCGGAATTGAATAATTTTGTAAAAATTTATTTATCCCTTTAGAAGCATCTATAGAATTACAACCTCCACCACAATATAAAACTGGTTTTTCTGAAGTTTTCATTAAATCTGTAATTTCTGTGATTTTTGAATAAACTTCTTTTGTAGAAGCATGAAAACGAGCCGAAATGGAACTTTTACATTCTTTGATGATTTTTTTCCATTTTTCATCAGAAATTTCTATTTGTTGGAGTTGAATATCTCTTGGAACATCAATTAAAACAGGTCCTGGACGACCAGAAAGTGCAATTATAAATGCTTGAGGAACTGCTTCTAAAAGTTCTTCAGCAGATTTTACCATAATAGAATGTTTTGTGATTGGAAAAGAAAGTCCAAATGTATCAGCTTCTTGAAAAGCATCTGTTCCAATTAAAGAAGTATTTACTTGCCCCGTAATTGCGATGATTGGAACCGAATCTGAACGAGCATCCGCAATTGCAGTAAGAAGATTCATTGCTCCAGGTCCAGATGTTGCCATACAAACAGCAACTTTTCCTGTAGAACGTGCAATTCCTTGAGCAATAAAACCGGCAGCTTGCTCTTGACGCACAAGAATATGACGAATTGTAGATTTGTTTAATTCATCATAAAGTGGAAGGATAGAACCTCCAGGAATTCCTGCGACAGTTTTTATTCCATACTCTTCTAATAATTTTACAATAATTTGTGCGCCTGATAATTTCATCTACCACTCCTCAAAATGCAATTTTTCAAAAAAAAAGCCCTCCAGTTTTTAAAACCGAAGAGCCTGCATTTTTATATAAGTGTTTTAATCACAATATATAACATTCTCTTAGGTTAGCGGAAAACCACTAGGACGAGAACTGTTAGAACTTTGACTAAAACTGTTTTTTTCATTAAGAATATTTTGCATATTTTTAATTTTAATGTCAAGGGAAAAATCTCATCATTATTGTTGTTTAAAAGTATTTAACCAATTACAAAAATCTTTTTCTGGAAGAGGTTTACTAAAATAATATCCTTGAATAAAATCAACTGAAAAATCGCTGAATGTTTCTAGCATTTCCGAAGTTTCAATTCCTTCTACGACGATTTTTTTATTCATTTCTTTTATCATATCTATACTATTTTTTATAACAATTTTCATTTGAGGATTTTTTGCTTCGCGAACAAAAGTTTTATCAAATTTTATTATATTCAATGGAAGAGTTATAATTCTTTTTATATTTGAATAACCCATTCCATAATCATCGAGAGAAAAATTAAATCCTAATTCAGAAAGTTTTGCGATATTTTTTAAAATGATTGCACCTTGTTCACTTGCACTTTCTGTAATTTCAAAATTCAATTGTTTTGGAGAAATTCCATATTTATTGACACAATTTTGAACTTTATTTACAAGATCAACTTCCATACATTGATAAACAGAAAGATTTACTTCGATATAATCTAATCCTGAATTTTTAAAATCTTCACTTGCAATAAATTTACAAACATTATCTAAAACAAAATCTCCAATTTGAATAATCATTCCATTTTTTTCTGCGGCAGGAATAAAAATTTCTGGAGAAATGTAATTATACTTTTCATCTTTTAAACGAATTAATGCTTCTGCGGAATTTATTTTTTCTTCTGTTGTTGAATAAATTGGTTGATAATAAACTTCAAATCCATCTTCCAAAATTGCATTTTTTAAAATTTCTTCAATTTCGATATAAGGACCAAAAAGTTGCTTATTTTTTGCTTTATCTAAAAACAAAACTTCATGATGATCCCAAGTAAAATCTTGGAAAATTTCAGAAAGATTAAGAAGTGAATTTACAGATTTTATATCAGAAGTTTCTTCATTATCTGTTAAATTTACATGACAAACTGCAAATTTCATTTCAAGATTCATAATTTCTGGAATAGAAAGATTTTGTATTTTGAAAAGAATTTCTTCTGCCATTTCTCTTGAATAAAATCTGCCTTCACCACGCAAAATTAAAGAAAATCTTCCTCGCCCAATATAAAATAAATCACAAGAACTTTTGTAATGCCCAATTATTGAATATAAAATCTTTGCCAAAAAATTTTGACATTTTGTATAATTTTTATAATCAAGAATAGAAGAAATTTTTGAATCATTTAAATTTTTTACAATTATTATACTTGCTGGAATTCGTTCTGAAAAAATAACATTCGTAAGATTTGAAAATCCATAATAATTTTCGGCACCAATACTTGCATCTGTATATTCATCTGGCCGCTGAATTAAAATCATAATAACAAAAAGCCCAACCGATGTAAAAAACATTTCTACAAGCATATTGCCGTTTAAAAGTTGAAGAATGATTGAAAATGCAATTACAATGTATAATCCGTACATTGCAACTTTTTTTGCATGAGTAAGAATATTTTTATATTTTATAACAACAAAAAGTCCTAAAATCATATACAAAGTAGCAGAAATATAATTTAGTGCAATAAAATTTAATCTTTTATAAAGGCCATTTTCAAATTTAAAAAGAATTGGATATATTGGATTTATAAAAATTACAATCAGATTTATTATTGCTGGTATAAAAAACAAAAATTTCATTTTAAAAGTTATTTTTCTTCTAAAAAATGAACTTGTAATAAAAAGTGAAAAAACACAGAACATTATTGCAGAAAAAATACGAACAACAAAATAACATTCTGTAAAAACCATAAGAAGTGTATTTGAAAAATCAGTTGGAGTTATATAAAGTTGAATAAAAGAACACAAAAAATCAAAAATTGAAGTAATTAATACAGTCCAAGCCAAAACTAGAAATATTTTATTTTGCGTCCCATTTGTAAATTTTCGTATATATATAGAAAAAAGAAGACAAACTAAATTTATAATTGCACAAATCGTAAAGTAAATAATTCGCATATTATTTTTAATATACTAAATTTTTCAAGAAAAGTGTATACCCCCCCCGATAATTGTATCATTTATAATACATTTTTATAATATTCATTACTTTTTATACCGCTTTTTTCTTGTGGTGGTTGATGTTCTCGAAGCAACATAATCATTCGGTACAGATTGTCGTATCAAGCACGACAATGACAGTGAGAATGCGACGTTTGCGAAGCAAACTCGTGTGTTGCTGAAAGCAATATAATCATTCGGTAGAGATTGTCGTATCAAGTACGACAATGACAAAATAGAGAACCCGATGATGACAAAATAGCTTGCATCCGACGATAACACAAGTTTTTAGCAATTATATTAAATTCAGTTTTTAGACTTATAATTGAAAAAATTATATAAATTGTTATACTTTTTTTATAAAAGGAAACAAAATGAGTTTAAACTGTAACGAAATAAATTTAATTTTAGAAGAACTTAATTTAGATGGAGCATTTATCCAAGATATTATTCAACCAGGATTTGACACAATTGCATTTTATACTTACAAAGAAGGAAAAGCTAAAACTGTAATTATTTGTACGGCTCAAAATTCTGTTAGAATTAATGAAACTAGAAAAAAAATCACAAAAAATGACAAACCTTTACGTTTTATGGAATTTTTACGTTCAAAAATAAAAGGTTGTAGAATAAATTCTTGCTCGCAAATTGGTCTTGAACGTGTAATAAAACTAGAACTTTCTCATAGTGAAAATGAATTTTTTAATATGTATATTCGTTTATGGAATAATGCTGCAAATATTATTCTTTGCGATAAAAATGATTTTGTTTTAGATTCTATGTTTCGTAGACCAGATAAATATGAAATGAAAGGTGAAACTTTTATTCCTCCTGCAATAAATGAAGAAAAAATTCTTGAAGCAAAAGAAAAATTTCCAATTAGAGAATGGAAGCAGGCGTTGCGGGCGGCGACTGAGCCTGCAAAGGGGGTAGCGGAAAACAGCAACGCTGGTTGTAGCGAGGGGGACTTTTCCCCCACCAAAAATTCTAGTTTTAATGAATTTATTGATAATTGGTATTCTGAACACGCTGATAATTTAAGTCGCGAATCGTTGCTTGAAAAAGCGGAAAAATGGTACATTGCGAATCGAACAAAACGCGAAAATGCATTGGAAAATTTGGAAACAAAATTAAAAAGTTTTGATAATGCGGAACTTTTAAAACATCAAGGAGATTTGATTCTTTCTTATGGTTTTAAAATTGATGGAAAATCTAAATTTTTGGAATGTGAAGATTATGAAACGGGAAAAATTGTAAATTTACTGATTGACCCAAAAAAATCTGCTCAAGAAAATGCCGCAATTTATTATAAAAATTATAAAAAACAAATTTCTGGCGTTGATGAATTAAAAAAAGATATTGAAATTGCAAAAATTCAACTAAAAAAATTAGAAAATCTATATGATGAAATTAAAAATGAAAAAAATCCTATAAAAATTGAACAACTTTTACGAAAAGATTCAACTCCAAAACAACAACAAAAAAAATCTCATCCGGGTTTAGATTACACTGTAAATGATTGGTATATTTTAGTTGGTCGCGATGCAAAAGAAAACGATGAACTTTTAAGGCATTTTGTACGCGGAGAAGATTTGTGGCTTCATGTTAGAGATTTTCCTGGTGGATATGTTTTTATAAAATCAAAAAAAGGTAAAACTATTCCTTTAGAAATTCTTTTAGATGCTGCCAATCTTGCGGTTTATTATTCAAAAGCACGAAAAAATACAAAAGTTGATTTATACTATACTCATGTAAAATATTTACGCCGTGCAAAAAATGGTCCAAAAGGACTTGTTATTCCAACACAAGAAAAAAATTTATGCATTACTCCAGACAAGCAACGACTTTCTCGATTGGATTCTTTACATCAACTTAGTGAAGATTTATAAAATAAAATCATAAAAATATTATAAATGTATAAGAATTGATGACGATTTTCTAGATTTATTGTATAATTAAACATTGTGTTTATAAAAAAATTAGGTGAAATAAAAGCTGTCGGATTTGATATAGACGGAACATTGTACCGTTCTATACGTCTTAATTTTAAAATGATTCCTCATATCATCTTTCATGCAAAAATCTTTATTGCGTATGGAAAGACTAGAAAAATAATGCATTCTATGCAAAAAGTTGATAATTTTTCAAAAGTACAGTCTGAAAAAATGGCGGATTTTTTAAAATGCACTCCGCAGAAAGCACAAGAAATTGTAGATAAAGTTATTTATAAAGGAATGGAAAAATATTTTGTAAAAATGAAAACTTGCAAAGATTCCATTGAACTTATAAAAGATTTAAAAAAACAAGGTTTCAAAATTGCTTTACTTTCTGATTTTCCTCCAGAACAAAAAGGTGAAATTTGGGGAATAAAAAACATTTGTGATGTAATTTTAGGAACAGAACAAATTGGTGCGTTAAAACCTTCAACATTGCCTTTTCATACGATGGCAGAAAAACTTGGAATTGCTGAAGAAGAAATTCTTTATGTTGGAAACAGTCATCGTTATGATGTTATTGGTGCAAAAAATGCAAATATGAAAACCGCTTGGCTTTTGTATCCAATTCAAAGTTTTTTTGGAAAAAAATCAAAAATTGCAGATATAAATTTTTGCCATTTTAAGCAATTAAGGAAAATTTTATTAGAAAATACTAACAATTAAAATAAATTTGGGTGGGGAATAAAAAATGTCAATCGCAATTGCAGTAATGATTTCTATTGTTGTTTCACTTGGAATTTCTATTTACTTCCATGGTCTTGAAAAAAATAATAATTCTATGGAAAAAGTAAAAAAATACGCTGATAAAAGACAAGGTGATTTGGAAAATCTATACAAAAATGTTGAACAAAAATTCCAATTGTTGATTACAGAATTCAAAACGCAACAAACTCAAGCAAATGCAGCGGTAAAACTTTTACAACAACAAAATGAAGAATTTAATTCAAAATTAAAAAATTTAAGTCATAATATTGATGCTGTTCAAAAAATTGAAGCACATATTCAACATTATTCAAATTTGATGAATGAACTTAACGAAATGACAGAAAATGTTGAAGAAAATCTTGAAAGAATTCATAAAGAAAGTAGCATTGTTGATAAACTTTCTGCAAAATTAGAAAAACAAGATTCTATTGTAGATAGTATAGAAAAGAAAATTCCTTTAGTTTCTGAAAAATTTTCTAAGCAAAATGCAGAACAATTAAAAGCGATTGGAACAAATCTTTTGCAGCAATATCAAAACAACGCTTCAAAACTTGAATCAGAAATAAAAAATGCTCAAAATGATGCACAAACGGTTTTAAATTTTATTCGCCAGAATATTCAAACTGCTTATGATGAAGCCGCTCAAAAAGCTCAAAATTTGGAAAATACAGCTTTTGAACATCTGAGTGAACAAGCTCAAATTCGAGCAGAAGAATATAAATCTCAATTGAATTCTCAAACTTCAGATTTAACAAAACAATTACAAACAAATATTCAAAATTTAAATAAACAGATTCAAGAAACTAATTCAACTTTGGAAGAAAAATTGCAATCTCAAAAAGATAATTTTGAAGAACAAGTTAAAAATCAAGATTCAGAAATGCAAAAAAATATGCAAACAAAACAATCAGAACTTGAAAAAACAATTTCTGACAATTTTGAGGCAACTTCTGCAAAACTTTCTGAACAATTTAATCTTTCACTTGCAAATCTTGAAGGAAATTATAGCAAAAAAGTTCAAACAACTTTGGATAAATATCAACAACAACTTGAATCTATCACAAATAAAAATGATGGAATCATTACAAAATTTGAAGCAAAATTCGCAGAAGACAATGCAAAACTTAATCAAAAATATGAATCTCAACTTTCTGCAATTCAAAATAAAAACGAAAATAACTACACTTCCCTTTCGCAAAAATTCGATTCTGATTTTGAAAAATTCACTCAAAAATATAATCAAGCATTTGAAAATGCAACTGCAACAAATAATAAAAAAGTTAATGAATTTAATGAAAATTTTGTTGAAGAACATAAAAATCTTCTGGAAAATTATCAAAAAACAATTGAAGAATTTAAAACGCAATATTCAGCAGAAATTGAAAATCTTACAAATTCTTACAATTCTGAAATTCAAAATTTCAAAAACGATTATGAATCTAAAATCTCAAATGCAACTCAAAATTGTAATTCTGAACTTGAAGATTTTAAACAAAATTATAATTCAGAAATTGCTCAAATCAGAGAAAGTTATGATTCTGAAATTGTCAACATAAAAAGTGATTATGATTTCAAAATTGATAATTTTAAAAATGAATACGAAACAAATATTTCTCATTTAAAAGAAGATTATAATACAGATTTTGGAATTTTGAATGAATCTTACAAGTCTGAGTTTAGTAAATTTAAAGATGAAACAAAAGAAAATCTTTCTAATTTTACACAAGAATATTCTTCAAAATTTGAAAATTTCCAAAAAATTTATGCAAATCGTATAGATGAATTAAGTAATTCAGAAAATGATTACAAAGAAAAAATTAGTGCGTTAAGAATAGAAATAAATCAAAGTTTGGAAGATTGTAAAAATCGTTCGCAAGAATTAAATGAAAATATTCAAAATATGGAAGATTCTATCAAGCAAACTTTATCAGAAGTTACAAAAGAAGCAAACGATTCTGTTTCAAAAGCAGAAAAATCTGTTCAGCAAATAAAAATTCAGTGTGATGAAGCAACTCAAAAAGTCGCAAGTGTAAAACCTGAACTTGATGCAAAAATAAACGAAGTAAATGCAAATATTGAAAATTTCCAACTTGAAACAAAACTGAAATTGGATAATCTTTCTAAATTCATTACAGATTCTGTAAAAAATGCAGTTTCTCAAAGCGAAGAAAAACACATTTCTATTTTGGAAGATGTTGATACTCAATTAAATTCTTACAAAAAAGATATTGAATACAAACTTTCTCAAATTCAAATTTCTGAAAATGATATTGATAATTTGGATAAAAGTTTGCGAGCGGCGATGAATGAAATTCAATCACGAGTTTTACGCGATTTTAATAATTTTAGTCTTAATCAACAACAAAAACATGAAGATTTTGAAAGAAAAATTGCAAATGATTCTGAAGAAATCGAGTCAAAAATTGAAAAAATTAATACTTCTTTAGATGATTTAAAACAAACTGCTTCTGGAAATATGTCGCTAAAACTTCAAGAATTTGAAAATTCAATTAATAAAAATCTTTCTTCCCAAAATGATAGAATTGAAACAAATCTTGCAGAATGGAAACATAATTTAGATGCAAAACTCACAAATCTTTCTAATTCTTATGAAGATAATAGAAAAGAACTTGAGTCAAAATATTATGAGGATTTAAAAACTGGAGTTGCAGGACTTCAAACTCGAACAAGTGATTCTTATCAAAAAGTTTTGCAAGATATTGAAGATACAAAAAATCAAATGCAAGATTCTATTTCAGAAATTCAATTAACTTTAAATAGATTTAAAGATGAAACAAATAATTCAATTTCTACAATGTCAGAAAATAATGAAACTGAACTTAAAAATCAAATTGAACAGAATTCAAAAAATATTCAAGAAAATCTAGAAAAAGTTCAATCTCAACTTTTAAATGACCTTCGTACTTTTGAAGAATCAATAAAATCTCGCCAAGAAACAGGAACTTCTTCTATTGATGCAGCTCTTTCTGAATTTAATACTTGGAAACAACAATTAAAAACTCAACTCGATGATTCAAATGATGTTTTCAATGGAGAATTAGAAAATTTCAAATCTATCACAAAATCAAAAATTGAAAATGTTGCTCAAGAACTAAATCAAAATATGGCACAGTACAAAGAATCTATTCAAGAACAACATCTTTCTCTTAATAAACAAATAAGCGATTTGGAAGATAAAACTCAAGCATCCATTTCTGAGTATGAACAAAAAGCGACAGAAATTACAAATCAGCTAAAATCTATGTATGAAAAAATGATTGAAGAAACTGAAAGTAGAATTGAAAGAGAAAATGAAAACGCAACTGAAAAAATTGAAATTTTGAAAAAAGAAATTCAAAATGCGAATGAACAAAATCGTTCTAATCAGTCTCAAATGATTTTAAAAATGCAAGATAATGCAAACACTTTACAATTCAATATCAGCGAAATTGGAAAAGAACTTCAAAATGTAAAAGCAAATATTCAAACTTTTGAAAAAGCTGAACAAATGAAACGGCAACTTGAACAAAATCTTCAAGAATTAAATAATTCTTTTGCAAAAATCAAAAGTTTTAATGACACTGCGGACAAAATCAATATTCGTTATGATGAAATTACAAAAATGAATGCAGAAATTACAAAACAAATTTCTGATATTGAAAATCAAAAAAATAGAGTTACAAATCTTGAACAACAATTTGGAAAAATGATTGCACTTTCAAATACAATTGATCAAAGAATTAGTACATTAACAACAACTTCTGATGATTTACAAGTTATGGAAGTTACAGTTCGCGATTACAATGATAAATTACAACATGTTAGCGAACAATTTAGTAGACTTTCTAAACAAGATGAAGTTATAAACAGAATTGCGGGAGATGTTTCTAATTCTTGGGAAAATTTAAAAGAATTGGAAAAACGCATTTTGGATTGTAATCGTCAAGTTGTTTCTTTGCCACAAGAAATAAAAGATGTTCAAGCAAATGTTGATAGAATTCTAAAAAATGGTCCAAAAATCACAGATGCAATTGGAAAATTAGAAAATCTTGACTCAATTATCAGCGAAACAGAAAAAAGAATGGATAATCTTACTTCTGTGCAAAGTGGTCTAAAACAAACTGAATTAAATCAGGAAAAAATAAGACGCGAAATTGATGATAAATTTAATGTTCTTAGAAATCTAACTCAAAAAGAAATTAAAAATGGAGGAAGTCCACAAAATAAAGGATTTACTCCTAGTGAAAAAGAAATTATTCGTAGTTTAAAACGTGAAGGCTGGACTGTTCAAGAATTGGCAAAAAGATTTAATCGTACAACTACAGAAATTGATATGCTTTTAGACTTACCAGAAGATTAATCTTTTGATAAAAGACAAACACAATACGCTTCAATCGCTTCGCTTGTTCCAACTGGAGAAATTTTTTCTCCAGTTTTTGCTTTAACAAAAACTTGTTCATTTTTTACTTCAAGAATTTTTGCAATATTTTCTATAACAAGATTTCTATATGGAATAAATTTTGGTTTTTCAAGTTTTATAACACAATCTAAATTTTCTATTTTCCAACCGTTTTTATAAACATCTTTCAACACAGTTTTTAATAAAACTGAAGAATCTGCATTTTTCCATTTTTCATCTTCTGGAGGAAAATAAGAACCAATATCTCCTAACGAAGATGCTCCTAAAATTGAATCTGTTATGGCGTGAAGTAAAACATCTCCATCAGAATGTCCATCCTCGCCTTTTTCAAAAGGAAGTTCTATTCCACCCAAGATAAGTTTTCTTCCTTCCACCAATCTATGTAAATCATAACCAAAACCAACTCTAATCATAATTTTTCCTTATTTTAAATTTTCCAAATCTTGTGGATATGTTATTTTTAGATTTTTTACATCACCTTCGTATGTTTTTACAGGAATTTCAGGATAGATTTTTCCCCAAATTGCTGTATCATCTGTAAAATCAAGATTTTCTTCATCAATTTTTTTATGAGCAAAAAAAAGTTTTTCAAAATTAAAACATTGCGGAGTTTGAACAGCAGCAAGAAATTTTCTTTCAAGGTGTTCGATTATAAAACCATTTTTATCAATTCTTTTTTGAGTATCAATTGGCGTGATTGCAGGAACGGCTGCTTGAAATAAAAATGCATTTTTTATGCCATCTAAAATAATTTTTTTTGTAACGAAAGGTCTTGCTCCATCATGAATTAAAACAATTTCTGGAGAGTTTTTTACATTTTTTAATGCTTCAAACACAGATTCTCGTCTTGTTTTTCCGCCTTCCACAATAGTAATTTTATTTTTTATTTGGAGAAGTTCATTTTCACAAAAAAGAGCATTTTCACATTCTGATTTTTTATTTTTTGGGCAAGTTACAATAAAATCAGTTATTTCAAAATCATTTTTACAAGTTTCAAAAAAAAATTTAGCACAGCTAGATAAAACTGTGCCATTTTTTAAAGATAAATATTCTTTTTTGGAGCCACCCATTCTTGTGGAAGAACCGGCAGCTGTGATTATAATTGCAATTTTATTCTTCGTCTTCAAACGTATCATCATTCATATCTTCCGAAGAAGAATCGTCATCAGAGTCATCATCATCATAATCGTCAGAATCATCTTTTTGACTTTTTACATTAACATCATCCATTAAACCATCATCTTCATCATCTTCCAAAATATTAATATGTTTTACTTTTTGAACAGATCCTGGTGGTTCTAGTTTTGAATGAATTTCACTTTCTACTTCTTTAGCAGATTTTTCCATTGCAATAGAAATTTCATCTTCAAGAAGTTTTTTTGCAGAATCATAAAGTTTTCGTTCAAGAATCGGAAGTTCTTTCACTTTACTTCGGTTGTAAAGGCATCTTACAATTGCAGCAATATCTTTTACAGTTCCTTTTTTGAGAAGTTCCAAATTCATTTGATAACGTAATTTCCAATCTGATGTAATTGGTTCAAATTCATCAGAAAGAAGATTTAACGCTTCTTGAGCTTCTTCTTTAGAAACAATTTGTCTAATTCCTAAATCATCTGATTTTTCAACAGGAACCATAACAAACATATCTGATGCTTCTATATAAATTTTGTAATAAACTGTTGGAGTTCCGTGAAAATCTTTCTCAAAAATCTCAATTACTTTTCCAACACCTTGACTTGGATAAACAACCTTTTGGTCTACAGTAAATTTCGCATTCATATTTTATAATTATACCACAAAAAATGATAAAATTCAATTTTTTATAAAATGATTCTAAAATCATAATTTTTCTATAAATTAGTTATTTTTATGGAAACATTTTTCATCACAACTTGATTTACTAAATCTGAAATTTGTTCTATTGAATCTGAACAATTTTCTTTTAACCATTCTCCAATTATAGCCATAATTCCATGTATATAATAAGACATTATGTAAGTTCGATTTTTTAGCGGAACTTCAAATCTTTCTAAAATTGGAACAAAAACATATTTAAATAATTTATCATAAGTGTTTTCAAGTCTAAAAACTGTAGGATTTTTTAATGCAATTTGAAAAACCTTTTTATTTGTTTTGATATAATTTAAATATGGAAAAAGATATTCTGGAGTGATTAAACACAATTCTGATAAAGAACATTCATGAATTTTTTGAATAATATTCTGTGCATTCATATTCATTGAATTTTGAAAATCTTTATGAAGCATATCAATTGTTTCGCAAAGTAAATCATCTAAATTTTCATAATGTAAATAAAATGTTGAACGATTTACTTTTGCTTTTTCACAAATTTCTTTTATCGTTATAAATGAATAATCTTTTTTTTCAAGAATTTCCAAAAAGGCATGCTCCATTTTTAAAGCAGTATTAAAATATTTACTTTCTGATTTATTCATCTTTACTCATCATCTGTAATTTCTTTTGCAAGTTCAATAATTTCATACGCATATTTTTGTTTTCCGCTTTCAAGAATTTTTTTATAAAGAGAATAATTTATTCCCATTCCAAAAAATCCGAGAATTCCAATTATAATTCCCAAAATAAACATAAATTTTGAACCATTTCCAATTACATTCATAGAAAGACACATTCCAGTTCCAGCAACTAATGAAGTAAAAATACCAAAAGAATAAGTAAATATCGTAGCTGGAAGTTTTGCTTTTAAATCAAGTTTTTTTAATTGAACAACTTTTGATGTCTTTTTGGGTGCATATTCATTTGCAAGTTGTTGAGCATAAATTTTATCTGTATTCATTTTTTTCTCCAAATATAAAATTTTAAAAGTTTTACTAATTTTATAAAAAGAAAGAAGATATAAGAACAACAATCTTAGAAAAAAATGTTGATTTTATAATTTTTAAGAAAAGATTTTTCGCACATAAGAAACATTTCTTGTTTTGATGTTGTTTCGACTATGCGGATACTGAGCAAAGCAAAAGTGTTTCCTCAGTGTTTCATTCTTATTAGAGAGTCTTATGACTGTGTTGCTTGCAGCAACACACGAGTTTGCTTCGCAAACGTCGCATGGGTTGCTTGCAGCAACACACGAGTTTTATTTGCAAACGTCGCATAGCTTGCTTACAGTCCCCTCTACTCTTCAAAATCAAAAATTGGAGTTTCGTCTGGGAGAAAAATTAAAAATTTAGAATATTTTTCAAGCCATTCTCCATTTTCTGCCCAAATTGGTTTTGTAAGAAGAACGTAAAGCCACTGCCCTTTTTGATTTTTGTAAGTATCTTTTTCAAGGATTTCAAGAACTCTAAGATTCATTCCGCCTTCGTGATTTATTGTTTGATATTTTACTGGTGAAGAAATATCTTTTTCAGTTCGTAAATCAAAAGTTCCCATAACGCGAAAATCTGAAAGTTCTTTTATTTTAGAATGATTTATAAAATTAGAAGGATTTGCAAAAAGATAAGTTTGAAAAAATAAGATTAAAATAAAAAACGCTTTTTTCATGGTAGACATTTTAATGTTTTTATTATTTTTAGTAAATTCAGCTTTCGATTAAAAAATATCATTGTTGTGCTAAAAAAAACGTCATAGTTGAATTTCCCGCAGATGTCGCGGATTTTCGCAGATAAAATGATTGTATACTTGTAATTATCGGGCGTGCCCCGACGATAGATTCCCGTGTCAAGCACGAGAATGACTGTGTTGCTTTCAGCAACACACGAGTTTGCTTCGCAAACGTCGCTAGTCTTGAATGACTGTGTTGGTTTTACCAACGCACGAGTTTACTACGTAAACGTCGCTGGTCTTGAATGACTGTGTTGCTTGGTTTAAATCTCAAACGTCGCAGAACTGTTGTTATTTTATTTTAAGACAAATCTATATCCAACATTTGCAAAAATATTTCTTCTTGCATAAATACTTGTTTTTGCATTATTTACTTTTGCTGATGTTGCTATAAAATCGAATTTGTAACCTGCCCCAGCGGTAATTTCTCCAATTCCAACTTTAAAAATTCCATCAAGTCCAGCAGTTGCACCAAAATTTGGTGAAACAAAATTTGCTTTGTAAGATTCTGTTCCAAAAGAAACATTTCCTGAAACTGGGAAAGAAATATAAGGTCCTACATAAAAATCCATTGCAATTTTTTCGCTAAAACTGTATTTATAGCCGGCAAGCAAAGAAAAATCGATTGTTGTCATAGAAATTTTGCAGTCGCTTTGTGTTGAAGTTCCAATTGTGTGATTTTCATAAGTAAATTTAAATCCGTTTCCAACACCGTTATTAAAAATAAAATCTAAAGTTGGACGCAAAATAATTGCTTGTGAATCTGAAAGTTTTAAATCAATTTGCGCATTTAAATCAAATCCGCCTGTGAGATTTGAAATTGAATCTGTTGTACCGTAAATTTTTTCTAAATCTCCAGCACGAACAGAACCAAAATTTCCACCGCCAAGAAGATTTGCTCCTAAACTAAAACCAACATTTGCTGCAAAAGTTCCACTTGTAACAACTGTAAAAATTGTTGTAACTAAAAAGATTTTTTTTAATTTGTTTTTAATCATTTTTTCTCCAAAAATATATTTTTTTTTAGTTTGATACACAAACTTTTAATTTTTGTCTTAGAACTGTCTAAAAAGTTCAGCACGCAACGGTTATTGAGTGTTTCGACGTTGCTCAACAAGCACTGGTTTATTCTTATTGGACAGCCCATCTTTTTTTGAACGATTAAAAACATAATTTATTTTTCATTTTCAAAGAACAACAAAAAATTTAATAAATGTTGATTTTAGTCAAAATAAAACCGTAAAATCATAAAAAACTTGTTATTAGATTTTATTCTTCGTATTTTAAAATATCTCCTGGCTGACAATTTAAAACTCGGCACAAAGATTCTAATGTTGAAAATCTAACTGCGGTAACTTTATTGTTTTTGAACTTAGAAAGATTTACGTTGTTGATTCCAACTTTTTCTGAAAGTTCGTTGAGTGAAATTTTTTGTTCAACCATAATTCTGTCAAGATGTAAAACTATTTTTCCCATTTTTAAATCCTTTTGATTTTATAAAATTTTCACACAAGCCCTTCAACTTCTTCTTCAAGTTTTACGCCATAAGAAAAAATCTGAGAAAAACAAATCATTGCAAGTCCCATTACAATTCCAACAACTTGCACGCTAGTTTCACAAAGTTCAACGCCAAGCACAAGACGAGCAATTAAACTCATCAAAAATCCGATTATAGGAATCATAATGCTGAAAATTCCAATTTCCCGAACCATTCTGACAATATCTTTTTGAAAAGGAGTTTTTCCCTTGCTGAACCAAGTTTTTCCTTCACAAGTTTTGATGATAAGATAAATATTTCTGAAAATCATTGTCATACAAAGCATTGTAAAAATTCCTGCAAAACAAAAAATTCTAACTGCACCAGGAATAAGATTTCCGTTTGAATCTTGAATCATAATTTCAAAACCGTTTGTGGCAATAGTTCCGTTTCCAACTTGTTCAAGAAGAAAATTTCCAAAACTTTGAGTTTTTGCAAAAGATAAAACAGTTGCAACAATCATTGTGATTGAACTTAAAAAGAATAAAATTTCAAAAATTTTTGAAACCCATTTTGTGATTTTGTTTAATTTTTCATTTTTCATAAAATACTCCAAAAAAATATAAAGTCTTATGAAAATGATATTACTTAAATAATTATCGTTTGTCAATATTTTTTTATCGAAAAACGATAATATTTTATTCTTTTATGATAAATTTTAGATTATTTATAAATCTTTTTTACAGTTTCAACTTTTATCATATTTGTATTACCAGTTTTAGAACCAATTTTTCCACCGGTTAAGACAATATTATCACCAATTTTTAAATTGAGTAATTTTACAGCTTTTTGAACTGTATAATAAAAAAGAACTTCCAAAGATTCGTATTGTTCACACATAATTGGAATTACGCCCCAAGACAGTGATAATTTTCTATAAACTTTTTCTGAAGTTGTAGAACCGATAATTTGAACTGG
This sequence comes from uncultured Treponema sp., assembly GCA_964410365.1. Lineage (GTDB taxonomy): Bacteria > Spirochaetota > Spirochaetia > Treponematales > Treponemataceae > Treponema_D. The sequence goes on from CAYPGB010000006.1 coordinate 51,397, forward strand.
TGCACGAAATCGACTAACCATTCTTGCAGTCAATCCGCTCAAAGAATTTACAACAATACATTTTGCACCAACTTCAATTGCCATTTGACAAGTTGAGTGAGAAATTGCATCTAAAATATTACGATTGATAAATTCTGTATCATGAAAACGTTTTTCATAATTTATATGCTCTTCTGTATACAAAGCAACTTCTGACATAGTTTTTACTGCTTCTACAGGATATTTTCCCGCAGCAGATTCCCCAGAAAGCATAATCGCAGAGGCTCCATCATAAACTGCATTTGCAACATCTGAAATTTCTGCACGCGTAGGACGAATATTTGTAATCATAGATTCCAGCATTTCTGTTGCAATAATAACTCGTTTTCCAAGCATACGGCATTTTTGTTCAATTTCTTTTTGAACAACAGGAACTTCCATAAAAGGAATTTCTACTCCCAAATCACCACGAGCAACCATAATTCCATCAACAACAGAACAGATTTCTTCTATGTTTTCTACACCCGCTTGATTTTCAATTTTTGCAATAATATCAATTTCTTTTCCACCGTTTGCATTTAAAAATTCACGCATATCTTCTGCATCTTTTTTGGTAGAAACAAATGATGCGGCAACAAAATCAACATCATTTTCAATTCCAAAAAGTAAATCTTTTTTATCTTGTTCGCTTAAAAAATCATTGCTTAAAACTTTTCCTGGAAAATTCATACTTTTTTTATCAGAAAGAACACCACCAGTTTTTACAATAGTTATGACATCATTTCCTTTAATTTCTTTTACTTCAAAAAGTACAAGTCCGTTAGAAACTAAAACTTTATCACCTGGCTTTAAATCTTTTGCAAAACCTTTGTAACTTACAGAAACTCTAGTTTCATCACCTTCAATATCATCAGTTGTAAAAGTAAAAGTTTGTCCTTCTTCAACATTGATTTTATGATTTTTAAAAGTTCCAATTCTAAATTCAGGACCTTTTGTATCAAGCATAATTGGAAGAGGAATACTTAATTCATCTCTTACAGTTTTGATTAAATTAATCTTTTTAAAATGTTCTTCATGAGTTCCGTGAGAAAAATTTAAACGGGCAACATTCATTCCAGCTTTACACATTGCGGTTAAAACTTCTTTTGTTTCACACGCAGGTCCAATTGTACAAATGATTTTAGTCTTACGCATAATAAAAGATTATAATAAAAATTTAAAAAAGTTAGAACAACAATAATAGGGCTTTTACATTATTTTATAGAAAGATTTTTATCAAAAATAAATGAATTTTATTCAAAATTACTTGCATTTTGACATTTTTTGTGTTATTGTCATTTAAAACAATATAAGAGGTTAACTATGAAAAAAATGACTATTAATGAGAATTTACCAGCTAATCTTCCTTTATTATTAAAATCAAAAGTTGAAACTAACGGAAAAATTTTTTTACAAGCAGATAAAAATGAAAATGGAAAATACGAATATTTTACTTACGAAGAAGTTTATGAAAATATTTTAGCTTTTTCTTTGGCATTAAAAAATATTGGAATGCAGAGAAATGATAATATTGCTATGATTTCTGATAATCGAAAAGAATGGCTCATCAGTGATATGGCAATTCAATCTTTAGGAGGAGCGGATGTTCCTCGCGGAACTGATTCTACAGGAAATGAAATTAGATTTATCATTTCTTTTGCAGATTGTAAAATTGGTATTTTTGAAAATGAAAAACAAATCTTAAAAATTTTAGAAAAAGTTGATGATGTTCCTCTTCTAAAAAAAGTTATTCTTTTTGAAAAAATTTCTGATGAAACATTAGAAAAAATCAAACAAGCAGATATAGAATTCTTTGATTTCAATAAACTTTTAAATATTGGAAAACTTCTTTTAAATGAAAATCATGCAAAAAACAAAGCAATAATAGAAACAGAAATGTATAAAACTCAGCGAGATGATATTGCTACAATCATTTTTACATCTGGAACAACTGGAACACCAAAAGGAGTTATGCTTACTCACAATAATTATCTTTCTCAACTTTCAGCAGCACATAATTTTATGCCAGGAGCAGTTGGCGAATGGTGGATGTCTATTTTACCAGTTTGGCACAGTTTTGAAAGACTTGCACAATATGAAGCAATTTCTCTTCATTGTGGACTTGCTTATTCAAAACCAAATGCAAAAGTTTTACTCGCAGATATGGCAGAAATAAAACCACGTTGGATGTGCGGAGTTCCTCGTCTTTGGGATGCTTTATCATCTGGAATAAATAGAAAAATGGCAAAATCTAACAAATTAACATATTCTCTTTACAAATTTTTTATGAAAGTTGGAAGAAATTATGCAAATGCAAAAGATTGTGTGATTGGAAATGTTGTTCACGAAAAAAAAGATACAAAATTGGCAGATTTTATGAAAGGATTTTTTCCATTCTTAGCATTATTTCCACTTCATTTACTTGGTGAAATTTTAGTTTATAAAAAAATAAAAGCAGCATTTGGCGGAAAATTTGTTTTTGCTATTTCTGGTGGAGGAGCTTTGCAAGAGTCAACTGATGATTTTTTCAGAGCAATCAATCTTACAATGCTAGAAGGTTACGGAATGACAGAAACTGCACCTGCAATTGCTTTTAGAGATTATAAACATCCACAAAAAGGTTGCGTTGGAATTCCTTTTCCTACAATTGAAGTTGCTATTGCAAAAGAAAATCATGGAATTATTGAAGATGGTGTATTTTTACCTGCTGGCGAAAAAGGTATGATTATGGTGAAAGGACCTCACGTAATGAAAGGTTATTATAAACGCCAAGATTTAACATCTCAAATTATCAATTCTGAAGGTTGGTTAAATACTGGCGATTTAGGAATGATTACCGTAACTGGAGAAATTAAAATCACAGGACGAGCAAAAGATACAATTGTTTTACTTGATGGAGAAAATATTGAACCTGTTTTAATTGAAAAAGCTTTATGTTCAAGTGAATTTATTGAAAGTGCTGTTGTTGTTGGACAAGATAAAAAATATCTTTCATCTTTAATTGTTCCTTCAAAATCTGCAATAATTCAATATGCAAAAGATAACAAAATTGATTATGAATCTTATGAAAGACTGATTCAAAATGAAAAAATTACAAAATTTATTTCTAGTTTGGTGTCAAAACTTATTTCTGTAGAACATGGATTTAGAGCGTGCGAAAAGATTTTCAAAATCTCTTTACTTTCAAAAAGTTTTGAAGTTGGGAAAGAACTTTCTGCAAAACAAGAAGTAATGAGATATAAAATTACAGAAACATATCAATCTGAAATTGAAAAAATGTATGCATAAGTAAAAATATTTTTATAATCAAAAAAACTAAAATTGGTGATTGTATTATGTCGAATATTTTTTGTTCTTTCGACAAGTGCAATCACCTTTTTTTATTCAGTTTGCATTTATTCTTAAGAATTCTTCATCCGAGGGGACTGTCCCCTCTAGTTTTTTTTAGATATTTGGAAAATTTCTTCCAAGAAAAAATGCCTTTTTGTTCATTTCTAAAAATTGAGGTTTTACAAGTTTTTCTAACGCAGAAATCCATTCTGTTTCTGGAAAATCCATGTACTTTGAAAGTCGTCCCATTAAAACAATGTTTACAGATTTTGAAGTTCCTGCTTTATTTGCAAGTTCCAAACAATCTAAGGCATCAACCAAAAAACCGCCTTCTTTCATTTTTTCAACTAAATTTTCTGGATAAGTTGCATTTCCTGTTATTACTGGCATTGGATCGATTTTTTGTGTATTTGTAACAATATATCCACCTTTTTTTAAATACTGAGTATAACGAGCGGCTTCTAAAAGTTCAAAACTTACTATAAAATCTGCTTCGCCTTTATCAATAATTGGAGAATAAACTTTTTTTCCATAACGAACATACGTTACAACAGACCCACCACGCTGGCTCATTCCGTGAACTTCGCTAACTTTTACATCATATCCAGAATCTAAAAGAACTTGTCCTAAAGTTTTAGATGCAAGCAAAGCACCTTGTCCACCAACTCCAACAATCATTATATTTTTTACATCATTTTCCATAAATAAGTCCTATTTTTTAATAGATTTAAAAGCGTCAAATTTACACATTTGAGTACAAACTCCGCAACCAACGCATAAAGTTTCATCAATTTTTGCTATTTTTGTAAAACTAATTGCCGGACATCCAATTTTCATACATTGTTTACAAGATTTACATTTATTTTCATCAACTTTTAAAGGCGGTTCATGTTTTACTTCTTTTAACAACGCACATGGACGACGACTGATTATCAAACTTGGTTCTTCAATTTCAAGTTCTTCTTTTAAAACATCTTCACATTCTTTTAAATTATATGGGTCAACAACTTTTACACGAGAAATTCCCATCGCTTTTGCAAGAGCTTCCAAATCAATTTTTCCAGCAGGTTCACCATATAAATTTTTTCCTGTTGTAGGATTTTGCTGATGTCCTGTCATTCCTGTAATTGAATTATCCAAAACAATTACCGTAGAATTTGATTGATTATATGCAATTGTAGCAAGACCTGTCATTCCCGAATGAACAAAAGTTGAATCACCAATAACACAAACTGATTTTTTTGCATTTTCAGGAATTGCTTTTACCCAACCATGAAGAGAACTTACAGAAGCTCCCATACAAAGATTCATATCCATTGCACAAAGTGGAGCCGCAGCGCCAAGCGTATAACAACCAATATCGCCCATAACATTCAACTTTAATTTTGAAAGTTCATAAAAAATTCCACGATGAGGACAACCTGCACACATTATTGGTGGACGAATTGGCAAATTTTGAATTTCTTCTTGATAATTTGGAATTGATAATTTTTCTGATAAATTTTCTGGAAGCAAATCTTTTAAACATTTTCTGATAAGATTTTGAGAAAATTCTCCACAAATTGGAAAAACATCTTTTCCATGAATTTCATTTTTCAAACCCAAAGTTCTACAAAAATTTTCTATAATTGGGTCAAGTTCTTCGATTATGATTAACATTTTTACTTTTGAAGCAAAATCTAAAATCATTTCTTTTGGAAGAGGATTTACAAGTCCCAATTTTAAAATATTTACAGAATCACCAAAAATTTCTTTTGTATATTGATAACAAGTTGATGATGTTATAATTCCAACATCAGACTCTGAACTCAATTCAATTTTATTTAATTTTGAGGTAATAGCCCATTTTGCAATTTCTTGATTTCGTTTTTCCACAATTGGATGCTTTCTAATAGCGTTTGCAGGAGTCATTACATTTTTTTGAATATTTTTTTCATAAGGTTTTAAAGGCATTTCTACCCTTTCACCAAGTTTAACTATACTTTGAGAATGAGCAATTCGTGTACACATTTTAAACAAAACTGGTGTATCAAATTTTTCTGACATTTCATAAGCAATTTTCATAAATTGAACAGATTCTTCACTGTCAGAAGGTTCTATCATCGGAATTTTTGATGCAATTGCATGATAGCGAGAATCTTGTTCATTTTGACTTGAATGCATTCCAGGATCATCAGCAACACCAATAACAAGTCCTGCATTTACACCAGAATAACTTGCTGTATACAAAGGGTCAGCAGCAACATTTAAACCGACATGTTTCATTCCACAAAAACTTCTTTTCCCCGCAAGACTTGCACCAAACGCAGTTTCCAAAGCCACTTTTTCATTTGGAGCCCATTCACAATAAATTTCTTTAAATTTTGCTGCTTCTTCTGTAATTTCTGTACTTGGAGTTCCAGGATAACTAGAAACAATTTCACATCCACTTTCAAAAAGTCCACGAGCAACAGCAGCATTTCCAAGTAAAAGTTTTTTCATTATTTTCTCCAATAATTTTTATTTATTCCAATTCATTTTATCTGTTAAAGTGATTGAATTTGAAATTTTTCCTTCAGTTTCAAATATGATGATTTCATTTTTTCCGTTATGTAAAAGTGGACCTGGAATATATAAAGTTTTTTGAGGTCCAATTTCCCAAAATCGACCGATATTAAAACCATTCACCAAAACAAAGCCTTTTCCCCAACCAGAAAAATCTAAATAAGTATCCGTAAAAATTCCATCTTCTAGTTTTGCATCAAATTCAAATTTATAAAATGATGGATTTTTTGATGATTCTTCTTTCCAATTAAGTTTTTCAAGATTTTTTATCTGTTTTTCATCAAACGGTAATGTAAAAATTTCCCAACCAAAATGAGAATGATTATTGATTAAAACATTTTCAGAAATTCCTTTTTTTTGAGATTCCAATTCTTGCCCAAAATTTACTCGTCCCATATTTTCTACAAGAAAACCTAATTTTGCACCTTTAGAAGTATTAATTTTCCAAGTTTTTCCATCTTTAAAAAACAGTCCTTTTTTATCTGATGTAATTTCTTTATCAAAAGCGGTAAAAAGTTTTTTATCATTTTCAAAAACTTGAACTCTATCAGCACATTTTTTAAAAATTATTTCTGTAGCATTTTCATCATCATTCAATTTGGTACGATAAAAAATATAACCTGTAGATTGTCCAGCGTCTTCCATAGAAAGTGGATAAAGTGATTTTTGTGATTCTGCGAACAATTCAATATTTTCTAACAAATCGCAAGTTTTATTCCAAATAAGTTCTCCATAATTTTTTTGCGTAATTTTTGTAGAAAAACTGATATTTGGAATTTTTTCTTCCCCAAGATTTTTTTTCAAAATTTCACGAAAAGCAAAATATTTTGGTGTAAATTGTCCATCTTCAGAAAGAGGAGCATCATAATCATAAGAAGTTATATCTGGAGTAAGTTTTCCATAATAATTTGCCCCATTCATAAATCCAAAATTGGTTCCGCCATGAAACATATAAATATTGATATTATGACCGTTTTTTATAACATAATCGTAATCAAGTTCATTTAGTTTTAAGTTTGATTTTTTCTTTTTTTTGTTTCCCCAAGCATCAAACCAACCCGCCCAAAATTCCATATTCATAAGCGGAAGATTTTTTGGCATCATTTTTTTCATTTGAGAAAATTGCCATTCACAAGAAGAACCAAAATTTCCGGTTGGTAAAACGCCTTCTAATTGTCCGGAAGTAAAAACATCTTTACTCCAAGGTCCATCAGAAGTTACAAAAGGAACTGTTACTCCAAGAGATTGCATCAAATCTGCAAGATATTTTAAATATGATTTATCATTTCCGTAATAACCATATTCATTTTCAATTTGCATTAAAATAATTTTTCCACCATTATCAATTTGATACGGAACAAGTTTTGGAATTAGTACTTCATAATAATCTTTTATATGATTTAAATACGTTTCACAAGAACAACGAAGTTTGATTTTAGAATCTGTCAAAAGCCAAGAAGGCAAACCTCCAAATTCCCATTCTGCACAAATATATGGAGAAGGTCGAATGATTATATAAAGCCCCAAATTTTGAGCAAGTTCTATAAATTTACAAATATCATGAATTCCTTCCCAATGAAATTCATTTTTTTTAGGTTCATGAAAATTCCAAGGAATATAAGTTTCAACGGTATTGCAACCCATATTTTTTAGTTTTTCCAATCTATCTTGCCAATATTCTGGAACAACTCTGAAATAATGAATTGCACCAGAAATAATTTGAAATGGTTTTTCTTCTATATAAAATTGTTCTCTTATTTGTACTTTTGACATAAAATTCCCTTTATGATTTTAAATGCATTTTCAAAATGCTATCATAAAATGAAAAAAAGATAAGCATTTTTTTAATTTTTACAAAAAAATGATTTTTATTTATTTTCTTTATAATCTGAAACAGTATAACCTAAATCTGTTATGATTTTTCTTATTTTTTCTTCAGAATTTTGTTCTTTAAACAAAATGATTGCATTTTTCTTTTTTAAATTTACTTTTGCCATCATTCCGTTTTCATTTAATTTATTTTGAATTCGTAACGAACAATTTTTACAATGCATTCCATCAATTTTTACAAAAGCACTATATTGATAATTTTTTTTATTTTTATCGGAAGGTTCAATTTTTACAATGGAAGAACCACTAGAACAACAACTTTCTCCATGAAAGCGTTTTATCAAAGTTTTTACACCAAAAAAAGCAATAACCGCAATAATAAGAATTAAAACTATATTTACAATCATTTTTTTGCCTCACAATGTTTAGGACATTTTCCATTTTTTAAAACAGGACAAGAATAACAACCCATTGGAATTCCAGTTTTTTTTTCTTTTTTGCGTTTTCTTAAAACTGAAAAAATTACAAAACCAACCCAAAAAACTATAATCATTATTATTAAAATATTTGCAATCATAAAAACCTTCTTGTAAAAAATACTCATTTTATAGAAAATAGTCAATTTTTACATATACGAAGGCATAAATGATTTTTTTATCATTGCCTTATGCAATAAAAATTTCAGATTATTATCGAATGTGATAAAACTTTCATGTCATTATCGAATAAGATAAATTTTCTGTGTCATTGTCGGACTTGATCCGACAATCTGTCTTAAAAGATTCCCGTGTCGAGCATGAGAATGACTGTGTTTGTTTTTCTTTTTTTTATTATAAAATTCCAACTACACCACAATCTTATCATAAAAGCGGTATCAGTTTTTTATTGACTATTTATGTAAAGAATCATTAAATTTAGTTAAAATCTTATCTATCATTTCTCATTAAATTGCGAAATGGTTTAAAATGTCAAATCGAAAGTTATTTTGGCAACAAAGTGTCTAGATATCTTTCTAATTGACTTTTTATGGGAGAAAATATGAAAAAAACATCTAAAGCACTTATTGTAATTGCGATTATTTTAGTTTGTATTTTTGGTTGTTATTCTTGTTTTAAAGGAAGCTATAACAATTTTGTAACTCAAGAAGAAAATGTAGAATCTGCTTGGTCAGATGTTCAAAATCAATATCAAAGACGATTAGATTTAATTCCAAATCTAGTTTCTACTGTAAAAGGTGCGGCAAAACACGAACAAGAAACTTTTGAATCTGTAACAAAAGCTCGTTCCGCAGCAGCCGCTCAAATCAACATAAGTTCAGAAGTTCTTGATAATCCTGAATCCTTTGCTAAATTCCAACAAGCTCAAGATGCACTTTCTTCAAGTTTGCAACGCTTGATGGCAGTTTCAGAAGCATATCCAGAATTAAAAGCAAATGAAAATTTTCTCTCTTTACAAGATCAACTTGAAGGAACAGAAAATCGAATTGCAGTTTCAAGAACAAGATATAACGAAGCTGCAAAATCATATAATACTTCTATCAGAAAATTTCCAGCAAGTATTATTGCAAATATGAGTGGATTTGATAAAAAACAATATTTTACAGCATCTGCAGAAGCTCAAAATGCTCCAACTGTAAATTTTGATTAAAAAATTGTGAGATTTTATGAAATATAAAACATTAATAAAAAAACTCAATATAAAAGAAGAAGATTTTTCAAAAATAAAAAATGCAATTTCAAATGCAGAATCAAAAACAACAGGAGAAATCGCAATTGCAGTAACTCCAGAAAGTGAAAATTATGCATTTTGGGAATTACTTGTAGCAGATTTGTTTGCATTTTTAGTTTTATTGATTTTATTACCTTTTTCATCAAAAATTTTAGAAACTTACAGATTGATTTATTGGCAACACGAACCTTCTCACATTTTGCCATATTTTTACATCATCACAAGTTTTGCTTCGGTTTTGATTGCATTCTATTTAGCAAATATTCCTGCAATTGATAGATTAATCATTCCTTCTTCCGTAAAAAAACAATGCGTTACAAACAGAGCAATGCGTTATTTTACAGAAAGTGGAATTTATCAGACAAAAACAAATTCTGGAATTTTAATTTTTATTTCTTATATGGAACATCAAGTTAGAATTATTGCCGATTCTGGAATTTCATCTAAAATCAGTCAGGATTTATGGAATCTCATTGCCGATGAACTTTCTGAAGAAATAAAAAAAGGAAATGCCACGGATGCTTTTATAAATGCAATTGAAAAATGCGGAGTTTTATTAAAACAAAATTTTCCAAGTGATGAAGAAAATCCTAACGAATTTCCAGATGGATTAGTGATTTTAGGAGCATAAAATGAAACTAAAAAAAATTACATCAATCATTTTTTCAGTTTTTATAACAAACATATTTTTATTTTCGCTAGAAATTCCTTCATTAACAGGATATGTAAACGATAATGCAAACATTATCAATAAAAAAGATAAACTTGAAATAGAAAATTATTTAAAATCACTAGAAAATTCTACAGGAATTCAAATTGCAGTTTTAACAATCGAATCTCTTGAAGGTGAAAGCATAGAAAATTTTAGTATAAAAACTGCTGAAAAATGGAAACTCGGTTCAGAAAAAGACGATAACGGAGCAATTCTTGTTGTTGCACTTGATGAACGTTTTGTCCGAATAGAAGTTGGAGATGGATTAGAATCTTCTCTTACGGACGTAAAATGCGGACTTATAATTAGAAATGTTATTATTCCAGAATTTAAAAATGGAAATTATAGCGAAGGAATTTTAAAAGGCATTCAAAATATGGGAGGAATTGCAAGTAATAATGCAGAACTTGTTTCCGAAGATGTTTTAAATGAAGATATTTCCGACGAAAATGCATATTTTATAGTTTTTTTAATAATTTGGTTTGCATTTGTGATTTTTGTTTTCATTTTGGCTATAAAAAATAAAGGAAAAACAGTTTATGTAAATGGAATTCCTCACACAAATCAAAATCATCACACTTTTACAAGTGGAAATAGTTTTTCTGGTGGTGGATTCAAAGGCGGAGGAGGACATTTTAGTGGCGGTGGAGCAAGCGGACATTGGTAATCTGCGTAAAAGATAAAAAAAATCTTGCCGTTACGATTTTTTATTATTATATTTAAAATATGAATCTTAGAATTCATTAAAATATCAATTTATTTAGAAGGTGTAAATATGAAAATTAAACCATTAGCAGACAGAGTTCTTGTAAAAAATGAAAAACCAGAAACAAAAACAGCAAGTGGAATTATTATTCCAGAAGCAGCTCAAGAAAAAACTCAAACTGCAACTGTTGTAGAAGTTGGTCCTGGCACAGAAGATGAAAAAGTTACTGTAAAAAAAGGTGATAAAATCATGTATGATAAATATGCAGGAACACAAATTAAAATTGATGGTGAAGAACATTTAATTCTCAAAATGTCTGATATTATTGCAATTATTGAATAAAATTAGATAATAATACAAAACAAGAAAATGGTGGTCGAGCATGTCAAAACCACCATTTTTTATTTTAACTCAGATTTTAAAATAGAAGCTTTTACATTTTCAGGATTTATTGAAAAAGCATAATCTGCAGTTCGCAATGCATTTTCTTTATCATCAGAAGCAAGATAAATTTTTGCAATTCGTAAATAAATTTCAGAACGAATTTTATTATTCAGTTCTCGCCCACTCGCTTTTCCGTACAGTTCTAAAGATTTTTCTTTCCTTCCATAAGAAAAATATAAGTCTGCAAGATTCATACAAGCAGAAGTTGTTGCATAAAGAGAAATTTCATTTTCAGGAAGAATACCGCTACTTTCATAAACGATATATTCGTACATTCTAAACGCTTCATCTAATTTCTGATTTTTTATTGCAAAATAAGCACCAATTTCTGCTATTGGTAAATCAATTTTTGAAACATTTAAAGTTGCTTGCTCCCAAAAATCTTTCTTTTGATTATAATCAATATGTTCAATAATATATTTTTGATAAAGAGAAAACGCTTCATCTTCGTATTTTGCATTTAAAAGATATGTGATTGCATATTCTGTCAAAATCGATTTATATTTTTCATCTTCAGAATAACTATCTTCAAGAATTTTCCATAATTCACGCAATTTATCTTTTTCAGAAAGAGTTTTATCTGTTTTAAAATGTAAATCTAATTTTTCAATATAAAGATACGGATTATTTGTTCGGTTCAAACTATCTTCAATACGATAAAGTGCATCACTTATAGGAATTTTTCTGCGATTATCATATTTTTCCATTTCTAAAGTTTTTATTCCTGAATTTCGCAACGCTTGAATTTCAAGACTTTCTTCCCTTTGCAAATTAGATTCGTAAGCAAAATCTGCGTATAAAATCAAAGCAGGAACAAAATCTTTCCAATGAGTTACAGTATAAAAAAGCAAATCTGCACAAGAATCATTATTTTCTTGAGATTTTGCATAAATCGCACTGTTTGTATAAATAAAAGGCAAAAATTCTTCATCATCTTTTTTTATTTTTAAATTATCAATATTTATGATGATTTTTTGTCTAGTTTTTTCGGCATTTTCTAATTCGGAAACCGCAATATAAGAATCTGAAAGTAAAGAGTGAATTTTTATAAGAGAAATTTCATCATTTTTTTCATAATCTGATAGATAATTTTCTGCAATTTCAGAAGCATAAATCGCTTCATAATACATTTTTGCATCATACAAAACTAAAGCCCAAAAATAAGCATCTTTTGCATTTGTATAAAAATTTGGGTTCAAACTTGCCGCATTAGAAATTAAACCTTTTAAAAGATTGATGATTGCACAATTTTTCAACCAAATTGAATTTTTACTTCCAGAATAAGCATCATAATAAATATTATAAAATTCAGGTTGTATAAAAAAATCAAATTCGGATTTTTCAGAATTTACAGATGATTCTAACGCTTTTTTTAAAAAAAGTTCGGAATTTATAGATGCGTATTTTGTTCCAATCAATTTTTCTGAATATTTTTGGGCATCTTCTATTCTATTTTGATGTAAAAGAAATTTTGCATAAACGGCATTAAGTTCTAAATTTGAAGAATTTTTTTTCAACGCTTTTTTTAAAATTTTTTCACAAGATTGATTTTCTCCAAGTTTATTATATCTTTTATAAAGTCCAAGATAAGTCCAAGAATCATAAACTTTTTTTTCTGTTTTTTTCAAAAGTTTTAAGGCGTCTTTTGTTTGACCTTGTTGAATTAAAGAATCGATTGTATCAAATTGAGAAGTTAAAGAATTTTGTTCTGCCTTAATGTTACAAGCACTAAAACAGAACAAAATTAATAAATTTAAGATAATTATTTTTAATATTTTATAATTAAGCTTTTGCACCACTTTCTTTTCCAATTTTATCCAAAACTGCATTTATAAATTTAAATGAATCATCAGCACCATATTCTTTAGCAATATTGATAGCTTCATCGATGACAATTTTTGGATTAGAACCTGATTGAAATTTTAATTCATAAATACTAGTTCTTAAAATGGCAAGTGTAACTTTGTTAATTCTATCTTTTGACCAATTTGCACTTAAATGAGAATCAATCAATTCATCAATTTGAGAAATATTATCAATTGTTCCTTTTACAATTATTGATGCAAAAAGATTTTCGTCTTTTATATCACTTTGATTTTCATTTTCAGAGTCTTTATTTAGCCAAGAGAATGTCAAAAGTTCTTCTAAAGGAACATTATTGACATCCCAAGCATAAATAGACTGAAACGCTATAATTCTACTTTTTCTGCGCGACACTTAATTGCTCCAACTTAAAAGTTTTGTTAAATCATCGCCAGTTTTTTTCCATTCAACGTTTGCTGGAATATCAAAAGAATCAGCTAAATCTTGTGCAGCTTGTTGAAGATAAGCCATTTGTTTTTGATAAGATAAATTCTGATTTATATATTGATAAACAGTAACAGTTGCTTCTGGCTGAACAGAATCACTCAAACCAAGCATTTTTGCATCATATTTTTTCAAAACTGAAACAAAACGATAATCTGTTGTTGTTTCTTGAACATCAGAAATAAAACCTTCATCTCTACCAAAAAGATTTAAAAGTCCTGAATAAGAAAATCCAAACGCTTGTGCACCAACTTCTGTTTTTGGAATTAAAGTTTCTCCTGCTTGATAACCTGAATTTTCGGCTTGCGATTGAATTGTAAGTTGTTCACCAGTGATTTTTTTATCAACATATTTATTTCTAAGTTCATTTGCCTTATTTTTTGCAGAATCAGCATCACTAGATTTTGGAATTATACAAAGGAAGATTTTCATAGTATCATTCATAACAAAAGATGCTTTATTACTTTCATAATACATACGAATTTCTTCATCAGTTGCGGCAACTTTTTGAACTTCTGCTTGCTTTTGCTGAACAACATATTGCTGAATTATAAGTTGATTTTTTAAATATGCTTTATAGTCTGCAACATTCATTCCAACTTGCTGAACCAAAAACTGATCCATAGAAACGCCTTGAGTTTTTTTAATGAGTTCACCTAATTCTTTTTCAGAAAGATTTTGTCCAACTTGCTGACTCATCCATTGTGCAAAATATTGATCAACTGCACTATCAGGAATACTAATTCCAGATTTTGTTGCTGCTTGAAGCATTAATTTTTCATCAATAAGAGTATCGAGAATTTTTTTTCTATCGTCAGCAGTAAGAGTTCTGCCCATTTGTTTTTCGTAAGTTGCAACACGATTTTTTAGTTGTTTTACAGTAATAGATTCATTTTTATTCAACTTTACAACAACAAGAGGCTGTAAATCTGCTTGTGCAAACATAACTCCAAATGAAGAAAGAAGTATTAAACAAGAAAGTATCAATTTTTTCATACTTATATTTCCTTTTTTATAAATATAATTCTTTGTAAAATTATAACATCTAAAAACCTAAAAAGGTTACTCAATGTATTTAAAAATCAGAATTTTTTTTATAATTTTATTTTTCTAACGGAAGTCCGCCAGAAATCACTGCTTTTATTCGACGAACTCCAGCAGAAGATGATTGTTCTTTTACGATTTTAAACTCTCCAATTTGTGCAGTATGTTGAACATGTGGACCGCCACAAACTTCTTTTGAATACCAATCTTTTTTTGCATCACGCCCGATTGTATAAACTTTTACTTGTTCACCATATTTATTTACAAATAATGCTCTTGCACCTTCATTTTTAGCTTGATCAAGAGTCATAACTTCCATTGTAACTGGTAAATCTTCTTTGATTTTTTCGTTTACAATATCTTGAACTTTTTGAATTTCTTCTTTTGTCATTGCTCGTTCAAAAGTAAAATCAAAACGCATCCTTTCAGAATTGATATTTGAACCTTTTTGAGCAACTTGTTCTCCCAAAACATCAGTTAAGGCTTGTTGCAAAAGATGTGTTGCTGTGTGATATTTTGTTGCAATTTCAGATTGTTCAGCGATTCCACCTTTAGCTTTACCAGCTTCTGCCGTTTTTGATGCTTCTTGATGTTTTCTTTCTGCTTCTTTAAAACCTTCTACATCAACTGTAAAACCATTTTCTTTTCCAAGTTCTTGAGTAAGTTCAAGCGGATAACCGTAAGTTTCATAAAGATTATATGCAACTTTTCCTGAAATAATTTTTTTAGGATTTTTGTTAAGATTTGGCAACATTTTTTGGAATTCTGCTTCACCTTTTTTCAAAGTTACGCGGAATTTTGCTTCTTCTTTTGCAAGTTCCGAAGTGATTTTTTCTTTATTTTGTTCAAGTTCTGGATATGCATTTTTGAAATTTTCAACAACAACTTCTGCAACTTCAGACATAAAATCTTTTTCAATTCCAAGTTTCATTCCATGACGCACTGCACGACGAATTAAACGACGAAGAACATAACCAGCACCAACTCTATCTGGAGTAACGCCTTTTTGGTCGCCTAAAATAAAAGTTGCCGAACGAGAATGGTCTGCAATAATTCTAACAGAACAATCTTTTTCTTCATTTGTTCCATATTTATAACCAGAAAGATTTTCTATTATTTTGATGATTGGTTCAAAAACTTCGGTAAGATAAACTGATGTTTTTCCTTGCAAAATACAATTTGTTCTTTCAAGTCCCATTCCAGTATCAACATTCTTTTTTGGAAGAGGTTCTAAAGTTTTTTCATCAATTCTATTAAATTGCATAAAAACATTATTCCAAATTTCCATCCAATTTGCACTGTCAGTTCCTTTATTTGAACCAACAGGAGGAAATCCTTCTCCAACCCAATAAAAAATTTCGGTATCGGGACCACAAGGACCAGTTGGACCTGCTGCCCACCAGTTATCACTTGCAGGAAGATATGCAATTTTATCTTCTGGCATTCCGTTATCTTTCCAAGCTTGAGCCGCTTCTTCATCACGAGGAGCATTTTCATCGCCAGCAAAAACTGTTACAGAAATTTTTCGAGAATCCAAACCAAGCCATTTTGGACTAGTTAAAAATTCATAAGAAAAAGCGATTGATTCTTTCTTAAAATAATCACCAAGCGACCAGTTGCCAAGCATTTCAAAACAAGTAAGATGACTTGGATCGCCAACTTCATCAATATCACCAGTACGAATACATTTTTGATAATCTGTAAGACGAGTTCCAGCAGGATGAGGTTCTCCCAAAAGATAAGGAACGAGAGGATGCATTCCCGCAGTTGTGAACAAAACAGAAGGGTCATTTTCAGGAATTAAAGATTGACCTGAAATTTCAACATGATTTTTTGACTTAAAAAACTCAATATATTTTGAGCGAAGTTCATTAGCGTTCATAAAAATATATTATAGTAAATTTATGAAAAACTGTGAATAGGTTGTTTTTTATCAAGATTTTCTTGTAAATGTAAAACTATATCCATCAGAAGGAAAAGTTTCTGTTGGAGTAATTTTTACAGGAGAAAAAATAATTGTATCATAATCTGTGATAAGTTTTTCTACAGTTTTTCGTTTTACTGTTTCTGTAATAATTTTTTTTCCAAATTCCAAAGAATACAATTGTAAAAGAGAGGAATCTTCCAAATCTGAACGAAATTGAATAACACAATCATTTCCAACAGAAATAAGTGAATAAATTCCAGTTTCTGTAAAATCAGGATTTTGAAGTGTGTAATTATAATCATCAAATGAAATAGAAAATTGTTCATCAGCCGTTGACCATTTAGAATCTTTTTTTAATTCTGTAGAAAAAACTGATAAATTTGATTTTTCTTTTGTATTAAAGAAAGATTTTTGTGAACTCAACTTTTTATATTGACCATCCCACAAAGAAGTTTCTTTTATAATCAAATTAATATCATCACGAATTGTAATGCGAATTTCATCAATATTTACAAGCGAAATATCAAAACGACGATGAAGATTGATAATATCTGCATTTACAGTTGTAAGATAAATTCCGTTATGACGAACTTTACTATCTTCCCATTCATAAACTTCTTGAGTATCTGTTATAAACAGGATGATTTCTTTTGTTGCATAATCAAAATAAATATAACGAACATTTCCATCTGTATTTGAAGTTTTATACCAAAGTCCATTTAAAAATTCCGCAAAAGTCTCTACAGTTCCATCTTGAATTCTTGAAAGTGCATTTGCCGTAACACGACCAGCAGTTACTTTTAATTCTTGATAAAGTTCATATTGATTTGTAGTTTTATTCCATCTAAATTCTTGTTGAATTTGATTTAATTTTGAAATTTCTTTATTTTGATTTTCATTTTCTGGATTTTCTGATTTATAAACCCAAATAGAAAAACTTTCGCCATTTGAAAGTCCAAGCGAATAACTTTCAGAACGTTCTGTTTGTTGAATAAAAACTGTTCCGTCTGAAGAAAAATCACCAATATTTACAAATTCATTTTTTTCTTCAATTTTTTCTCTTTTTGTTTGAAAGTAAAATGCTTTTAAAACATAATTTCCATCATCATCAATTCCTTGATAAACTAAAGAATTTTTATGTTCGCCAACTAAATCAATTCCCAAATAAGAAAACGCTCTTGTTCGAGAAAAATTTGTTTCTATTGGAGTAAGTCTTTCAAAATTTCCAGAATTTGCATCAAAAAGCCCCGGAACGATTATTAAAAATGGTGAACGTGTATTTTTTACAACAATCACTTCATCATCATAACCATCATTATTAAAATCGAATGTTAATGTACTGATTAAAGTTTCTCCAGAAAGAAGAGGAACAAAAGTTTCATATTTTTCTAAAGAAAGAGAAGTTCCTTGCATTTCTGCTTCAGATTCTTTTGTTTGTGAGGATTTTGGAGTAATGATTTTTGCTCTGGTGAGAGAATTATCTTTTTTATTACCAAATTTTTTTATTGCAAAAAAACTTCCAACAAGCACAACAGTAATAACACCAAAAATTATTGGAATTGTCCGATTTTTCATACTAAAAATATAATGATTATTGTACGTTTTCTCAAGTTGAGTTTTTTCTATTCTCATTTTATAATTTTAAAATCATTTGCTTTGTGCAAAAAAAATCTAAAAATGAGGAAATTATGAAAAAAAATTTATTCTTTAGTTTTTTGTTTTTATTTGTAATATCTTTTGTAAATGCACAAAATATTACTTTACAATTTAATACAGAAAAAGCAATTAAAGATAATGGTTCTAAAACTTTCAATGGAAATTCCGCTCTTCAAACTGTAAAAAATATGAAAACTGGGTGGAATTTAGGAAATACTTTTGATGCAACTGGTTCAAAATCATTATCATCAGAAACAAGTTGGGGGCAGCCTATGACAACAAAAGAGATGATAGATACAATTGCTAAATCTGGAATTAAAACAATCAGAATTCCAACATCTTGGTCAAATCATATTATTGATAAAAATTATACAATTGATCCAAAATGGATGAGTCGTGTAAAAACAGTTGTTGATTGGGCAATTGAAAATGATATGTATGTTATTTTAAATTCACATCACGACTGTTACGGAAAACCAACTGCAATGCCAAAATGTAGCGGATATTATCCAAATTCAACAAATTATGAAGAATCTGCAAGATTTTTACTAAATGTTTGGACACAAATTGGAACTGCTTTTAATAATGGTTATGATGAACATCTTATTTTTGAAACTATGAATGAACCTCGCTTGTGTGGAACAAATAACGAATGGTGGAATGATGTTTATTCGCAAACTTATAAAGATGCTTCTGAAACTTTGAATAAATTAAATCAAGTTGCTTTAGATGCAATTCGTGCAACTGGTGGAAATAATAAAAAACGATTTGTTATGATTCCTGGTCTTAGAGCGGCTGTAGATTCTGCAATTGCAAAAGAATTCCGACTTCCAAAAGATGATGAAGATGGAAAACTGATTGTTTCTGTTCATATGTATGACCCTTACGATTTTGCTATGCAAGGAGGAGGTTCTTCTAGTTTTACAACAAGACATCAAAATTCTTTAGCATCTACGTTTAATAATTTAAATACATCTTTTATTTCTAAAGGAATTCCTGTAATTATTGGTGAATATGGAGCAACAAATAAAGATAATTTGGATGAACGAATAAAATGGTTTAATTTTTTCCTTTCTCATTCTAGAAAATATGGAATCACAAGTATTCTTTGGGATAATAGCAGTTTTGAACCAAGCAAAACAGAAAGTGAAAGATTCGGATTTTTTGACCGCCGTGCATTAAAATGGAAATTCCCAGAAATTTTAAATGCAATTTTAGAATCTACAAAATAGTTTTTCAGTTGGGGAAAAATCATTCTAAAAATTTTTCTCCAACAATTTTTATTCAATTTTTGATTATCTTTCTATATTAGGAATGTGTTTTTTTAGAGTTTGCATAAAATCTTCACCAGAAACACCTTCTTTTAAACAAGCAAACATACAATTATCACCAGCAACAGTTCCTAAAATTTCTTCAAAATTTAAATTATCTATAGCATTGCAAACTGTATTTGCATGACCTGGAAAAGTTTTTATAACAACAATATTTTTACTCCAATCAATACTTACATAACCGCGTAAAAAATCTTGAACATAAATTGCTTCACTTTCACTATTTTCATCTTCACCGGGAAGTGCATACATATAACTAGATTTTCCATCAGGAACTTTTCCAACTTTTAAAAGCTTTAAATCTCGGCTAAGAGTTGCTTGTGTAAGTTCAAATCCATCTTTTTGCAAAAGACTTAATAAATCATCCTGACTTTCGATTATGTTATTTTTTATTAGATTTTTTATTGCTTTTAAGCGTGATTGTCGTTCTTTCATTTTTTTCCTACACAAAAAACTGCATATTTATACAAAAATATACAGTTTTTGTGTATAAATTTCAACTTTATTTAATAAGCAAATCTGAATATGATTTTAAAGCTCCGCTCATATTTCCGCTAAGAACTGTTTTTGCAAGTTTTTTTCCTAACTGAACGCCTTCTTGGTCAAAAGAATTTACATTCCAAACAAAACCTTGGAACATAACTTTATTTTCATAATGAGCAAGTAATGCACCCAAAGTTTTAGGATTTACTTGATTTCCATAAATTAAACTAGATGGACGATTTCCTTCAAAAGCTTTATTAGGATTTTCATCTTTTTTACCACAAGAAAAAGCTACGATTTGAGCAACAACATTTGCACAAAGTTTTTTCTGACTTGTAGAGTCTTCAATTACAATATCTTCTCCAGTTTGATTTTCGCTAAAAGCAATAAATTGAAGAGGAATAATATCTGTTCCTTGGTGTAAAAGTTGATAGAATGAATGTTGACCATTTGTTCCAGGTTCTCCAAAAATCACAGGTCCTGTTACATAATCAATTTTTTCTCCAAATCGATTTACAGATTTTCCATTTGATTCCATATCAAGTTGTTGAAGATGAGCTGGGAAACGAGAAAGTGCTTGTGAATATGGAAGAATTGCTGTTGAAGGATAATTTTGAACATTTCTTTCGTAAACACCAATCAAAGCATCCATCAATGCTGCATTTTTTGTAATATCTTTATTTAGAGAAAGTTTATCTTCTTCTGCTGCTCCATCTAAGAAATCTTGGAAAACTTTTGCACCAAACGCAAGAGATAAAATTGCTCCACCAACTCCTGAAGTTGAAGAATATCTTCCACCAATATAGTCGTCCATATAAAATGCTTGCATATAAGCAGGATTATTTGCCAAAGGAGAAGTTTCTGAAGTTACTGCAATCATATGTTTTGAAGCATCACAACCAGCGTTTTTAATATATTCTTTTACAAAAGATTCATTTGTTAAAGTTTCAAGAGTTGTTCCAGATTTTGAAACTAAAATGAAAATTGTTTTTGAAATATCAAGCGATTTCATTACACTTGCGGCATCATCAGGATCTACATTTGAAATAAAATGTGCATCCATTTTGAAAGTATTATTTTTCTTTGCCCAATTTTCCAAAGCTAAATACATTGCACGAGGACCTAAATCTGAACCACCAATTCCAATTTGACAAACTGTTGTATATTTTTCACCTTTTTCATTTAAAATTTTTCCAGAATGAACATTTTCTGCAAATTCTGAAATTCGTTTTACTTCGTTTAAATAAAATTCTCTTTTGTTTACACCATCAGCAATAACATCATTTCCAAGTTGTCCTCTCAAAAGATGATGCAAAACCATTCTGTTTTCGCCAGTGTTTATTACTGAGCCATTAAGCAAATCTTGATATTTTTCTACTAATTGTTGTTCATCTGCAAGTTCTGCTAAAGTTTTTAAAATCTGTTCATTTACTTGTTTTGCTGCATAATTAAAAGTAAGATTTGCACCCATTGGAATAGAATAATTTGCAATTCTTTGAGAAGCATTTTCTCCAGAAAGTTCATCTGCAACAGAAACCATTCCTTTTAAAGACATTAATTTTTTCCAAGAAGATAATTTGTCCGCATTTGTCCAATTAATCATATATAACTCCACTCTGCAATCTTTACTATTTATTAGAAAATTACAGAAAAATTTAAATCTTGTTACAAATATAATGATTTTAAAGTCATAATTCAATAATTTCTTAAATTTTGATTTTTTTTTACAAATCTATATTGACGTTTATTTTTCTCGTTAGTATATTTAGAACACAATTTGCGAATGAGTCGCAATTTTACATAAAAAAATGACTTATAGAACTGAACAAAGAAATCTTTTATTAAATTTTCTCAAAAATGCACCAGATGTTTGTTTTACAGCAAAACAAATTTCGGAAGCGTTAAAAGATTCGAACATCAGTAAAAGTGCAGTTTACAGAAATCTAGCGGAACTTGAACAAGAACAAAAAATCAAAAGAACAACTGGAAAAAGTAGAGAAGCATTTTATCAATTTTTAGACACAGAAAATTGTAGAAATCATATTCATTTATCTTGTACAAAATGTGGAAAAATTTTTCATTTGGAAAATTCTGTCGCTCAATCTTTAGTTTCAGATTTAGAAATGACAGAAGGATTTGAAATTGATAAAGAAAAAACAACTTTGTACGGAATTTGTAAAGTGTGTACTCAAAAAATTTAAAAAATCGAGGAAAAAATTGAAAAAAATTAGTTTTTATTTTTGTATTTTAACTTTATCACTTTTTGTAAGTTGTAAAGTAAAAAAAATGGATACTTCAGATAGAGTTAATATTATTTGTACAATTTTTCCAGAATATGATTGGGCAAGAAATATAATTGATACAGAAAATGACACAAAAACAACATTATCACTTTTGGTAAAAAATGGCGTTGATTTACACAGTTATCAACCTTCTGCAACAGATATTATAAATCTTCAAACTTGTGATGTTTTAATGTACGTTGGCGGAGAAAGTGATAAATGGATTGATGAAATTCTTGAAAATGCAACTAACAAAAATATGATTGTAATAAATCTTATGGAAGTTTTAAAAAATCACATAAAAGAAGAAGAAATTGTAGAAGGAATGCAAACAGAACATCATCACGAAGAAGAAAATGAAATAGAATATGATGAACATGTTTGGCTTTCTTTAAAAAATGCAAAAATCATTTGTGAACATTTTACAAAAATTTTATGCAATTTAGTTCCTGAAAATGCTTTAGAATATCAAACTCGTTTAGAAAATTATTTAAAAAAACTAGATTCTATGGATTTTAGTTTTCAATCTATAACATCAGAAAATCAAAATAAAAATTTAATTTTTTGCGACAGATTTCCATTCCGTTATCTTTTAGACGATTATGATATAAATTATTTTGCCGCATTTGCTGGTTGTTCTGCAGAAACAGAAGCAAGTTTTGAAACAGTTGCTTTTCTTGCAAATAAATTGAATGAATTAAATTTGAATTCGGTAATTGTTCTTGAAAATAGTGATAAAAAAATTGCAAAAACTGTAATTGGAAATGCAAAACGCCCAAAATGCGACATTCTTACAATAAATTCAATGCAATCTGTAACTTTAAGACAAGCGTTTGCGGGAGTTTCTTATATTGGAGAAATGCAAAAAAATCTTGAAGCAATACAAACTTCTTTAAAAAACTAGAGGCATTTTATGGCACATTTGAAATGTATAAATTTAACTTTAGGTTATAATTCTAAAATCATTTTAGAAAATTTAAATTTTGAAGTAACAAAAGGTGATTATTTATGCATACTTGGTGAAAATGGTTCTGGAAAAACAACTTTAATGAAAACTCTTTTACATCTTTTAAAACCAATTTCTGGAACAATTCAAACTGGAGAAGGTCTTTTACCTGATGAAATTGGTTATCTTCCGCAACAAACAGAAGTTCAGAAAGATTTTCCTGCGAGTGTAAAAGAAATTGTACTTTCTGGATGTCAATCTCGCTGCGGAAAAAGACCTTGGTATAATAGAGAAGAAAAAGCTCTTGCTGAAAAAACTATGGAACAATTAGAAATTACAAATCTTTCTAAAAAATGTTATAGAGAACTTTCTGGCGGACAGCAACAAAGAGTTTTACTTGCAAGAGCACTTTGTGCAACTCAAAAAATGATTTTACTTGATGAACCAACTACAGGTTTAGATTCTCAAGCAACGGAAGAAATGTATTCTCTTATAAAAAAATTAAATGATAAAGGAATCACAATTATTATGATTTCACACGATGTAGAAGCAGCTTTAAAATATGCAAAACACATTCTACACATTGGAAAAGAAATTTTCTTTGGAGATATAAAAGATTATGATAGACAACTTAATTCAATATTTTAGTTTTTCTTTTGTAAGATATGCATTTATTGTTGGAGTTTTAATTTCTCTGTGTTCTTCTCTTTTGGGAGTAACTTTAGTTTTAAAAAGATTTTCTTTTATTGGTGATGGACTTTCTCACGTTGCTTTTGGAGGAATTTGCATAGCATCAGTTTTAAATCTTTCAAATAATATGTTTCTTGTTTTGCCTCTTACAATTATTTGTGCAATTTTATTATTAAAAACTGGAAAAAATACAAAAATTCAAGGTGATGCTGCAATCGCAATGATTTCTGTAGGTTCACTCGCAATTGGATATTTGATTATGAATATTTTTTCGGTTTCAACAAATCTTAGCGGTGATGTTTGTAGCACACTTTTTGGTTCAACATCAATCTTAACTCTAAAAAAAAGTGAAGTTTGGTTATGTTCTATTCTTTCAATTTCAGTAATAATTGCTTTTACAATTTTTTATAATAAAATTTTTGCCGTTACATTTGATGAAAATTTTGCACAAGCAGTTGGAACTCACGCTTCAATTTATAATTTAGTTATAGCAGTTATCATTGCAATCATAATAGTTTTAGCAATGAATTTAGTTGGTTCACTTTTAATTTCTGCTTTAGTAATCTTTCCTGCAATTTCGGCAATGCGAGTTTTTAAAAGTTTTAAATCTGTAACAATCTGTTCTGCAATAATTTCTGTTTTTTGCTCCATCTCAGGATTATTGATTGCAATTTTGGGAGGAACACCAGTTGGAAGTACAATTGTTGCTGTAGATATTTTTGTTTTTTTGATTTTTACAATTTTAGGAAAACTAAGCAAATAAAATTCCAATTGCAATCACAATAATTCCAAGAATTCTTAAAAAATTAATTTTTACTTTTTTAGTTTGAATTAATCCAAAAGAATCTATTACTAATCCAGCAGAAAGTTGTCCTATCATCGTGCAAGAAACTAAAAGAGCAGTTCCTAAAAATTGAACTGTATATAAATTTAAAAATATGCCTAAAACGCCGTAAGCACCACCAATCATCATCCAAGGTTTGATTCCTACATTTTTTATAGTTTTTAATCTTCCTTTATTTACAATTAAAACAACAAAAAATAAAGCAATTGTTCCTACGAAAAAGGAAATAAAAGTTCCTTCCCAATTTCCTATTAATTTTGCAAGAGAAGCATTTGTTGGAGATTGCATTGCTCCCAAAATTCCTGCAATTATAGAAAACATTATCATAAAAAAGATTTTCCATTTACTAGATTTTTTTTCTTTTTCCGATTTTTTTATGCTTCCAAAATAAATTAAAATCACGCCTACAATAATTATAAAAATTCCATATATTCTAGAAATTGATAATTCTGTTTTTAAACTTCCAAAAAGTCCAAAAAAATCAATTATTGCTCCAGAAATAATTTGTCCTAACATTATCAACGTAAAAGAAAGTGCTGCTCCCAAAACTGGAATAGCTGCAACTGTTACACAAACATTTACAACTCCGTAAAGACCTCCAAGACACTGCCAAATTTTTACTTCTTTTAAAAGAAAAAAATCACCAGTTCCAAGAAAAACAGAAATTATTCCAGAAATGCACATTCCTCCAAAAAACGAAATTAATGACGCTTGAAAAACATCAGTTCGTTTTCCCAAAGCAGTATTCACTGGTCCTTGAATTCCAAAACAAATTCCACCCAAAATTCCTAAACACAACATATAAAAATACATAATCAAATAATATCCTTTATATTAATTTTTTGAAATATATAAAATATAGTATAAAACATCTGCTTTTTTACTAGACATTCAACAAGTTTTATTTTATATTCTAAATTGTATACGCTTTTGATTTTCAGGGTGCCTTTTTGACTTTTAGGTACATTTATGGACACCAAACTTAAATTATTTTCTTATTTTAGGAAATATCTTCCTCTTTATTTTATTGCACTTCTTGCTGTAATTTTTAGTATTTTACTCGATATGTACGCTCCAATTATTGTTCAACACATTGTTGATGATGTTATTGTTGCTCAGAATTTAGAACCTTTAAAAATTCTTTTACTTGGGATTTTAGGAATTGGCGTTGGAAGATGTATTTTCCAATATACAAAAGAATTTTTATGTGATTGGAGTGGTTCTAAAATTGCTTCGGAAATAAGAATCAACCTCTTTCAAAAAATACAAAGTTTAAGTGCAAATTTTTTTGATGGCATAAATTCTGGTGAACTTATGAGTCGCGTTACAAATGATGTTGATAGAATTTGGGATATTACTGCTTACATGGGAATTTTGATGGCAGAAGTTATCATCAGAACAATTACATCAATGTATTTTATGATAAAAATCAATTTTTTCCTTTCAATAATTCCAATCATTGGAATGCTTCTTTCTGCTTTTGTTGCAATTAGAATGGAAAAAAAATTAGATTCAATTTTTGGAGAAGTTTCTCAAAAGAACTCAGAATTAAATAATACTGCAGCGGAAAATCTTGCGGGAGTTAGAACAGTAAAAGCTTTTGCTCGAGAAGGATTTGAAATTAACAAATTTCATAAACATAATCAAAAATATTATGAATTAAATATTGATTTATCTCGCGTTTTTGTAAAATACAATCCAATCATACAAATTATTACAAGAACAATTTCTGTAACAGTTCTTTTGATTGGTGGAATTTTTGTTATAAAAAATGTAAACGGTCAAGAAATGTCAATTGGACAACTTATGGCAATGATTTCTTACGCCGGAAATATTGTTTGGCCAATGGAAATGCTAGGTTGGTTAACAAACGGTTTTTCTTCTGCAAAAGCAAGTATA
This sequence comes from uncultured Treponema sp., assembly GCA_964410365.1. Taxonomy (GTDB): domain Bacteria; phylum Spirochaetota; class Spirochaetia; order Treponematales; family Treponemataceae; genus Treponema_D. Next base: position 78,118 of record CAYPGB010000006.1, read on the forward strand.
AAAAAACTGAATAAAATTTATGAACAAATTCCTCAAATAAAAGATGAATCGCCTTTAAACGCAAATCAAAATGATGATGTAGTTGAAATTTCTGGAGCACAACTTTTTCCAATGGCTGATATAAATGGAGATGTTTCTTTTGAAAATGTAACTTATTCTTCTAACGGAAGAGATATTTTAAAAGATGTTTCTTTTGAAATAAAATCTGGACAAACTCTTGGAATAATGGGAGCAACTGGTTCTGGAAAAACAACAATCATCAATCTTTTAAAAAGAATGTACAATGTTTCTAGTGGTAGCATAAAAATTGATGGAATTGATATAAAAGATCTTCCTCTTCAAACTCTCAGAAAAGCAATTACTTGTGTTATGCAAGATGTTTTTCTTTTTAGTGATACTATTGAAGGAAATATAAAACTTGGAGAAAGAAAAACAATCACAAATGCTCAAGTTAAACTCGCCTTGGATCTTTCTCATAGTGCAGAATTTGTAAACAAAATGGAAGAAAAAGAACAAACTGTCATTGGTGAACGCGGCGTTGGTTTGAGTGGCGGACAAAAACAGAGAATAACAATTGCCCGAGCACTTGCAAGAAATACACCAATCTTAGTTCTTGATGATTCAACTTCTGCTTTGGACACAGAAACCGAACATGAAATTCAAGAAGTTCTGTCAGAATTAAAAGGTATGACAAAAATTATTATTGCACACAGAATTAGTGCTGTAAGAAATGCAGATAAAATTATCGTGTTAAATAATGGTTCTGTTGCAGAAAGTGGAACTCACGAAGAATTGATTAATCTTAACGGTCTTTATAAAGAAACTTACGATTCTCAATATTAAAATCATTTTATGTTTTAGGTAAAACAAAGGTAAAAAATGAATAGTTATAAAATAGACGAAAAAACAGTAAAAAAATCAATTTTTGAAACAATGCCTCGCCTTTTTAAATATCTTTTTGATTATAAAAAGACGATTATTTTAGTTTTTGTAATGATGGCATTTGGAACTGCTGTAGATTTAATAAATCCTCTTTTGTATGAACGTGCAATTGATAAATACATAATTCCCAAAGATTTATTTGGACTTATTCGCATAGTTTTAATTGCTTCGGGATTAAACTTGCTTGCTGTAATGGCTATAAAAATCAGAATGATTATCATGGCAAAAACAAGTAACAAAGTGATTCAAAATCTTCGGCAAGAATTATACAATCATATTCAAACATTAGATTTATCATTTTTTGATTCACGTCCTTCTGGAAAAATTCTCGCAAGAATAATTGGTGATACAAATTCATTAAAAGATGTAATAGAAAACGCAATCACAACTTTTATTCCAAATATAATTACAGTAATTGCCGTTCTTGTAATTATGTTCGTAAAAAATTGGAAATTAGCTTTGGCAGCACTTTGCAGTTTACCTTTTATGATTATTGGAATTATATTAATTTCAACAAAAGCAGAAAAACACTGGAAAGCTCAAAGACAAAAATCTTCAAATATGAATGCATTTGTAAATGAAGATTTATCTGGAATCAAAATTATCCAAAGTTTTCATGCAGAACAAGAAACACAAAATACATTTGAAGATTTAGTTTGGGCAGACAGAAAAGAATTTATCAGAGCAGTTAGATGGTGTGATGGCTTTGGTTCGTGGATTGATTTATGTTGGAGTGTTGGAACAATGGCTTTATATCTCATCGGTATAAAAGTTATTGGAATTGATAATGTTTCAATTGGAACTTATATTGCTTTTGGAAGTTACGTTGGAATGTTTTGGCAACCGATTATGAATTTAAGTAATTTTTATAATCAGTTTACAAAATCTGCTAGCGGTGCAGAAAGAATTTTTGAAATAATCGATACAAAACCAAGCATCATAAATTCTGAAAATGCTCAAAAAATTGATGATATTAAAGGTGATGTTAGTTTTAAAAATGTAACTTTTGCTTATGAAAAAGATGTAAATGTTCTTTCAAATGTTAGTTTTGATGTAACTGCTGGAGAAACAATTGCACTTGTAGGTCCAACAGGAGCAGGAAAATCTACAATTGTAAATTTAATTAGCAGATTTTATGATATTCAAGGTGGAGAAATTCTTATTGATGGTAAAAATATAAAAGAAATTGAACTTGAAAGTCTTAGAACAAAAATGGGAATTATGACTCAAGATAATTATATTTTTAGTGGAACCATAAAGGAAAATATCGCTTATGGAAAATTAGATGCTTCTGATGAAGAAATTGTAAATGCTGCTAAAGCCGTTCACGCAGATGATTTTATTTCAAAATTGAAAGATGGATACGAAACAAAATTAACTGCTCGTGGTGGAGAACTTAGCAACGGACAAAGACAATTAGTTGCTTTTGCAAGAACAATGCTTTCTTCTCCAAAAATATTAATTCTTGATGAAGCAACTTCTAGCATTGATACAAAAACAGAACTTTTAGTTCAAGCTGGAATTGCAAATCTTTTAAAAGGAAGAACAAGTTTTGTAATTGCACATAGACTTTCCACCATTCAAAATGCAAACAGAATTTTTGTAATTGATAAAAACGGAATTGTAGAAAGTGGAACTCCTCAAGAACTTATGGAGAAAAAAGGTGCATATTACAAATTAAGACAAGCACAATTTTCATAGTTATGAGAATAAAATCTTGAAATTTATTTTATTTTTTTATAAAATGATTAACGTTTTTACGGTATTTCCGAACAACAGGAGGTGACACAAAAAATGGCAACTATCAATGTAGAAGATTCAGAGAACATTGAAAAAGCAATCAAACGCTTTAAACGCATGGTAGAAAAAGAAGGCATTATTCGCGAATACAAAAAGCGAGAATACTTCGTAAAACCTTCTGCAACTCTTCATCAAAAGAAAACAACTCTTGAAAGAAAACTTTTGAATAAAAGACGTAAGACAGAAAAAAAAGAATTTTAGTGTTTTTTTACCTAAAAAAAGGACTGCCTTAAATGAATCAATTTCATTTTTAAGACAGTCTTTTTTTTGCCCGAATAACTTTTTTAAATATTGCCCGATTTATTTTTTATAAATATAAATCTCTTCACCATCAAAACTAAGAACTGCTTTATCGCCCATTTCTAAATATTCACAGGAATAAGTCATAAAATCATCATAATAATCATAACGATAACTCATATTTGGATAAACAATTCTTACACAAAAATAATAACTATCTTCATTTAGAGAAAAAGTTTTATAATCATCATCATAAAAATCATCATTTGACAAAAGTTCAGTCCACTCATCATATTTTGAAGTTTTATAATAAACATTTGAAATATAACAAGCATCGTAACCTGTTTTTGAAGCCTCATTTTTTACAATGAGTTTTGGTTTTTCATAAGTTTTTTCCTCAAAATCTAAAACAATACAACTAGAAAATAAAATACTAACAAAAATAAAAAATCCTATAAAATAAATTCTTTTCATAATAAATTCCTCTTTTACAAAAGTTGTGATTTTTAATCTGATTTTATTAAACCATTTTTTTTAAGAGAAAACTTTGGATTTTTTCTAAGAAATTTATAAGAAGATTCTTATTTTTAAATTTATTCTTTTAAAAGAATTATAATTTCTGCACCTTGATTATTTTCTGCAAAAATCGAACCTTCCATAGAATTTATAATTGTTTTTGCAATAGAAAGTCCCAATCCGCTACCGCCAGCAGAACGAGAATGAGCTTCATCGCCACGATAAAAACGTTCAAATGCGTGAAGTTTTGTTTTTTCATCAAAACCTTTTCCATTATCTTTTATTGAAATTTTTAAATTTTCAGCTTCTTTTGTAAAAGAACAAATGATTTTTATAGGAGAAATTTCTGCCGATTTACAATATTTTATACTATTTGAAACAATAATCATAAAAACTTGATGAAGTAATTCTTTATCTGCAATTATATATTTTTTTTCATCACAATTTATTTCAAACTGAATTTCTGAATCAATGCTAAAAACTTCTTCCTTCACTCGCTCAAATAAATCAAAAATGCGAAAATTTTCCAGATTTGGTTTAATTTTTCCGTTTTCAATTCTGGACATTTGCAAAAGATTTTCTATTATACTCGACATGGATTTTGATTCTTTTATGATTGCATCAAGTGATTTTTCTAATTGCACAGAATCATTTTTTCCCCAACGTTTTAAAAGATTTGTTTGCCCCAAAATTACGGCGATTGGAGTTTTTAATTCGTGAGAAACATCGCTTGTAAATTGTCGTTCTCTTTCAAAATCTGATTTTAATCTTTTAAATAAATTATTAAATGTTTTTGCTAAATCATCAATTTCATCATCATTTTTTGAAACTGGTAACAAAGTGTCCAAATTAGAAAAACTTAATTTTTTTGCGGTTGCAGTAATTTTTTTTACAGGCTGAATTGTTCGTTTTGTAATAAAAAGTGAAATAAAAAAAGATAAAATTAAAACTGGAGGAAGAAAAAATAAAATATTTTTTGGAACTTGTTTTGACATTCTTGTAAAAGAATCTGTTTCCATATTTAAAGAAGTTTCTATTATAATTTGTGATGATTTTTCTGATGTTCTTAAAATTTTTGTAAAATAAAAAATATTTAAATCTCCATCAATAAAAAAATCTTTTTCTAAATATTTTTTTGCTTTCTTTTTTGTAAGTGGTAAAATTGGAAGATAAGGGTCATTTGTTCCTAAAATTAAATTTTTATTATTTTGTGATTTTTCATAAACTACATAAGAAATAAAATATGGCAGTTGAATTTTTTCATATTCCAAAATAATTTCACCATTTTCTGTTTTTTTTATACCTTTTTCGATGATTTTTACCGCTCCATAAAGTTCTTCTGATTTTTGATTTTGAACAATCAGATTTAACATCGCTATAAAACTAAATGAAAGCAAAATGACAGCAATTGTTACTAAAAGAGAAAATCTAAATGCAAGTCGTACTGCAACCGAATGAAAATCTTTTTTTTGCAAAATTATTCCTCATCAATCATCATATAACCAGAACCGCGAACCGTTTTTATATAAGTTTTTCCCAAAGTTTGATCGATTTTTGCACGAAGATAACCAATATAAACATCAACTGTATTTATATCAATAAAATGTTCTTTTCCCCAAATTTCATCAATTATTTTGTCACGGCTCAAAACTTTATTTTTATTTTCCATAAAAAGTTTTAACATTAAAAATTCTGTTTTTGATAAATCGATTATATTTTTTCCGACAGTAACTTTCATACTTTCGGTGTTTAGTTCTATCTCTTGAATTTTATAGATTTTTGAGTCTGAAACAAAAAAATTTGAACGTCGAAAAACCGCTCTCATTCTTGCTAAAAGTTCTTCAATTTCAAAAGGTTTTGGAAGATAATCATCTGCACCAGCATCAAGACCATTTACTCTGTCGTAAGTTTCTCCTCTTGCAGTTACCATAATTACAGGAACTTGAGATGATTTTCTAATTCTTCTTAAAACTTCAAGTCCGCTCAATTTTGGAAGCATTACGTCAAGTAAAATTAAATCTGGCGAAAAAGTTTCAAAAAAATCTAACGCTTCGCGACCATCTCTCGCAATTAAAGTTTGAAAACCTTCATGTTCTAATTCTAATTTTACAAAATCGCTAATTCCATCATCATCTTCTACAATTAATATTTTTTCCATAATTATTTCCTTTAGAATATTTTTTTTGAATAAGAAGGAAGATTTTTTCCATTATAACTTTTCACATTGTTTATTTTTACAGTAAATGGAGGATTTTTATTTACAGAAACTCTTGCTTGAGTTCCGTCTTTGTTAAAAGTGATTTTTGTATTTCGCCCAATTGGAGAATTATCAAGAAAAATATCATTTCCAGAAATACTTCGAGGATCAACTGGAACTGAAAAAAATATATCAATGCTTTTATTACTTGGAGAATATGATATATTTACAATTTTTCCATCAACCTTATCGAGAGTTTTTCTTTGACCTCTGTAACCATCGGTTTGAGAAAATAATAACAAAAAAGAAAATAAAAAAACAAATAAACTTATAATCTTCTTCATAAAACTATTATAAAAGATTATTCACTTCAATGGAACAAAAATAAAATAAGAAATCTCTTATTTTTGTCTTATGAAAGTTTAAAGATTTCTCTTCACAAAAGATTTATAGTGAAATCATCAACAAAAACAAAATTTATAAAAAAGTCTAATCTTAGACGGGAGTACAAAATGAAAAAGATTTTTAAAACATTAACAATTTTTGGAATTTTAACAATTCTATCAAGTGGAACAATTTTTGCGAATTCAAAAAAAATTACCTCTCAAGACAAAAAAAATTCAAACAAAATTGTAATTACTACAATAATTGAAGATGATGAGGAACCTAAAAAACGTAAAAATGATAAAGATGATAAAAAACCATCTTGTAAACCAAAACCTCCAAAAGATAAACCAAATGATTTCAGAAAACTACCTAAAAAAAATCATAGAGATTTTGATAAAGAATTTAAAAGAAAACCAAAAAAGGATTTTTATCCACCAAAACTAGAAGATGACTTTCCACCAAAAAGAAAGCCACTTCCGCCAAAGGAAAAAGAACCAAAAGATTTAGACAATCATCATAAATTTTTTATAGATTTTTTATTTGAACTATAAAAAGTATAAATCTGTCGGAGAGATTTATCTTTTTAGATAAACCATCAATAACATAATATCTGAATTACGAATTCCAGAAATTCTGTTTGCCTGTCCCAAAGTGATTGGTCTAACCTCTTCCAATTTTAAACGAGATTCTGCCGAAAGTGAAGGAATACTTCCATAATCAAAATCTGGTGGAATATGAGTATTTTCCATTTTGTGAAGTTTTTCTACTCTTCTGTCTTGTTTTTCGATGTAATATTTATATTTTACTTCAATTTTCGCTTCATTCCATTCTTCTTCTGGATAACCTGGATTTTCCATTTCTGGAGATTTTAATATTTGAGCTTCAATTTCTTCAAGACGAGCATATTTTTCACAAATTGCATCATACTGAGATTGAGTTTTTAATCCACATTCATACGCATATTTTGAAAGTCTTCTATCTGCTGTGTCATGACGAAGTTTTAATCTATACTCCGCACGAGCGGTAAACATTCGATAAGGTTCTTTTGTTCCCAAAGTTACTAAATCATCAATTAAAACTCCAATGTATGCTTCATCTCTTCTAAGAACTAAAGGTTTATATTCTGGAATGATTTCAAAATTTTCATAACCTGCATCTTTTTGGAATTTTGCAATAAAATCATTTAATTGTTTTGTTTCGCGTGCAGAATTTTCAGCAAATTGATGTTTTTCTTCTGCTGTCATTGTTGCTTTTAATTTAAAAGAAGACTCTTCCATACTTGTAGGAATTCCATTCATTGTAGAAGGAATTGCACTTAAAGGTCCACAAGTTTGAATATGAGATTTTGCGTATAAAGCAGCATTAATTCCTGCAACAATTCCTTGTCCAGCTGCTTCTTCATATCCGGAAGTTCCATTAATTTGTCCTGCATTAAATAATCCTGCAACTCTTTTTGTTTCTAAGGAAGGATAAAGTTGAGTTGGTTCAACAAAATCATATTCAACTGCATAACCAGGTCGACTTTGAACAGCATTTTCAAATCCTGTCATTGTATGCAAAAATGCATCTTGAACACATTCTGGCAAACTTGAAGAAAGCCCATTTAAATACATTTCATCAGTTTCAAGTCCTTCTGGTTCAACAAAAATCTGATGTCGCTCTCTTTCTGCAAAACGCATAACTTTATCTTCAATAGAAGGACAATATCTTGGACCAATTCCATGAATTTTTCCAGAATATAAAGGAGAACGATTGATATTTTCTCGAATTATTTTATGAGTTTCTGGATTTGTATAAACAATATGGCAAGGAACCATTGGACGTTCAATTTGTTTTGTTTCAAAACTAAAAGGAATTACTTGAGAGTCGCCAACTTGTTCTTCAATTTTAGAAAAATCTATTGTTTTACGAAGAATTCTTGGTGGAGTTCCGGTTTTTAATCTTCCTGTTGTAAAACCCAAACGATGTAAACTTTCTGTAAGTCCATACGCCGCAGGTTCTCCAACTCTTCCACAAGGTGCATCATATTCACCAATAAAAATTCTTCCACCCAAAAAAGTTCCTGTTGTAAGAACGACAGAACGAACTGGAATTATTCTTCCGCGTTCAGTAACAATTCCCGTAACTTTTTGACGCATTCCACTTTTTGCCGCTTCTGTTTCACCATAATGTCTACTTTCTCCAGGGATTGTACCTTTTTCTGCTTGGGAGTCTGCATTTGGAGGTAAAGGAGTTGATGAAGATGTCGTTAAAATATCAATAACTGTATCCATTAAGGTGAAGAGATTTGGTTCTTTTTCACAAATTTTACGTGCAAGCATAGAATAAGTTATTTTATCCGCTTGAGAACGAGGAGCTTGAACAGCAGGACCACGACTTTTATTAAGCATTCTAAATTGAATCATAGAATGGTCAATCAATTTTGCCATTTCTCCACCAAGAGCATCAATTTCTCTTACAATATTTCCTTTTGCAATTCCACCAATAGAAGGATTACAACTCATTCGAGCAATTGAATCTGGAGTTTGAGTAATTAAAATAGTTCTAAGTCCCATTCTAGCACAAGCTAAAGCCGCTTCTATTCCAGCGTGTCCGGCACCAACAACGGCGACATCATAATAATCGTAAAACATAAAAATATTATAATTAATTGAAACGTCTTTTACAATTTAATTTTTACTTACAATAAAATTAAATAATTCATCTGCATTATCTACTATTAAAGGTGCTCCGTTTTCTTCAAGAAATTTTCTTCCACGAAATCCCCAATCAACGCCAATCACATCAAGCCCCGCATTCATTCCAGTTTGCATATCAACATCAGAGTCACCAATAAAAACCGCAGAATGATTTTTTTGGACTTCTTCCAAAGACATTTTTGCTCTATCTAAAATTTCATAAATTCCATCTGGAGCAGGTTTTGGAGGAATGTCTTTTTTACTTCCAGAAATAATATCAAACAAATTTGGAAAATAATCATCACACAAAGTAATTGCGGCAGATTCAACTTTATTTGTATTGACTGCAATTTTTATTCCATTTTGATGAAGTTTTTTTATACACTCAACAATTCCTTTATAAGGAGCCGTTTTTATTGCACTATGAGATGCATAATATTCAATAAATTCTTTTAAAATCACATCATATTCAGAATTTTCTTTTCCATTTGGAATAGCTCTTTCTACAAGTTTTGGAATTCCATTTCCAACCATATATTTTACATCATCAATTTTATGATTTGGTAAATTATGCAAAGTTAAGATATGATTAATAGAATCTGTCATATCATCTAAAGTATTAAGGATTGTTCCATCCATATCAAAAATAACTAAAGAATATTTCATAGACGACAATATACAAAAAAAAATGAAAAAAAAATAGTGATTTTTCTTTTCTTTTTATAAGTCTAAAGTTAAAATATTTTTATGATTTCAAATTTAGACTTAATAAAAAAAGCTTCCGCTATGTTAAAATTTTCTTACGCTCCATATTCAAATTTTTACGTTGGAGCCGCTCTTCTTACAAAAAATGGAAAAATTTTTACTGGTTGTAATATAGAAAATGCAACTTACGGTGCAACAAATTGTGCCGAAAGAACCGCTTTTTTTAAAGCAATTAGTGAAGGCGAAAATGATTTTTATGCAATTGCAATTGTTGGTGGAAAAAATGGTAAAATTGATGATTTTTGTTCACCATGCGGAATTTGTCGTCAAGTGATGGCGGAATTTTGTTCTAAAGATTTTAAAATCATCTTGGCAAATTCTAAAAATGAAATAAAAACTTTCACTTTAGAAGAACTTTTACCAGAAAGTTTTAGTTTAAAATAGTTTTTCTTAAAAAATACTTAAGTTTTTTAATAGCAATTAATAAAACCTTGAAACATCTATTAAATTTTTATAGTATATAAGTGTCATATAAATTTTACAAAAAAAGGGAAACTCTAAAAACTCAGTTTTTAAAAGTAACTCTGAAATAAAATATATCGAGGTAAGATAAAAATGGGTGAAAATTATTTCAACAAAATTCCTTGGCGTGAAGCTCGCCTTCAGTTGGGACATTGTCGTTCAATGTCAAAAGATGAATTTGCAGATGGAGTAAATGCTCTTAAAGGCAAAAAAATTGTCATTGTAGGATGTGGAGCACAAGGATTAAATCAAGGATTATGTCTTCGCGATTCAGGTTTAGACGTATCTTATGCACTTCGTGAATCAGCTATTTCAGAAAAACGTCAATCTTGGAAAAATGCAACAGAAAACGGTTTTAAAGTAGGAACTTACGCAGAAATGATTCCTACAGCAGATTTAGTAGGAAATCTTACTCCAGATAAACAACATACTCCAGTTATAACAGAAGTTCAAAAATTAATGAAACAAGGTTCTGCTCTTTGGTATTCACATGGATTTAATATGATTGAAGAAGGAATGATTATTCGTCCTGATATTACAGTTATCATGTGTGCTCCAAAAGGTCCTGGAACAGAAGTTTATCATGAATTTGAACGCGGATTTGGTGTACCAGATTTAATCGCAGTTCATCCAGCAAACGACCCAGAAGGAAAAGGTTGGGCTTACGCAAAAGCTTTGGCAGTTGGAATGGGCGGAAGTAAAGCCGGCGTTCTTGAGTCAAGTTTTGTTGCAGAAGTAAAATCTGACCTTATGGGTGAACAAACTATTTTGTGCGGAATGTTACAAGCAGGAACAATTGTTTGTTACGACAAAATGATTGAAGAAGGTCTTTCTCCAGAATATACAACAAAATTCTTAATGCACGGATGGAATGTAATTTCAGAAGCTTTAAAATGGGGTGGAATTACAAATATGATGGACAGACTTTCTAATCCTGCAAAAATTAAAGCAAATGAACTTTCTAAAGAAATTAAAAAACTTCTTGCTCCACTCTATCAAAAACACATGGATGATATTATTTCTGGAGAATTCTCTAGCACAATGATGAAAGATTGGGCAAATAAAGATAATAATCTTTTAACTTGGCGAGAAGAAACAGGAAAACTTGCTTTTGAACAAAATAATGAATCTTCTGAAGAAATTTCTGAACAAGAATATTTTGATAAAGGAATTTTACTTGTAGCAATGGTAAAAGCTGGTTGTGAGCTTGCATTTGAAACAATGGTTGATGCAGGAATTAAACCAGAATCAGCTTATTACGAATCTTTACACGAAGTTCCTCTAATTGCAAATCTTATTGACAGAAAACGTCTTTATGAAATGAACCGTGTAATTTCTGATACAGCAGAATATGGATGTTATTTATTCAGCAACGCAGCAGTTCCTCTTTTAAAGAAAGATTTTATGAAAAACATTCATACTGATGTAGTTGGAAAAGGTTTAAATTTAAAAGACAATTCTGTAAATAACGCAGAATTAGTTGATGTTAATGCAGAAATTAGAAATCATCCTATTGAAGTTGTAGGAAGAAAACTTAGAGCATATATGACATCTATGAAACCTTTACTTTAGTCGCCATTGCAAGAAGCGATGATTAATAGTCATTGAGGTTCTCAAAATAACCTTGAAACTTTATTTGGTGGTTTCGATAAATTCAACCACCAATTTTTTACGAAACTCTGCGGGATTTGTTTCTTGCAGAGTTTTTTTTGCGATTTTGAAAAGTCCCCTAGAAAATTGTGATTTTACAGTAAATTTTCTCTCAAGGAACGAACGAGTTCTTTTTCCATAGCTGAAATTACGTTATTCTTTATGGACTCAATTTTCTTTTCAGTGGTTGAATTTTTTTCTATATTCTGAAAAAGCACTTGAGGTTCAACATTTAATGCATTTGCAATTCGTTCAATTGTGGAAAGTTTTGGAATGTTTTTATAAATTTCCATCAATCCAATATAACTTGTAGCCGTATTGCAGGCTTCTGCAAGTTGTTCCAGATAGAAATGTATTATTAGTATGTCAACGAATCCTTAGAGAATGGGAAAAAATTGCTGATAATGCACAAGATAATTCATGGGTTAGAAATGTAGAATTAAAAGTGGCAAATAAGTTTGATGGTTATTATAATTTATATGTACGTAATAAAGATATTCCTTACTCTTGGTATTCTATTAATCCCCATAGAAAATCTATAAAAATTGGTATTTATAATGATTCTGGCTATAGGATAAAAGAATTAACAGTGATTCTGAATACAAATCTTTATGAACTTGATAATTTAAAATCACAAAGAGACTATTTTAATGAAGATTTTAGAACCGTAGAGTTTTCATTGTCTATTAATGATTTACCAGAACAAGGCAATATAACATACAAGGTTACAGATGCATTTAATCTTTATTTTAGAGGAGACTACAACTTAGATGGAGATGATGCTAGAATTGAACGCATTATGTCGATTGATGAATATAATGAATGGGTAAAAAATCAATAAATTTGGAGAAAATAGTATGGAAATGAAAGAAAAGAACTTGAAAGTATATTATCTAATATAGAAAACGAAACAACTTTATTCAAAAAGACTTGATAGAATATTCTGCATAATTTTTTATTATAAATTAGGTAATTTTCACCAACGAAAACGTTTGCGAAAACTTCAATAAGGAAGTATAGTTATATTAAAGAATCTTTTTGGAGTTTTTAATGACAACGCTAAAAGACATCGCTAAAGAATGTAAGGTTTCTTTTTCTACTGTTAGTAAAGCATTAAAAGGAAGCCCTGAAATTAGCGAAGAAACAATAAAATTGATAAAAAACAAAGCTGAAGAAATGGATTATCATCCTAATTTGGCAGCAAGAACTCTCAGAACAAACAAAACCAACAATATTTGTGTTATTTTTGAAGATAATACTGGTTCTGGATTTCAACATCAATATTTTGCGAAAGTTATCAGCGGATTACAAAGCGTTGCTTTAGAAAATGGTTTTGACATCACTTTTACAACAAAAAATCCTTCAAATTCTGATGATTATTACAATCATATAAAAAGTAGAAATTTTGACGGAGTTGCTATTGTAAATTCATATTTTGATAAACCTGGAATACAATTTTTACTCCAAAGTGAAATTCCTTCTGTTAGTTTAGATTATTTTTATGATGAAAATCACACAGCAATCATAAGTGATAACAAAAAAGGAATGGCAGAACTGGTAGAATACGTAATTTCTATGGGACATAAGAAAATTGCAATAATTCATGGAGAAGATACTTTTGTAACAAAAGAACGACTTTCTGTTTTTAAAGAAACTTGCAAATCTCATAATATTTCAATTCCAAAAGAATATGTTATTCAAGGTCTTTACAACGAACCAATCATAAGTTCAGAAGCAACAAATATTCTTTTAGATTTAAAAAATCCTCCAACTTGCATATTTTATCCAGATGATTATTCTGCTCTTGGAGGAATTAGACAATTAGATAGTAGAAATTTAATTCCCGGAAAAGATATAAGTATTGTCGGTTATGATGGAATTTTGCTTACTTCAATGATGATTCCTCCATTAACAACTTATGAACAAGATGGTGTAACTATGGGAAAACTCATGGCAGAAAAATTAATTCAAAAAATAGAAAACAAAACAGATTTCGTTAATTCAAAAATAATTGTTTCTGGAAGACTTTTAAAAGGTGGAACTGTCGTTAATTTAAATAATCAATGTTAATTTTTCTAAATTATAGGGAATTTTTTGCAATTGACTTTAAAAATAACTATTGTATAATAAAATTACTACAACGTTTTCGTAAAAATTGAAAACGTTATTCTTTTTATCTGAGGCCTTATATGAAATTTGGACACTTTGATGATACTAACAGAGAATATGTTATCACAACTCCAAAAACTCCATATCCATGGATTAATTATTTAGGAAGTGAAAAATTTTTCTCTCTAATTTCTAATACTTCTGGTGGATATTCTTTCTACACAGATGCTCGTCTAAGACGTTTAACTCGTTATCGTTACAATGATATGCCATTAGATAATAATGGTCATTATTTTTTCATAAAAGATGATAATGTTATTTGGAATCCAGGTTGGCAACCAACTCAAACAGAATTAGATTTTTATGAATGTCATCATGGATTTGGATATACAAAATTTATTTCCAAAAAAAATGATTTAAAATCTGAAGCACTTTACTTTGTTCCAAATGGAGAAAATTGCGAAGTAGAAATGCTCACATTAAAAAATGAAGGCAAAACAGAAAAGAAAATCAGTTTAGTTTCTTTTGTTGAATGGTGTCTTTACAACGCTTCTGATGATTGTCAAAATTTCCAGAGAAACTTTTCTACAGGAGAAGTTGAAATTGAAGGAAGTGCAATTTATCACAAAACTGAATACAGAGAACGAAGAAATCACTTTGCATTTTATTGGTGCAATCAAAAAATTGATGGATTTGACACAGACAGAGAATCTTTCTTAGGACTTTATAATTCTATTTCAAATCCTCAGACAGTTCTCGCAGGAAAATCTGAAAATTCAATTGCAGATGGTTGGTCGCCAATTGCATCTCATCGTGTAAATATCACTTTAAAAGCTGGAGAAGAAAAAACTTTAATTTTTGTTCTCGGTTATATTGAAAACGAAAATGATAAAAAATTCCTTTCTGAAGAAGATAAAGAAAAAGCTTTAAAAGCTGGACTTTTAAGAACAAATACTGCTTCAGGAGTTATCAACAAAGAAAAAGCTTATGCTTTGCAGAATAAATTTGATTCAAAAGAAAAAGTTTTAGCAGCGTATGATGATTTGAAAAAATTCTGGGACGAAACTCTTTCTCATTTTGTTATCAAAACTGGAGATGAAAAACTCGACAGAATGGCAATTTGGAATCAATATCAATGTGTTGTTACATACAATTTTGCACGTTCTGCATCTTACTTTGAAAGTGGAATTGGTCGTGGACTTGGTTTCCGCGATACATCTCAGGATATGCTTGGTGCCGCTCATCAACTTCCTGCTTCAAGAATTCGTGAAAGACTTTATGATGTTGCCGCTACTCAATTTGAAGATGGTTCTGCATATCATCAATTCCAACCTCTTACAAAACGAGGAAACGCTGATATTGGTTCAAACTTTAATGATGATCCACTTTGGCTTGTACTTGGAGTTGGAAATTACATTCGCGAAACTGGTGATACAGATTTCTTAAAAGTTGATGTTCCTTTTGATAATTCAGAAACTAACAAAGCAACAATGTTTGAACATTTAAGACGTTCTTACAATTATATTCCAAATCATCTAGGACCACACGGTCTTCCACTTATTGGACGTGCTGACTGGAATGACTGCTTAAATTTAAACTGTTTCTCTACAAATCCAAATGATTCTTTCCAAACTTCTACTAATAAAGATGGAAAAAATGCAGAATCTGTTATGATTGCACAAATGTTTGTGTTTGTTACTCCAGATTATGCTGCAATGTGTCGTCTTATGGGCGAAGAAGAAGAAGCAAAACATGCAGAAGAACTTTGCAAAAAAATGGAAGAAGCAATTTGTACTGCTGGTTGGGATGGAGAATGGTACGTTCGTGCTTATGATGATTTTGGAAATAAAATCGGTTCTAACGAATGCAAAAACGGAAAAATCTTCATCGAAACACAAGGCTTTGGAACAATGGCAAAAGTTGGAGCAGACAAAGGTTATCCACAAAAATCTCTTGATAGCGTAAAAAAATATCTTGATTCAAAATATGGAATTGTAATTCTTTGGCCAGCTTATCAAGATTATCATGTTGAACTTGGAGAAGTTTCATCATATCCACCAGGATATAAAGAAAATGGTGGAATTTTCTGTCACAACAATCCTTGGGTAATAATTGGAGAAGTTGTAAACGGTAGACCAGAAGATGCGTGGGAACACTATACAAAAATTGCTCCTGCTTGGGTTGAAGACAAATGGTCAGATATACACAGAACTGAACCTTATGTTTATTCTCAAATGGTTGCTGGAAAAGAAGCAAGACGCGAAGGTGAAGCAAAAAATTCTTGGCTTACAGGAACTGCCGCTTGGAACTTTGTTGCTCTTTCTCAATACATTTGTGGATTACGTCCTCAACATAATGGGCTTGAAATAGAACCTAGACTTCCAAAACATGTAAAACAAGCTGAATTTACAAGAATTTTCAGAGGAATAACTTATCATATTTCTGTAGAAAATAAAAACAATGTCGGAAATGTTTCTCTTGAAGTAAAAAATGGAACAGCAGATGGACTTGTTGTAAAAGCAAATTCTAATGTAAAAGAAGTTTTTGTAAAAGCAACTATTGCATAAAAAAAGAGAGGTCTTTTCTTTGAGGAAAAGGCCTCTTTTTTATGTTTAATGTTTTATCAATTTTTCTTAAATGAATGACAGTTTTTTAATTAAAACTGCCATTTTTTTATTAAATAATTTCTTCGGCTATTGTATGAATTAATTTTCTTACAGAACCTTTTCCTAAAATCAATTTTCCAAAATAAAATTTTACTTTTTCAGAAAGCCCTGCATCATACAAATCTACACCAAAAATTTCTTTTTTATGGAGTAATGGTTCTATTTTTTCCTCAAAATTTGAATCATCAATTCCTTCAACATATTTACAAACTTCATTCAAAAGAGGGTCAGGACTTAATTCAAATTTATTACCATTATCATCAGTTGCCATAAGATAACGAAGCCAAAGTGCAAACACAAGAGGAATAACTTTTAAGTTTGATAAATCTAAATCTTTTCTCCCCAAATAACCTTTTATAGTTTCTCCAAAACGGATTGAAAGTTTTTGACTTGTATCGCAAGCAATTCTCTGAGGTGTATCTGGCATAAAAGGATTTGGAATTCTGATGTTTACAACTTCATCAATAAAATTTCGAGGATTGATGATTTTTGGGTCTACAACAACTGGCAATCCTTCATCGTAGCCTAAACGTTTTACAAGACGAACTAAATCATCATCTTTCATTTCATCAGCAATTAAAGTGTAACCAAGCAAGCATCCACTTAAAGCCAAAAATGTATGAAGAGGATTTAAACATGTACAAACTTTCATTTTTTCAACTTTATCTACAGTTTGGCGGTCTGTAAAATATAATCCCGCTTTTTCTAATTCAGGTCTACCGTTAGGAAATTTATCTTCAATAACAAGATATTGAGTTTCTTCCGCATTTACAAAAGGAGCAACATAAGTTTTTTTAGAAGTAATTACTGGTTCAAGTTCTTCTAAATCATCATCATAAAGAATTTTTTCTACTTTTGCGTCAGGGCGCGGAGTAATTTTATCAATCATACTCCAAGGAAAAGACACTTTTGACTCATCATTGATATAATTTAAAAATCCAGATTTACAAACGCCACGATTTTCCCATTCTTTTGCAAATTCATTTACTGCAGCGTATAATTTATCTCCATTGTGAGAACAATTATCCATACTTACCATTGCGATTGGAAGTTCTCCGTTAATAAATCTTTCGTTAAGAAGTGTTACGATTTTTCCAATATAACTTTTTGGTAAAACTGGTCCGGAAGCAAAATCATCTTCAACGCCAGGCATAAAAACACCAGCAGCATTTTTAATTAGATAACCTTTTTCTGTAATTGTAAAACTTACCATTTGTAAAGAAGGATTTCTAAAAATTTCTAAAAGTTTAGCCCAATCTTTTTCATTTTCGGAATTTGCAGTTAAAGATTCCATGATTGAACCAACAACAGTTTTTTCTACAGAACCTGAAGATTTTAAAGTTACAAGAACACTTAAATTATCATGCGGGCGATATTGTTTTTCTATAATTTCATAATCGTAACCTTCTGCAACAATTAAACCTGAATCAAGAACTTTTTCATTTAAAAGATTTTGCACAACATTTGCTTGAAAAGCTCTAAAAATATTTCCTGCACCAAAATGAATCCAAAAAGGATTTTTTTTTGTATTTTTTTCTATGATTTCTCTGTCATATTTTGGCAAAAGATAATTTTTATTTTCCCATTCAGATTTATTTTTTAAGCCTTCATTTGTGAGTTTCATAATTTCCTCTTTTTGATTTTATCTATAGATTTTTACGCCACTTCGGTCAAAAGATTTTTCGCACGCTTCCCAAAGTCCGTTCAAATATGCGGCTCCCAACGCTCTATCATACAATCCGTAACCAGGCATTGCTTTTTCACCCCAAATCATACGACCGTGGTCAGGACGAATTACACCATCAAAACCAGTTTCGTACAAAGTTTTTACGATTTTAAACATATCAAATGTTCCAGCACTTGAAAGGTGAGCAGATTCTTGGAAATCTAAAACAGAATCATCAATCGCAGTGTTAAACTTCAAATTTCTAATGTGAGCAAAGTGAATTCTACCAGTTGCAGCTTTTATCATTTCACACAAATCATTTTTGCGATTCGTTCCATAAGAACCAGTGCAGAAAGTCAATCCATTATGAGGATTATCTACAGCGTTGAGTATTTTTACAACATTTTCTTGACAAGTTATGATTCGAGGAAGTCCAAAAACAGGCCAAGCTGGATCATCAGGATGAATTGCCATATCAATATTATATTTGTCGCAAACTGGCATAATCGCTTTTAAGAAATAAACAAGATTATCAAAAAGTTTTTCTGGAGTAACGTCTTTATAAAGTTCAAAAAGTTCTTTTACACGAGCCATGCGTTCTGGTTCCCAGCCTGGAAGAATAAAACCATTCGAATTTTTATCAAGATTTTCAAACATTTCTTCAGGTTTTACAGATTCAATAGCCTTAGAATTGTAAGCAAGAACCGTAGAACCATCTGGACAAGGACGAGCTAATTCAGAACGAGTCCAATCAAAAACTGGCATAAAATTGTAACAAACCATGTGAATATCTTCTTGCCCCAAACGTTCCAAAGTTTTTATATAATTTTCAATATATTTATCGCGTTCTCCACCACCAATTTTTATATCATCGTGAATATTTACACTTTCAATTCCAGAAATTTTTAAACCAGAATCTTCAACTTCTTTTTTTAATTTTTTTATTGCAGAAAGTTCCCAAGCTTCTCCAGGAACAGAATCATATAGAGTTGTAATAACGCCATGAACACCTGGCACTTGTCGAATTTGTTCAAGAGTTACAGAATCAAAGCCTGTTCCGTACCATCGCAAAGTCATTTCCATAATTGTATTTATCCTCCAAAACGTAAATAAAGTATACCATTCTAAATACGCATTTACAATTTGATAAATAGTTTTTAAGGAAAAGCACTTAATTTTAGCGACCAGTATCGCGAATTTTTCCTTCAACAAATTCAGGATCTTCCGCTCGTACAAGAGAACTTTCTGAAAGTTTTGATTTTGTATAAAGTGCACAAGGATGACCATCACAAACCCAATTCATTAAAGTTCCAGTTTCTAAGCTGATAAGTTGCCATTCTCCTGTTTTTGCAGATTCAAACGCAATTTCTGGTGATACAAATTGAATTTCCATAGAAATATCTATTTTGTTTAAAGATTTTATTTCATAAAGATGCCAATTTTCTTTTTTTTCAAAAGCAATAATTTTTCTGTCTGGATGGATTTCTAAATCTTTTAAGCGAGCTTTTTTTGCTTCTGGATGCATAGATTCAAGATTTTCTTTATAACTCTGATAATTTTTTTGTCCCATTTGATAAAGTTTTTCAAAATCATCATCTTTTATTTCTTTCACAATTTCTGCTGCAAGTTCATATTTACTATCACTTGCACCACAAGTTGTTTTATCTGCATCAGATTTTTTATAATAAAATCCAGTTGTACTTTCTCTGTGAGCAACATTATCTAGTTCTAAAATAAAAGGTTCTGCCTCTTCAGACGATATTTTTCCTTCCAAAACATCTAACGCTTTTCTATATGCACGAGTTACCATCGCAACATAATAAGTGCTTTTCATTCGTCCTTCAATTTTTAATGAATCCACGCCAGAATCTTTCATATCTTTTAAATGTTCTATCATTCTTATATCTTTGGAAGATAAAATTGCAGTAAAATCATCTCCTTCAAAAATAGGAAAAAATTCACCTTTGCGTTGTTCTTCTTCAATTAAAAGATTTCCACTTTCTGCAATTTTTTTTGCTTCTTCCGCCGTAAACTGATGATTTTTTGGAAAATCTTCGCCAATACGGAAATTCCATCTACAAGTATGAGAACAAAATCCACTTTGTGCACTTCGTCCAGTAAGATATGCACTCATCAAACATCTACCAGCATACGCTATACACATTGCACCATGAACAAAAGTTTCAAGTTCAATATCAGGAACAGAATCTTTTATACGACGAATTTGTTTTAGAGAAATTTCTCTTCCAAGAACAATTCTTTTAAATCCAAGATTTTTATACATTTTTACCGCTTCAGAATTTACACAACTAGATTGAGTGCTTAAATGCAAATCTGCATTCGGAAATTCTTTTTGCAAAAGTGGAACAATTCCAATATCTTGAACAATAAATGCATCAATTGGATAAAGTTTAAAATAATCAAGATTTTGTTTTAGAGCATCAATTTCTTCATCGTGAAAAGAAATATTTAATGCACAATGAAGTTTTTTTTGAGGATATTTATTTTTTAATTCTACAACTTTTTTATATTCATCTTCATAAAAATTATCGGCTTTTACGCGTAAAGAAAATTTTTTTAATCCAATATAAGCGGCATCTGCACCATACGCATACGCATACGCCAATTTTTCAACATTTCCAGCAGGAGAAAGTAATTCCATTTTAAGCCTCTGATTTTAAACTATGTTCAAGTTTTGGTTTATTTTCTATGATGATTTCTTTTTCGCCTGCAAAATTTTCTGTCACTATAGTTCCAATTCTTTCTAACGCTAAATGAGATTCATGAATAAATTCAGGAACCATTTGAAACATAAAAGGCATTTCTTTCCAAACATCAAGTACACAAGTATTTTTGATTTCATTCATTCTTTTTGCAAATTTTTTCGCATCTTCCAAAAGAATTTCTTTTTCTCCCATTTGAATAAAAATAGGAGGAAAATTTTGTAAAAGAGATTGTTCTGCCAATAAAGGTGAAACAAAATGACTTCTTGTATTTGATTCATAAGTATAAACAAGACTACTTTTTTTTATCGCCTCAGATGATAAAACTTCATCATTAATTTTTTTTGAAGATAGAATACTTGATTCTGGAGAAACATCTAGCCAAGGTGAAAATAAAATCATACTTTTTATACAAGTTCTGTAACGTTCTCGAAGATTAAAAAGTAATGAAAAAGCCATAGATGCACCACTTGAATCGGCGGCAATAATTATTTCTGGTAATTGAGATTTTTCACCTTTTTGAGTATTTAACGCACAAGAAATTTGTTCTTCTGTAAAAAGAGATTTAAAAACATTTTGAATATCTTCATTTGCAGCAGGATAAGGATATGATGGTGCAAGTCTAAATTCAGGAACTACAACTCGACAAAAACACTTATTTGCTAAAGATGCACAAAAACTTCTATAAGCAAGTCTTGAACCACCAACATACGAACCGCCATGAATATAAATCATAATTCTGTTAGAAGCATAAATTTCTGGAGCAAGAACATCACAAGGAATTTCTCCATATTTATAATCTGAACATTCAACATTATTAGGAAGAAAAACCGTTTTGTAAGCGTTATCTATTTTTTTTCTAAAATCATTTATTTCAACTTTGCCATTATAAACAAGAAGTTTTAATTTTTTTATAGCCGATTTTTTATCATTCATAATACTTAAGTTCATATTATAGCAAAAAATCGTTGTATTTGCTACAATAGAAAATATGCCAGTTAGAATTAATTCAAATTTGCCAGCACGAAAAATTCTCGAAAAAGAAAATATCTTTGTAATGACAGAAAAACGTGCAGCTCAACAAGATATTCGTCCTTTAAAAATCGCAATTGTAAATTTAATGCCAACAAAAGAAACTACAGAAACTCAAATTCTTAGACTTTTGGGCAATTCACCTTTACAAATAGACATTTCTCTTGTAAGAATGGAAAATCACGAAAGTAAAAATACTCAAGAAGAATATCTGAAAAAATTTTACATTCCTTCAAGTAAAGTTTTTACACAAAAATTTGATGGAATGATTATCACTGGTGCTCCTGTAGAACAAATTGAATTTGAAAAAGTTGATTATTGGAAAGAGATTTGCGAAATTATGGATTACGCAAAAAAAAATGTTTTTTCCACACTTTATCTTTGTTGGGCTAGCATGGCAGGACTTTATCATCATTATGAAATTCAAAAATATCCATTAGATAAAAAAATGTTCGGTATTTTTATGAATGAACGAATTATCGAAAATGAACCTCTTTTACGCGGTTTTGATGATACTTTTCCAATTCCACAATCAAGGCATACGACAATTCTAAAAGATGATATTTTAAAATGTAATAAACTTCAAATTTTAGCAGAAAGTGCAGAAGCTGGAGTTACAATCATCAAATCAAAAGATAATAGACAAATTTTTATGACAGGTCATCTTGAATATGACACATTAACTTTAGCACAAGAATATTATCGTGATATTGATAAAGGCTTAAAAATCGCTCTACCAAAAAATTATTTTCCAACAAATAATGTAAACAGAATGCCTACTAGTTATTGGCGAGCGACTGCACATCTTTTTTATTCAAACTGGTTAAATTATTATGTTTACCAAGAAACACCTTTTGATTTGGAAAAGATTTCAAAATAAAATTATTTTATCACAGATTTTTTAAACCAAACGCCACTTTTATAACGGATAATGCAAACAATTGCTGTTAAAGTCCAAGTAATTGCGGTTGTAAGCCAAATTCCCCAATATCCAATTGGAATAATGCGTCCAAACAAAGTAATAGAAGTTATTTTTGTTAAAATATTTGCAAAAACAATTCTTCCAATAACTTCTGTTGCACCATTTATCATTGCAAAACTTGTATCTCCACATCCATTTAATACAGAACGAGGAACATAAATCATCGCTAAAGAAAAATAAAACCAAGATGTAATTCTTAATCCTGTAGAACCAATTCTTATAACTTCATCATCTTTTACAAAAAAGCCTACAATATATTTTGATAAAAATTGGAACAAAACTAAAATAAATACAAAAAATATAAATGCAATCAAAATTCCACGATGATAACCTTGTTTTACTCTTTCAATTTTTTTTGCACCTAAATTTTGTCCACTAAAAGTTGTAATTGCCGAACCCAAAGAATTAAACGGTTGCTGAACAAGTTGTTCAATTCTCATAACAATTGTATAAGAAGCCATAACTTTTTCACCAAAAGTATTTACTACACTTTGTAAAACCATCATAGAAATAGAAATTAAACAATTTTGTAAAGCAATAGGAATACTCAATTTAAAAGAATTTATTATAATATGAAAATTTGGTTTCAATTCTTCTTTTGAAAGTTTAAAATATTCTACTTTTCTATAAGCATAAATCAAACTTACAATTCCACTAACCGCTTGAGCAATAACTGTAGCAATTGCAACACCAAAAACAGCCCATTTAAAAACAAGAACAAAAATTAAATCTAAAATAAGATTTATAATAGAAGATAAAATTAAAAAATACAAAGGTGATTTTGAATCTCCCAATGCTCGCAAAATTGATGCAACTCCATTGTATAAAACGACAAAAACAATTCCACAACATGTCGTTCTCATATAAATTACAGCATCAGGTAATATATTTTCTGGACAATTCAAAAGTTTTAACACAAAAGGACAAATACAAAATCCTAAAACAGAAATGATGATTGTAGCAATTCCTAAAACATAAATTGAATTCGCAATAGTTTTACGGACATTTTTATCATCTTTTGCACCAAAAAACTGAGCAATAATAATTCCAATTCCAATTGCAAGTCCTGAACTCAGAGAAAAACAGAAAAAATTCATAGAACCGCAAGTTCCAACAGCAGCAATTGCATTTGGTCCAACAAAATTTCCAACAACAACGGAATCAACCATATTATAAAATTGTTGAAAAATATTTCCAATTAAAAGAGGAATTGAAAACTTTAAAAGATGTTTTGATGGAGAACCAACGCTCATATCTGTAATATTTGTACTCATAAAAACCTTCTATTTTATAAAATAATTTCTAAATCTTTTTCTTCAAGAACAAATTTTTCACTGATTTTATTCTCACAAGAAATTATATATTTTCCTTTAAAACCTTCAACTTCAACAAAACCATTTTTATCAGTTTTTAAAGTTAAATTTGTCCACCATTCATTTTTAATCAAATTTTTAAGCATTTTATAAACTGGTTTTTCAGAATTATCTCTTCGTAACAAGCCAGAAGGAGCATTTAACCAAGCTCCATCGCAAAAATCCCAATTTGTAATCGCTTTTACTTGTGGATGATTTTCAAAAATTGCACGATAAAATTTTTCCATATCATTTTTTTGTTTTTCTTCAAATTCTGGAGTAGAAGCATCATCATCATATTGAAAATCATTCAAATCTTGAATTTCAGGAGGAACTGGACGACCAGAAACCATTGTATTTTCTGTAAAATGAATTGGAAGATTGAATTTTTCAAAGCGAAAAAGAACTTCTTCCAATTTTTCCATAGACCAAGCCCCTTGATGTTGATGAGATTGAATTCCAATTGCATCAATTTTTACACCAGCGTTCAAACATTTTTCAATCAAATCCGCATAATCAGAACTTGTATTAAAATCATTTAATAAGAAAATTCCATTTTGATTATATTTTTGAGCTTCATCAAAAACAGATTTTACAAGTCCGACTTGACCATATTTTTTTTCCAAACGCGAAACTGCATTATCATAACGATTAAAATGAGGAAGAATTACAACTTCATTAATTGCATCCCAAATATCAATAATTCCTTTAAAATCAGAAACTTCTCTTTTTATTCGTTCCATTTGTTTTTGAAAAATTGTTTCCGTATCATATTTTAATAACCAAGAAGCACAAACTGTATGCCAACACAACGGATGACCTTTTAAAATCACATTATTTGATTGAAGTTTTTTTGAGGCTTTCATCATTGCATCTTTATTTGTAATACCTTCTTCACTTTCGTAAGCCCCCCAATAAAATGGAAGCGTTCCAAAATTAAAAATTTCAAGCCATTTTTCATTTCTTTCTGCTAAAAATTTTTTATGATTTTCTTCAGAAACCATTTGTTCACTTAAAAAATCAAATGCATTGCAACCAAAAAGAAATTCATGAGATTGCTGAACAAACGAAATCTCACGATTTATCAAAGGCTTTTTATTAGAATCTAAAATTTTTATCTTTGTTTTTACTGTTCTTCCGTTCATAAATAAAACCTCATAAAATATTTTCTAAGATTAACATAATATATTGATTTATAAAAAAGAAAAACTGTATAAATGTCTAAATCTTTAGTAAAAATAAACAAAAATCAAAAAAATTGTAAAAGATTGTTCTTATTTTCCTCAAAAAAAAGATTTCATTAAAAAATTTAAAATGCGATTTTTATTTTAAAATAAAAAAATTCCCCAATAACGTTGAGGAATTTTTCATAAATTTTATAAAACGTAATTATGTTTACAAAAATTAAAAATCATCATTTCCTGGAAAACGAGGAATTAAATCTATTGATTTTTTTATTTCTTCATCAGTAGGAATATAATCTCTCATTGTACCATTATTGAATGATTCATAAGCTTTCATATCAAAATAACCAGTTCCTGTAAGCCCAAATAAAATTGTTTTTTCTTCACCAGTTTCTTTGCATTTTAAAGCTTCATCAATTGCAGTTTTTATTGCATGACTTGATTCTGGAGCGGGTAAAGTTCCTTCTGCTCGACAAAAAAGTTCTGCCGCTTTAAAAACTTCCGTTTGTTCAACACTTCTTGCTTCAATATAGCCATCATGATAAAGTTGACTGATAATCGAACTCATTCCGTGATAGCGAAGTCCACCAGCATGATTAGCACTTGGCATAAATTGAGAACCAAGAGTATACATTTTTTGCATAGGACAAACTTTACCAGTATCACAAAAATCATAAGCAAATACGCCACGAGTAAGACTTGGACAAGAAGCAGGTTCAACCGCAATAAAATGATAATCTTTTTCACCACGGAGTTTTTCACCCATAAAAGGACTTATAAGACCACCCAAATTAGAACCACCGCCAGCACAACCAATTATCACATCAGGTTTGATTCCATATTTATCCATTGCAGTTTTTGCTTCCATTCCGATTATCGACTGATGTACAAGAACTTGACTCAAAACAGAACCTAAAACATATCTATATCCATCATGATTTGTTGCATATTCAACCGCTTCCGAAATTGCACATCCCAAAGAACCAGTACATCCAGGATATTCTTCATTAAGTTTTCTTCCAATTTCAGTTTCCATACTTGGAGAAGGAATAGCTTTTCCACCGTAAGTTCTAATTACTTCACGACGTTGAGGTTTCTGTTCATAAGAACAACGAACTTGATAGACACGACATTCCAAATCAAGATACGCACACGCCATTGACATCGCAGTTCCCCACTGTCCAGCGCCAGTTTCTGTAGTTACACCTTTAAGACCTTGCTCCTTTGCATAAAAAGCCTGAGCGATGGCAGAATTCAATTTATGACTACCAGAAGTATTATTTCCTTCAAATTTATAATAGATTTTAGCCGGAGTACCAAGTTTTTTCTCAAGACAATATGCTCTAGTCAAAGGTGATGGTCTATACATTTTGTAAAAATCAAGAATTTCTTGAGGAATAGAAATATATCGGTCAGAGTTATTTAATTCTTGTTTTACAAGTTCTTTACAAAAAACATGTTCAAGTTCTTCAGTAGAACAAGGTTTTAAAGTTCCTGGATTTAAAAGCGGTGCCGGTTTTGTTTTCATATCCGCACGCAAATTATACCATTGACGAGGCATTTCTTCCTCATTCAAATAAATTTTGTAAGGAATTTTTCCATTTTCCATAATAACCTCCAAATGCTTTATGTTTCTATACATAGTAACATACATTCTTTTTACGTTTCTGTCAATAGAAACAGGATAAATATTTTATTATGAAACAAAATCTCACGACAAAGTTAAAATTCCTGGCTTAACGAAAACACCAACTCGCATATCGCAGTTCGGTAACCCTCAGTCGCCACACATTCGT